>CAYUJU010000114.1:0-2504 GCA_964445115.1 uncultured Methylobacillus sp. | reverse complement strand
CTTGCAATCGTTAGGCGATTTACATCTTCAGGCATGCGAAATGGCCAAGTCGGACCCGCGTGATCTGGCGGAACGCCTGTTTCGGCTGGAAACTGGCACCAGCATGGGTATTTGCAGTTTCGATCCGTCGACGTATGCCATTGCCCTGGGCGACGATGGTTTGCAGCGTTACCGGCAATTGGTGCAAGCCGAATTCGACCAACTCCAACCCAAACAAAGCCGAGATAGATTCGATGCTCGCCGTTCCCGCATCATTCGGTTAACAGAACTTCAGGCAAAAGCCGACGGCGACATCGAACAGTTGGTCAAAGCCAAAGCACTGGATTTGACCTACGCCTACCATTATCTGGTCATCGCCGAAATTTGGGCCAACGCCGGTCAACACGACAAGGCGCTGGAATGGGCGGAGCGCGGTTTGAAGGCCTTTCCGGTGCAGACCGACGCGCGTTTGCGCGATTTTCTCGCCGCCGCCTATTTGCAGCGCCAGCGCCATGACGAAGCGTTACAGATGGTTTGGCTGCAATTCGAAGAACGGCCGTCTTTGCAGGCCTACCAAAAACTGCACGAAATCGCCAAACAGCTGCGGAATTGGCCGCAACAACGCCAACGCGCACAGGAGAAACTGGCCGACATTGTGGCGCAGCGCCAGCAAGAAAATCAGCGTTGGAATGGTCGTAATACCAAACCCAATACCTCGCTGGAACTGGAAATTGCGCTGTGGGAAACGGATTTGGATGCGGCGTGGACGGCGGCCAATCGCGGTGAATGCCAGCCGGAGTTATTGATTCGTCTTGCCGAACAATTGGCTCAAACCCAACGCGTCGACGATGCCGTCCAAATCTATCAACGCCTGATCCCCTGGTACGTCGAACAAACCAACAACCAGGCCTACCAACAAGCGGCCGTCTTATTGAGCAAAATGCAATCGACGCTAAAATCCGGCCCCAAAACTGACGGCTTTAGCGGTTACGTTGCTGAATTGCGAGCGCGTTTTAAAGCCAAGCGCAATTTCATCAAATTGCTGGATCAATTTCGGTGACGATTTTATGCCCCCCCTGATGCAGTCAATCCAGCGAGAACACGAAAGACACGAAATAAATCCGTCGCTTACCCGTGGCATGCTTTTCGCCTGTCGGGTGTTGGATAAAACATGAATAACGCTTTTGCTTTTTCTAGGATCAAAGATACCCAATGGGTATCAGGTTAATGCCCTTGCCAGAGCCGATGCCAAATAACCAGCAACCGGAGACTCCCCCCTTGCCTAAGGCAAATCCGCTCACCGAGATTTACCGCGACCCATGGCTACTGGCGGCGCACAAGCCGGCTGGCTTGCTGGTACATCGCAGCCCCATCGACAAACACGAAACCGAGTTTGCGCTGCAATACGCGCGGGCGCTGAACGGCGGCGAACACGTTTACCCGGTGCATCGGCTGGATCGCCCGACTTCCGGCTTGCTGGTCTTCGCGCGCGATCCGCAAACCGCCAGCATCTTGGGGAAGGCGATGATGTCTGGCGAGGTGAGTAAAACTTATCGAGCGATGGTGCGCGGCTGGTTGCCGGAACACGGCATCATCGACCATCCGCTCCGCGACGAGCCGGAAGACCGCCGGCTCAAGGGCCAGCCGCAACCCGTGCGCGAAGCCCGCACCCGCTATCGGCGGCTGGTGACTACCGAAATCCCGGTCGCCATCGAAGGCCAGGCCACCAGCCGTTACAGCCTGGTCGAACTGTATCCGGAAACCGGCCGCAAACACCAATTGCGCCGGCACATGAAACACATCAGCCACCCCATCATTGGCGACGCCAACCACGGCCGCGGCCGCCACAATCGCTATTTCGCGGAACGCTTCGGCCAAGGCCGGTTGATGCTGGCGGCGACCGAGATGGTTTTTCCGCATCCGGTGACCGGCGCAAAGCTGCATTTGCAGGCGGATCTTGAAGCCAGCTTTTTGCGAGTGTTGTCGATATTTTCAGCGTAGGATAGACCCCTCGTACCTTTTGTTGTGAAGATGGATGCGAAATCCCGCTAAGACACGCAGTGCCTACCCAATTTTTCTGGCGCGCTGGCCGGCTGCGATTTTCCGGCGGCCAGCTGCGCGGTATCTGATAAAATTGGCCGTTTGATTTGCCGGATCGAATTCCGGATTTAACGATTTATTCACTCAGTCATCAGCAAGCCCATGAAAAATTACAAAATCGCAGTCTTGGCCGGCGACGGCATTGGCCCTGAAATCACCGCGGAAGCCATCAAGGTTTTGAAAGTCATCGAAGAACGCAACGACGTCAAATTCGAATTGATGCCAGCACTGTTCGGCGCCTGCGCCTACTTCGAAACCGGCGACGCCTTCCCGCAAGCCACCATAGACATCTGCGACCAGGCCGACGCCATCCTGAAAGGCACGATAGGCTTGAGCCACGAAGAATCCAAGAAAATCCCGGTCGACAAACAACCTGAGCGTGGCGCCTTGCTGCCGCTGCGTCGCCGTTACAACACTTACGCCAA
>CAYUJU010000113.1:0-2610 GCA_964445115.1 uncultured Methylobacillus sp. | reverse complement strand
CAATACATGTGTAATATATACATGTATTCGGCCAATACTTAGCTCACAAATACATGTATATATTACACATGAATGTTGAATATATATTCAACATAGTCAAATTACATATGCTGTTGTTCATATGTTTTTACATGTGTATCCCTTTCACATGTATATATACATAACTAATTAGATTAGATATGTATATATATTTTTTATAGTCAATTATTTTTCATACAAAATACATATAATTTATACAATTACATGTAAATTACATGACTAGTGATATTGGGCCATAATTATAACCTTCCCATATCAATATGTTTACATATTGATATGGTGCCATGGTCATAGCACACCTATACAAATACATGCATAGGGCCATAGTTATAGCAAACCTACGACTAATATAATACTCAAGGCATATGAATATTTCATCACATACCTTTGGTTTCACCCAACAAAGATTATTATATTAGTATAGGTGCACATACTAATATGATCCTCGCGATAACATGAAAATATACATAATCATGCACCTTCGAACTCGACAAAGACTGCCATATTAATATACATACATACATTAATATACATATCAAGATATCATGAATAATCATGTACCTTCGAGAACGACAAAGATTACCATATTAGTATGGAGCTATAATCATAGCGCACCAATATCATACTCACATATTCGGCCAAATTAATAGCACACAAATATGTGAATGATCTCAATGGGTAAGTTTTGTACATAAGCAATGCAAATTCGCACTCTTATGTATGATAGGTTTTATATTCTCACCCGATCATATATATATGTAAACATACATATATGAACAAGGACCACGAGCTTACCTCGAGCCCTACCTATCATCAAGCAGTAAAAACCCCTGCTCGTTTTATCCACGGGTGCTTATGCATGGGAAAAACCCACACTGGTCATATCCAACCTTTATGTGACTACTACAGTAGATCACAGCCGGATGCGCGGATCTTACATGTGTCATACCTCACATGAGTATGTGTTATCGATATAGGAATTACCTTGGCTACATAGTTTCGTCGATAACACATTTTTAGACAAGAGACGTTTTACAATTTCATCAATACCGGCACCATAGTATTGGATACACGAGTTCCTAGTGATTTTACACCCGTGTTTCATGTATAAATATCATGTAAATTATACAAATTACATGAATCCACATATATAAATAAAACTGTTTTTGGTATTTTGCTGTCCTTGGATGGATACCATTGCGCGGATTTTGAGTTATAGTTAGACTATAACCTGAACCTTATACATGTGGGTCATGCACATGTCGTATTATTGACAAGATAATACTTTTTTTCGTCGTTTATTCGTTAATGATATCTTTGATATCTTTTTTTCTGACAGAGACGTTTTTTTATTACAGTTTTATTCATATACATGAATACATGTAATTCATACAAATTACATGATATTCACATGATTCCCCATCATTTTTTACCAACTGTTTGGAATTTTGGAACATATGTTCCGGGGTATATGTTGGAACCTAAACATACACCCTATTTACCAAGCATCTCGACTTGCTTTCCTTAAACTTGACTAATTCCACATATATGAATTCACATATATGTGAAAAACCAAGTATATCACCTGGACATGGTCATATTTCATACCATGTATCATGCCACATATGAACGTCTTCATGAAAATGAAACGCATAATCACTCGATTCATATGTGTGGATGCATGTATTTATCCTTTTCAAGTGACCGACATAGGCCATACCACGTACTACTTAGGTTCATGCATTGTTTCAGACATGCAATCCTACTAGTACTCATATTCCAACAAAAAACCCTAATCCCATACGCTCCATGCCGGTTAATATGGTTTCAGGTGTAAACATGAATGAGGGAATGGGAGGGACACATCCTATTTGATGGTATACATCCATTGTGCAATTCATGCATGACTGAGGCAGTGAATAGGAGTGACCCTATACGCTTAAAATGATGATATAACAATGTTAAATTGCATATCAGAGCATTTCGAGACATTATATGATGTTTCACTATTATGCACCCAGTCATGTAGTACCCCGGCGGACTTTTACACATAAATGGGTCCGGAAAAAAAAAATTTTTTTTAAATCGCTTCCAATCGTCCTGAAATGTATTCCAATCGATTGGAAATGGTCGAAAATGGTATATAAACATGTTTTTGTATGTCTAAAACATGTTTTTGATATAGTTATCCCATATTTTATAGTCATTATCAAATCCCATATGTCTTGAAAATTTCATTAGCAACATGCATATACCCGAGGAAGTTGACATATAACGATGTGCATATATGACAAATGAACATATATGCATATTGCCTATGAAATATTATTATTGTTTTAACATGTTTATTATTCATTATTATCATGTTTAAACAACATAATAATGAATAATAATAGTTATTAAACATGTTTTATAACACAACACCATATGTTGAAAAATGACATATAGCATATCACATACATCATTAATGCATATATGCAAAGTGATAATGACCAACTTCCCACCCCATATATGCATTTTACTAATGAAACAAAAAAGTTATATGCAAGTTACATATATCCCAAAAACATG
>CAYUJU010000112.1:0-2614 GCA_964445115.1 uncultured Methylobacillus sp. | reverse complement strand
AACCGGGTCACCTACGACATCACCGGCAAGCCGCCGGGAACCATCGAGTGGGAATGATTTGATGTCTGGCATCAGCTAGCATCAGCTAGCAAGAAGTACAACATAAGCCCATGTATACATGGGCTTTTTGTTTTTCTGATCTGGCATCAGCTGGCAACTGCAAGCACGGCCAAGCAAGACCTGCGCGTGGCATTTTCAGGGGTATCATTCCTGTAGGCAGTCTCTCGAAAGAACGATACCATTCGTTGATGATGTGGTTTTCGTGGTATCGAAACAAGACTATGTGCTTGTATATGTTGACTAATGTGCCGACATTGTCGGCCTTAAAAATCGTGGTATCGATTACGTCGGTTCCATGGTGTCGATGCCACGAATAAGTCATACAAACCTTGTATCTAATTGTTAAACAAGGAAAATAAAATGCTAACTGATACCAAGATCAGGAACCTCAAGCCTCGGGACAAGCTGTACAAGGTTGCGGATAGGGATGGGCTCTACGTGGCGGTCACTCCGGCCGCCAGCATTTCGTTTCGCTACAACTATGAGTTCAACGGCCGTAGCGAGACCCTGACCATAGGGCGCTATGGCTCTGGTGGAATTACCCTGGCCGAGGCAAGGGACGCGTTGCATGATGCCAAGCGGAAAATTTCCGCCGGGATATCACCGGCCCAGGACAAGGCCAGATCCAAGGACAAGGAAAAGCAGGCCAAGACGTTTGACGACTGGGCTGAATCCTGGCTCAAAGGCTATCAGATGGCGGACTCCACTCGCGACATGCGCAAGGCCGTTTATACAAGGGAGTTGAAACCGGTCTTTGGTAATCGACTCTTGGCTGAAGTGACCCATGACGATCTGCGGCATCTAACGGACAAGATCGTCGAGCGAGGTGCTCCAGCCACTGCCGTTCATGCGCGTGAAGTGGTGATGCAGATTTACCGATGGGCATCCGAGCGGGGCCAGGATGTGGAGAACCCCGCGGATCGCGTCAGGCCGGCAGCCATCGCGAAATTCGTTCCTCGTGATCGTGCGTTGACTCAAGAAGAAATCGGTTTAATGTACCAGTACTTGGAACGGGTTTCGACTTCCCCAACCATCCGCATAGCGGTAAAGCTTCTGCTGCTGACGTTGGTCCGCAAGTCAGAATTGACTGATGCGACTTGGGAAGAGGTGAATTTCTCGGATGGAATCTGGACCATACCCGCCGTCCGAATGAAGCGACGCAATCCGCACAACGTCTACCTGTCACGTCAGGCGGTTGATTTCTTCATTGCACTCAAAACCTGCGCAGGTGGCTCGCGTTATGTGCTGCCCTCAAGATATGACCCAGACATCCCGATGAGCAAGGCCACGCTGAACCAAGTTACGACCTTGGCGTACACCGCGGCACAGAAAGATGGGAAGGTGTTGGCCAAGTTCGGGCCGCATGACCTGCGGCGCACTGGATCCACGTTACTTCATGAAGCGGGGTACAACACGGATTGGATCGAGAAGGCGCTTGCTCATGAGCAGAAGGGTGTTCGAGCCGTCTACAACAAGGCAGAGTACAGAGAACAGCGAAAAGCCATGCTGCAAGACTGGGCCGATATGATCGACGAATGGACGATCAAGAAGGCGTGATCCCTGGGCGCACAGCTTGATCGCCTGACGCCTTGCGAGCTTCAATCCACGCCTCGATTTCCGCCAGATCCCACGCCACATTTCGGCTGGTTAGCGCAAAGCGCCGTGGAAATTCCCCGCGCTTTTCCATATCGAAGATGGTCCGGTCGGACAGCGGAACCATCTTCAGGAGCTGCTTTCGGTTGATCAGGGATTTGGTCGCAGGCAAAAACTCGTCTTTCTTTTCGGGGCGCACCGCATTTCCTTCCATGTAGTGTCGACGTGGGTTTCTGTTCCCAAGGAATGAGGCAAATTATATACAGGTGCAACGGTATATAACAAACCATGCTTTCCGCTGCGCCACCTTGCCAGCGTGCTGCCCAGAAATGCAGCTACACGTATTTCTTGTAGTACTTGGCCTGAAACCGCCCCAAGGCTGCGCAGGCAAGTATCGTCGGAACAAGGATCAGCAACGGATCCACATCGCCAGGCCACCACAGGTAGGCGGCCGACACCATGGTCGCGATGGTCACCTGGAAGTATTTCGCGCGGTGATAGACCGTCGACGATTCGCGCCCGGCGCCGAACTTGCGCCGGGTGCGTTCGATGGCGCCATCCACGAATGCGAGCAGGTACATGAAGCCGATCCAGGGCAGGTAGGAAACCATGATCGCGGCGCGGACCGCGATCACCTGAGAGCCGGTGAGCGTTCTGGTGATGGCAAAGTCCATCGAGCGGACCCCACGCTGTACGGCCTGGTCGGTCATACCCACCCGGGATTGATCTTCCTCGACGTGTCTCAACAGCCCGGGTTTGCGATAGAACCATTCCGTGATGAAGGCCGCCCAGGAGGTTGCACGGTCATGGGTCGATCCCATGAAATCCGGAGCGGCCGCCGCCCTGGCCATCTCGCGGTCGATGATCACGGCAGGGGCTTCGAGCCGATCCTTGGCATCCGCCAACACCCACACATCGATGGCCATGCGGCCGACCAGGATCACGAAGAAACCGATCGCCA
>CAYUJU010000111.1:0-2823 GCA_964445115.1 uncultured Methylobacillus sp. | reverse complement strand
TTTCCGCCCGTACTGTTTTTCAAGCCGTGGATTGGGTCCTTTGCGATTGAATTCATCTCGGCATATTATGCGGCTATATGCTGGCAGATGACCCCCGGCAAATCCCATCGAGATCTGCGCATTCTTCCGCAGGTTGAGCTTCAGAGGCGTTCTTTGGACCAGTTGGGCGGGAATTCCTGGCGAATTGATTGCCCGAAACCCGGAGATCACAGAAAAGAAAAAGATTTTTGGCCCCGGGCATTCCCGGAGCAAGTATCTTTTTAGTTTTATCTATTTACACGCAGGGCAGCCAATCAACGCTGATAGCGCCGCAGGTGGAGTTGCCCCAGAGCTGGATGAACTTCTCGATCGAGAAGACACCAGTGAGGTCCTCTACAGACCTGCCGTACTCAGCATGGCGTCCCTTGAGCTGTGTGTCTGCCGTGGGATCCCTGGAGATCCAGCCGATGTGAGCGACACCGATGACGTTGGAGTTCAGGTTGGCCTCGAGGACACCTGTGCAGCAGGCTGGGGTGCATAGTTTTCCATCGATGGTATCAACGATACCATATCCCCTGGTCCTGACCTCAGTTGTCTTCTGCAGGTGCTCGGCGTGGGTGTACATCTCAGTCAGCACAGCGCCGATCTTGTAGTTCTGGACGCAGAGCTTCTCGACCCACTTCTGGTCGTATGTGCCCGTCTGGTAAGAGACTGGCATGTACTCGAACTCGGCTTCCTTGGTGAAGTTGATGTAGTCCATTGCGCACTTTCCAGTTGGCCAATCACAAACCATTGTGTATGTACCATCCTTATTATCTATTGCGCCGATTGGGCTTCCATCGTGATTGAGCTGCCTCTCGGCCTCAAGCTCAGTCCTCTCTGTGATGACGTTGCCCGATCCGGACTCCTTCTCTACCAGCTTCTGTCCTCCAAAGCCCCACTGGGTGGAAATGATCATCTCCACGTTCTTGTATCCGACGCCCTTAACCGATGCCTTCTCGTACATGTAGTTAGCTGCACCGGCCATGCCTACCAGGGCCATAGCGATAAGCACCAAAACAGCTATCTCTTTTCTCATTTCGTTCCCACCTCCTTACGTCGGATCTTAGGCCGTCCTGGGACCGCAAAAGATCCTCACGTGACATCACTACAGCAGGGCGGATGACCTTCGGTTCGATGGATTCCATGTGCTGTTCCACCAAAGGTGCCGAAACTGCTTTCGCCGACGACACGGCCAGAGACAAACAGCCACGACCTTCCAATCCATACATCCCGATGTGAAGCGACTGATAGCTTCTTATATCTGACTGCACAATACTGCATTCAGGCAAGTTCTCTGGTTCGATTATTAGCATATAAACCTGTCGAATGCATCTCGGATGTTTCGCCGAAATTCACGTTGAATGCTTTCGAAATGCTGAATATAGTAAATGGACGGCTCCGTGATGCAGAAGAGGAATACCGCACAACAACGCTTGGACTTAAAATAGAATGAACTGCCCCGGCATGCGCCGGAGCAAGTATCTTTTTAGTTTTATCTATTTACACGCAGGGCAGCCAGTCAACGCTGATAGCGCCGCAGGTGGAGTTGCCCCAGAGCTGGATGAACTTCTCGATCGAGAAGACACCAGTGAGGTCCTCTACAGACCTGCCGTACTCAGCATGGCGTCCCTTGAGCTGTGTGTCTGCCGTGGGATCCCTGGAGATCCAGCCGATGTGAGCGACACCGATGACGTTGGAGTTCAGGTTGGCCTCGAGGACACCTGTGCAGCACTTTGGTGAGCAGGTACCGTCATCATCGTTGATGGCGTACAGCCTGGTCCTGACCTCAGTTGTCTTCTGCAGGTGCTCGGCATGGGTGTACATCTCAGTCAGCACAGCGCCGATCCTGTAGTTCTGGACGCAGAGCTTCTCAACCCACTTCTGGTCGTATGTGCCCGTCTGGTAAGAGACTGGCATGTACTCGAACTCGGCTTCCTTGGTGAAGTTGATGTAGTCCATTGCGCACTTTCCAGTTGGCCAATCACAAACCATTGTGTATGTACCATCCTTATTATCTATTGCGCCGATTGGGCTTCCATCGTGATTGAGCTGCCTCTCGGCCTCAAGCTCAGTCCTCTCTGTGATGACGTTGCCCGATCCGGACTCCTTCTCTACCAGCTTGGCTCCATTGAAGCCCCACTGGGTGGAAATGATCATCTCTACGTTCTTGTATCCGACGCCCTTAACCGATGCCTTCTCATACATGTAGTTGGCTGCACCGGCCATACCTACTAGGGCCATGGCGATAAGCACCAAAACAGCTATCTCTTTTCTCATTTCGTTCCCACCTCCTTACTTTACCCTCAATCGTTAGGATTTAAAGCGCATAGAAGCGCTTTGATCCTTGGAACCACCCCGACAGGATGCTTTGGGTCCGGAGACCTGGAGTTGCTCTGCCACCCAGGCAAAGCGCCTACCCCTCCTGTGGTGTGGGTACCTGACCTTATCATCATTCTCGTCTGATATTTGAGTGTTTTGCTCAGGCACAGGCGTCTTTTGCAGTTTAATGAGATATAAACATATCGAGCATCAAGACTGAAAATAGATGCACTTCGAGGCGGATTCCAGCGTGCTCTGACCTTGTGTTCTGGTGAAAATGGAGTCGCCATCTCGCCATCACCCATGTTGGAGGAGCGACAGGATGGCCGTTTTCTGACATCTCTCTTGGCCATAGGGCCTCAACCGTATAGGGCGACCCCCATATAAAAACCAGAAAATAATCGCACACAGGCGTCATGATGTTTATGTGTTGATGCTCCGGCCGGGATTTGAACCCGAGTCTTCGGCTCGAAAGGCCGGAAT
>CAYUJU010000110.1:0-2846 GCA_964445115.1 uncultured Methylobacillus sp. | reverse complement strand
AAAGTAAAAGAATGGATGGAAGATCACGTTGATAAAAGAAAATTATGGTTCTCCTCTGATTTTCTTCCTGCTGATGAAAAGATGAATGATGATCAGGAAACAAACATTAAAAATCTTCGCGATCGTGTACGCGGAGTTAAGGATGAAGTTCGTGTTGCTGTTGCATTAAATCTTTTAACCGAAGAAGGACTTCCACACTTTCACAGACTAATTGCTCAGCATCTTGGCGATAGAAGCTTCTGGTCCAAATGGAATAACATGTGGACTGCAGAAGAAGACAGGCACGGCGCAGTGATAAGAGATTACGTCCGCGATGCTCGGTTGTTTAGTTTTCGAGAAGTTGAGTTGATGCAGTTTCACTATATTGAAAGTGGTTTTAATCCCGATTGGGATAAAGATCCTTATAAAGTTTTTGTGTACACAACCCTTCAGGAAAGAGCAACACAATTTTCTCATAAGAACACCGGAAAGTTAGCCGGTGATGATGAACCTTTATTAAATGGTATTCTAAGCAACATTGCGGCAGATGAAGCAAAGCATTTTACTTTTTACAGAAATGTATTTAAAGAAGTTCTAAAGCTTGATCCAAACAGAGCAATGCTTTCTGCTGCCGATATTATGCCTGCGATTGATATGCCCGGAATTTCAATGCCGAACTTTCGTGATATGGCTGATGTTGTAAGAAGAGTTGGTATTTATGGTCCGCGTGATTACAAAAAGATTGTTGAAGAAGCAATAAAGTTTTGGGAAATTGAATTGATAACAGGACTGAATGATCTTGCACAAAAAGCTCAGGAAAAAATTCTTTCAATTCCCAAGCGATTAGAAAAAGTTGCAGAGTATATTGAACGGCGAACCGAATCAAAAACTTTTAGTTTTGATTTTATTTATAATAGAATTTTAGTGTTTGACTGATAACGAAGATTTTCAAGAATTAATGAAAACTGATGGCATTTGATCCCAGGTCCTTCCTTCTAATTCACGACCATTTTTCTTCTTTTGAACACCACCCCACTGTTTAAAGAAAAATGGTACTGATTGCTTAAGGCATTTTTCTTTTATCCCAATTACCCAATCTTCACTCATAGGTCTAGCTTTTGGTCCAGATTCCCCACCCACAATTACCCAATCAATTTTTTTCAAGTTGAGTTTTTTAATGGGACCTAAAAGTGGTTCGATTGATAAAAATTTTGTTTGAGCATCTGTTTTTCTTAGATCATCAATTCTAAAAGTGTAATCCTGATTTTCAACACTTACGCCCATCCAAATATTTTTACTCCAAGGAAGATATTTATTCAGTTCAAGTAGTCTATCAGAGCGTTTCGTCAAAACTTGAAATACATGCCAGTGAGCTTTATTCATTGTTTCAAAAACTTTTAATATAAAATCAAGTGAAACATTTTTATGAAAAAGATCACTCATTGAATTAACAAATATTACCTGAGGTTTTCTCCATTGCAATGGAAGTGCAACAACATGTTCGTGAGTTGTTAACTTAAATCCATTTTCATAATTATCAGAACCCATAGCTTTAAGTCGTTTAGCCATTCTTTCAGCATAACAATTTTTACAACCTGGAGAAATTTTATTGCATCCAGTAACAGG
The DNA here is from genome assembly GCA_964445115.1 of uncultured Methylobacillus sp. GTDB lineage: Bacteria > Pseudomonadota > Gammaproteobacteria > Burkholderiales > Methylophilaceae > CAIJXJ01. The sequence goes on along the minus strand of CAYUJU010000110.1, from coordinate 1,241 downwards.
GTTCCAAGTTGATTCAGTCCATTCTATTGATGATTTAAGTGCCATATATTTAGCTACGCAGAATATAGTTTGCGATTTTTATTGCTGGTTTAGCTCCTTTTTCATTTGCTGCGGCAAAACAAAGTAAGTATAACGGATTGTTTCGCGAATTATAAAGTGGTAATGGGTCATCAGCTACACCAGCAAAAACAGTTTTTAACCTATCGACAAAATAATTAGATATTTTAAAAAAATCACTTACTTTAACAATCTGGTTCTCTTGACCAAACAGAGATTCAATTTGTTCTTCTTTATAAAAAACTTCTTTCCAACCTTCTGAACCAAATATTTTATTTAGTCGATTTGTTATGTTTACACTTAACCTTCCATCTCGTCTTAGCAATCTGTTTACAGCTACTCCAAGCGGAAAAAGTAACCACATGTCAATTGCTTTTGTTTCTGCTATTCTCTTTATAGTATCCCAGTCAACCTGCATTCCATAGGGGTCTAGAAATATCACGGCTCGAAACTTCTTCCAATCAACCGCTTCGCAAATTCTCTTTAAATATGCATTTGCATCTTCATTTTTTATAAATATATCTTTGGAGAAATCAGGATATTCATTTTTAATCTTTTTTAATTCTTTAAATCTATCAGGATCTTTCTCAATAAAAATATATTTATCGAACCTTGGAGAAGTATTCAATGCAAGTTTTACCGATCCCTCATAAAAACTTTGGACCTCTTCGTCTGAAAATATTGGCAAAAAGATTGAGTCTGTATCTTCACCAGAAGGCTTTCTATAACCAGTTCCTGCAAAAGCATCAATATAGATTGTTTTAAAGAACTTTGCCTTTGGATTTGATTTAAATATAGTTGTGTATGCAACAAAATATTTTTGAATATTCTCAAGCTTTTTGCTCGTCCAATTACCTCCGAACTGATGTTGATTTCCCATGATCCACCCAATAAAAACATTAAATTATATTTAAACTTGATTAAACAGTTCTTGAATACTTCGCCGTATCTTCTTTGCGTTCAATGTAGCCATCAAAATTAATAGCAATGTTACGGATAAGCATCCTACCCATATTTTTAACTTTAATTCCGTTATCCGAAATTTCAACAAGATCATCGGCTTGCATTTCTTTGAGGTTATTTAATCCCCACGCAAAATATTCCTTGAAGTTTATCTTAAACTGATTTTCAATTTTTTTAAAGTCTAATTCAAAATCACACATCAATCGCATAATTACTTCTCT
>CAYUJU010000109.1:0-2873 GCA_964445115.1 uncultured Methylobacillus sp. | reverse complement strand
CAATCGTACCTACGTTTACGTGCGGCTTGGTACGCTCAAATTTGCCTTTTGCCATGATAGTCTTCCTTTAAAAGTAATACTTATTTCTTGTTGATGATCGCGTCAGCCACGTTCTTCGGGGCTTCGGAGTAGTGCTTGAACTCCATCGAGTAGGTTGCACGACCCTGGGACAGGGAGCGCACCACGGTGGAGTAACCGAACATTTCAGACAGCGGCACTTCGGCACGAATCGCCTTACCGCCACCCGGCAGGTCATCCATCCCCTGGATCACACCGCGACGGGAGGACAAGTCGCCCATCACGTCACCCATGTAGTCTTCCGGCGTTTCCACTTCGACCGCCATGATCGGCTCCAGCAGAACGGCATCGCTCTTGCGCATACCTTCCTTGAATGCCATAGAAGCCGCCATCTTGAACGCCTGCTCGCTGGAGTCGACATCGTGATAGGAACCGTCGAACAGCGTAACCTTGACATCCACCACCGGGAAACCCGCCAGGATACCGTTGTTCAGGGATTCGATCATGCCCTTTTCCACGGCCGGGATATATTCGCGCGGCACGGTACCACCCTTGATGGCGTCGACAAACTCGAAGCCCTTGCCTTGCTCGTTCGGCTCCATGTAGATCCACACGTGACCGTACTGACCCTTACCGCCAGACTGCTTGACGTATTTACCTTCCACTTCCGACTTCTTACGGATCGCTTCGCGGTACGCCACTTGCGGAGCACCCACATTGGCCTCCACATTGAACTCACGCTTCATGCGGTCCACCAGAATTTCCAGGTGCAACTCACCCATACCGGAAATGATGGTCTGACCAGATTCTTCGTCGGTACGCACACGGAAGGACGGGTCTTCCTGGGCAAGACGACCCAGCGCGATACCCATCTTTTCCTGGTCGGACTTGGTCTTCGGCTCAACAGCCACGTGAATCACCGGCTCCGGGAACACCATGCGTTCCAGGACGATTTCCTTATCCGGATCACACAGAGTTTCACCCGTGGTAACGTCCTTCAGGCCGATACAAGCAGCGATGTCGCCAGCCAGAATCTCTTCCACTTCCTGACGCTCGTTCGCGTGCATCTGCACGATACGACCAATACGCTCCTTGCGCCCCTTGACGGAGTTGTAGACGGTATCACCCTTCTTCAGCACACCGGAATACACGCGCACGAAAGTCAGCTGACCCACAAACGGGTCGGTCATCAGCTTGAATGCCAGCGCAGAGAAGCTCTCGCTGTCATCCGCCTTACGGGTAGCCGGTTGCTCACGCTCGTCGGTACCCGCCACATCGGGAATATCCACCGGGGACGGCAGGAACTGAATCACGGCATCCAGCATGCGCTGCACACCCTTGTTCTTGAACGCGGAACCACACAGCATTGGCTGGATTTCGGTCGCAATGGTACGCTGACGCAGACCCTGAATGATTTCTTCTTCAGTCAGTTCGCCGCTTTCCAGATACTTATTCATCAAGTCTTCGGAGGCTTCGGCCGCAGCCTCGACCATGTGCTCACGCCACTTGTTGGCAGTTTCCACCAGATCCGCAGGGATATCAGCATAGTCAAACTTCATCCCTTGGGACGCCTCATCCCAAATAACGGCCTTCATCTTGATCAGATCGACCACACCCTGAAAACCATCTTCAGCACCAATAGGGATCACGATGGGCACCGGATTCGCCTTCAGGCGGGTACGCATTTGATCAACCACCTTGAAGAAGTTGGCACCAGTACGGTCCATCTTGTTCACAAAGGCCAGACGCGGCACCTTGTACTTGTTAGCCTGACGCCACACGGTTTCGGATTGCGGCTGCACACCACCCACCGCACAATACACCATACAGGCACCGTCCAGCACACGCATGGAACGCTCCACCTCAATGGTGAAGTCCACGTGCCCCGGGGTGTCAATGATGTTGAAACGGTGCTCGGGGAAGGACATATCCATCCCCTTCCAGAAACAGGTAGTCGCCGCAGAGGTGATGGTAATACCACGCTCCTGCTCTTGCTCCATCCAGTCCATCGTCGCGGCGCCGTCATGCACTTCGCCGAGCTTGTGATTTACACCGGTGTAAAAAAGGATGCGCTCGGTGGTAGTTGTCTTACCAGCGTCGATGTGCGCACTGATGCCGATGTTACGGTAACGTTCAATGGGGGTTTTGCGAGCCACAGCGAATACCTTTTACTCTGTCTTTGTTTCGAAAATTAGAAGCGGAAGTGCGAGAACGCCTTATTGGCTTCTGCCATACGATGCACTTCTTCACGCTTCTTCATCGCAGCGCCGCGACCTTCAGAGGCCTCAACCAGCTCAGCTGCCAGACGCAGACCCATGGACTTTTCGCCACGCTTACGGGCCGCATCACGCAGCCAGCGCATTGCCAGCGCGGTACGACGAACCGGACGCACTTCCACCGGCACCTGGTAGTTGGCACCACCAACGCGGCGGCTCTTCACTTCCACGATCGGGCGCAGGTTGGCGATGGCAGTGGTAAACACTTCCAGCGGGTCCTTGCCACTCTTTTGTTCGACTTGCGCCAGCGCGCCGTACAGAATGCTTTCTGCGACAGACTTCTTGCCGCCAGTCATCAGCACGTTGACGAACTTGGACACTTCCTGGCTGCCGAACTTCGGATCCGGAAGAATGTTGCGCTTGGGAACTTCTCTACGTCTTGGCATAGCTTTCTCGCTTCCTAATCTCTATCTATTACGCAGCCTTAGGACGCTTCGCACCATACTTGGAGCGAGACTGCTTGCGATCCTTGACGCCTGCGGTATCCAGGGAGCCACGTACCATGTGGTAGCGCACACCCGGCAAGTCCTTGACACGACCACCGCGAATCAGGACCACGGAGTGCTCCTGCAGGTTGTG
>CAYUJU010000108.1:0-2933 GCA_964445115.1 uncultured Methylobacillus sp. | reverse complement strand
CCGATCAACCCAAATGGGCGGCGATTTCTTCGGCTGTAATGACCTTGCCCTGGCTGACTACCTCGTCGTTGACGACCAAGGCCGGTGTCGTCATCACGCCGCGTTCGACGATTTGCATCATGTCGGTGATGTGCTCAACTTCGGCGGTCAAGTTAAGTGACGCTATGGCTTCCCGCGCGTTGGCCTCTAGTTGATGGCATTTATTGCAGCCCATTCCTAGAATCTCGATTTTCACTGTGTCGGTCATGGCCTATTTCCTTTGATTGGTTAAAAAACACGCTATCGGGTGTTTGGGTTTAAATGCATTCGCTTGGGCCGTTGCAAGTTATCGGATACCTGGCTCTTTTGCGATGGCCACGAAATTGCCTTCAAAATTGCCCGCCGGCTGTCCCTCGTAGTCAAGGGTGGCTGAAACCGCAATTCGGGCGCGGCCTCTGCGGGAGAGTGTCCGCATGAAAACATCCCACGCTTCCGGCTGCTGGATGAACGAACGCGCCGTAAATGTGCCATGAATCGGCCTTTCGTAGCTCATGGTATTGTTTTGAATCACGATGCTACAGGCTATGCCTGCGCTTTTCAGGCGGACATGTACCAGTGACCATGCCGCCAGTGTGGCGACTGCCGAGGCGCTGCCACCGAACACGGATTCTGTGTGATTGATGTTGGGCGCCAACGGTGCACTCACAATAACCCTTTCTGGCACGGCTTCGAGCATGCTGACCTGCATGGCTTTTGACAGCGGAATATGCTCATGTAGGTATTGCTCGAGCGCTTGCGGATTCATGGGCTCATTCCTTCGTGGCGATTGCGTAAATGACGTTGGTCTCGATCGCCGTCACGCGCTCTTCAAAAAGACGCGACAAGTTGCCTTGGCGCACGTGATTGACAGTATCTGGAGCGAGTTGCTCCAGCGTGCCCCGATAGCCGCTGCCCATCGCGATCTTCCACCAGTCTTCCGGCTCGTTCAAAGGATGTGTGTCGGATTCGGCCAGGATATCGACATTGTGTACACCAGCTTCCGCCAGCATCTGTCTTAAGCCCACCGGTTCCGAGATGCGGTCCCAGGGATTGAAGGCCCGATGCAGATCGGGGCGTTCTCGCTCGATGGAATCCCAGAATGCGCCGTTGGCCGGTTCGAACAGATTCGGTCCCCAGGTGGTGATGGCCAGCCGACCGCCCGGTTTGACCATGCGCCATAATTCCCTGGCCGCTTCGCTCATGTCCGGCACGAAGAAAATACCGAACACGCAAACCACCGCGTCGAAGCTGTGATCCGGATAGCCCAAGGCCAGCATGTCGTCGACGCGAAATTCGATGTTGGCCAAGCCCTGGGCTTCGGCCTTGGCTCTGGCTAAGTCGATCAGGCGTCCGGCCAGATCGGCCGCCACCACATAGCCGTCCGCGCCAACCCTATCCGCTGCTGGCAGTGCCGAGCCGCCGCTGCCGGAACAAACGTCCAGCACGTGTTCGCCCGCTTGTAGATCGAGCCGTTCGATAGTGCGCTGGCCAAAGCGGTGCCAGAACGAACTGACCGGATGGTCGAAATGATCGGCGGCGGCATTGTAAGTCATCGCGGCTTTGGTCTTGGCTTGTTGGTGTAAGTCCATCAGTGAGCCTCGCCGAACCAGTGTTGCGTGCGCTTACAAAATCCCACCAGGGCCAGCATCAACGGCACTTCGATCAAAACGCCGACCACGGTGGCCAACGCGGCGCCGGACGACAGGCCGAACAACATGACCGCCGTGGCGATGGCAACTTCGAAATGGTTGGAGGCGCCTATCATTGCTGACGGGGCGGCGTTTTCGTAAGAAAAGCCCCATAGCTTGGCGGCCAAATAGGTAATCGCGAAAATCAGCACGGTTTGTATCGCCAATGGAATCGCAATCCACAGTATCGTCAACGGATTGGCGGTGATGACCTCGCCCTTGAAGGAGAACAGCAATATCAAGGTCAACAGCAAGGCGATGATGGTGATCGGGGTCAGTACGTGCAGGAATTTTTGCTCGAACCAGTCCAGGCCTTTATGGGCGATGATCCAGCGCCGCGAATAAAATCCGGCCAGCAACGGCAAGGCCACATAGATGCTGATGGACAACAGCAAGGCTTCCCAGGGCACCGGCAATTGGCCCACGCCCAGCAAGAATCCACCGATCAAGCCGTACAGCAACAACATCACCAATGAGTTGATCGCCACCATCACCAGGGTATGGCCGGCATTGCCCTTGGCCAGATAACCCCACACCAGCACCATCGCGGTACACGGCGCCACGCCCAGTAAAATGCAGCCGGCCAGGTAGCTGCGCCATAACGGCACTTGCAACATTTTGACGCCGTCTTGCAGCACCACGCTGCCGGCGCCGTATTCAGAGCCGACCGGCAAATCCAAACCAAATGGCATTTTGACCAAATCCACCGCATCGGTGCCGATCAGGCCTTGAAACAAGCCACCCAAAAACAAATAGGCGATACCGTACATCGTGAACGGCTTGATCGCCCAGTTGACGATCAATGTCAGGCTGACCGGCTTGATGCTCTTGCCGGCCTTGACCACTTCGGCGAAGTCGATCTTGACCATGATGGGGTACATCATGAAAAACAGGCAGATCGCAATCGGTATCGATACGACCGGCGCGCCGTCCACGGTGATGCTCATGCCGTCCAGGGTCTTGGCGAAATCCGGAGCGTATGCCCCCAGCAGAATGCCGCCGGCGATGCACAAGCCCACCCAGAGGGTCAGGTAGCGTTCGAAAAAGCCTATGTCGTGTTGTTTGGCTGTCATGGTGTTGGCCTAGTTTGTTTTGCTTTTAGTGGTTCAAATCCGGCGATCATTCGGATTCCGTCGCTTTGCAGCAGGGGATCGTGTTGTCGACGCGAATGACTGGGTCTTCGCCGAACATCGGTATCGAACTCAGCGAATGAAAAGCTTCCCAGGC
>CAYUJU010000107.1:0-2989 GCA_964445115.1 uncultured Methylobacillus sp. | reverse complement strand
TCCTGACTAGGCCACGCGCCCTGACGGCCTTTCCGTTTAATCAGCACGTATATCAATCTTTCCGGGTGGTCGCTGCTCTCCAGCTCAAGTGGGCTCTGTCCTGCTCAACATACGAGCGAGGAGACTGTGGGAAGATGAGGGCGCTGGCCTCCGAGACGCCAGATGGGCTGGCAGATGATCTCATCTCTTCTGGCTATCCGACTGCACTCTGACCGCGCAACGCACTCCTGAACAGAGAATGCTCAACACTGAGATGGCGAGGAGCATGAATATAGAGCATTCTAGATATCATAGATACCCATGTTTTTCTTTCTGTATATATTCTATTTTGGTTAAAATCTTATAAGGATTTCACTAAAACCTTACTTTGGTCGAAGAACAGCCGAGGATTCGAATCGCATCGAAGAGGACTTCACATGGTCATAGGCGTCACACTGGTCAAAGTCGTGCCCGGCCAGGAGAGATCCGTATACTGCGCCCTGAAGAGGAGAGATGGAATAATGGATGTCTACCACGTCTTCGGGGAGTACGACTTCTTCGTGGTGCTGCAGGCTGATGGCCTGGGCGATCTGGACGAGATCATGGAGGACATAAAAGGGTCGCACGATGTTATCCTGTCCAGGACAATTCTTGTGGGCTGGGATAGCGGTCTGCGGGGGAGAGCAGCTCTCGAAGCCCCGGTTTAAATCGCACTCGATAATGGCCCTGAAAGGCTTTCCGCATCTCGCGTGAGTTCATCATGATGCCTTGACATCGGTTTTCCTGACCGGCGATATGGGCTCTGAGAACTCCTTCGCCTTGACGCCTGCAAGATCCTCTGCCTCTATCTCCACCACGAAGGGCCCTTCGCCAGAAGCTCTTCTCTCGATGGTGAGGGTGTAATGCTGGATGGGCGACCTGTCCAGCACCATTGCAGGAAAGGTGTTCAGGCCATGGTCGAGGTTCAGCCAGAAGAAGCGAAGAGCTGTCTGGCCGACTACAAGGGTTATGTTGTTCTTGACGTATCTGCCGTAGGGCATCGTCGGGCTGGCGGATCTCAGGAACTCCATCGACCTGTAATACTCCTTTCCTGAGAGGTCCCTGAGTGAATGAAACCGGCCCTTCTCATCGAAGTACGCCAGGGCGGTCGTCTCGTCCTCTCCCTGATTAAGCGCCATCTGGCAAGGGGCCGAGTAGACCATATAGGGTGCCTCTTCGGGCGGCAGATCTATGGTGTTCACCACCACAGCAGGCTCGATGAAATTGGTGCCATTGGAGATCCTCCAGCTCTGCCGGGGCCACAAGAAGCTCAGGTTGGCCTCTCTTGCGCGAAGGATCCTGTGCTCAGTCCAGACCACATCGCGGCTCTTCGCTTCAAGGACATAGAGCGTTGCGCTGGTCAGCTCCTCGGCATCGGCGATCCGGGCATCGATGATCAGGTTGTCCTTCTCCCATTTAGCGGCAAAGGTTATGCTGGGCCCCTGGCCCTGCACCGAGGATATGCAGATCACCCCAAAAAGGATGGAGACCAGCAGCGCCCCTGCAAGCAGCCTGCTCCACATATCTGATTCAATACTCATCCGGGTTCACCGAGAATACCATCTCCTCAAAAGGGAGACTCCCACTTATGGCACAACAATCGGGCCATGCGCCACTTCTAGTGAGATTCGTATAGGTGTTCGTCATATTGAGATGCCGCTTGATCCTGAACCTGCCAATGTAGCTCTCTGTGCTCTCGGCTGCAGTCACCCTGTCGTTGGCCTGCCTGTGCCTCAGGGTTGCCATGCCGTCTGAGCGCGAATTCAGCCTGTAATCGGTGAGCTTGTTAGGCTGGAATTCGTCGAGGATTATGGTATGGCTCGCATCGTTTATCAGAGCCCTGAAGAAGGCGTTCTGAAGAGCAAGGGAGCATGAGCGATCCTTCTTCAGGTCCTTTGCCTGCCAGTAGGCTGCTCCGACGTTGTCCAGGTTGTTGCCGAAGATCTCACTCTCGGAGATCCCCTCCCCGAGATAATCCATATTTCGGGAGGCTGTGAGGGATACAGGCCAGCTCTCGTTGACGATGATGTAGAATATCTGACCTCCAGGATACTTGCCGTAATTGGGGCCATTCACATCATTGGAGGTGTTCGCCTCCAAATGGATGTGCTCGCTCGTATCCAGGGTGCCCCTGTGTGCCGCGATCCTCTCCCTCATGTGCACATAAAGGATGCCCATCTCAGTGTACCTCTGATAGGAGCCCTCTCCGATCGCCGAACCTGTGATATTCAGGGATATGTTGTTGCTTTGTCGCAGACCAGTGGTCCATCCGCTCTCGCCCTCGGTGATCTGATAAGACCGACCTGCGGCAGGGGAGCTGAGAAGTATCATCACAGATATCAGCAGCAAAGAGTTGATCGCCCGCGAATCCACTGGCATGTCCTCTGACCCACTTTTGGCAGATCAAATAAAAAGCATTACCGGCGGCACACACTTTTTCGCTTTTTTGCTCTCTTGATCTCCCCCTCGACCCTTGGCGACCATCGTCTCGAAGATTGTCTGATCGATATCAAAAATTCATTGAAACTTAAAACTTAATCATACTTTTTTATCAAAAATCTTAAAAATAGTTCCGAAAAGGAGGGGATAACATTAAAGAAAATAACATTAAATAGTTCAATGGGAAGATGGCTCAACCTGCAAAACGACTATTGGGAAGGTGACTGATATGAGTAAGAACGCTCGCGATAGATCTATAGATCCAGCAAGCCAGGAGATGCTCGCTCTGGCATCCCGCACGGGTCTTGAGACCGCCTGGGACCGCCTGGAGATGCAGCAGCCCCAATGCGGCTTCGGAGAACTAGGCCTCTGCTGCCGCAACTGCAACATGGGCCCCTGCCGCATAGATCCCTTCGGCGAAGGCCCCCAGCGCGGCGTATGCGGCGCAACTGCGGAGATCATCGTCGCCAGAAACCTGCTGCGCTCGATTGCGGCAGGCGCTGCAGCCCACTCGGATCACGCCCGCGATGTG
>CAYUJU010000106.1:0-3052 GCA_964445115.1 uncultured Methylobacillus sp. | reverse complement strand
CCATCATCGGTATTCTGGCTGCGGTTGCAGTGCCCTTCTATCAAAGGTATGTTCAGAAATCCAGGCTGACCAGTCTGGTATGGCCCGGCATGCATTCTGTGGAGACCAACATCGCAGCTTTCTATGCAGTCAGAAACTCCTTCCCAGTAACCGGCCAACTGTCCAGGTTCACCGCAGATGCGGACTTGACCTACGTTAGAAATATGGCGTTGTCAGGCCAAACCCTCAGTTTTGATATCAATAGCCCTGGCGCCACGAGTCCCCTTTACAGACTGGACGGAAAGACCCTGGAAGCGGGTGCAATAGTAACAAATGGAAAGATTACAGCTTGGAAGCTTGCTGGGAATTTGGCTGACGAACTTGGTCTGCAGTAGATCATTGACTCCGATTTAGTCCTGGTACGGTTGCCCTTAAGCTGGGCAACCGTATCCTTTTGTATTGTTCGTTCGAAAACAAGGCGCTAGGCATAAAATATGCGAATGATGAAAATCTCTGCCACTATTCTCAGAAGATTTTCTCCCATCATTGTTTGCATCATGATCATATGTGCATACAGCAATACCTTCAACTCGCCACCCGTTCTCGATGATTTTCATTCATTTATACACGATCCATCAGTTCGAAACAGCAATCTGTCTATAAACGATATCATTGCTCTAGGTAATACAAAATTTGGACTCTATCGATGGATACCAATGATGACATTCTCATTGGATAACATAGTTGGTGGAGGAGAATTGACTAACTTCCACCTAACAAATATCTTCATTCATATATCCAATTTTCTAGTCATTTTTTTATTTATATTTAAATTGCTTGATTTTGTGGGAAAAAATAGTGCTTCTGAGAATGATTCGTTGAACCCCCTAGATATTTCCATTTGGGTAGCCTCTATCTGGGCTCTTAACCCTGTCCAAACAAACGCTGTCACGTATATTGTTCAAAGAATGACTTCTTTGGCGACGTTCTTTTCAATAGCATCGTTGCTTTTCTATGTTCTTGGAAGGTCGTTAATTAGAGACCAAAAATCAACAAGTATAAAGTCAATTTTTTATTATTTGATGTGTGCAATTGGTTTTTTCCTTGGAATGATGTGCAAAGAGAATGCTGCAATAGTACCTCTACTCATACTTCTGACAGAAACATGGTTTTTTCATACCAATCTAGTCGACACTATCAAATGCTTTTCACGCAAACACTGGGTATGGACTTGTGCTGCCATCATCGGTGGATTGAGTGTCGTCCTGTTGGTGTGGCCCCACATCATTTCGGGATACTCCGGGCGGCATTTTACAGTTTGGGAGAGGTTGCTTACTCAGCCACGGGTTGTCTTATGGTACATTTCAATCCTCATTTGGCCAAATCCCAACAGACTTTCATTGGAACACGATATTGATGTCTCCACATCTTTCTTGAACCCTCCTTCAACGCTGGTATGCTTATTGGCCATTCTGATTATGGCTTTCACAGCCGTCCGGTATCGAAGAGAGCACCCTATCATTTCCTATGGCTTACTTTGGTTCCTGCTGAGTTTGTCCATCGAATCAACAGTTATCCCTCTTGAGCTAATTTTTGAACACCGGGTGTATTTCCCTTCTGTGGGATTGTCTCTTAGTCTTGTTTTTGTGATTTACGCTGCGGTCAGTGTGTTCCATCCTATTTATATTTCAAAAGATTTCCGAAAATTGTGTTGGAGTCTCTTTGCTATTATTGCCAGCGTGCTTTCTCTTGCAACTTTTCAAAGAAATGTTGTTTGGAGCGATCGTATTACTTTCAACCAGGATAATGTCTCCAAGGCCCCAAATAATCATCGAGCCCACGTCAACCTTGCTGTGGCATTGTCTCAAAGTGGCAGGTATCGCGAAGCCATCGAGGAAGCACAGGTAGCTCTTCGCGTCGGCAAGAGGAGGTTTGAGTCGTACACTGAGGCGGCCAACACGATCATACTTTCATATATAGGACTAAATGAATATGAGAGAGCAATCCAAGAGGGTGAGAGACTGATTAGAGAACGCCCTCCTGAATCAACAGCTACCGCCCTTCCCTTTATGTCTCTAAGTCTGGCGTATGCATACAAGGAAGCCGGGATGCTAAGGGAATCGTATGCATCAATCCTCAGGGGGCTCGAATATAATCAGCAGTTAACAAGGCAAATGCCCCATTTCAAGGACGCTAGCATCAGGTTGCTATCAACGCTTGTTGAACAGGCTTGGGCATCCGGTATTGATTTGGACCAGGATGGCCTTATCGCTCAAGGAGATCGAACTGCAGAGGCATGGATTGCGCGTGTTTTTCTGAAGATGGAGGACCGTTCTAAAGCGCAGGAAGTTTTAGAAGCAGCGATCAGAAGAGATTCAGCCGACTTCGAGAGTCGGGATATGCTGGAAGCTCTCAAGGTTGATAATCAAAAGAGTGCCCACCAAGAAACAAAATGGAGTTTTCAAAAGAAATACCTGTATAATCCTTCGTCTTCATTTAATATTTGTATGGGGCTGGCCTTCTATATAAGGGAAAAGAGGCTTTCGGCACCAATAGCAAGAATGGGGGAAGCACTTGTTGATTATGCACTGAAACTGCGACCAGCATCACCCGATGCGCATCTTCTCAAAGGATGGTATCATTTCGAACGGAATGAAATAAGTGAGGCTGTCCAGGAGGCACAGACGGCCCTCGAATTCGATTGTGATCATGCGAAGGCATGGCTGGCGATGGGCTTTTTCATGAGCAAAGCAAACCGAACGAAAGAAGCCATTGATGCATTCCACAAGACGCTGGAACTCTACCCCAACTATCCTCAAAGACCGGCTGTTTTGGAGATTACCGCAAGGCTGCAAACAAACTTACAGTTGCTAGCCAAGGAGGAAATAGTTAAGAGTGACTGAACAATTGTGGTCACACGCCATGAAATTCGCTCCAGTCCTGCATAGTCTCTTCCTCAGGTCTTTCAATCCTTACCCGGCTGAACAACTGAGAGTACTCCCCTTGAAATACACACCACCTTGCCCTTATGAACATTGACATCCCCTATGGAGCCTGAAAGAATTCATACCGA
>CAYUJU010000105.1:0-3075 GCA_964445115.1 uncultured Methylobacillus sp. | reverse complement strand
CGCTCGAACAGCTCGCCATCGGCACCGGCCTGCTCACCGCCGCCTTCCAGATCGGTTTCGGCGCGATCGGTCTGGCGTTCGCACTGGCCTTCGGCCTGGGCGGCCGTGAATGGGCGGCAGGCGTCATCAAGAAGCTGACGGAGAAATAAGCCGGTGATGCGTCTTCCACACGGCGCACCTCGCGTGGCCTGAGACATGTCCGCGAAAGCGCTGTTCGCCGCGCTGGCGGTCGCGCTGACGCTGCTGGCCTTCTATCCCTATCTGTGCGGCATTCTGCGCGGCACGGTCCGGCCGCACGTGTTTTCCTGGGTGGTATGGGGGCTGACCACGGCTGTGGTATTCCTGGCCCAGTTGCAGGCCGGCGGCGGCATGGGTGCGTGGCCCATCGGCATCTCGGGCGGCATCACGCTGCTGATTGCGGCGCTTGCCTGGCTGCGCCGCGCGGATGTGACTATCACCCGGCTGGACTGGACCTTTTTCCTTCTGGCACTGGCCGCCCTGCCAGTGTGGATGGCCACCGCCGATCCCACCTGGGCGGTCATGCTGCTGACGACTGTGGACCTGCTTGGTTTCGGCCCTACCTTCCGCAAGGCCTACACCCTGCCGCACAGCGAATCGGTGGGGTTCTACGGCCTGTTTCTCGCGCGCAACCTGCTGGTCGTGCTGGCGCTGGAGCAGGTTTCGATTGCCACTGCGCTGTTTCCGGCAGCCGTCGCCGCGGCCTGTGCGTTGCTGATGGCCATGATACTGTGGCGCCGGCAGCTGTTGCCGGCCTGATTCACACGCCTGGCATGCCGACGAAACGCGGCAGCGCCTTCACCCGTTCCACCCAGCGGCATACGCCGGGATACGGCGCGAGATCGACGCGGCCCTGATGCGCCAGCGCCACGTAGGGAAAGCAAGCGACGTCGGCGATCGTCGGCCCGTCGCCCGCCAGCCAGTCGGCCCGCGCCAGCCGGCCTTCCAGCACGCGCAAGGCGGCGGCGGCCTGCGCGTGCGCTGCGTCGAGATCGCCTGGCCGGCCCATGTGCACGATCATGCGCGCGCGGAAAAGCCCGTTGGCCACCTCGTTCTGCGCCAGCTCCAGCCATTGCATCACCTTGCCCAGCCGCAGCGGGTCCTGCGGCAGCCAGCTGCGCGCGGGATCGTGACGTGCGGCAAGATAGACCAGGATCGCGGTCGAGCCCCACAGGTGTTCGTCGCCGTCCACCAGCGTGGGAATCTGGCCGCGCGGGTTCAGCGCCAGATAAGCCGCATCCACCTGATTGCGGCCGTCCTGCATCGCCACCGCGATGCGTTCGTACGGCACGTCCAGCAGCGCGAGCAGCAGGCGCGCCTTGTAGGCGTTGCCCGAGCCTTCGCGGTCGTAGAGTTTGAGCATGGCGCTTCCTTGGTTTGATTCGAGTTCGCGCAGCAGCGCATCGGCTTCGGCGAGCTGCAGCTCGCTGAACACGCGCACGCCGCCTTCGGTCAGGCGCGCCGCCGTCACGCCCAGCGTGCCCGGCACGCGGGTGTCGGTGAAACTGCCGTCCAGCGTGAAGCCGCTGCCGCACGAGGGGCTGCCTTCCTTCAGCACGGCGACGCGGATGGCCTTTTCGCGCGCGCGTTCCAGCGCCACGTCCGCGCCGTGCACGAGCGCCAGGCTCACGTCGCGGCCGGTAGTGTCGAAGGCCTGCGCTTCGCCGGCCAATACCCTGAAGCCGCCCGCGCCGCCGGCGATCTCCGTGCGCGGGCGCGGCACGCCGAGGCCGCCCGCCACTTCCGGGCACACCGACACCACCCGGCCTTCATCCAGCCAGCGTTGCAGAATTCCGTCGTCGCAGCGCATGTCGCCGCCGTTGAAGCGCACCGCTTCACCGAGCAGACAGGCGCTGACGAGCACGTATTCCATGCCTACACCAGTTCGCCTCGCACCGTGAGCACCGCCTGCCCGCCGACCTCGATCTCGGGCGCGCCGTTTACCTTGCGCGCACGCAGGCGAACCCGGGAAGGCCGGCGCACCTCGTGGCCCTGCTCGATGCGCAGATCGACGTCCGCATGGGCATGTTCCAGCAGATACGCGCCGAGGAAGGCCGCGCCGTTGCCGGTCGCCGGGTCCTCGCGCACGCCATGCGCCTCGAAGAAGAAGCGCACGCACAGATCGCTCGCCGCGTCGTGCGTCTCGCGCGTGAACAGATAGGTCAGCGGCGGAAAGCCCTGCGCCAGCAGCGGCGCGTAGGCATCCAGATTCAGCCGGCTGCGCTTCAGGGCATCCAGGCTGCGCAGCGGCACGATCATCGCCGCCGTGCCCGCCGCCGCCTGTTGCACCGGCGTTGCCGGATCGATGTCGTCCGGATCGATGCCCAGCGCCGTCGCCATCGCCTCGCGCGGGCAGGTCGCGCCCAGCGTCACCGGCGGCGCACGGAACCACAGCGTCTCGCCGTCCGTGCCCGACTCGAAGCGCACTGGCAGCTGCCCCAGTTGCAGATTCAGCCGCACCGGGCCGCTCGCGCCCGGTTCCATGAAGCGCCGGATCGCCCACGCCGTCCCCACCAGCGGATGCCCCGCGAACGCCAGCTCGCGCGCCGGGGTGAACAGCCGCACGCGGTAGCCTCCGTCCGCCTCCGGTTCCGCATTCACGAACGTCGTTTCCGAGTAGTTCGTCTCCGCCGCAATCGCCTGCATGGTCTCGGTGGAGAGATCGTCGGCGTGGGTCACTACCGCCAGTTGATTGCCGGCGTAGGCGCGGTCGGCAAAGACGTCGAGGATGTAGAAGGGATGGGGCATGAGATGGCTGTTCAGACCGTTCAGCGCACCCGCGGCTTCCGCGCATGCTTGCCCGGCACACCCCGCTTCTGTCGGCGCGGCCCGGCTTCGAGTCCGGCCCATTCCTGCACGCGGGCGACGAGGTCGTCGTCGAGTTCGGTTTTCTGCCCGCGTTTGAGCTGCGGCGGCAGGGCGATGGGGCCGAATCGAATCCGGGTCAGCCGCGAGACGGTGAAACCCAGGTGCTCGAAGAGGCGACGCACTTCGCGCTTGCGGCCTTCCTTGATGACAACGCGGTACCAGCGGTTGGCGCCCTCGCCGCCCGCGCGG
>CAYUJU010000104.1:0-3078 GCA_964445115.1 uncultured Methylobacillus sp. | reverse complement strand
GCTGGAGTGGCCTTCCAGCGAATAGCAGCTCGCCTGAACGGTGAAAAAGTGCCGTTGGACTAAAATGGTGCGGAGGGATTCTTTGGCCGAATTAAACGGTTCATCTGGAGCTGAGAAGGAGGATCATTCCATGCTGAAAGCAATCCGGCGGTTTTTTGGAGAAAGAGCCAGCGGCGAAGTCGCTCGAAAGCGGATGCAGGTGGTCCTGATGCATGACAGGGTGGACCTGACTCCCGATATCATGGAAGCGCTGAAAAACGACATCCTGGCCGTGCTGTCCCGCTACATGGAGATCGACAACAAGACCATCCGCGTCGACCTCGAAAAGGGCAAGGAATACACCGCACTCGTGTCCAATGTTCACATCAAGCGGGTGTACCGGCGCGCCGCCACCAGCTGAGATCGATAGGCAGGAAAGGAGTCCCGATGCCCCTGCAGGTGTTTCTTGCCGCTTCCCTCAGAAGACACGTTCCCGGCTACAGCGGCGCCATGGGTCTTGCAGTGGATATGGAACCCGGCAGGACCGTCGCCGACGTGGCCGAAGGCCTGGGTATCCCGAGAGACGAGGTGAAGCTCATCATGGTGAATGGAGTGGGTTCCGGATGGGATACACCTCTCAAGGGCGGCGAGTGTGTCGGGCTTTTCCCTCCCGTTGGAGGAGGCTGACCCGGGCTGCAGGCGCGCCGCCCGGCCGAAGATATCCCGGGACTTTTTTTCCGGATATTATTCCCCGATTGCATCCTTCAATTTTCGAACGCTTTCCTCGAGTTCCGCGAAGAGGTCGAGTGAAATGGTGAGCCCCTTCTTCGAAGGATGGTATTCCCCGTCATCCCCCTTGTAATAAATCCGCAGGTCCACGTATTGCTTCCCTTTGTATATGGATAAAGAGGCTCGAACCTCTTCGAGAGGGTTCTTGGGAAAAGAGTGTACGATTTGAGCTTCCTTTTCCTTGGCCATGGTGTTCTATCCTCTTTTCAATATTCTCCAATACGGCAAGACAGCCGGTTTCACTTCTCCCCCGGGACACGCCCGGCGGCAGAACGCGACATCGCCGGACCCTGTGCGCTTCACCCAAGTACCAGATAAGGCCGGCTTCATCAAGCACCATTTGGCGCTTCTTTCAATAGCCCGCCATCTGCCAGTGCCAAAGTTTCGGCAACCGGCGATGGTCTGTTCTGCGTCAGATCGCCTCCTCACCGGCCTACTTTCAGCCGTGGATGCACTTCAGCCACCGTCCGCCGGCGGTTCTCCACACCCATCACAAGGAAGGACGACTCGCCGGGCAGATCGCTTTGGCCTGCCTGTATCAGGAACAGCCCTTTGCATGCGTGCCTGAGCGCGGGTGCTCAGCCGGTATCGTTGCACCCTTGAAATCGCGCATTTTCCAGTGCGGCAGAATCTCCCCCGGCCGGACTCCCGAAAGAAGAAACCTCGCAGGAGTTGCTTCGTGCCCCGAAGGTTTAGGGGGCAACGAGCTTAAGAATACCCGGTTCAAATGTCAGTCCTGCAACATCGTCAGTCCTGCAACAACGTCATTCCCGCCTGCGCGCATTGCCGTCAAGTTAAGCAATACTCTTGAGCGAGCGCGGTTTGGGAAGTTTACGACGCCGCAGCACCAGCGTGTTGCCGTCCTCCACGTACCACTCCAATACTTCCCCTTTCTTGATCTCAAGGGCTTCCGCTATCGCCGTGCCAAGGAGAAAATCAGGTGAAAATGCTTCCTTCCTTCCAACACATTGCCCGATCAAACTCCCATCAAGGACCTCTTTCCACTCTGTGACGACATTGCCCGAAAAACCGGCTTCATGATCCGCAGCCGAAAAATCACCGCCGCGCGCTTCCTCCATGCCCTGGTTCGTTCCTGTTTTGAAAACGCCGTTTCCTTCAGGCTTATCGCCTTGAACTTTACCATCCTCACTTCCATCAGAATCTCAAAACAAGCCATTGCACAACGCATGTGCGGCACGTGCTTTCGGCTCTAATCTCCAGGGTGTCGTTTCCATGACCTAACGGGCCAAAGATTTGTCGATCTCAGACTCTCCAGTTTCACCCGAACCGATCAATCCGCCTCTAACGACGTGCTTGCCGTCGCAAAACCAGGAGACCTGGTCGTGAGGGACCTGGGTTATTTTTCGACACCAGTCTTCCGCAAAATGATCGAGCGCGGCGTTCACTTTCTTTCCCGGTTGCGCAACAATGTTACCATCCTTGACCCCGGAACGCTTGAACCCATCGATCTCAAGAAAAAATTGCGTTTCTGCGGCGCCTTGGACCAAAATGTGTTGTTGGGCGCAAAGGAGAGGCTTCCCGTTCGACTGACGGCTCTGCCGGTCCCCCCGCCAGTGGCCAATCAACGGCGACGCAAAGCAAAAACCAATCGCGACAAAAGGCTCAATCCATCAAAAGACCGGCTGCAGCTTCTCGGATGGGATATCTATGTAACCAGCGTGCAAGACAGCATCTGGTCCCTCACGGATGTCCAGCAGGTCTATCGTTTGCGTTGGCGCATAGAGATCATTTTCAAATCCTGGAAGACGCACTTCAACCTGCCCAGAACTGCGACCGGTTCGGCAATACAGGTCGAGGTGCTTATTTTGGCAAAGCTCCTTGCCATTTGCCTTTTTTACAACATGATGGGATGGCTGGATCTTATGTACTTCAAACCCTTGAGTATCCTCAAATGCGCCCAGTTCTTTACCATGCTGCTCAAGATGTCAATGAACGGCCCAGGCTTTAAAACCCTGAGCCTCGAACCGATCGCAATCCACCTGGAACTTGAAACACGCAAACGTCCACAGTACAGTCCTGTCCATCCCCTGTTAACTTGACGGCAATGCGCCTCCGCGGGAATGACGTTGTGATGCCGAGTGACACTGCAATGTCGCAAGACTTTGTGATGCCCAAACGGCGTTCTGATGCCATCGATCCTTTGCGTGAAAGCACCGGATTCGTGAAAAGCACCGGAGGTATTCGTTTGCCGGATGGACTCAAAGACCTGGCGAACTGTCATGCTGAACCGGGGCGGGAATCCGGATGCAAGTATGCTCTCCGTCGGCGCTGCGGTGGAACCCAAGGCAT
>CAYUJU010000103.1:0-3162 GCA_964445115.1 uncultured Methylobacillus sp. | reverse complement strand
CCACCGTTCTGTCGCGGCCGATCAGCTCCAGCGTCGCGTCGATGGCCGGCGTCTGCGGCTCGCCGGTGACGAGCACGCGCACGGGCATCGCGAGTTTGGGCATCTTGAGGCTGTGCGCGGCGAGGGTTTCTTTGAAGGCGGCGGCGATCGCGGCGCGCTCCCAGGCGATGGCTTCGAATTTCGCCGCGAGTTCGGCCAGCGCCGGCAGCACTTCGGGCGTGACGTGCTGCGCCAGCAGCTCGGGCGTGGGGTGGAGGGTGCGGTAGAAGAGGGTGGCGGCGTCGGCCAGCTCCTCGATCGTCGCGGCGCGTTCCTTCACCAGCGCAACGACGGCGGTGGGCGGCGGGCCGTCGTCCGGGTTCGCGCCGTTTCTCAGCAGGAAAGGCCGCATCAACTCGGCCAGGCGCGCGTCGTCGGCTGCCTTGATGTACTGCTGGTTGAGCCAGCGCAGCTTTTCGGTGTTGAACTGTGCGGCGGAAGGCGTGATGTGGTCGAGGTCGAACCACTGCACGAACTGCTCGCGGCTGAAGATTTCGGCGTCGCCGTGCGACCAGCCGAGGCGCGCAAGGTAGTTGATCACCGCTTCGGGCAGGTAGCCGTCCTCGAAATACTGCATCACCGATACCGCACCGTGGCGTTTGGAGAGCTTGGTGCCGTCGTCGCCGAGGATCATCGACAGATGCGCGTACTGCGGCACCTCGGCGCCCAGCGCCTTCAGGATGTTGATCTGGCGCGGCGTGTTGTTGACGTGGTCGTCGCCGCGGATGACGTGGGTGATTCGCATGTCCCAGTCGTCCACCACCACGCAGAAGTTGTAGGTGGGTGTGCCGTCGGCGCGGGCGATGACGAGGTCGTCGAGTTCCGCGTTGGAAAATTCGATGACGCCCTTGACCAGATCCTTCCACGCCACCGTGCCTTCGGCGGGATTGCGGAAGCGGATCACCGGCGCGACGCCTGCGGGCGGCTCGGGCAGGGTTTTTCCCGCTTCAGGACGCCAGCGGCCGTCGTAGCGCGGCTTCTCGCCGGCGGCGCGCTGGGCCTCGCGCAGGGCGTTGAGTTCTTCCGGCGGCATGTAGCAGCGGTAGGCCAGCCCGCGGTCCAGCATGTCGGCGATCACCGCCTTGTAGCGGTCCATCCGCTGCATCTGGTAGAACGGGCCTTCGTCGTGCGCGAGATCGAGCCAGGCCATGCCGTCGAGGATCGCTTGCACCGCCTCGGGCGTGGAGCGCGCCACGTCGGTGTCCTCGATGCGCAGGACGAACTGCCCGCCGTGATGCCGCGCGAACGCCCACGAAAAGAGCGCGGTGCGCGCGCCGCCGATGTGCAGGTAGCCGGTGGGCGAGGGGGCGAAGCGGGTGCGGATCATGGCGGGGCGTTGCGGAAAAAAGCCGCCATTTTACCGGATCGCGCGCGGCGAAATTGACCGCACGGGCGCGCATGTGGTTAAATGCGCGCCGCTTACAAGCGTTTCGGGGCAGTTAGCTCAGCGGTAGAGCACTGCCTTCACACGGCAGGGGTCACTGGTTCGATCCCAGTACTGCCCACCAAATCCCCGAACAGCCCGCATCCACCAATCGATGCGGGTTTCCCCGACGATCTCGCGATCATCACTTCGTCTGCCTCGATTGGTGTCACGGTCAACGTGACGGGCCGTCGCAGGAAACCACATGACTACTGAAACGACATTCGCCGGCCTCGCGCTGGCCGAACCCATTCTGCGCGCCATCGCCGACGCCGGCTACGCCACGCCCACCCCCATCCAGGCGCAGGCCATTCCGCAGGTGCTGGCGGGCGGCGATCTGCTCGCCGCCGCGCAAACGGGAACCGGAAAAACCGCCGGCTTTACCCTGCCTATCCTGCATCATCTGTCCACGCGCGCCGTGCAGGCGAAGCCGGGTCGCCCGCGCTGCCTGATCCTCGTGCCCACGCGGGAACTCGCCGCGCAGGTCGAGGAATCGGTGAAAACCTACGGCAAGTATCTGTCGCTCACCTCGATGGTGATGTTCGGCGGGGTCGGCATCAACCCGCAGCTCAAGGCGCTGAAATCGCGCGTCGACATTCTCGTCGCCACGCCCGGCCGCCTGCTCGACCACCTGGGGCAGAAGACGGTCGATCTCTCCGGCGTCGAAATCCTGGTGCTGGACGAAGCCGACCGCATGCTGGACATGGGCTTCATCCGCGACATCCGGAAAGTGCTCGCGCTGCTGCCGAAGCAGCGGCAGAACCTGCTGTTCTCCGCGACCTTCTCCGACGACATCCGCGCGCTCGCCAACGGCCTGCTGCACAACCCCAAGAGCGTGGAGGTTGCGCGCCGCAACACCGCGTCCGAGATCGTCGAGCAGTCGATGCACCGCGTGCCGCAGGCGCACAAGCGGGACCTGCTGGCGCATCTGGTCAAGCGCCACGACTGGCGGCAGGTGCTCGTCTTCACCCGCACCAAGCACGGCGCCAACCGGCTCGCCGAAAAACTGAACAAGGACGGCATCACCGCCGCCGCCATCCATGGCAACAAGAGCCAGGCGGCGCGCACCAAGGCGCTGGCGAGCTTCAAGGACGGCGGCGTGCGCGTGCTCGTCGCCACCGACATCGCCGCGCGCGGCATCGACATCGATCAATTGCCGCAGGTGGTCAACTTCGAGCTGCCCAACGTGCCCGAGGACTACGTCCACCGCATCGGCCGCACCGGCCGCGCGGGCGCCAGCGGCGCGGCGCTCTCGCTGGTGGACGAGGAGGAGATGGGCTACCTGCGCGACATCGAGCGGCTCATCAAGCGCAGCATCGTGCGCGTGGAGATCGATCCCGGCTTCGTGCCGCCCGTCCGCGCCGAAGCCGCCGCGGACGACCGTCCGCCGCGCCCGGCGCAGGGCCGGGGCACGCCGCGTCAGGGACAGAGTTCGCGCAAGCCGGCCGAGGCGCGTCCGGCCGGCCGCCCCGGCCAGCCCGGCGGCAGCCGCGCCGCGCCCGTTCAAGCCAGGCCGGGCCGCGCCGCGCAGGGCAAGCCCGCGCCCGCCAAGCCGGCGCCCCGGCCCGGCCCGCAACCGCCCGCGCATCCGAAGAAGCCGCGCCCGCAGGCGGCGCTGTTCACTGCCAAGCCGGGTGCGCGAGGACATTGATTGTAGGGGTGTGGCTCAGGGGATAGGATTCAGGGTCAGAGAATGCGCG
>CAYUJU010000102.1:0-3185 GCA_964445115.1 uncultured Methylobacillus sp. | reverse complement strand
ATTTCACTTAAAGAGTTTACCGTGCATTCAAATATTACTGAACCATCTTCATTCTTACTAATCTTCTGATCTGCAACAAGCATTCTTGGATTTACTCTGTCTGCCCAGAAAGGTGAAAGCCATAGTTTGATTTTATGTTTCTCATCTCCAAGCCAGCTCTTCCAGGAATACTTAAATAAATCAGAAAACTTATATTCACTCTTTTCAAATCTCTGTCCCGTTGATTTTACTTTAACAATCTTATCTATCAGATATTGCTTCATTATTCCATCAGAACCGGCAAGTAATCTCCAGCTTCCTTCATTCTGAAAAATCAATAGCGGCTCAATTACTTTATCCTTTTCAATCTTCGTACCCATCTTGTTATAATCAATCTTTGCAACCTCTGAGTTATCAATGCAGAGCTGCAGTAAAACAAGGTTACTTAATGCGGATGTACCTTTCTTTTCTACCAGCAGCGAAGTAGATCTGTCTAACGCATAATCGTTATGGTTTAATCCCACGTAGTGAAGAATAATATCAACAAGCTTTTCTTTTGGTAGTTCACTTGCAAGACATACGCCTCTGTTCTTATGTGAATGCACATCAATCCCATAAGAGCGTAAATCCTGTAGATCTCTTTTTATTGTTAATTCCTCGACTTGAAAATATTCTGCCAGATCAAATGTAATAATAGGCTTGGGAAACTCTTCCGAAAGGCAAAGTCCCAGAATTTCTATCTGCCTCTTGAACTTGGACTGGAAATCAAACACAAGTACCCCTTAGATAAAAATGCTGAGTGCAAAATAAACTTTGATTTCAGTTAAGTCAAACTCTTACCAATTAGTATCATTCAATGATACGCTTGTAGTAAAAGTAAAATTTAAGTTTGAATCAGAAATCAACAGGAGGTTCACAATGCAAGTACGGGTAGTTTCTTTTCAAAAACACAAAAGGTTATCTGTTGTTCAGCTGCTAACAGCACAGCAGAATACAGTGGATTACATTTCCGGACCAAGAGCTATAAAGGAAGATTTAATCCAGGTAAAGGAGGTAAGCGAATCAGGAAGCGTTAATAATCTTTTCGTTTTCAACCTTTCAAAAAATTACGTTTTCTTTATGGACGGAGATATACTAATGGGGGCAAAACAAAACAGAGTATTAAATACCTCGGTTCTGTTGACTCCGAATTCAAAAACAACTTTGCCGGTAAGTTGTGTTGAGCAAGGAAGGTGGCGCAGTGTTTCTTCTAAGTTTATGGACTCAGAGAATATTACTCCGCCTAAAATCAGAGCAAGCAAATCCAGGAACGTAAGCGAAAATCTTCGTGCAAGATCTGAGTTTGATGCCGGACAGGGAGAAGTCTGGAAGAATGTTGAGGATTATCAGGTTGCATTCAGAGTAGATTCACCTTCGATGAGTCTGGCAGATGTTTATGAAAAAGAGAAAGATAACTTCGAATCTTTCATCAAGAACTTTATAATAAACAACAATGCAAATGGATTGGCAATATTCTCAGATAAACAATTACTGAACATTGATGTATTTAACAGGACGGATATCTATCAGGAATACTTTCCTAAGATACTTAAAAGTACAGCAATGGAAATAGCACAGCTTGATGATAAACCTAATGATATAACAGATGCAGAGGCAGCATTCAAAACTGTTTCAATATTTGATTCACTGGAAAAGATTAAATATACAGAACATCCCGGAGTAGGTTCAGGAAAAGAGAAGAGATTTGATACTGAGGAGCTTACAGGATTTGAACTAAGCTACAGAAACAATCTCATTCATCTTACTGCACTTAATATTGAAAAGAGAAAGGATAAGAGTTCCGATGGTAACAGAAGGAATAGAATTTATTAATGCGAGTCCCGATGAGGTAATCAATTATTTGCAGGATTTGGAAAGAGAAAAATTACGACTAAGTCCTGCAAATCTTAAAATTAAATCAGACGGCAAGTTCTTAATGCTGAGTATAATGGATAAAGGAATAGAAGATTATCCGATAAGGAAATCATTCCTTTATAAATTACTAAAGTGGTATTCGTTCCCGATGAATCAGCTATACAGATTATCTAATGAAACACTGATATCAATCTGTAATGATTATTTAATTAACATCAACAGGGAATTTGTAAATGTAACTATTGAAAAAGGAGAAGCACTTACAATTACGAGTCCCGAATACAATGAGATTACCGATCTTGAGGTAATTAAGAAATGTGCGGATCTGGGGGTCCGCACTGTTTCCAGGAATGATTTTATGATGCGGATTACAACTGAAGAAAAATTCAAGTTCGAAGCTGTAAAAGGAGATAATTGTGGGATCGGATTAAACGTGATTAACTCCGAAACAGGTTTTAGGACTTTAAGTATAGCGCATTTTGTTATGAGATATGTTTGCTCAAACGGAGCTATAGTTAGAATAGACAATGAAGCTAACGAAAGAGTGCATTACGGTTACAAAGAAAATGAACTGCAAGAATTTTTAGATGAGCAAGTTGAGTTAGCTCTTCTTAAACAAAAAGATGTCGCAAACTCGATAAAGAATCTTTCAAATAAACCTGTAGCCAAGTTCATTGAAATTGTTAATAGAAGAGTTGAATCATATCTGGGTAAAAATGAAAGTAAAAATTTTTTCAGTGAACTAAGAAAAGAAGCTACACTTTATGATTTGTTTAATGCGATTACCAATAAAGCAAAGAAGTATGACCTGTCCAAAAGAGTTTTACTTGAAAATCTTGCAGGCGATTTAATACTAAACTGAAATTATTTAAGAATATAAACCAGGATTAAATAGAATGACAAGAAGAATGAAACTTATTTTAACAAGACCATTCGATGATAGTCTTGAGGCATTTGTTAACTTCAGGCGGAACACATCAATCAAATCAGCATATAACTAAAAGGGTTTAACAAAGGATGATCTTGTTGATGAGTGGGAAAAGTTTTGGGAATACATTTATACAATACCAGGAAGAAAAATCTGTTCGGGCAATTATCCTAATTAGTAGGATTAAAATTATTAGACTTAATCAAATCCTTTTTTTAATTTGTAATGTAATTTTTGAACGTCATTGCAGATTGTAAATAGGCGCTGTAGATTGTAATAAAATTACACTCCCCTTATATTTTATTTGTTTAGCGGGGGTGCTGAGTTGGTGGGAAAACCTGGATTTTAATTTCTTATATCACTT
>CAYUJU010000101.1:0-3187 GCA_964445115.1 uncultured Methylobacillus sp. | reverse complement strand
GCATAGCCTTTGCCTTTCTTGGTCACCACATGCAGGAACACCGGCCCGGTCAAATCCTTCAGATTTTCCAGGGTTGACACCAGCATCTCGACATCGTGGCCGTCGATCGGGCCGAAATAATTGAAGCCCAATTCCTCGAACAAGGTGCCGGGCACGATCATGCCTTTCACGTGCTCTTCGGTCTTGCGCGCCAGCTCCCACACCGACGGCATCTTGGCCAGGGCTTTCTTGCTCTCTTCCCGCACCGACGAATAAAACTTGCTCGACAACACCTTGGTCAGGTAATTGTTCATCGCCCCGACTGGCGGCGAGATCGACATGTCGTTGTCGTTCAAGATCACCAGCAGATTGGCATTCACATCGCCGGCATGATTCATCGCCTCATAAGCCATGCCGCCGGTGATGGAACCGTCACCGATGATGGCCACCATCTTCTTGTCCTCGCCGCGCAGCTGCGAGGCGATCGCCATGCCCAGTGCCGCGCTGATCGAGGTGCTGGAATGGCCGACGCCGAAGGCATCGTATTCGCTCTCGTCCCGCGCCGGAAAGGCCGACACCCCGCCCAGGGTGCGAATGGTCGGCATGCGCTCCTTGCGACCGGTCAGAATCTTGTGCGGATAGGCCTGATGGCCCACGTCCCAGACCAACTGATCGACGGGGGTATTGAACACATAATGCAAGGCCACGGTCAGTTCCACGGTGCCGAGACCGGCGGCAAAATGGCCGCCGGAAATGCTGACCGTGTGGGTCAGATAGCCGCGCACCTCGTCGGCCAACTGCTGGAGCTGGTCCTTGGACAGTGCGCGTATGTCCGCCGGGCTGTGGATGGAATTGAGTAGAGGGAAGTCTTTGGAAAGAGCCATGTCGTTATTTATTCCTTGAAATCACCGTGCGGTGGTAGTGCAATTGGATCAGTGCGTGCGCTCGATGATGTAAAGCGATAGTTCGCGCAGCAGGTCGGCTTCGCTGCCAAATCCCGTTAAGCTTTCGATCGCTTGTTCGTGCAATTCCTGGGCTTTTTGTTTGGCGCCAGCCATGCCCAATAGCGCAGGGTAGGTCGGTTTGTCGTTATCGATGTCCTTGCCCTGAGTCTTGCCGAGTGTCGCGGTGTCGGCTTCGATGTCGAGAATGTCGTCTTTGACCTGGAACGACAAGCCTATGCATTTGGCATAGTGATCCAGTTTCTTGGCGACGCAAGTATCCAGATCGGGTTTGGATAATGCCGCCAGATTGACGCTGGCGCGGATCAGGGCGCCGGTCTTGTGGATATGCATGTTTTCCAGTTCCGGCAGCGTCAATTTGCGGCCGACGGAGCCGAGATCGATGGCTTGACCGCCCACCATGCCTTGAGAGCCGCTGGCGCGGGTCAAAGCCGTGATCATTTTCAGGCGAGCCGTGGCATCGACGGTGATGCCGGGGTCGTTGGCCAGAACTTCAAAGGCCAGCGCCTGCAGTGCGTCGCCGGCCAAAATGGCGGTGGCCTCGTCGTAAGCCTTGTGACAGGTCGGTTTGCCGCGGCGCAGATCATCGTTGTCCATGGCCGGCAGATCGTCGTGAATCAGCGAATACACATGGATGAATTCTACCGCGCAAGCCGGTGCATCCAGCACGTCTTCCTGCAAGCCCAAAGCCTGACCGG
The DNA here is from genome assembly GCA_964445115.1 of uncultured Methylobacillus sp. Classification (GTDB taxonomy): domain Bacteria; phylum Pseudomonadota; class Gammaproteobacteria; order Burkholderiales; family Methylophilaceae; genus CAIJXJ01. Next base: position 1,548 of record CAYUJU010000101.1, on the reverse strand, counting down.
TCGCATAAGTCAACAAGGGCCGGGTGCGTTTGCCGCCGTTCAATACGGAATAACGCATGGCCTGATGCAAGGTTTGTGGCAGAATGTTTTCGGCAGGCAGACGGGCGTCCAGCGCGCGCTCGACGCGTTCTTGGCAGGCGGTCAGGTAGGCTTTCAATTTACTCATCGTTAAATGGCTCCAGGGTTTGTTGGCCGTTTTTTTCTAATAGAATCTGCACTTTCTGTTCGGCTTCCTGCAAGGCTTGTTGGCAAGTCCGGGTCAGCTTGATGCCGCGTTCGAAGGATTTTAAGGATTCCTCCAGGGAAATATCGCCGCGCTCCATTTGTTCGACCAATTTCTCCAGTTCTTCCATCGCCTCCTCAAATTGGGATGCGCTTTTTCTTCTCGACATATAATGTAACTAGCAGTGCTCAAAATGACCGAGCATTATAGTATGTTTTACCGCAAACGATGACTAACAATGAGTAACGAATATAACGCCGCCGCGATCGAGGTGCTGAGCGGCCTGGACCCGGTGCGCAAACGCCCCGGCATGTACACCGATACCACGCGACCCAATCATTTGGTACAGGAAGTGGTGGACAACAGCGTGGACGAGGCTTTGGCCGGCTACGCCAAAAGCATAGAAGTTACCTTGTTCAAGGACGGTTCGGTCAGGGTCGTCGATGACGGCCGCGGCATGCCGGTGGATATTCACCCCGAGCAAGGCATCCCTGGTGTCGAGGTGATCCTGACCCAGTTACACGCTGGCGGCAAGTTTTCCAACAAGAATTATCAGTTTTCCGGCGGCTTGCACGGCGTCGGCGTGTCGGTAGTCAACGCTTTATCTGAGAAATTGCTGGTCGAGATCAAGCGCGGCGGCGGGGTTTATCAGATGGAATTCGCCGGTGGCGACAAAGTCGGCGAATTGCAGCAAACTGGTACGGTCGGCAAAAACAACACCGGCACCAGCGTGCATTTCTGGCCGGACGGCAAGTATTTCGATTCCAATCGGATTTCGGTCAGCAAGCTGAAACACGTATTGCGGGCCAAGGCGGTATTGTGTCCTGGCCTGACAATCGTGTTGGTTTCCGAACTGTCCGATGAAAAATTCGAATGGTGTTACCAGAACGGTTTACAGGAATATTTGCTGGATCGCGTCGGCGACGCCGAGATTTTCCCGCAACCGCCGTTCATGGCCAATATGGTGGCCAGCAACGAGGCAGTGGAATGGGGCATCGTCTGGACGACCGATAGCTTGCCTGAAGCGGTCGCGGAGAGTTACGTCAATCTGGTGCCCACCGCCCAGGGTGGCACGCACGTCAATGGCTTGCGCGCCGGTTTGACCGAGGCGATCAGGGAGTTCTGCGATTTTCGCAATCTGCTGCCACGCGGCGTCAAGATTGCGCCGGAAGACGTTTGGGAAAACTGCCATTTCGTGTTGTCGGTGAAATTGGAAGATCCGCAATTCTCCGGGCAAACCAAGGAACGCTTGAGTTCGCGCGAATGCGTGACCTTCGTCTCCGGCGTCGCCAAGGATACCTTCAGCTTGTGGCTGAATCAGCACC
>CAYUJU010000100.1:0-3227 GCA_964445115.1 uncultured Methylobacillus sp. | reverse complement strand
AGTCCTTGACACGACCACCGCGAATCAGGACCACGGAGTGCTCCTGCAGGTTGTGGCCTTCACCCCCGATGTAGCTGATGACCTCGTAACCGTTGGTCAGGCGCACCTTGGCAACCTTACGCAGCGCGGAGTTCGGCTTCTTCGGAGTCGTGGTGTACACGCGAGTGCAGACGCCGCGCTTCTGCGGGCATGCTTCCAGCGCGGGCACCTTGCTCTTCGTTACCACCTTTTGGCGCGGCTTGCGCACCAATTGATTGATCGTTGGCATGTTCTCGTAATCCCTAAAAAGTACGGGACGGCGGAAGACGCCATCCCGAAAAACGTTGCATTCTATTTTCTAGTCAAGGTGTTGTCAAGCAACCTCACCATTGCCAGCAGTTTCTTCGGCCACCACCTCAACCACGGCTTCAGCCTCGGAAATCACGTCCACCCCAGCGTCGACGCCCGCCGCTTGACGCTTGCGCGTCTCGTGGTAAGCAAGACCGGTACCCGCAGGGATGAGACGACCGACGATGACGTTTTCCTTCAGGCCACGCAGGTCGTCCTTCTTACCCAGGATCGCCGCCTCGGTCAGCACTCGGGTCGTTTCCTGGAAGGAAGCAGCCGAGATGAAGGAGTCGGTCGACAGCGAAGCCTTGGTAATCCCCAGCAATACGTACTCGAAGGAGGCCGGGCGCTTGTCCTCGGCCAACACGCGTTCGTTTTCTGCCAGCAGATCCGCACGCTCGACTTGCTCACCGAGGATGAAGCTGGTGTCGCCCGCGTCGGTGATGCGCACACGGCGCAGCATCTGGCGCACGATCACTTCGATGTGCTTGTCGTTGATCTTCACGCCTTGCAGACGGTACACGTCCTGCACTTCGTCGATAATGTAGCGAGCAAGCGCCTCGCGACCCTGCAGGCGCAGGATATCCTGCGGATCTGCCGGACCGTCGACGATGGTTTCGCCCTTGGTCACCACCTGACCGTCATGGACGGTCACGTGCTTGTCCTTCGGAATCAGGAATTCCTGGGCCACGCCGTCCAGATCGGTAATGATCAGACGCTGCTTGCCCTTGGTGTCCTTACCGAACGACAGAGTACCGGTGATTTCTGCCAGCATGCCGGCATCCTTCGGCGAACGGGCTTCGAACAGCTCGGCCACGCGCGGCAGACCCCCGGTAATGTCGCGAGTCTTGGAGGATTCCTGCGGGATGCGGGCCAGCACTTCACCCACGCCAACCTCCTGGCCATCCTTCACGGTAATGATGCAGCCGATCTGGAAGGTGATGTTCACCGGTGTTTCGGTACCGGCAATCTTCACTTCGTTGCCGTTGGCATCCAGCAGTTTGACCTGCGGACGCAGCCCCTTGGACTGCCCGGCACGCTGCTTCGGATCGATGACCACCAGCGAGGACAGGCCGGTCACATCGTCGATCTGCTTGGCTACGGTCACGCCTTCTTCGACGTTCTCGAACTTCACGCGGCCAGCGTACTCGGTAATGATCGGACGGGTGTGCGGGTCCCAGGTTGCCAGCGCCTGACCAGCCTTGACTTGCTGGCCATCCATGGCGTTGAGGGTCGCGCCGTACGGCACCTTGTGACGTTCGCGTTCGCGGCCGTTTTCGTCGGTGATGATCGCTTCGCCATTACGCGAAATGACGATCTGTTCGTTGCGGACGCTGGTCACATAACGCATGGTGGAGCTGAAGCGCATCACACCGTTGGACTTGCTTTCCACCTGACTGACAGACGCCGCACGCGACACCGCACCCCCGATGTGGAAGGTACGCATGGTCAGCTGGGTGCCCGGTTCACCGATGGACTGTGCCGCGATCACACCGACGGCTTCGCCGATGCTGATCAGCTTGCCGCGCCCCAGATCGCGACCGTAGCACTTGGCACAAATGCCATAACGGGTATCGCAAGTCAGGGCGGTACGCACCTTGACCTCGTCGATGCCCAGCGCGTCGATGGTGTCGACCTCGTCTTCGGTCAGCAGGGTACCGGCTTCGAACACGGTTTCCTGATTTTCCGGATTGACGATATCCAGCGCGGTCACGCGCCCCAGGATGCGGTCGCGCAACGGCTCGACCACTTCACCGCCCTTGACCAGCGCCTTGGTGACCAACCCTTCGGTGGTACCGCAATCATGCTCGGTCACGACCAGATCCTGCGTCACGTCGACCAGTCGACGGGTCAGGTAACCGGAGTTCGCGGTCTTCAACGCGGTGTCGGCCAGACCCTTACGGGCACCGTGCGTCGAAATAAAGTACTGCAGCACGTTCAGACCATCGCGGAAGTTCGCGGTAATCGGCGTTTCAATAATGGAACCGTCCGGCTTCGCCATCAGGCCGCGCATACCGGCCAGCTGACGCACCTGCGCGGCGGAACCGCGGGCACCGGAGTCGGCCATCATGTAAATCGCGTTGAAGGACTCCTGACGCAGTTCCTTGCCGTCCGCGGTCTTGACCGGCTTACCTTCGGTATCCAGCACGGTTTCTTCGCGCAACTGCTTCATCATGGCGTCAGCCACCTTGTCGCCAGCGCGACCCCAGATATCCACCACCTTGTTGTAGCGTTCACCCTGAGTCACCAGACCGGACACGTACTGGTCTTCGATCTCCTTCACTTCGGCTTCAGCGGCGGCGATCAGTTCTTCCTTCTCCGGCGGCACCAACATGTCGTTGATGCTGATGGAAATGCCCGCACGCGTTGCGTAGCTGTAGCCGGTGTACATCAGCTTGTCGGCAAAAATCACCGTTTCACGGATACCCACCTTGCGGAAGCTGGTGTTGATCAGCTTGGAGATTTCCTTCTTCTTCAGCGCCTTGTCGATCACGCTGAACGGCAGGCCAGCCGGCAGAATTTCGGACAGGATCGCACGGCCGACAGTGGTGTCGTAGCGTGTGATCTTCTCGGTCTTCTCGCCGTCTTCGCTGACGTCGTATTCCTTCAGGCGCACCGTGATCTTGGCGTGCATGTCGACCAGACCCAGCTGATAGGCGCGCTGCACTTCTGCCACGTTGGCGAAGCGCATGCCCTCGCCCTTGGCGGCGACCTTTTCGCGCGTCATGTAGTATAGACCCAGCACGATATCCTGCGACGGCACGATGATCGGTTCACCGTTAGCTGGAGACAGCACGTTGTTGGAGGCCAGCATCAGGGTGCGGGCTTCCATCTGCGCTTCCAGCACCATGTCCGATAAATCGGTCCCCTTTGAGAACGGTGCGCACGGCTTCCAGAAG
>CAYUJU010000099.1:0-3416 GCA_964445115.1 uncultured Methylobacillus sp. | reverse complement strand
AATGCAATAGGATCTTCGGGCTGTGCTGCGGATATTTCCTGAAAGAGTTCTTCCAGCAGAGCGCGGTAATGATTGAGTTGTGCAGCATCCATTTTTTCGATCTCTGTGTTTGAAGTTGTTCCAAATATCTTTTTAATGATTACTGCCTTAAGCTGTTTATCTGCTTTGCTTCTTGCTTCGCCTAAACCGTTCTCATCAAAGACAGCCTGGATTTTCTCAACTTCTATTTTCCGCTGAAGATTTTTCTGCACCCATTCAAAATCATTACCCGGAGTTAAATTTTCTGTGAAACTTGCTCCCGCAACATCATCAACAGGCAAGCCCTGAATAAATCTTACAACCGGTTTGAAGTTTTTGTAAGAAGGCATTTCAAAGATTTTACCGTTTATTGTGTCACTTCTGTCTTTAAGTATATATGCAACATTTTTCTGTGATGGCTTATGATCTTTGGTTAATCCTTTTTCCAATTGCATCCAAACATTAAGGTCCGTTTCGTAGGGAGTTTCTCCCGCTATCTTCATCTTTACTCCCGATTTAACAAACTGACCTTTCTTTGTTACGTTGCCTTCTTCATCCTGTTCATCTTCTTCCTTTTCATATTCAAAACCTGCTCTGCCTGTAAAAACAACATTTCCTTCAACTTCTACAAATCTATCAGAAAACTCCTCCTGCCAGGAGGGGAGAACTGCTCCCCAATCCTGCAGAGTCATTCTCTGTTTTTTATTTTTCTCTTTGTAGTCTTTAATAAATCTGTAATAAATCTTGGTTAAAGAATCGATAAACAGAAAATCAATTTCACCTTTGTTGATAAAATCGAATGCCTGGTGAATGTCTTTTAAATGTGATGTATCCTTTGCAATCGCTTCAATCCCTGCCTTCTTAAAAATAGGAATTAAGAATCGTGATCCTTTTTCATTATCAAGTATTAAAACCGGCTTTGTAAGTTTCATATCCTTATAGCATCCGATAATAAATTCCGTTGCTGTTCTTGTTTTACCTGATCCCTGGAATCCTCCAAAGCTGGCTTTTATAAAGTGGTTTTTTGCTGCGAGCGGGGTTGCAAAATCTGTGAGTTTCATTTTTATCTCCTATTACTATTTCTTGAATATATAATTAAATACTGCACTGTCTAAAGTTTTTTTTGAGCCGTTATGTACCTGAGAAGATTTAATAATCTTTTCCTCTATAAAAACATCAAGAGAAAAAAGAAAATCTTTTCCTACTCTTTTGTTATGTTCTTTTGCAAGTTTTTTAATCCTTGCAACATTTATATAGTTCATTCAAATTTCCTTTCGTTTATTTCTACAACAGAATCAGTTAAATAATTTGCGAACCATTCCATTATCTTACTGTGGTAAATTTCGGAATCATTCAGGAGCAAGTCAACAATATTTTCATCATTTAGCTTTAAAACTTTCATAACTTCATCCAGTCCGTAAGCTGATAAAACCCTGATTGCTTCATCTATTGTAAATTCATTATTAAACTTCTTCATTTATCATAATCCTTTCTAAAAGCGGCATTTAAGCCGCTTCGCTTTTTGTGGTTTCTAAATTATTTAGCAATAAATAATTAACTGCTTTTTTTGCGGCTGTTGATGCTTTGATAATTAAGGAATTATCATTTTGAAATTGTTTAATCCAGTTTTGAATATATGCGGACTGGTTTTCAATTTCCGTTTCAATCCCGGAAAGACTGCACAAATAACTTGCTCCGAGTTCTGCAATAAGTTCTTCATAGGCGTAATCATCATCACCAAATTTTGAGTCCTTAGCTCTACCTAAATCTTTTCCAGTCCAGTGGATCAGTTCGTGAAATAAAACATCATAAAAAGAGTTTGGATTTGAAAATTGATCAATAGGAGGAACACAAATTGAATGAGTAGAAGGTCTGTAAAATCCTTTTCCTCTGAAATTATAATCAATAGCGGGTTTATGTGTATTGATTATTGATGTGAGTATATCCTCAGCGCTTTTCCTTTCCTGTTTTAATTCTTCTTCCTTACTGCTATTATAAAGAGTTGTTTGAGTAAGATTAAAAACAGTAGAAAATCTGATTAAAGGGAATTTATCAACTTCGCCTTTTTCGTTTACGCTGCCTTCCATAATCTTCCAGAACACTACCGGCAATCCTTCGGACCCTCTTAATACTGCGCCGCCTTTTTGCTGAGTTTGAAGATATGTAAGATAATATGGGCTTTTAAAATCCTGATGATTTAACAAAAGCCAATTTATACCCTGATAATATTTACGGCTTAAATAATTTGCAGGTAAAAAAGCCATCATATTATTTTTCCAGGGAATCTTACCGCTTTTTAATTTTTCTAAAATTATTGTGTTGACTTTATTATAAATGGTTTCACGGTTCATTTTTATTTCTCCTTTAGATTTGAGTAAATAATATCATTGCCCTTAGATATTAGTTTTTCATATTCTTTTAATAAGTCGTCCGGCACTTGATCAAAATCAAGTGAGTTTATCATATCGAAGCAGAATAAAATCAAGCTTTTATTCCCGGCACTAATTGCGGATTTTAGTTCGTTCAAAAAAATCAAAAATAATTTTGCAGCCGTCATTTTAATTGATCTCCTTTCCAACAGGTTTTTTATAAAAATTAAATGATCTGCTAAGGGCTTCTTTCTCGGTTAATGTTTTATGGATTGAATAATCTTTGAAATTCATTCCCTTGCAGAATCTTTCAGCCAGGTCATACGAGGTAAACAGAAGCAAATAACCCTCTAAAGATGTAATAGCTTTACCGTTGTTGATTATATAGTAATGATGCATAATTAGCTCCTTTGATTGATTGAAGTATTATTAAATAAATTTGCGTGCGGGTGTGCATAAGCCGGATTTACATAATGCTGCACCTGTTTAGAAGTGCAGAGCTGCCGAAAGTTTTTAAAACCTATTTTGTTTGGCTCTATAAATTTGTAAAGTTTTACAAAGACCATATAAACAAAAGCGTTTTTATGGCCCGCTTCGTCTGAGCGAGAGCGAGGCGAGATTGCGTATTTGTAGTAAAAATCAGTTTGATAAATCAAATTTTGCGAGCGTAAAAAGTTTAAAAACTTACTGCGCTTTTCTTGTGACTTAAAAACAGCAACAAACAAAGAAGGATATTTTGAAAAGTTGCCCATATTTTTAATCCCAAAGGAAGAAGCGCCGCACCTGAGAGCGGCACTACCTAAAGCTTTATGATTGAATAAAAGAGTATTTACCATTTATGCACCTGTGGGATTTGATAATCTGAAAGATTAGCGAGGCGAAGAGCCAAATTGATAACCCAGATTTCATAATTTTCCAATTTAAAACCGTGCAAATAACGCAAAACACAATTTGCCCAGTTAAAATTTTCCGTTTTTATTAAATGCGAATGCAAAGCCATTAAAGCTATTTTACGTTTTACTACCATAA
>CAYUJU010000098.1:0-3444 GCA_964445115.1 uncultured Methylobacillus sp. | reverse complement strand
TCGCCGAGAAAAAAGACGGCGACTGGGTGACCAACCAGTGGCTGAAAAAAGCCGTTTTACTGTCGTTCCGTATCAACGAAAACAAGGTCATCGAAAGCGGCGACGTGCGCTATTACGACAAGGTGCCGACCAAATTCGGCCAATATAGCGAAGACGATTTCGCCAAAGCCGGCGTCCGCGTGGTGCCAAACGCGGTAGCCCGTTATGGCTCCTACGTCGCCCCCGGCGCCATCCTGATGCCTTCCTACGTCAACATTGGCGCCTACGTCGACAGCGGCACCATGGTCGACACCTGGGTAACCGTGGGTTCCTGCGCGCAAATCGGTAAAAACGTGCATTTGTCCGGCGGCGTCGGCATCGGTGGCGTGTTGGAACCCTTGCAAGCCAACCCCACCATCATCGGTGACAACTGCTTCATCGGTGCCCGCTCTGAGATCGTCGAGGGCGTCATCGTCGAAGACAACTGCGTGGTTTCGATGGGTGTCTACATCGGTCAAAGCACCAAAATCTTCAACCGCATGACCGGCGAAATCACTTATGGCCGTATTCCTGCGGGTTCCGTAGTCGTTTCCGGCAACCTGCCTTCTAAAGACGGCAGCCACAGCCTGTATTGCGCAGTCATCATCAAACAAGTCGACGAAAAGACCCGCAGCAAAACCGGCATCAACGAGTTATTGAGAGACTAAATCGCTGCTTGCCGCCCAAAGGCCGGGAAATTTCACTACCGGACTTTGGGCTTTTCGCCAGCATCGAACGCCTTTTTATAAAAAATTTAAAAATTAGTTTGACAGACCCTTAAGTGGGCTGTATTATAGCGACTTCATCACGAAGCGGCATCACTGCTTCAGAATAGAAGGTCAATATCGGGGTATAGCGCAGTCTGGTAGCGCGTCTGCTTTGGGAGCAGAATGTCGGGAGTTCGAATCTCTCTACCCCGACCAAGATTTGCGCTTGTAGCTCAGCTGGATAGAGCATCGGCCTTCTAAGCCGAGGGTCGCAGGTTCGAGTCCTGCCAAGCGTGCCATTCCTAAAATCTCATTATGGTGAGCGTAGCTCAGTTGGTAGAGCCCCGGATTGTGATTCCGGTTGTCGTGGGTTCGAGCCCCATCGTTCACCCCAATAAATTCAATAACTTAGCCCAGGTTAATTGATTTCTCTTTTGTAGCTGTGCCCAAAAATGTGCCTATATTGGCGGCATGGTGTGCCAGATGTTCTGGCGCTAAATGTGCGTAGCGTAAAACCATCTTGTAATCAGACCAACCACCAAGTTCCTGAAGCACATTGAGTGGCGTTCCCGCTTGGACATGCCAACTTGCCCAAGTGTGCCTCAAATCGTGCCAGCGAAAATCCTTTATTCCCGCCCGATTTAAAGCTTTGCGCCAAGCGTGATTATTTGCCCTCAAAACTGCTTTACCTTTGAACACAAAGACGTAATGAAGATCATTGCCGATCTGAGACCGGACAATATTTACGGCTTCATCGTTTAAAGGTACGCCAATTGCTTTGCCGGCTTTTGCTTGATCAGGATGTATCCATGCTACCCGTCGTTGCAAATCGATTTGATTCCATTCCAGTTTTGTCACATTGGATTCACGCAACCCCGTTAAAAGACTGAAACGAGCCATCGCCTCCAGATGAGGAGGTAACTCAGCCAATAACCGGGCTGCCTCGTCCTTAGTTAGCCATCGAATACGCTTCGTGGGCTCAGCCAGTTTTCTAATTGGGGGCACTGAATCAATCCACCCCCATTCACGGCGAGCAGTGTTAAGTACAGCAGACACCAGCGCAGTAATACGATTAGCACGGGCGTTACTCACACCTTCCTTCAATTTGGCAGAAATAATCCGGTCAACGTCTGATTGATCGATATCGGCCAAAGCCTTCCTGCCCAGATAACGATCTAACCAGCGAAAGTTGGCGCGATCTTCTTCAAGTGTCCGCTTTTGCGACTCCTGAAGCCATTTGATCACAGCTTGCTGCCAGGTATACCGAGGTTTTTCTTTCAGCTTTGCAACACGCCAAGCTTCGGCCTTGCAGGTGTCGGCTAGCTCTTGGGCTTGCCGTTTATCCGTGGTGCCAGAAGATCGTCGTATAACTTTTCCGTCAGGTGTGGTGAATTTAAACCACCAGAATTTCGAGTTGTTTCTTTTAAAGAGCATAATGCGAGACCTCCAAGCCTTGCATCCCTAGTAGCATTGTATTGGCTTCGAAGCCATTCGATCAAATCCTCTTCGATAAATACCCAACATTTTCCGGGCTTAGCTGCAGGAATGTCGCCCGAGCGCGCCCTTTGCAGGACTGTTTGTGGATGGAGCTTCAACAAGTCGGCTGCTTCCGATAAATCTAATGTTTTCATCTACCGAGTCCTCTCGGTCATAGCAATAACGTTAGAAAATGTTGTTTGGAACTTGTTTTACTCATGGTGCTGAAAGCTTTGCGATTGGTTTCTTGCCCCACAACCAACCAATCCTTTATTTCAAAAAGTGATTGGTCGGCTCTGAACATAGAAGGTTATAAATAAAAATCTAAAGATCAGTTTTTAAAGCGGTTTTACAAACACAACACCGCTTCAGCGACTTTTCGCTGCCCAAAATGATCAACACCGCTGAATAACAATGGCCACATTCCGTCATCAGCAATTTTTTATTTCTCAAGTCTCGTGCCACTAACCATGCCGTGGTGAAATCGAGATTGCCACTGGGCAAGGAGATTTTAAAAAAATCGAATGCCTGGATAACGTTATCAATTTCGCCGTGACTGTTTTCGGCTTCAATTGCACGAAATATCTTGGCGAAGAGCGTGGCTTCCTTGTACCGTTTTACGTTATGCGTCAAGCCACGAATTGACTCTTTGATGGGACCCGAACTACCAGATCGCCCTAGAATTTCTTTGTAAGTGGCCTTTATCAGCTCTCTGGAGATGGTGGTTTCGCGGACAATAACGGCAATTCTGGCCTGGCGTTGAATCAGGGTAATGGCCAACTGATACTGTTTAAGCGTTTTGATCATCTTTTTAGCCTCCATGATTCACGCCTGCGTTTAACGTCAGCAACACATCAACGGCGGTGTGCTGCTTGCGGTTCATGTACTCAAAAAAATGATTTGAAATCCTTGGCGAAAAACACAGCCAGCCCGATTGAGCGATATGCTCAATGTCCTCAATTGACAAACGACCAATGGCCTCAATTAACGCCTTATCCGAAATGCCCAACATAAAACCAGCGAATAGAGGATTATCTCGACAGAGATCACGGGCTTTGATAAGCCATAAACAATTCAACGACGTGATTTCTTGATCAGCACTCTGAACCTGTGCGCGCTCCAAACAATCAAAATAATCATCCAACTCACCCATGGCAGACTGTATGATTTGCCTGACGTGGGAGGACAGGTTTTTTATCTGCAACCATTGATTTAAATAATCCGCGCCAAATTCGTTCGTCAA
>CAYUJU010000097.1:0-3634 GCA_964445115.1 uncultured Methylobacillus sp. | reverse complement strand
CCCTGCACACCGGCAAACAAGGCGCTGCGCAAACAGGCATTCGGCGTGCCGCGCATGCCGGCAGGCCAACTGGGCAGGGTGTCTAGCGGTTCAACACGTCGTGGTTGGGCTTTCTTGCGCTCCGTCAGCAACTGGAAACGTTCGGTTAGATTGGTCAGTGAGGTCGCTGTTTGTTGAGTCATACGCACCTCACTTTTTCAAGCTACGAGGATCGCAATGCCGGGTTGGATCGGTCGGCGGCAGTGCGGTTGTCGCGATCCATTCACGCTCGGCTTCAGTCAGATCGAGCTGGTGATGGCAGTATTTGCGCCAGGCACGCTCTACCACCAATGGGCCGGGTGTGACCGGCGGCTCATCGTGATTCGCCGCGTCGACGGCGGCCTCGGTGGCCATCGACCAGATGGGATCCGCCAGCCTGACCACATGTTCGATGGACGACGTACACCAGACCGAGCCACCCAAGCGACTGGGTTGCCGGGTGACGTCCAGACGCCACGACTCGGATGCTGTGGCGGGAATCAGGGATTCGATGACAGTTTCGCTGACTTGATCAGACGGGGCTGGTAAGGTGCTGCAACCCACGCTGAACAAGGTGGGCAAGATGGCGGCAAACGGGGCGATGCGAGTGTTCATGTCGTCTCCAAAACAGTTAGAAGACTCGACACAGTAAGCACTATTTTTCCAGGCTCGTTTGCGAAATCTCGATAATTATGCATTTTTCGCAGATTGACTCAAAAAAATGACTGGCATGATAGCGAGTCATGAAAACCATACGTTCACCGTTCTCGATCCCTTGGCTGCAACGATTCTTCATTGCCGGGAAACCTGCGCCTGAGTCAAACCCGGCCAGCCCGGAGGAAGAAATACCGCGGTATCCGCCGTTCATGAAAGGTTTACCGGCTGCGCCAGTGGCTCGTATTCTCGGCACCCAAACCGAGCTGATACAGTCTATTGAACAGGCCTTGGCATGTCCGGAATCCCTTTTTCAGGGCATCGTACTGCCGGTGATCGCGCGTTATGCGGCCTTCAGCCATCTGCTGCCGGCGTCGGAATCGCACCACCATCGCGGCGCCGGCGGTTTGTTTCGGCATGGATTGGAAGTCGCGCACTGGGCAACGTTGGCATCCCAGGACTGTTTGTTTGCCACCGATGTCACGCCGAAGGCGCGTAAAGCGCTGGAACCGCGTTGGCGGTTGGCGGTCTGTTTTGCCGGGTTGCTGCACGACATCGGCAAACCGGTATCGGACGTCGCCGTGATGGATAGACTGGGCGAACACACCTGGAATCCTTGCGATGAAAACCTGGCCGATTGGGCATCGCAGCATCACATCGATCGTTATTTCTTACGCTGGCGAGAGAATCGTCACAAGCGTCATGAGCAGTTCTCGGCCCTGGTCATCGAACGGGTTTTGACCCGTGAAGCACGCGCCTACATTCTGGCCCCCGGTCCTGACATCATGCAGGCCATGCTGGAAACCATCCACGGTCTGGATCGCGGCTCGAAATGCTACGCACTGGTCATGGCGGCCGATTGCATGAGTGTGGAACGGGATTTGAAAGCCCACTACCATGGCCTGGAATCGGCCATGGGCATGCCGGTCGAACGCTACCTGTGCGATGCGATGCGTCGACTGGTCAAATCCGGTCAATGGCAGGCCAATGAAAAAGGCGCCCGCATCTGGCGTTTCCAGGAGGGTCTCCATATCGTCTGGCGCAGCGCCGTCAAAGACATGCTGGCTCTGCTGGACAAGGATCACATCCCCGGCATTCCCCGCGATGAAGACACCCTGGCCGATATTTTGATCGAACGCGGGCTAGCTATTCCCAAAACCCTACCGAACGGCGGGCGGTTTCGCTATTGGCGCATGCAAACCGACACTCTGAATGGCAGCTTGTTCATGTTGCGCCTGGCCTCGATCGAACTGGTATACAGCGGCGAGCCGCCGGTGGCAGTGGATGGCATCGAAGTCAGTGATGAACCGGAATCAACGTCTACCAACCCCGCCGCCGCCCAGTCCCAAGCCACCAGCAAATCGGCTTCCGACAACAGTGGAGGCAAACGGCGAAAAGCGAAGACACCTGACCGTGAAATCGAGACAGCGAGCGCTGAATCCAATGCTGTGCAATTGGCTGAGTCGGTCATCCCGGTAGATTTAGCCGCCATTTTGGCGATGGATACCGACGCTGACAGAGACCGCGATCTACACGAACATTCCGGTCAAGTCTTGGACGATAGAAGTGATCAACACCCAAACGATACCACGCAGAACTCTTCAAATAGCGGTTCGGACGGCAAGATTGAAGCAGAGGCAGCATCGGTCTCACCGCAAAATCCTGCGCTGGATCAAAGTAACGTTGCCAGACAATGGCTGGAATCGCAAGGTCAAGCAGGACACTGGCTGATTCAACTGGCCGGTATTGTCACGGCTGATCATTGGCGCTGGGGCACTGATCTTCTGGAGCATAAGGACCAATGCCTGCTCGCTTTTCCCCGAACAGCGGATGCCCTGCAACTCGAAGCCAATCAGTTCATCAAATGCCTGGACGATAAAGGCTGGTTAGTGATCGACGTGCTTTCACCCATGCGCAAAATTCGGGAGATCGACAAAATCCGTGGCGTGTTACTCGCCAGCGAACCGAGTGCTATGTTCAAACGGCTGTTGGCGAGCACGCCCGTGTCCACCGCAAGTTTAGCGTCAGAGCCACTTGTCCCATCGGCAGCCGCCGGAAGCAGCAGTGCGCCAAAAACAATACATCGACCAACGACAGCGGCACAGCAGACCGAGCACGCATCATTACCGCAGCATCAGTCAGTCGTCGAGAGTGTGCCTGCGACAGAAGCGGTCCCGATTGTCGTGGCTTCCTCGCGTAACACAACACCCACGCAGCCGTCTCGGTCCGCCAGTAATCGGCTGGCTATCCAACTTGAATCCTCTGCCTCACGATCGGAATCCAGCGCGCCTCCAAAACAAAACCTCCGACAAGTCATCGAACACTGGATGGACGAATTGGCGCAAGCCGCGCCACCGCCGTCTGTAGACGGAACCGACTCGGCATGGCTCGATGTAGAGGATCAGTCGATTGAGAGTTTGCTGCGAAACACGCCAGGCTTGACCCGCACGCAATTGATGCGGGCACTGGGTAGCCATGCCAATTTTCGAAGTATTGGTACCGTTTTGCAAATGCGGCATAGGCCATGAAATCCGATTACGACTACCAGTTTCCTTGGCGCCCCATCTTCGAGGTGTATGCCATATCGGGCTGGCTGGGCGGTGCCGCATTGGCGCATTTCACCAGTCGCTGGTCGGGCTTGCCGCGCGAACCCTTCGATTGGTTGATGACGGCGTGCGGAGTGATGGCGTGTTGGCGGCTGTCGCCGGCATTGAGTCTCTGGTATCGCAAGCGCCGGTTGCGGCAGTTTCGTTTCCAATACCTGGATGCCGAGAAGCTGGTAGCGATGGTGAAACATCATCCCGAAGCCTTGTGGTTCGGCTGGGGATTCGATTGGGTGCAAAAGCATGCGCAATTGGCCTACGAGATTTTGAAACGGGATGTCTCGACCTTAATACCGAGCGATCATCGACGCATGGGCTCGGCCTGGATTCATGGCCTGGAAGTATCCGAAAACGACATT
>CAYUJU010000096.1:0-3902 GCA_964445115.1 uncultured Methylobacillus sp. | reverse complement strand
AGAAAAGGAAAAATTGCCGTTATTGGTATAATTTTACTTATAATAATTACTGATCAAACAGGATATAGATTGCTTAAAGAATTTTTTGCCCGCCCAAGACCCTGCGAAGTTTTACCTGATGCTTTCACTCCGCTTGGCTGCACGGGGACATATTCTTTTCCTTCAAACCATGCAGTAAATAATTTTGCGGCAGCAGTGTTTTTTTACAAATTGTTCCCGAAACTTAAATGGGTTTTATTTATTACCGCAACACTGATTGCAATTTCCAGAGTTTATCTTGGTTTGCACTATCCGTCAGATGTAATAGGCGGAGCTATAATTGGTGCAGCGTTTGGATATATTTTTGCATTAGCAGTTTTATATTTAGAAAAATATCTGGATGAAAAAAAATTAAAGCATTCTAATCCTTAATTGAATGAAAGGTTTAGCTAAATGAGAAAGATTTTAGTTGTATTTATTTTTTTATTTACCTCGATTTATTTATCGGCAAATATAAGAATTACATCTTACTTTGATGCAGAGAAAAGTGATACTCTTCGCATCACAACTGTTCATTATTCAAAAAGCTTACCGGATAGCTCGGCTTATATCAATATCGATTATCCACAAATTACAGGGCTTGAGAATAAAGTTATTGAAGAAAAAGTTAACTCATATTTAAAAGATGAATTCAGCCAATCAATTTTATGGTATGATGAATTAGTTTCAGATACCGCAGGATTTAGCGAAGATGGTTATGATTATACTTATAGCTTCGAAACCGGATTTGAAATTCAATATAACTCGGTAAATTTTTTGAGTATTATATTAGATCATTATCAGTTTACAGGTGGTGCGCACGGAAATTACTTTTCCACCGGCTATAACATTGATATGCGTAATGGAAAAACTTTAAAGCTTACTGATATAATTAATAATGATTCATTCGATTTACTTTCTTACGAATGTGAACAGGCAATACTTGATACTTTTCAGGTTGGCTCTCTTGTCGAAGCAGGATTATTTGAGGACGAATTAGTAATACTACCGGATCAGGATTTTTATATTATCCCCGGTTCGCTTGTTCTTCAGTTTGATCCGTATGAAATTGCTCCATACGCAATGGGTGAAATTAATGTTGCAATTCCATTTTACAAGATAAAAGATATTTTAAAACCTAATCTTCCATTTCCAACAAAATAAAAAATGGTTTTATTACCTTTCAAATAATGAATATATTTGTAAAGCTATGAATGATTTTTCTAAAAAGAATTCTTTTATAAATAAAGCATTTGGAGATAATGTTAGGCTTTTCCCAAATGTAAATGAGTTGTTTGAATTGGAATTAGCATATTTAGAGTACCAAAGTTTACCTCCTGATCAGTTATTAGAAAGAACCGCATATATAAAATCTATTAATAATAAATTTTCAAATCATTACTTGATGTATTCTAATAGATTAGGAGAAATACATTTAAATAGTTCAACACTAACGCAATCTTACTTTGAAGAAGGACAATTTTCAACTGGTTATGCTACCCATGGGCTTTTCCCATATCGTGGAAAATTTCATCCTCAATTAATTAAAGGTTTAATAAATGTGTTAAATATTAAAAATGATGAAATTATTTTAGACCCGATGGCAGGTAGCGGTACAACAAACATTGAGGCTGCATTAATGGGTATAAACTCAGTAGCTATAGATGTCAGTCCGTTTTGTCAATTAATGATTAAAACAAAGTATGAGGCACTTACAATTGACATCGGTATATTTGAAAAGTTAAAAATAGAGGACAAGAGACTATTTAACTTTTTTAGGCAAGGTAATGTATTCAATAAAATAGAAAAAATTGATGATCCAAATAAAATAAAAATTTATAACCTTGCTTTTCTCGCGTTTTTAGATGCACTGGGTTATTCTAAACGAGTTGTAAAATTAAATCATGAACAACTATTTGAAAAGGTCTTAAAACGATATATTGAAACTGTTAAATCATTTCTTTCTAACCAATATTTCGATAAGAATAAACTTGGTACGTTGGATATTCTATATAGCTCAGATGCGCTAAATATTCATCTTGAGAATAATTCTGTTGATTGTGTTATTACCTCACCGCCATATTCATTTGCTATTGATTATATTGAAAATGATAGAGACCAATTAGAATTTTTAGGTTATGATACAGTTGAATTAAAGAATAGATTGATCGGACTTAAAGGAAAAACTAAACAACAAAAACTTGATAATTACTTTTCAGATATGGATAATTTTTGTATGCAGGTTTCAAAGGTTTTGAAAAAAAACAAATATTTTGTTTTAATAATTGGATCAAATACTAATCAAACAGGTGGTATTAGATTGGAAGAAACGATAATTAATTCGGCAAAAAAATATGATATGCACTTGGTCAAAAGTATTTTGAAACCTATTAAAGGGATGCGAAATACTATGAAGGAAGAGTATATTTTAATTTTTAGAAAGGTATAGTTATTATTTTGGCTACAAAACAGCAAGATGAAAATCCAATGATTTTTTCAACTGGTGTTTTTCTGTCTCCCAAAAAATTTTGGGATAAAAATGGAAATGAATATTGGGGATGGCAAGTTGTTGAATTTGCTGATGACAGTTTCTATAATGGAGGAATATTTAATCCAAAAGAATTCGCTTTTTCCAAAGAAAGTTTATTAAGTGAAAATGAATAATTCTATGAGTTTCAAAAAAAGCATAGAGGACAAATTTTTAACTGTAATTCAAAAGAATACCTTTTATTTTTTTAATTCAGAATTCGAAGAAAATTATGAAGGATATATCAATTCTCTTAAAGAAACTCTTTTGATAGTTAAAAATAAAGTTGAAACTGAAGGCTTAAAAAAAGAAATCTTTGAATGGCTTTTAACTGAGAAAGAAAATGGATTAAGAGCATTGTTAGCTTTAACCGGTTTTTCAAATGAGTATCTTAAGCGTTTAACAACAATCATACGTATTGTAGATAATTCTGAGCTAAATAAACTCGTCCTAAAAAACAAATGGTACGATGAAAAAAATATAGAAAATATTCAAGAATGGTCTGATAGCACAATATTAAATTTAATTAAAGATAATAAATACTTTAGAAAGGGTCTTGTAAATATTTTCTTTGAAGGAGCTTCTATACCTTTTTTAGCAAATACAATCCCCCTTTTTGAATTAAAAAAGTTAAGCATTTCAAAGCTAAAATTCGAAATACCTGAACTTATTGATACCATTATTCGCTATAAAGAAAAGGGAAGCCATTCTGGAATGAAAGGAAACAATCCAGAAAAAGTTATTGCTGATATTCTTGATAGATTGAAAATTAACTACGAAACTGGAGACTTACGTGAACTTATTAAAAATGCCCCAATTAGTAAGCGAACGATGGATTTTATTATACCAAACAAAAAAGAACCATTAATAATTGTTGAAAGTTCATTTCTTGCTACAACTTCCTCAGGACAAGGTGATAAATCTAAAGCAGAAATATCTATTGACATTCTAATAAAAGAGCATTATCCAAACGCAATTTTCATAGGGTTTATTGATGGAATTGGTTGGTATGTACGTAAAGGTGACTTAAAAAGAATGGTAACTGCTTATGAGGATGTGTTCACGTTTCATATAGATGAATTAAAGCGATTTGAAAAACTATTAATTGAAAAATTAAAAAAATGATTGATAAATTGGTTAATAAAATTTACAAGGGTGATTGTTTAGAGTTATTCAAGAAAATTCCAGACAATACCGTTGACATGACTTTTGCAGACCCTCCATTTAATCTTAAAAAGAATTATACAAGTTATAATGATAGCCTTGAATTCCAGGAATATCTAAATTGGTGTGAAAAATGGATTTCAGAAATGGTAAGAATAACTAAACCGACTGGATCAATTTTTTTACACAATAT
>CAYUJU010000095.1:0-3928 GCA_964445115.1 uncultured Methylobacillus sp. | reverse complement strand
CTTTCAACGCCTTTGAACGGCTCTTGAAGCATAAACAGCAGATCCAGGCCTGGCCGGAGTTGCGCGACCAGGTATTGAAGCGTGCCGAGCACTCCTGGTTGTCCACCCGCGCACTTGAGCCAGGCAGAGTGATTGAACAACTGGAACACGCCGTGGCCACGAAGATGGGCGAGACCGTTGAGCTGACACGCCTTGCCAGACAGCTATGCCAGGAGCACCCGGGCGAGGATATCGCCGGGCTGATGGCCCAGGCCAGGCTACAGAGGGAGCCAGCGGGCACCCCTCCCCTACCCCCTCCGAATGCCGCCGAAACCTCTGCTGGCAAGAAAGGCAACGCCACGGAGAGGACCGAGAACCCCGAGCCAGTCATACCGGAACAGAAGCCCAAGACAGAACTGATCAGCGAGATCCAGGACCTGGCGACCCGGTTCGCTCGTCTGACCGAATCCGCCGACTGCCTACGTCTCACCAAGGAGTGGCCCACCGGCTTCTACATGGAAGTACCGGAAAACGACGAGCCCATCGACTTGACCGAAAACGGCGCGGATCGCTACTTCGGCTGGTGGATGCTGGCCATGCTCTCCGAGCAGCTCGATGGCGCCTGGTCCGGATCGATGCCGGCGGAATCCACCTGGCGTCAGGCCCAACGGCAGGAGCATGGCCGCGACGAGTTCGCCCTTCAGCATTACATGGACACGATCCTGGGCATGCCCATCGACCCCCTGTCACTGGGCAAACGCCTGGCCTCGGCATCGCCCTCGGTGCCGGTCTGGCTGGAACTGGTCTCGATACTGCGCACACTACGCGGGACCGCACCTGAACGCTTCGTAGTGGCGGGGCCGGAATGAACACCTTACCCGGCCTCCCGCTCTCGGACCCTCGCCATGTGGTCGCCCTGCTCCAGCATCTGGTCGACCAGGCCGACCTGGGAGAGAACATGGAACAACTGTTATCGGTGGTCAGCCCCACCACGCTGGAACAACTGAAGCGCACCCCCACGGTGGAACTGCTGCGCCTTGCCGAACAACGTCCGGCCTTTATCTCGGTGTTCGTCGACGAGTCCCAATTGTCTCTGGCGCGCCATCGTCTCCAGCACATCCTTCATCGCAAGGAAGAGACCCTGTGGTTCATCCGGCGAGGCGCGCCGGCGGCGGCCATGCTGGAGTTGTTCGGCATCCCCGATCGCGAATATCGCCAGCTCAAGCGGATAACCGCGAACACCTCAAGACGGGGCCGGGTGCGCAAGCTGGATGCCGCGGTCGCCGAGCAGGTACTCAGGTTCTGGCGCGGCACACGACTTCAAAGCGACGACCTGGCCGCCCGCTTCCGCCTGCTGGCCGAACAATTTCCTGACGAACCCCTGGCATCGCTGTGGGCGGTCTTCAAGGAGACCACGACATGAATCGACCGCTCCCTCGCCGCCCCCAGGTCGTTTCGGCTCAACGCACGATCACCCCCGGCGTTCTGCTGGAGCTGTACGACGAGCCGGTGTCGTTCCACCGCGCCTTCGTGGAAATGGGCGGCGGGGTCACGGCCGCCCTCTTCCTCTCCTGCGCCTGCCAGAAGGCGGCGGACCTGCCGGACAAATCGGAGGGTTGGATGCGTCTGACCATGGCGCAATGGGCCGAGGCCACCTGCCTGACCCGCACCGAACAGGAAAGCGCCCGCCGCAACCTGCGCGAGCGCGGCCTGATCGAGGAACGCCGCGTCGGCATGCCGGCGCGTCTGGAGATCCGCGTCGACGTCGTCCGCCTGATCGAGCGGCTACAAGCGCAAGCCAGCCGGAAATACCAGGGGCTGGACCAGATCGACTATGCCCGTCTCGACTGAGATCGATACCACGATGAATCCGAAGCGTCGATGACGGATACGCCCCGTGCCCACACCAGCGGTACAGAAGACCCACCCCACTCGATGGGGCGGCTGAACCAGCTCTACGAAGCCACGGTCTTGCTGGGGCAACGATGCGTCGCCTTTCATCCTAAGCTGGTGCTCGTGACCGGATGCGTCACGGCGGGACTGATGCTCTCCCAGGCCATCTACTGGACGCGCAAGCTGGCCATCGCTGAATCGGCCCGGCAAGGCTGGTTCTGGAAGACGCGCGAGGAATGGCGCAACGAGACCGGCCTCTCGCGCCGCGAGCAGGATAGCGCGCGACAGGCCCTGAAAGACCTCGGGCTCTGGCTGGAGAAACGGGTCGGTATGCCGGCCAAGGTCTGGTACCGCATCGACCTGGACACCCTGGGCTGGCTTCTGGAGCCCACCGGCTATACCGCCTGGGACTGGCGCAACGACCGGGCTGTCCTGCAACTGCTGGGGCGCCCTTTCCTGTTCTACCGGAACCTGTCCGACATCACCGGCGCCGCCACCTCGGCGGTGCTGCTGTCGAATTTCCTGGGGCAGGAGCGCGCCCGGCTGAAGAATGGCGATGCGCTGACCGGTTGGCGTCCCTACCTGTTCGATGCCCTGCGGCAGCAAACCGGACTGACCCGACACGAACTGGACAGCGCCCGCTCAGGCCTGCGCCAAACCGAAGTGCTGGCCGAGCGCCGGCTAGGCATGCCCCCGAGGGTGGAATGGCAAATCCGCCTGGACCGGTTGATTGCGCTGCTCGCGGCTGTCGACAGCCGCCCTGCGTCAGCAAACACGGAACTGCGCCAACCGGATCAACTGGCCGGCACCGGCCTGGTTGATCGGTTCTCCGGAAACGCACCAACCTGTTTGCGGGAATCCGGCAATCCAGCATGCGGAAACCCTGCAAACCTGGATACAGGCAACCTGCTGGCTGGTTTTCCGGAAACGCACCGACTGGATTTCCGCAATCGTACCGACAGGATTTCCGGAAACGTGCCGGCAAGTTGGGCGGTTTCCGGCGCCCCGGATGGGCGCTTTCCGGAAAATCTCTATATAGATTGGACTACAGGTTTTAAGACTACTCCACCTACCGAGGCCATCGGCCCCGATGACGATGGGAGTAGGTGGTCCGAGCAATTGATCTGGCCCAGGACACTGCGGCCGGAAGAACGCGAATCCGCCAAGCGCCTGCTGGCCCCCGTGTCGGCACAGGCCCAGCTGCTGCTGGACGAACTGGCCGGCCAGGCCCTGACCCACAAGACCATCGAGCAACCGCTGAACTACCTCTCGGCTTTGGCAAGCAAGGCCAGGACGGGCGACTTCATCCCTGCGGCGGCACTGCGAGAACAAGCGCGGCGACAGCGCATCGAGGCGGAACGGCAGGTCATTGCGCCCACCAACGCCATCCCCCCTGACGAACGAGCTCGGCACATCCAGGCCGGGCTCAACGGCTTGCGCACGTTCATGGCGCAACGGATGGGCCAATCGAGGTCAACGTGACGGAGCGAGTGATGGATGGTGTGTCCCCAGTGGGGACAGATCCGAGACAAGTTGAGGGTTGTCCCTACTGGGGACAAACCGGCGGGTGGTTCGGGATGGGGCTGGCCCAACCGATTTCAGGAACGTGTTTAGGGAGTGACGTACATGGCGACGACAGGTAAGGATGCAAAGCGGGCTGCGGCGGTACCGAAGTTCGACCCGGACGAAGCACGGCGGCAATTGAAGGAGTTTCTGGACGCGGACCAGGATGTGCCCTCGCATCATCCGTTGTATCCGCTCTCGCTCCTGTTGTCGGCCTGGGAAGACGCCCAGGAAGCGGAGAAGCGCGACTACACGAGCCGGCTGGGCGCGGACAAAGGGGTGGGCAAGGACGAGGCGCGCACGATGCTGTCCATCGGCTCCCTGGACTCGGATGACGACTACATGCTCGTCCACACCCGCCAGGCCCTGCGGCTGTTCATCGGCCGCAGCCGTGATCCGGAGGGCAAGCTGGCGCGGATACCCGGCGCGAAGAACGTCGGCTCGGCCTTGCGGAACCTGTGGCAGCTCTCCGGCCAGGACAATCCCTATGCCG
>CAYUJU010000094.1:0-3953 GCA_964445115.1 uncultured Methylobacillus sp. | reverse complement strand
TGGCCGTTTGGGGAGCCTTTCAACGACTGCTTTATAGCCCCCAATTCCCAAAGGCCCAGGGACTGGCTATTTGGGCGCTTTTGGAGAAACTCGATAGGTAAAATCAGTTGCATTAACGTTGAGACCTCAGTCCGATAATACAACCTGCAGGGCATGGCGCGCAGTTCTTTAAATCTGCTGCATTAGAGAATTGCTGGGTAAAATCTGGGTAAATCATATAAACCCGAATGTGCACAAATAGGCTTTGCAACGTGAGAGCTATTTGTTTAAGTTTATTAAAATCAATAAGTTAAAATATAATTATGGCACTCGTAACGCGAAGGTCGTAGGTTCGATTCCTATTGCCGGCACCATTTGATTTGCCAAAACCCGTTCATTAGCCTATTTTGCCGGCTTTGGTCGCGGTTTATACACTGGCGGCGAAACATGAAAAGCGTTTGTCAAATGTACTAACTGACACATCGGCACGCCAAACAATCACCGAAAGAATCACAATGAACGGCGAAACTCATAGCCAACTAGCCAATTTTATTTGGAGCATCTGCAACCTGCTGCGCGGTCCGTACAAGCGCAACGAATACCGCAAAGTCATTCTACCCCTCACCGTGTTGCGGCGTTTCGATTGCTTACTCGCACCCACAAAAAATGCGGCATTTGAGGAATTTCAAACCCTCAAAACCAAGCCGGAACGGGTCATCCAGGCCAGACTGCAATCTATTACCGGCCATCGCTTCTACAATTTGTCACGGATGCAGTTCGATAAGAATGCCGATCATTCCCTGCTCAATGATCCGAATAATCTCGCGCCTAATCTAAACAGCTACATCAACGGCTTTTCTCCAAATGTTCGCGCCATCATGGAGAAATTCAAGTTCAGCGAGCAAATCGCCCACATGGCGGAAAAGAACATCCTGTTCGAAGTGGTCAAGGCTTTTGCTGCCATCGACCTGTCACCACAACGGGTGGATAACGTGCAAATGGGCTATGTCTTTGAAGAACTCATCCGTATCGGTGCCGAGCAATCGAACGAGGAAGCCGGCGAGCATTTCACCCCGCGTGAAGTCATCAAACTGATGGTCAATCTGTTATTGGTGCCTGAGCAGGATTTAGCACAAAGCCATGTCGTCAAAACCATTTATGATCCTGCTTGCGGCACTGGCGGCATGCTATCGGTGGCAGAAGAATACATCCGCAAGCTCAATGCCGATGCCCAGCCGAAACTATACGGTCAGGATTTTAACGACGAGGCCTGGGCGGTCTGTAAGTCAGACATGCTGATCAAAGGCGAAGACGCCGACAACGTCATTCTCGGCGACACCTTCACCCGTGACGGCTTCGACCGCGACAGCGACGGCAACAAATGGACTTTCGATTACATGCTCGCCAATCCGCCATTTGGCGTGGAATGGAAGCAGCAACAGAAATACATCCAGCAAGAAGCCGATACCCTGGGTTTTGCCGGTCGCTTTGGAGCCGGTACGCCGCGCATCAACGACGGTGCATTTCTGTTCCTGCAACACATGATTGCCAAAATGCGCGCAGTGTCCGCAGGTGGCAGCCGCATCGGCATCGTTTTCAACGGTTCGCCCTTATTTACCGGTGATGCGGGCAGCGGCGAAAGCGAAATTCGCCGCTGGATTATCGAGAACGACTGGCTGGAGGCAATTGTCGCGCTGCCTGAGCAACTGTTTTATAACACCGGCATTTCCACGTACATCTGGATCATCAGCAACCGCAAGGAGCCGCAGCGCAAAGGCAAGGTGCAGTTGATCGACGCCCGTAATTTCTGGGTACCGATGGAAAAATCCTTGGGCAACAAGCGTCGCCGTATCGGCGACCCCAACGACAAAGCCAAAGACCCGGACCATATTGGCGAAATCACCCGCATCTACGCCAACTTTGCCGATGGAGAAACTCGTAGCTTTACATTTGACGACAAAGACAAAGAACAGGTTGTCAGCAAAGTGTTCGATAACGAAGACTTTGGTTATCACAAAATCACTGTCGAGCGCCCGCTCAGGCTCAATTTCCAAGCCAGCGCCGAGCGCATCGCCCGCCTGGAAGAGCAAACCGCGTTTGTCAATCTTGCCAGTAGCAGTAAAAAGAACGAAACCGTCCGCCAGCAGGAAATCGAAGCCGGCCGCGCTCGCCAGCAACAAATCCGCGATTTGCTGGCCGCCTTTGCCGAGCAGCATGGCGACACCCTGTTTGTCGACCGCAAACAGTTTTTGCTGACACTGCGCGACATCGACCGCGCCCATGACGTGCGCCTGTCTGCGCCGGAGCTTAAAGCGGTGTTGGCGGCGTTGAGTGAGCGTGACGAAACGGCAAATATCTGCACCGATAGGCAAGGTAACCCAGAGCACGATACCGACTTGCGCGACACCGAAACCGTCCCGCTCAAGGAAAGCATTGATGAATATTTTCAACGCGAAGTGTTGCCGCATGTTCCCGATGCTTGGATAGACCACGGCAAAACCAAAATCGGTTACGAAATTCCGCTGAACAGGCATTTCTACCGCTATGAGCCACCGCGCGATCTGGAAAGCATCGAAGCCGAAATCAAGGCGCTGGAAGGCGAGATTGTTGATTTACTGCGAGAGGTAACCGCATGACGCAATTAATTCCGTTTTTATCACCGCGCATGGTGGGTAGTCGTTTCTCCAACCACGCCATTCCGTTGGAACTGCTTAAAGACCTCGCCACACTTGAAGAAATGATCGTTGAGGTTGCTAAATGGCGTTATCTGCAAGAAAACACAGACCGTAAGCGAACACCCAAAGGGTTCAGCGATGGCATTGGGCTGAGACTGATCGGTGTTGGTGATGGCAGCGCTGTACCTCAAATCAGCATGGTTGTTGAATCCAACCAACTGTTCCCACCGGTTAACCAAATTTACTTCGAGCACGCGCGAAACTCTATCATTGGTGCAATTGATGCGGCTGAACATGACACCCCGATCAATTCACACCTACCCGATTTTCTGTTAGGTTACTTCGACCGGATTGGTCGCGGTTTACGCGATGGCGAGTGTATAGAGTTCCGTCCCGAAAACGCCGGTCGGCCCGCACGGCTTAACAAACTCACACGACGCAAACTAATCCTTGCATCATCTCAAGTGCACGAGTTTTCTGAAGAAATCAGCTTGCGAGGTTCAATCTCGGAAGCCAACCAAAATAAAATGACATTTGAACTTGAAGTCATAAACGGTCCTCGCGTCACGGCTCCTATTGCTCCACAACATTTACAAACGGTACTGGAAGCATTTAACGGCTACACCTTAGGGGCTCGTGTTTTGTTGCAAGGCATTGGTCTTTATAGCCGTAGTGACCGCCTGCAAAGCGTTGAAGCAGTCGAACATTTAACCCTTTTGGAAGCTAATGATATTTTCGCTCGCTTGGATGAATTCAGCGCAATTCGCAACGGTTGGTTAGATGGCAAAAAAGGTTTTGCGCCAAATGCCAAAGGGTTAACTTGGCTAGCAGATTGTTTTAAAAGCTACTATCCGGACGACTTACCAGCGCCTTACCTCTATCCAACTGCCGAAGGTGGTGTGCAGGCCGAGTGGTCAGTAAATTCTCACGAAATTTCTTTGGACATCAACATTGATGCTCACACCGCCCAATGGCATGCGTTGGACATGAGTTCCGAGCAGGAAGCCTGCCGTGAGCTGGACTTGGCCAAATCTGAGGACTGGCTGTGGCTGATGGACCAACTGAAG
Source organism: uncultured Methylobacillus sp. (assembly GCA_964445115.1). GTDB lineage: Bacteria > Pseudomonadota > Gammaproteobacteria > Burkholderiales > Methylophilaceae > CAIJXJ01. The sequence continues at coordinate 232 of CAYUJU010000094.1, read as the reverse complement.
CACCTAAACGGAATTAACGCATGAATGCCAATACGCTTTTATATCGTCAAATTCACCACAATTTCATCCAACAAAACCGCGTTTCATCCCAGGCCTTTCGTCCGACGCCCAAGGATGAGCAAAAACTCTCGGTTTATGACGGTGACCAGATCGAACCAGCGCCCGCTTACCAGCATTACACCGGCAAATTGAATCTGCCTTCGGTCGGCGTAATGGCTGTGACGGTGTTGGA
>CAYUJU010000093.1:0-4226 GCA_964445115.1 uncultured Methylobacillus sp. | reverse complement strand
CACAAACTCAAGCGGCGCGTGCGGATACTGTCGCCGCTATTGCACAAAGATCCGGAACGCTGCTACATCCTGGAAATCCTGCTGAAAAAACGCCCCGGCATCGTCGATGTGCGCAGCGTACCCAGCATAGGTTCAGTGGCGATCCATTTCGATCCTTTGAAATTGCCGGCCACCAGCCTGCTGACCGTGCTGGATGCCGTGCTCGGCAACCTGGGGCAAAAAAACAGCTATGTGGTCGAGGCCGCCGGCGCCATCGCCGTCGACCCAAATATGCCGGAGCAGGAACACAATCTCGCTATCGAAGGCATGACCTGCGTCTCCTGCGCGCTGTTGATCGAAATGCTGCTTAGGCGCGACCCGCGTATCACGCTGGCCAACGTCAATTACGCCTCGGAATCGGCCGTCGTCAAAGGACGACTGACCAAGGACGAAGCGATCGCCCTGGTCGAAAAGGCCGGTTACAAAGCGCACAATTTCGACAATTTGGCGCAGCGGCAATGGCTGATCGCCAAGGAAAAACAACGTCTTAAAGATGCCCGCAACCGGGCGATTGTGTCGGTGGCCTTGAGCGTGCCGGTCATGGCGATCGGCATGGCGGCGCCGAGCTCACGTTTCTGGCACTGGGCGCAGCATTTGCTGGCAATTCCGGTGGTGTTTTGGGCCGGCAAGCCCTTCTTCGTCAGAGCGGCCAAACTGGCCAAACAGGGCGCCACCAACATGGACAGCCTGATTGCGATGGGTGTGGGATCTTCCTATGGCTACAGCCTGTACACGCTGCTGGCCGGTCGGCGCGGGCTGTATTTCGATTCGGCCACCGGCATTTTGACCTTCGTCTTGATCGGCCGTTACCTGGAAGAAAAAGCCAAGGGCAAGGCCCACGAAGCGATACGCAAATTGGTCGATCTTCAGCCGCAACACGCCACCTTGCTGCGCGACGGTCAGGAAATCGTCGTCACGCTGGAGGAAGTCGCTATCGACGACATTCTGCTGGTACGGCCCGGCGAGAAAATCCCCACCGACGGCGTGGTGCTGGAAGGCCTATCGACCGTGGACGAATCCATGGTCACCGGCGAGAGCCTGCCGGTCATCAAGCAAGCCGGCGACAAACTGGTCGGCGGCTGCATCAATGCCAACGGCGTGTTGAAAATGCGCGTCAGCGCGATCGGCAATAATACGGTGCTGGCCAACATCATCCATATGGTCGATCAAGCCCAATCATCCAAACTGCCGATCCAGAAAACCGTCGACCGCATTTCTTCCGTGTTCGTGCCGTCTGTGATGACGCTGTCCGCGCTGACCTTGGGCGGCTGGCTGCTGGCCGGCGCCACTTTCGGTTTCGCGTTTACCAATGCGATTGCCGTGCTGTTGATCGCCTGCCCCTGTTCGCTGGGTTTGGCCACGCCAATGGCCATCATGGTCGGCACCGGCCAGTCGGCCAAGCGCGGCGTTTATATCCGCAACGGCAGCAGCCTGGAAATGGCCTCCAAGCTGAACTACATCATTTTCGACAAGACCGGCACCATCACCGAAGGCAAGCCCGAGGTAACCGATTTCATCGTCGCAGCCAGACAGGACGAAACCAGGCTGTTGGCGCTGGTGGCCGCGGCGGAAGACGATTCCGAGCATTTTTTGGCCAAGACTATCGTCGCTTATGTGGAGTCTCGCGGCATCCAGCCCTGCCAAGTCGAAAGCTTCGAAAACATTCCCGGCCACGGCATCCAGGCCAGAGTCGATGGCGCGGACGTATTGATAGGCAACGCCGACTGGTTGCAAGACTTGAAAATCAACATCAAAACCCTGGCGAAACGCGCGGCGCCGTTGGCGGAACAAGGCAAGACCCCGGTATTCGTCGCCATCGACGGCAAGGCCGCCGGCTTGTTCGGCATCGCCGACAAACCGCGCGCACATGCCGCCGAAGCGATTCAGCGCCTGCGCAAATTGGGCGTGGAACCCTTGATGGTGACCGGCGACACCGAAGCTACCGCGCGCTACATCGCCGAACAGGTCGGCATCGACACCGTTGTCGCCCACGCCAAGCCCGAACAAAAACTGGACATCGTCCACGAATTGCAAACCAAAGGCGCCAAGGTCGGCATGATAGGCGACGGCATCAACGACGCCCCGGCACTGGCTGCGGCCGATGTCGGCTTTGCGATCGGCACCGGCACCGACGTCGCCATCGAAACCGCCGACCTGACCTTGGTCAGCGGCGACATTGGCAAGGTCGCGGAAGTGATGGAGTTAAGCGGCGCGACGCTGCGCATCATCAAGCAAAACCTGTTCTGGGCGCTGGGTTACAACAGCGTGGCGATACCGGTCGCGGCCATGGGCAAACTTAATCCGATGATCGCATCCGGGGCGATGGCGATGAGTTCGATTTCGGTGGTGCTGAATTCCTTACGCTTGCAACGCAAATAATCCTGAAACAAGACTTTGACCCACGAAAGACACGAAAATCACGAAAAGTTTCAGCACATTATTACTTACACAAGCTGATACCGGCTGGCTGATTAAATCTCGTGGCGTAACTGTCTGTTTTATTTCTTGTCTTTCGTGCTTTTCGTGGACTCCCGATTTTTTAGAGTAATCGGCTATTTGCATTCCGGGGTTGTAACTCAACACCATCCCCTTTTTTAAAACGTCCCATTTCAAGCAAAACTGGGTTGGATCGTTAAGTAACCCTATGGCCTGTTTTGTGCAAAAGTTGGTGAGCTCTGTGCTTGTTAACGGCCAAGAGCTATCGTGGCCCTCTTACGGTTAAGGGTCACGGTGCGGACACGCCACCTTTACGTATGATCTCGATCAGTGCATTCAACGCATCAGTAGCAGTGAAAATACCCAGAAACCGGCCATCCTCATCGTTGACGATCGCACTGCCGACCTTCTTGTCGGACATCGCGAAGGCCACTTCGTCCAAGGGCGTGGCGGCACTCACAGTCAAGGGGGCAACCGCCATGATGTCGGCAGCCCGCACATGGAACTTCTCTGCGCTGTCCAAACCCAAAACGAGGCGCACATCCCGATCGCTGATCACACCGACTACGGTATCGCCGCGGACGACAGGGAGGTGGCGGATGCCGTGCTCCTCCATCAGATGCCGTAGATCGTCGATCGTCATATCTTCGTTTGCGGTGACGGGATCGGGGGTGGTGAACTCGTCCACCGGGATATGTATTGGTAGCATGGCAATTCTCCTGTAATCGTTCGCTGCTAGGTAGGATATTTCAGTAAATTAGCTCGTAGGATGGGTAGAGGCGCTAGCCGAAACCCATCAAAAACACCATCGATTACGCCAAATCCAATTCAGGATATATGCCGCCCGCCCAATTTGCCGGGAGAATGCCGCGTTTGACGAAATTATGAAATGAAGAATATCGCCAATCAGCAACGCAACGGACATAGCCGTGTTTTACTGGATTGTAATGAATATAGTCGACATGCTTGACGAAGTCGTCCTCGTTTCTAATTCGATGCTCCCAAAACCGTCTTTGCCATATGCCGCGCTCCTGTTTCCGTTCACGGCTTTTGGAAATTCGCTCGCCTTTTTCAATCTGTTTAGTAAAGCGGGTCTTAATGAGCCGCCAGCGACAACTAAAATCATCGTCACCTTCCGGCAAAGTCCAAATGGTATGGAGATGTTCCGGTAAAACAACAATCGCGTCGATATTAAACGGGTGTTGTTCTTTTACGTTACGAAAAGACTCGCGAAGCAGTTCAATCTTATCGGTCAGCAAAGTCCGATTTCGTTCCGCCAAATTGACTGTGAAAAAATAACAACCGCCTTTGAAGCGATGTCGGCGATATTCTGTCATATCTCATTTATCGGCGTTTCGTTTGATGGGTTTCGCTTCGCTCTACCCATCCTACTGTCGGCAATTGGCTCACCCCGGCATTGGACACCCCCCTGTCGGTTGTCTCCTATGGGGCGTAACAAAACGCACATGATTCCAACCACTTGAGCGGATTCAATGATATTGCCTATCAAACATCTCTTCCAATCGCATTTTGCAAATAGCCGGAAATCAAATTGTCAGGTTTCAAGCCCTGGGCTTGATGTCAAACGCCACGCAGACCCGTTGCTGCTCGGCATGAAACGGTAGCGTGCGGTGAAACAACGAGGACGGAAACAGCACCAAGTCGCCCACCACCTGATCGACGATGCGGCTTGGAAATTCTTCATGCAAGCGCGGATAGTCGTCGCCGTCGGTGCCGTATTCGAAACTGCC
>CAYUJU010000092.1:0-4469 GCA_964445115.1 uncultured Methylobacillus sp. | reverse complement strand
GAGTGAGGTGGAGCGTCTATGCTGCGACAATTCTAAAATAATGAAGCACACCGGCTGGAAACCGGCCTACACGCTGGACAGCGGCCTGGCGGAATCCGTAATATGGATAAAAGAAAACATCTCCAATTTCAAACCAGGAATTTATAATGTCTGATTTTATTCCTTTAAGCGTTCCGGAAATTCGCGGCAACGAATGGCATTATATCAAGGAATGCCTGGATACCGGCTGGGTGTCTTCTGTCGGATCATTCGTCGATCGATTTGAGAAAGAGATAAAAAACTATACCGGCGCAAAACACGCGGTTGCCTGCATGAACGGCACATCCGCCCTTCATGTTTCAATGGTGATTGCGGGTGTACTGCCGGATGATGAAGTAATAATGCCGACCCTTACGTTTATAGCGCCGGTGAATGCCGTTAAATATATCAACGCGCATCCGGTTTTTATGGATTGTGATGAATACTATAATCTGGATTATCAAAAAACGATAGAGTTCATTGAAACTGGAACGATATTCCGGGATGGATGCTCTTACAACAGATTAACCGGAAGAAGGATCAGCGCACTCATTCCCGTACATGTTTTCGGAAACGCGGCCCGGCTGGATGATCTTGCGATCATCTGCGGGGAGCGCAATATCGCGATAATCGAGGATGCAACGGAAAGCCTTGGCTCACGGTATACTGAGGGAATCCACGCGGGAAGACATACCGGGACGGTCGGTCAATTGGGGTGTTATTCATTCAATGGTAATAAAATAATAACCACCGGTGGCGGTGGTATGATCGTGACCGATAGCGAGGAGTACGCGAAAAAGGCGAAATACCTGACCACCCAGGCTAAAGACGACGAGGTGTATTTCATTCACCACGAAATCGGGTATAATTATAGAATGACCAATCTCCAGGCCGCCATGGGAGTCGCACAACTCGAAATGCTTCCGGATTATATACAAACTAAAAAGGATCATTATGCAAAGTACATGGGCTATTTATCCGGAACGGAAGGCATGGCATTATGCCCTGTTCCACCTTATTCTGACAACAACCATTGGATGTATGCGCTGCAGCTTAATCCGGGGCATTCGGGAGGAAAACGCGACCGGCTTATAAAAGGTCTTAAAGAAAAAAATATACAGACACGCCCGGTATGGCATCTCAATCACCTCCAGAAACCGTATAAAAATTGCCAGACGTACAGGATTGAACACGCATATCTCATGATAGATAAGACCATCAACATTCCCTGCAGTGTGGGATTGAGCGATGAGGATATACGACGCGTAGCCGACGCGATAAGATCGATCGGATAGCGAAAATAATGAGTCATTTTGAGGGATGAGTGGATGGCCAAGCCGAGGATATTAATCGCGGTAATCGCGTATAACGAAGAGATGAATATCGGGCGCGTTCTGAAAGATCTTGAAGATCATAATTTCGGATACGATGTGGTGGTAATTGACAACGGTTCCAGTGACTCTACGGCCGCGGTATGTAAAAAACATAAAGTCCCCTGCGTCACGCATTGTATCAATACCGGCAGTTCGGTGGGCACTGTCATGACTTATTTTCTCTATGCCAACAGGTACAAATATGATGTTCTCTGTCAGTTCGATGGCGACGGACAGCATGTGGCGTCGGAACTCAAAACCATCGTAGAACCAATCATCAATAACAGAGCGGATTATGTCATAGGGTCGCGCTATCTCGGGAAGGACGGTTTTAAATCCACCGCGATCAGGAGGGTCGGGATCAAATTGTTTTCAACATTGATCTCGCGATTGACGGGCCTTGTTATCACGGACGCGACCTCGGGATTCAGGGCGTATGGCGATGTGGTGATAAAATACTTCGCTCTCAATTACAGAAAAGAAATATATGACGTGAACCAATTGTTGTTGCTCAGCTATTACAACGGCGCCAGGGTAACTGAACTTCCGGTTACCATGAAGGAACGGATACACGGGAAATCAGAATTCGATTTTACGAATTCATTTCTTTTCCCACTGAAAGGCGTTATAAATATTATAGGATGTATACTCGAGTACAAGACAAAGATCAGGGTGGCTTGACGTATGGGCATTAAAATTAAAGTGATATCGTTGGTTCTGGGGCTGATTTTTGTTCTTATAATAATGAAGTATAGCAAAAATAATCTCATCAGGCCGGCCTACACGCTTTTATGGCTTATCATCGCAATGTTCTTGATTTCAATTCCGGTCCTGGAAACGGTTTATCAATATATTGCACACGTAGTTTTCGGGTTATCTGACGCGACAAATATTATATATATCGGAATAATACTTTTTCTTCTTGCCTATCAGTTTTACATAACGGTGAAAATCAATAAATTGTCCGACCAGGTGCAGATACTCATAAGCCATACCGCAATTATTGAAAAGGAAATAAAGAGCAGGCCCGCGGCTCGCGGCGTAAGGTGAGCGTTGAAATATGGACAGGAAATACTTTAAAGGCATTGGATTTCTGTTAAAAGGTTTTTTGGGTTATATAGCATATATTATTATTGTCCCTTCCTGGTTGTCGCCACTCATACATAAAATGCGCGGTGTGAATATAAAAAACGTGTTCAACGTTTACATCGCGCCGGAAGTGATCATCGATTCACTATATCCCGAGATGGTGACCCTCGGCGACGACGTTTTTCTCACCAGGGGTGTTAAATTGATATGTCATATAAATTACACGGACTCGTTGCGGCGGATATTGAAAAGGGATAATACCACGGGCCGCATAGAAATAAAAGAGGGCGCGTTCATAGGCGTGAACTCGATTATCTTACCCGGCGTTCGGATTGGCAAATGCGCGATAATCGCGGCCGGCTCAGTCGTAACGCGGAATGTCCCCGATTACGCAATCGCTGGGGGTAATCCGGCAAAGATAATCGGCGATGTAAGGAAAACAAAAAAATGATAAAACTTGTGTTATTGATGACCGCTCAGTCATTCCTCCTTGTGCTGGGGCAGATATTTTTAAAGAAAATGTTAATCGGAACCGATTTTCATAAAATTACAATTGCGGCGATTATAAGCATCGCGGGGAATTATACGCTCTGGACCGCAATAGCTTTCTCGTTTTTATCGGCTATAATCTGGATATACGTACTTAAAATGTATGAGTTTAATCTTGCATACCCGATGCTCAGCATCGGATACATCCTTGCGCTGGTTGCCGGAAGATTATTCTTCAATGAAGAGATCAGTGTCTATTCAATTGTGGGTGTGGTATTTATAATAACGGGAATAATGATAGTAGGGTTAAATAAGAATATTTCGATATGAAGTATCGTTTTATTTATCGAGACTGATGTTTCGGGGTGATGACCCGGGCGGGAATGCCTGACACTTTAGTATTATCATCAACATCGTGAACAACAACCGAGCCGGCGTAAACGAGACTGTTCCGGCCAATCGTAACCCCGGCAACGATTTTAGACCCAAGGGCGAGAAGGGCACCATTCATTATTCTCGTATATGCGCCGATAGTAACGCCGGTGGAAATCAGAACATTGTCCTCGATCACCGCTTCGTGATCGATGGTTGCCCCAGAAGAGATGATTACATTTTCGCCAATTCTCACATCGCTGTTGATGGTAACACCAGGATAGATCACGCATCCTTCCCCGAATTTTGCAGTTTTTGAAATAATGGTGGAGGGATGAATTACGCTGATTACGTGGAAGCCTAATGATTTAACAGAATTGAATAATTTTGTTCTGTTTTTGTTGTCTGTAAAACCACCGACTCCGAGTGCGACATTCCTCAGGCCGCTCTTGAAAAGATCGGGTAATATAATGTCATTTCCAAGTATCGGATAGTCGCTGATTTTAGCTGAATCAGGGTCATTAACAACAAGACCTTCGATGGAGTATGAATCTGATTCACGGAGTATATCAATTATTACTTTTGCGTGTCCACCGCCGCCAATGAGAATGATTTTTTTCATAATAGTATCCAGAAACAGCGTTGTTTAGGGTAGCATAACAGATTATGTACAATAAACATAAGATTCAAGCCAATCAATCTCTAAATAAATAGCTTGAAATTGTAAAGATATTTTAAACAATGCTGGCATTAAATTGAACTCGCAATGTCCAGGGTTTATCGAAGAGCATGAAATCAATTATATCCGTCACTGTTCTGTATAATCCCAGTGAAAGAATTCTGATTAATCTGAATTCATATAAGGATTCAATGACCAGAATGTTGATTATTGATAATACAGATATTCCCAATCGTACAATCCATAAAGAGATAATCAATAAAAACAGCATAGCGCGAATAGTGACGAATTATAATAATCTGGGAATTGCGAAGGCGCTCAACCAGGGGCTTGAATATGCAATCAATGAAGGGTTTGAATATGCGTTGCTGATGGACCAGGACAGCGAATTATGCCCGGAAGCGGTGGACAAGCTCAAGCAATGTCTCGAAAGCGATGAAAGAATATTC
>CAYUJU010000091.1:0-4492 GCA_964445115.1 uncultured Methylobacillus sp. | reverse complement strand
TAATATATCGTGATATAAAACCTTCCAATATTATGATACACAGAGACGGAAGAGCCATATTAATAGATTTCGGCATTGCCAGGGTGATAGAAAAAGACAGTACAACCGAAAAGACTATAATAGGTACAGAAGGATATAGCCCTGTAGAACAGTACAGAGGTAAAGTGGAAGCAAGATCGGACATATATGCGCTGGGAGCGACAATGCATCATCTGCTTACAGGCCTGCCTCCTGTGCCATTTAAATTTGAGCCTCTGAGAGAAATAAGACCTGAAATATCACCGGAACTGGAAGAAATTGTAATGAAAGCACTGAAAGAAAAATTGCAGGACAGATTTGCCTCTGCACGAGATATGCTGGTGGCACTGAATTCTCTGCAAAAAACAGAAGAAAAAGAGCATGATTCTATAAGGATTTATGAGATAAAAGACACAACATGTGAGCATAAAATAACTGCAATAAAACAGAAAAATAGCTGGAGCTGGTGTGCAAAAGGAGGCATACTGGGCAATGAAGGCAGGTATGAAGAAGCTATTGAAGCCTATGACATGGCTCTGGATATTTACATTGATAATGAAATAGCCTGGAATTGCAAAGGAGAAATTTTATATCTTCAGGGAAAATACGAAGAAGCCCTTGAATGTTACGACAAAGCACTGGAATTAAAACCTGACTATGATGTGGCATGGAACTTCAAGGGAGAGGTTTTATATAAACAGGGCAAATATGAAGAAGCACTCAAATGTTTTAACGAGGCATTAAAATTAGATCCTTCCTATAAGTATGCTGAAAAAAACAGGGACGAATTGCTGAAAGAGATAGAGGTAAGCGGGAAACAGTGAGGCGCGGATCTTTACTCAAATAATCTATTAATAGTAGCTACCAGATTATGCGTATCGAAGGGTTTAACTACATAGGCCTTTGCTCCTCACAAAATTTACTTTCATCTGGTATGTTAAAGTTACAGCCATGACAGTTCATGACAGAAAATCCTTTTTTTAGAATCCTTACAGGATAAACCTCTTCTCATTTATGATTATGACTGAAATAAGTCATTGTTGTTATTATTTTTTACCTGCTTCACTCCGTCTGAGAAAATCCCTTACTACTCTTATATATTCGTCATTTTTCTCCAGATTATGATGATGGGAAGAATCTTCAAAAACAGCAATCTCCGAGCCGGGCATCATAGACTGATAATATTCTGTAGAAGACGGCGGTACTTCATCGTATCTGCCACAGGTAAGGAGAGTCGGAACAGTTATTTCCTTCAACCTGTCCGCTCTTTCATAATCTTTAAGTATTCCTGTAACTGTAAATTCGCTCGGTCCCCACATATATTCATAAACAGGCTGACCTATTTTTTCAAAGCTTTTGTTTACACAATCAGGCCATGGGTCAATGCGGCATACATGAAGTTTGTAATAAGCGTTCATAGCCTTCTGATATTCGGGAGAAGTAAAATTACCTGCTGCTTCACTTTCTTTTATAGTCTTCTGCAGATCGTCAGGAAGTTCTGCCAGATAAAGCTTCTGATCCTCTATAAAACGGGAAGAACTCAAGCATGGACTTGCAAATATAAGGCTTACCACATTATCAGGTTTTTTTGTAAGCATATAATCCACAGCAAGCATATTACCCCATCCCTGCCCCAGAATATGAACTTTATTTATCTCGAGGGCACTGCAGACAGTTTCTAATTCATCTACAAAATATTCCACACTGTAGAGAGACATATCAGATGGTCTGTCGGAATTACCGCAACCGAGCTGATCATAAAAAATAACAGGTCTTTCGTCAGAAAGGGCTTCCAGCGAGGTAAGATAATCATGAGGGAAAGCAGGGCCTCCATGTAATACGACGAGAGGAATTCCTTCTTTATCAGCTCCTGCAATTCCGTACCATATTTTACCTGCCGGGAGATTAATATAGCCTTCTTTTACCGTTACAGTAACCTCGGAGGTTTTAGCCGCAGAGGCTCCTGCCATAAGAACAGACAAAATCAAGCATAGAGAGATAATTTTTAACATTACTTTCATCCTTTCATTTTTTTATAAATTATTTAGATTTTACGATATTTATAGTTAGTTTCATAACTATCCATAAATAATGACCTCGTAATGCGTAAAGCGTAATGCGTGATGCGCAGGGATTAAACCCGTCACGAGTCACGCGTTAAGTGTCACGACGACTTAAATTCTAATAAGTTATGAAATACACTATAAAATGAAAATTCCTGTACCCACACTGTTCATACCTGCCTGCCCATCTCGTTCCTGGCATATTCAATGGCATATTTCTTAATAAATCTTACAGGCGGAAGATAAGGAACAATCTTCTTATTTGCTTTCCTCTGGGTGGATTTCTTTATATAACCGAGAGTTGCCAGTTCCGCTCCTGCCTGTTCAAAAGCTTTATATGCATCCAGTATTTCAGGAAATTTTTTTTCTCTTTCCCGGTCACTGCCATGTCCAACAAGTGCTCCTGCCTGCCTGAGAAGGAGTCCCACCTGAGGTGCATCCATAAATTTAGAAAAAGTCTTAAAATATCTGATAATATTCTCAGGTGTCTCGTTTTCAACATTATCGCAGCAAATAAGAGGAACAAAAGGTTTCCCTGCTATTTCCTCTGTTACATGGTGGAAAAACATACCGCTTTTCGAAATCTTCAGATCATACACATGGGATGTAGAATAAAATCTGTCCAGAAAAATCTTTAACAGTCCTGACATATTGAATATATATACAGGGGTGCCATAGATTATTATATCCGCTTCTGTCATTTTATTAAAAATTTCTTTTACATCATCTTTATCTTCATAAATACATTTAAGAAAATGCTCTTCTGTCTGACATCTGTCACAGGCAATACATCTGTTTATTTTCAATTTCGACAGTGTAATTACCTCACAGTCCGCACCGGCAGATTCTACACCGGTAAAAACCTTATCTATAAGAAAAGCTGTATAACCTTTCTCGCCTCTGTAACTGGAATTAATGGCAAGTATTTTCACAGGGAAACCTCCAATCACTCGTCCTGTTTTTTATATTTCTCTATTATTGCAGCCCAGTGTTCATTTGCCCTTTTTCTGAACGTTTCCGAATCGCCGGGGAATAAATTCCATTTAAGCTGTTCCTCCACATCTTCCGAAACAGAGCCGAGTTTTACCATTTCTTCTCCTGCAGTACGGACACTGTCATAATAAGTTTTAAAGTAATCCTGCATCTCTTCTCTGCTCAGTGCTTCCGCAGAAGGTCTGTAAATTTCACCGAGATTTTTTCTGCCCACTTCTTTTACATAATGTTTAAACCATGCAGAAAGGGCATCGAAATGATTGAATTCAGGGAAACCGCATGGTGACACAAGAGCCATGGCAGATGGTTTTTTATAACGTTCAGGATGGGTTGTAGCACCGGGTATATTAGGATTTTCTACAAGCCATGGTTCACATACGGGAAGAGTCCTTTCTATAAAATTTTTAAGCAGGCCTGACATAGTAAAATGATAGAGTGGTGTGCCCAGGACTACTGCATCTGAATTGATGAACTTCTCAAGTAAAGTTTCCATGTCATCTTTCTGGATACATTTACCGGGAGTTTTTGTCCAGCACATGTAACATCCCACGCAATGATTTACTTTCAATTTACTCAGATGGACAATTTCAGTAGTAGCGCCGGCCCGTCTCATACCTTCGAGAAGCGGGTTTAAGATATGGGCTGTACTACTTTTTTCTCCTCTTGGAGAACCGTTAATGGCAAGAACTTTCATAAAAAAACCTCCTTATTTAACGTGATGCGATAAAAATATTCTACAGAAAATTTAAAAAAACCTTCTTTACTGAAGTGCGAATTGAGAAGTGAAAAGTGAAAAGTCAGAAAACCTTATCTAATCTGGTTGATAACATATTAAAATATTATAGTTAGTTTCATAACTATCCATAAATAATGACCTTGTAATGCGTAAAGCGTAATGCGCAGGGATTAAACCCGTCACGCGTCACGACGACTTAAATTCTAATAAGCTATGAAATACACTATAATTGCTTATACTCAGTACCGTAACAGGTAAAATGGTATCCGTAAAAAGCTTCTGCCTGGCGGGCTCTGGAGAAGAAAAATTAGTTTTTTATATAGAATTAAAAATTAAATAAGGGCTAATTTATTGTCTGTAAAACAAATTAAATAAGGCAAATTATTTTTCTTCGTAAGAGCCTGTCAGGCAGAAGCTGATAAATGGTTACTAATTTACCTGTAGCGGTACTCAGGTCAGTAATTATTCAGATAAATTGCTACTACATAGTTTTCATATAAAACTTTATTTTACGCCATTAAGTAGTGAGAAGTGAAAATAATAGGACATTACTCACGACTCACGACTCACGACTAAACTTCTCACATGTGCCATACAACACTTACAACTATATTCATAACTGATATTATATAATCAGAGAGAAGATGAGGTAAGAAGTGAAGAAGTTTTTTCCGGCACGCTC
>CAYUJU010000090.1:0-4533 GCA_964445115.1 uncultured Methylobacillus sp. | reverse complement strand
CAGAGGTTGATCGAGAATGGAGCGTTAACGGAGGTTAAGCCATGAGCAAAAGAAAGCAATATAAGTCCGAAGCCTTTGCCGCCATCCATGAAACGATGGATGCGTTGCATCAGATCGAAGCCATTGATAAAAAAACCATGCGGGATTTCGATGCCGCCTGTCTGGCGGACCTTCCCGAAATGGAGCCGGAGGAAATTCGCGCTTTGCGGGAGCGGGAGCAGGTTTCCCAGCCCATTTTTGCCGCCTATCTGAACGTGACCCGGAATCTGGTTTCCGATTGGGAGCGCGGCGTCAGGAGGCCCGGAGGTGCAGCTTTGCGTCTTTTAAGTATCGTAGAGAAGCGTGGCCTTGATTCCTTGACCTGAGCTGATGACTGGGAAATCAGAGAATACCGTGACCCTGAAAAGCAAGACGTGATAGGCCATGAGGAACTATAGAACCTTCGGCGATCTTGAAGAGGGGTATCTCCGGGACCACCCGAACGAGGTGGACGACTACCCGGCGATCCTCTTCGATGAATATACCCAGTCGGGAGATACAGCCGCGCTCTTGTCATCCTTGCGGGTTGTCATCCGTGTTAAAGGCGTGAGTCGGAAGGGGTTGCAAAAGGCTCTTTCCGAAGAGGGCAATCCTGAATTTGCGCGGGTGAATGCGATTATGCACGCGATGGGCTACCGCCTTGCGCCGCAGAAACTTGACTCTTCAGGACAGGGAAGCCATACGCCGTAAGCGTCATCAGAGGTCAGCTCCACAGAGATTTTTGAATCAGCTATGATAGCTAATCGAAATATGTATAATTTAACTGCTAATCAGAAAGAAATTTTGAGATGGATCGTTAAAAATGTGCGAGAAAAAAATTTGGATGAGGAATTTACCTTTGTACAAACCCTCACAGGTGCCGTTATATTTACATACGGATGTACAAAAGAATTCAGCTCATTACCAAATCTGTCAGTGGGTGCTTTGAAGGCACTGATGGAATCGGATTTACTCCTTGTTGATGTCTCTAATCAAAGAGACGTGCACTGTACGCTTCTTGGGAAATCTTATGAAGCTGTGGACTCCAATTTCAAAGAGGTCAGAGAGAAAAACAGCATGTTCGGAAAGCCTAATCCAAAGTATGCCCATGATGTTTTTATGCTAATGCCATTCGATGAAGAAATAAAACCTGTTTATGATGACCATATAAAGAAAACTCTTGAAACACTCAATCTTTCGATTGTAAGAGCCGATGATTTCTTTTCTCATCATGCAATTATGGATGAAATATGGTCTGCGATTGTATTCTCTAAAATACTAATTGCCGACTGTACGGGTAAAAATCCCAATGTTTTTTATGAAATAGGACTTGCTCATGCTATTGAAAAACCGGTGATTTTGATCACGCAGAATCCAGATGACGTTCCTTTTGATTTACGGCATAGACGGTATATACAGTACAACTATACCCCTCCTGGAATGAAAAAATTTGAAAGCCAGTTATCTTCAACAGTTCTGGGAATTCTCAAGGACTTGGATGTTTCTTTTTAACTTTTTGTTAATGCTGTTTTTATCAAGGAAAAATATTGACAGTTAATGCCCAGATTGTCTCCAAAAACAATTGGCTGACACGGGCAGGGGCCTTTCTGGACAAGAGAGACAATCTGCACCTGCCAATGAAACATATCGTTGTTTCGATAACGAATGCCAGTCACTGCATCGAACAATACGAAGAGTCTTTGCCTCATGATGAGAAATTAAGGCTGGTTCAAACCTTGGCTCTGAATGTGCGGAGCGCTGATACAGCGTACTTCAAGCAGTGGTCAAAGGCTCTTGTTTCCTTAAACGATAAAAATTGGAGATCGTTATTTGGATGCTTTAATTGCTTCACAAGGGCACTATCCCCCGAATCCCTGAGAGCGCATGTACTTCCACTGCTAAAGGAGGCACGGGAGCTTGTAAACGTCAAGATCATTCATTCTCTGGAGAACTCTGTTACGGTTAAATCCGATGATTTTGAGGTTGCATTCACGTATTACGACCTGTTTTTTCACTTAAATCTGATGAGCTATCCGGCAGTCCATAACTTGCAGAAATTAAAATGCAAGGAGTGTGCACACAAATCTTAAACCGGCGTGGGGAAGAGTTAAAGGAAGCGAAGAATCAATCTCGCCGGGCGCAGCGAATGGCGTATCCAGGGTGCTTGGCGGTGCCGTTGTGCTGGGTGCCATCGCTGAACCTCTGCTTCCAAGCGGTAACATGGTTAATGGAGTTCTCCGAAGAGGACCAGTAATCATTGTTATAGAAACCCGTAATCAAAGGATCGGGCAAGTTGTCATCGGGTATACCATCCATAAGATTCTCATAAATGACCGCCAACTCGTTCCTGGACGGCAGATACCAGTCTGTCTGTCCATGATCGGCAAGATCAGCACAGGATTGTGTCGCCTGATGTGGCTGGATTCCAGCGGTTCCGCTGTCGGAGTCCAGAAGGATGATTTCTTGCGTGTTGTAACGGCCTGTTGTCAATGAAGTGAATGTTGTATTCACATATCCTAGGTTATTCCCGTTATTCCACGGGAGCAGCGATCTTGCGCCCACGCAATCGGAACCGTTCCAGCTCATACCAATATCGCACCGGGCAACGTACATGTTCCGGTTTCCATCGGGTGAAATGCCGGCATAGACGCTGCCGTCCGAACAGGTCGTTCCGATATCGGCGGGGCCGACATCGCCGCAGGGACCGGAAGAAACAGTCGTAATATCCCAGGAGGTCGAGCCGCTTCCTACATTGGCGGTGATCGTGCGCGTGGTGGCGGACGTGGAGTCCGTCGTGGCCCGGATCTGAATGTACTTGCCGTTCATATCGAAACCCATGTTCGAGGCCGTCCAGGTCTGGGTTACGCTTGAACAGATGGAGTCGGCGCAAATCCGGTATTCGGGCGAACCCGTGCCGCTCACGCTGACAATTACCGAGCAACTGGAATCCGTGCCCGTGATCGGAAGGATGTTCGATTCCGTCAGCGTGCTGGTGCTCAGGCCGTTCTGGTCCGTGAAGTCAAAGGACGCAGGCGTACCGTCGCACGCCGCAGTCATCACCGGACACGCCCACGCGGTTCCGTTGCAGATTTCCATGCACCCGCTCCCGGTGTTCCACCGCAGCCCACCCGTCAGATTCGCGTTGCACGCAAGGCCCGTCGTAGGGCCGATAATGGCTTCCCCCGCCACATGCAGGGGGGCTTTGGGCGTGATGGTGCCGATTCCCATGCTTCCCGTCGCCGTTACGCGCAGGGCTTCCACCCCCGCCGTCGCCACGGCCAGAATGTCATTGCCGGGGCGATAAAGGCCGGTATTGGTGTCCGAAAGGAAATAAAGGCCCGGCGCGCCCGCTGTGCCATCGCTCATCTGCGCCGCCGTTCCGACCGCGCCATTCGCCAGATTAAACGCCTTGCCGCCTGATATGAGCGTTGCAATGGAGACGTTGCAGTTGGTTGTCGTCATGTTGCCGTATGAATTGAACGTGCCGTCTGCGTTGAATACGATGTCATAATCTGTAACGCTATAGGGGTTCCGATAATAATATTTTCCATTAGATATCCAAGGCATAGCGTTGGCTATGAAAACGTAAAGACCAAGATTCGGATTGGTCACATTGCACACAATCGCATCCGGCCACCCCGCGACCATGCTTTGCCCCGTCGCCCCGCCCACACTCGCGGTCAGGGAAATCCAGCTTGCGCCGTTGCAGAACTCGTAAACATCACTCGCCGCGACATAGCGGATGGTCCCCTCCTTGGCGGCAGCGCAGGTGGTATCCGCGCCGATTCTCACACCCCCGTTTACGTCCAGCGTGGCTTGCGGCGTCGCCGTGCCGACCCCGCGCGCATAAGGCCCGGTCGTGACGCTTTCATCCACCTCAAGCGTGGTCCCGTTGCACACGAGCGAGGGACCGGCGGCCCCCTCTTGCGTAAATATTCTTCCGGGAGTTGGCTCCGGGCATGGATCGCCTGCGTTATAAAGCTGGGCGCGGGCCGGGGAGGCGGCCAGAATGGGCAGGAGGAACGCAAGGGCAAGAAGGCGGCGAAAGGTCAGGGTCATGGCTTATTTCCCCGCCGCGTTCAGGGTCTGCCACGCCGCGCCGTCGCAGCCTTCAAAGGCTTTTCCGGTCCATCGGAGGGTTCCGGCCTTTGCCGTGGTACAAGGGGCCGGATCATTGCCGATTTTGACCGCGCCGTTTACATCCAAAGTGGCTTGCGGGTCAGCGGTTCCGATGCCCTTGCGCAGCGGGCCTGTCTTGGCGCTTTCCAGAACCTCATATTCCGCGCCGTTGCAAATCTGCTGGATCGTGGTTTCTCCATGCGTTTCCCCATTGGGCAGCACATAGCCCTTGGCGGAAGGAGGGCAAGGACTGACAGGCTTCTTCGTTCCGGCGAAGGCGGCAGGAGCCAGACACAGCGCCATTCCCGCGCACAGCAGAAAATCCCTTTTGGTCATGATTCGTTAATCCTTTTCCGAGGATGGAAACCAATCCCTTGATTCATACCATTATCCGGG
>CAYUJU010000089.1:2424-4577 GCA_964445115.1 uncultured Methylobacillus sp. | reverse complement strand
AAACCATTATCAGATTCCGAAGGTTTGGATTGAACTTCGGTTTTATCTTCGCTTAGTTTTCTTTTTTCATTAGTTTTAATCTGGGGTTTATCAGCTGGAGAAATATTTTTCTCTTCGATTTTTTCAACGACTATCAAGTCTTCTCGTAATCTTGGTTGAAGGTTTAAAGGATCTTCGATTTCAGTCGGCTTAATATCAATAATAAAAAATATTATTACAGCAGAAGCAATGGCTACACCTGCGGGAATTAGTTTGCCAGGTGTAAAAATCTTATCCCAAAATCTTTCTTTCTTCTTACTTTCAGATGACTTAATCTTTCTCCAAAGATCTGCTTCAAAATTCTGTGGAGCATTAATTTGGGGAAGATTTTTAAGATCATCAATTAGATTATTAAATTTTTTTTCCTCATCATTCATTTTCTCTTAACCTCAATCATTATAAATATCTTTTAGATATTTCTGTAATTCTGCTCTTCCTCTGTTTATGCGCGATTTAACGGTACCAACTTCAATTCCAATTATCTCTGCAATCTCTTCATAGGATAATTCCTGAATATCCCTAAGAATCACAGCTTCACGATACGAATCGCGAACTTTTAAAAGAGCTTTTTGGATTATTTCTCTTTTCATATTTGCATCAGTACTAATATCGGGGCGATAAGATTCATCCGGAATTTCAAATGTTTTTTCTTCTTCGCCAAAACCGTTTATAGAAAATAAATTTCTTCTACGTTTCCGCTGATATTCTGTTCGTGCAAGATTACCAGCAATTGTATAAACCCACGTTGAAAATTTTGCTACAGAGTTATAATTATCTTTATATCTATAAACTTTAATAAACGTTTCCTGAACAACATCTACGCAAGAATCATAATCGCCAAGGAATCTGTAAACATAATTTGTCAAAGGATTCTTAAATCTCTGAATCAGAATTTCAAATGCTTTTTCATTATTATTATTCTGAAACTCAATTATCAGTTCTTCATCAGTAAAATCGCCAAGAATTCTATCAGCCAACGGTATTATACTTTAATTGGTTTATAAATGTTTCAATTTTCAAATAAAAATTACAAAAATTTTAATCGCCTTATAGCAAAGGAGAAATATCCATCAATCTGGTATTATTTCCGCAATTAATATGCTTAATAGTGTTTGATTATCAATAGATGTTGTTTTTGATAATATATCTGCTTTTAAAAGGGCTGAAAACGCATTGGCAAGATTTGTATCTGTATAAATTTTTCTTGCAGCATAAAAATCTTTAAGATAAAATGGATGGGTATTTAGAATTCTTGCAATTTGAAATTCATTAACTTTTTGGTTCGTTAATTCGATAATTCGTGCAAGACCGGTAAAATATTTATTAAGCATTGCAATAATTTGTACCGGCTCCATCCCGTTTTTGAGAAGATTAAGTAAAACTTTTAAGGCATTGGATTTATTTTTTTTACCAATTGCATTTTGTAAATCAAAAATAGTGTATTCTTTAAGAGATGTAGATAATCCACGAATACTATCAATTGTTATTTCTTTTGTTTCTCCAAGATATAAAAATATTTTTTCAAGTTGTGATTCTAATGTTGTTCTGTTTTCTCCGGCTATATCAGTTAACAACTGTGCATTTTCATAAGAAAGCGTTTTTCCATTTTTTTCTGCCTTAGCTATAAGCCATTCAATAAGATTTTTGCCTTTTAGTTCTTTCGCTTCAAAAAGATAGCCGTTTTTCGAAAGGGTTTTATATGGTTCTGAGGCATCACTTGAAATTAATCCATCATGAATACAAACAAGCACGGTAAAATCAGAAGGAGATTTTGCATAAGCGGCAAGTTCTTTTTTGTCTTTTACTTTATCGGTTTGCTTAAATATGATAAGTTTTTTTTGTGATCCAAAGGGGAATGATGAAGCTATACTTAAAACATTTGAAAATGTTTGATTATCTCCATAGAATATTTCTTTATCAAAATCAGATGAGATAAAAGGTTGAATAAATTTTTCAATTGACTCTACTACAGCATCAATATTGTAAGAGTCTTCACCAAACAAATAATAAACCGGCAATAACTTTTTTTGTTTTAAATGTTTCTCAATTTCTAATATGGATGGTGCAGTAATCTTTGCCATTTTTAACTTTAACATTAAAGATGATATCTTTTG
>CAYUJU010000089.1:0-2324 GCA_964445115.1 uncultured Methylobacillus sp. | reverse complement strand
CCGGTAATTGTTGTGCCAGATCTTGATGAGCCAGGTATTAGCGCAAATGCCTGTGCTATCCCAATCATTATTGAATCAAATATTGTAATGTCTTTGATATCCTTTTTAAACTTTGCCGTTTTCTCTGCTATTGCAAGTATAATAGCAAGTACGATTAAACTTCCACCAATTATGTAAAGATTTTTTGTAAATGTTCCTTCAATTGCGTCTTTAAATAATAATCCAATTACAACAATCGGAATTGATCCAAAGATAATAAGCCAGCCAAGCTTGGCATTGGTTGATTGTTCTGCATACTTAATTCTATTCTGAAAATTATCTCTTAAAAATTCTGTAAGAATATTCCAAAGATCTTTCCAGAAATAAATCAATATTGCCAGCATTGTTCCGAGCTGAATAACAGCCATAAATGATGTCCAATGCTCCGGATTTTTTTCTGAAATCAGATTCATAAATTTACCGGCAAGCGTAAGATGACCGGTGCTGCTTATGGGTAAAAATTCTGTAAGCCCCTGAATGATTCCTAAAACAATTGCTTCAATAAAATTCAAATTAGCTCCTTAAAATTGATATGAAATTCCTAAACGAATGCCAAGAGAAAGTGAATTAAAACTAACATTGCCAATAACATTATTATCGTTACTGGCTTGTGGTTCTTTAATTTGATCATAACGAACATCGGCTGCAATGTAAGCGTAAACGTTTTCTGATATGGCTGTATTTGCCGCCGCACGCAAAATTAATCCATAACCGAAAGATGAATAATTATAATTATTAGGATCAGCGGGAAGTTTTTCTGTAATCGAGAGGAAACGAATTCCCGCACCACCGCCAAATTTGAAGTAATATCCCTTACCCGTTAAAACATAATAATAAATTACAGATGGCATTACTATAGAGTAAGTTAGATCATACGTACCGCCTGTTAAAGTTGAATTATATGAATTAAGTAAATAACCCAATTCCCCTTCTAACTGACTGCTTGGGCTAATCATTCTTCCATAAGATCCGGAAAAATTTACAGCGGAGTTAAAGGTGCTCAGCAAATCAGTATAATTTGCTTCAAGATAATCCTTAAGCGAAGGAACACTCACAAAATCAATTCCCATTGATGCTCTAACTTCATTTGCTTTTTGTGCGAATGATAAATTAGCAGCAATTAGTGACACAAAAATTATAAATATTTTTTTCATACTTCCTTTATTTCTGTTTCAACAACTTCTAATAAATTTTCTTTTTGTTTATTAACTATAAAAAACATAATCAATGCTGTTACTATAAATAAAATATAACCAATAATGTGAGTCAAAAAAGCATAAGCGGCACTAATCGTTTCACCAAATCCAAAAATTAAAACAAGTGTGGATTTTGCGAGTGTATGATATGAGCCCGTGCTTCCGGGAGTTGGAATAATAACTCCTATAGCACTAATGCTCATAACAATCCAGCCCATTGCAAAAGTAACCGGTTGAATTTGTTGCATATTAAGCATAAGTAACCCAACATAAGAGCCATAGGCATAGGCGAAAGTAATTACCAAGGTTAAAAAAATTGTCCAGAAATAATTCTTACTTCCTTTTAAACTTGCAAAACCTTCTGCAAGCATAGTAAATATGTAAGCAATTTTTTCAGCAAGTTTATGCGATATTTTTCCGACAAACTTTATTATAATTTCAGAAAATTTTTCCTTAGATCGCAGAATAAAAGTTAAAACTATAACAGCTATAAAAGTTAATGCTGCCATAATATAAAGTGATGTTATCAGCCATGGAAATTTTTCCGAAAGATTAACACTTGTAATAAACAAAGCTACAACAACTGAAATACCTAAAGAGATTAAATCAATTACCCTCTCAAGAATTACAGTCCCAAACATTGATGATCTTGATAAATTTTCCCATCGACCGATTAGAACTGCACGTGTAACCTCACCAAGTTTTGGAGTTACACAGTTAACTCCGTAACCAACCATTAGAGCACCAAAAAGATTTTTCATTGAGGTATCGGGTTTAATCGAGTTCAAAATAAATTTCCATCTAATCGCCCTTAGGTAATGACCAAGCATTGTTACAGCAATAAAAATTAAGACCCAAAGAATATTAGCATGCCAAACAATATTAAGCACCTCACCAAAATCAACATCATGAAAAGCTACATATAAAAACAAAATGGCAAGTACGATCGACAAACCATAATTCATTATAACACCGGCTTTGCCAAACCTGTTTTTTTTATCTGAGGTCAACTACAGCGGTTCCTTCCGGTGGTATAAAAGTAAATTGAGAATCGGATAATTTTTGATTCAATTTATAATTTGAAAATAA
>CAYUJU010000088.1:0-4603 GCA_964445115.1 uncultured Methylobacillus sp. | reverse complement strand
ATGCTTAATTTGTTTTCTATTATCATTTGTGCGGCACGATTTAGTTTATAGTTTCTTATAAATTCACCGGGTCCCTGTCCGGAAATTGAATGCAGCTTTCTGGCAAGCTGACTGCGGCTTAAAAAAACTTCTTTTGCAAGCACTTCGCTGTCAAAGTTTTCATCGTGCAGATATTTTTCAATTACAGAAATAAGTTTAGTGATAAATTCCTGATCAGATTTGTTTTCAGTAATTGATTCGGCTTTAAACAAAATCTCTTTACTGAATTTTTCCTTTAATTGTTTTCTTTGTGTTAGCAGATTTTTTATGCGAATAAATAATTCGTTATAATCAAATGGCTTTGTAATGTAATCATCGGCACCGAGTTCAAGTCCCTCTAATTTGCTTTGATGTGTTACTTTTGCTGTAAGAAGAATAACCGGAATATGGCTTGTCTTCCAATCACTTTTTATTTTTTTACAGAATTCAAATCCATCCATACCTGGCATCATCACATCGCTTATAATTAAATCCGGCAGATTATTTTTTGTTACTTCAATTCCTGCTTCAGCAGATTCTGCCAGTAAAACATCATAATCGGTTTTCAATAAATCATAAACATATTTTCTTACATCTTCGGAATCTTCAACAAACAAAATCAGAGATTTATCTTTTTGTTCTTGTGCGCCCTCTTTATCTGAAATAATTTTATTACCAGAATGTTTTTCAATAAAATTTTCTTTTTCGTTTTGATGTATTTGATAATGTTCTGTTTTTATATTTTCATTAGCTAATGGAATTTCAATTATAAATTCCGCTCCCGCTCCCTCTTCGCTGTTAACCTTAATATTCCATTTATGCAATGTTACAAGCTCTTTAACAAGTGCCAGCCCAATGCCCGATCCGCCAAAACTTCTTCTGGCTGAATCATCAACCTGATAAAACCTGTTAAATATTTTTTCCTGATGTTCTTTTGGAATGCCAATACCCGAATCTTTAACAGAAACTTTTGCAAGAGTAAAATCTGATTTTGTTTCTGTCGAAAGATTAACTGAAATGTTTCCACCATTCGGCGTAAATTTAAAAGCATTGCTAAGCAAATTGTTGACGATCTTTTCTAACTTGTCTTTATCCACTATTGCAATTGCGGATTCTGTTTCTGATCTAAAACTGTAGCTGATGTTTTTTTGTTTTGCCAATGGCTGGAAGTTATCAAAGCAGGACTTAACAACACTTAATAAATCCAATGCCTCTGTTTTTAATGGAATTGATTCCGTTTCAAGCTGCGAAAGTTCAAGTAACTGATCAATAAGCTGTTGAAGTTTTTCTGTATTATTCAAAAGCATTTTGTAGTATTCAGAAATATTTTCTCTTATCTTTCCATTCAGAAGCGCTTCCAACGGTCCTTTAATCAGCATTAACGGAGTACGAAATTCGTGAGATAGATTTGCAAAAAATCTGGATTTCATTTTTTCAATTTCGCGCAGGTGATAAGATTCAAACTCTCGCATTTTTAATTCGTGCTGCAGCTTTGTCCTGTTTGCCTGAAATTTTATAATTCCCCAAACACCAAGAACAAAAACAATAAAGTATAAAACAATTGCCCACTCCGTTTGCCACCACGGCGGAGTGATAATTACGCGAATTGCTTTTTCGTTGTTGCACCAAACACCATCGCTGTTTGTTGATTTAACATTAAAAATGTATTCGCCGGGATTTAGATTTGTGTAAGTAATAAATCGGCGCGATTCGCTCTCAATCCAGTCTTTATCAAATCCCTCCATCTTATAAGCATATTTAATAGAGCCCGGAGAGTTATAATCAAACGCCGCGAACTGAAATGAAAAAACATTTTGAGTGTGAGCAAGCGTAATCTCATCTGTTTCAAAAATATTTTTACTCAGCTCAGAACCTTCTCCAACCTTTATAGATTTATTAAAGATTTGAAAATCAGTTATAGCAATTGTTGGTTTATAAGTTGATTGTTTTATTGTGTTTGGATTAAAGTAATTTAATCCTGCTGTGCTGCCTAAAAATATCAAGTTATTTTTGTAACTAATTGCAGAGGAGAAATTAAAATCACTTCCGATAACACCATCTGCTGCAGAATAGTTTATAAATAAATTGTTCATCAAATCATAAAAGGTTATTCCGGAACTTGTGCCCAGCCACAGGTTTCCGTTCTCATCCTCTACAATACTTTTTACAGAATTATCTGCCAAACCATCTTTAATTGTGTAAGTTTTTACTTTTATATCTTCGGGGGAAAAAGATTTGTTGTTAGAATTATTAATGACAAGTTTATTCAAGCCATTGTTAGTTCCAACCCACAATGTTGTTGTGTTGTTTTCAGGAATTTTGTTTTTAGATTCGATGATAGAATAAATGCTGTTACTGCTTAAACCATCCGGATTATTTTTATCAGCACTAAGCCGATAAAATTTTCCGTCGTTTGAATCTTCGAATAAATTTAATCCCCCGCCATTTGTTCCAATCCATAATCGGTTTTTGCTGTCTTGATAAATTATCCAGACGTCATCGTGGCTTAAAGAGTGTGGATCATTTGCATTATGAAGCCAATTTTTTATTTCGCCGGTTTTTGTGTTTAGTCTAACGAGACCAGCGCCCCAGTATCCAATCCAAAGATTATTCTTATTATCCATCAATAAAGTTTTAACAAAATTTTTAGATAGGGATTTGGTTAAGTCGTCTAAAATATTTTTTTTAGTTAATAGGTTTGTTTTATAATTAAGATGAAATAATCCAGAACCATAAGTTCCAATCCAAAGATCGTCTTTGCTGCCTGCGGCTAAAATCCAAATATTTTCCGAAGCAAGCAAAGTAGATTTACTAAAACTAATTTTTCCATTAATATTTCTTGAGTAATAAATTCCCTCTTCAGTACCAATCCATAAATTACCATCGGGTGATTTGGCAATTGCCTTTACGTTTGCTTTACTTAGAACTCCATCATCGATATAGTTATCTGTTGTTAATGTGCTGTTAAACTTTATGTTCTTTTGAGAAAAATAATTCAGTCCGTTATCGGTTGCTATCCACAAAACACCGGAACGGTCTTTGAAAATATCAATAATCTGATTGCTTAGTAAGCTGTTAGAATTTTTTTTATCGGATAAAAATCTATCATATTTATTTTGGTTTACATTGTATCTAAGTAAACCCGCATAAGAATTTATCCAGAGAATTTTTTCTCCATTTATAATTTCTTCAACTACAACTCCAATGCTGGTGCCGAGTTTCAGATTGTCCGGATTTGGAATAGTAATTCTTGAAAAGCTGAGTGTCTCGGTATTTAATTCTGTTAATCCATTAGATGTTCCTATCCATAATTTATTTTTTTCTGATTGGGCTGGAGTTATAGACCAGATGAGATTATCAGTTAAGGTGTTGGGATTGTTTTTATCATAAAAATATCTGATAAATCCATCAGCGGTTTTTTGCGGATTAAATTTGTTTAAGCCATTATATGTTCCTATCCACAAATTGCCAAAATTATCTTCTGCGATTGATGATACATAATTATTGCTGATAGATGCCGGATCATCACTGTTAAAAATCCAGTTAATTGTTTTCCCTGTTTTGGGATCAAGCTTATACAAACCGCTTCTGTAAGTGCCGATCCATAAGTTAGATTTTTTATCGATGTAAATGGTTGTGATCGGATTATCGTTGGTAAGTTTAGATTTAATTTCCCAGCTTGTGAATTTATCAAGTTTAGGATCATAACAATTTATGAAGCCGGTTTTTGTACCAATCCAGATTTTACCGGAGTCATCCAAAAATAACGTCCAGATTGAGTTATCCGAAATTGAATTTTTATCTGCGGGATTGTTTCTGTAAACTTTAAATTCGTATCCATCAAACCGATTTAAGCCGTCATCTGTTGCGAACCATAAAAATCCGAATTGATCCTGAATTATACTTGATACATAATTGTTTGATAGTCCGTTATTTGTTGTTAAGCGATTAAAAACAATTGATTGTGAATTTAAATCTATCTGAAAGCTTATTATTAGAAATAAGAAGAAGGGGATAAAAAATATTTTTTTATAAAAAGTAATCATAAAAAATCTTAAGAAGTTTGATTTCTTATTTCATTACCCGAATATGCTCTTCAACAAATGAAAAAACATTATCTATAAACAAACATTTTTTCTATTAACTTGCAAATAAAATTGATGCAGAGCGATTGTTGATGGATGTTAATAGTTTATGCTTTTAGATTGAAAATGTTATTCTTAAACTCAAGTGATCAGCAGAACTTCCATAGGATTTAAAGTTTATTCCTGCATAAAAGTTGCCAAAAATATTATAAACTAATCCCCATCTTTGATAAACATCATCTTTTTCTGGAAAAGGACGATGGAAATATCCACCCATCTGAATACTAAAAATTGCTCTGCCCATTAAAAATTCTATGCCCGCTAAAATTGAAGCGCGATAAGGATCAACTTCTGCCTCAGGATTTAATCTTCTCGTTATTTCAACTGCTCTTCCATTTCTTTCAAGTTCTGCACCTAATGTAAAAGCTAAAATTCGCCATGCTTGCCAGCTGCGCGCAACAGTAATTCCATACATTGGCACCTGTCCCGGCATTGGATAC
>CAYUJU010000087.1:0-4859 GCA_964445115.1 uncultured Methylobacillus sp. | reverse complement strand
CTGTCTCCGCTTCTGACCAGTGGCATCCTGCTGGCCTATCCGGCAGCTTACGCCCCGGTCGGCCCTTGCGCAGGGCGCCTTGCCGACAGGATTGGCGCAAGGCCCCTGGTCATCTCGGCCGGTCTCCTGGGAGCCTGCGCCTCCGCTTTGTTTGCCTTCCTGCTTCCATCGAGAAATGCCTGGATTGCCGTTTCCTTCCTGTTCATCCTGGGGCTGGCCATGGGCATGTTCTTCGCGCCGAACAACAGGTTTTCCATGGAATGCGCTCCTGAAGGAAGAAAAGGAGAGGCGGCCGCGCTGATCCCGCTGGCGCTGAACATGGGAACGATCCTTGGCATTTGTGTACTCGAGACCATCTTTTCCATGGATTTTCCCGGGGGTACCGCGCACCTGAGACACATGGACGGAACGGACGCCGGCGCTGATCTGCAATCGGAAATCCGCGGCTTTTCCGATGCGTTCCTCGTGGGAACCGGTGTTTTCCTGGCGGCAGCCATGATCACCCTGGCTGCATATCGAACTCCAGCAGGAGGCGGTTATAATGAACCTGAAAGACTCCACCGCGGATGACTTCAAAATGCTTGTTCAGGCGGCCAGGCCCACTCTGTTCAGCGCGACGTCCAGGCCCGAACTCATTACATCGCTTGTATTCGCCAACCTGATGTCTGAACGGCTGTGGTCCGCCAGCCGCCAGATCGCCGGATCTTCCTCGGCGAGTCCTTCGGGGAAACGTCCCGCCGAAATGCTCGCCAGGATCCACAAGTTCGTCAACGGCCGTTTCTATCATGCCAGGCCCCTCGAGTTTGCCAGGATCTACGGACTGCACGAACGGGAGTACATTGCCGATGCCGCTGACCTGGAGGCCAATGACTACGCCATGGGCATTCTGGCTCGCGGGTTCGAACAGAGAATGGGCAAGGTTTCGTGGGCACCCATGCTGCTCGAATTCCTGAAAATGGGTCTCTTTCCCGAATACGTTTATCCAACGGTGGATGTCATTCTTGCCCACCGCCCCCTTCTCCGCGACCTCCCAGGCAAGCCCCTCGGCATGACATCCTGCGCCGACGAATGCATTCTAATCGCCTCCCTCGCTCTTGCCCTGCGGTGCTGTAATCTTGACGACATCATATTTCTGGGATCGCCTTTTCACTACAGCCTTTTTCTTTTTCCGGAAGGTGGCGACGGGTTCTGGTTCAATGCCAAGAGGGAGTTTTTCGAGGGTGGGTCCTGGAAAGCGCTTCATGGAGGTGGTTCCGGCGGGAACGCAAAGCAGGCATTCGAGGAGAGAATGCTCATCTTCGACCGCGTCATAACGCCGCGCGGGCATGCCGTATTTCCTCTCAAGAAATCGACCCTGTCGCGCGTGGAAGTGCACGCCCTGCTCGAAAAGATGAACCGGTTTCTCGGGATGGAACTCGAAGTCGATCCTGATGTCCAGGAGAAGGAGGAAGTCCGACTACGCGGCCCGCTTCCCTCCATCGAGGGATGCACATCGGGGGAGGAGTTTTCCCGGCGTGTCAGGGAATGGATCGATGTGACACGCGGTCCGTCTGACGCAGCCTGCCTCTACACATTCAGGCACATCGACGTTCCCGACCCTTCCGTTTATGTTTCGGCCGCACTGAACGGATACAAGTCGCTTCTCCGTTCAGCTGAGGTGTCGAATCTCGATGATGCCGTATCCATGGTGAGTCAAATCCCGGGGAGGGAATCCATCTTTGGCGGATCGAGCAGGGTTGCACTTCCCGACGAGGTCCTGCTTTTCGATACGGCGAACGGCAATGAGCGGATGCTTCTGTTGTATGCCCTGCTCATGCACTCTCCTGCTTTCCCTCGATCCGACAAGGACGCTTTCTCCATTGGACAGGCTTCCCATTCGTGGTCTATTCGTTGTCTCAATCGAGAATTTGTCGGCGCAGACCTGTAGGGCAGCCGTATACTTCCATTCGGAACAGGATAACATATTCATCGTTCGGTTTATCTTGTCCTGCCTCGGTCCGTTCGTTCACAAGGACGAAAAATCCTGCCGGGTACTCCAAGTTCTTGATTTCGTCACTTGGCGGATATAAAGTACACAGCAAATATCGTCCTCGTGTATTTTCTCTCAAGCGAGGTTCCGCCATGAAGATTCTTTTCGTATATCCCAGAGTATCCGAGACATTCTGGAGTTTCAGGCATGCCCTGCGGGTCGTTCACCGCAAGGCGGCGTTTCCGCCCCTGGGCGCTCTTACGGTGGCTGCTCTGCTTCCGTCCGCCTGGGAAAAGCGGCTGGTCGACGTCAATGTGAGGGAACTCCGGGATGAAGATATACTCTGGTCCGACTGTGTTTTCATCAGTGCGATGCTCGCACAGAAGGATTCCGCCCGTAAAGTGGTCGATCGCTGTCTGCGGCTCGGGCGGAAGACCGTGGGGGGAGGGCCCCTGTTCAAGTCCTACAGGGACGATTTCCAGGATGTGGACAGCCTGTTTATCGGGGAGGCCGAAGATATCCTGCCCCGGCTCGTGTCGGATCTCGAAAAAGGAAGGCTCCAGACCTGCTACGAGGCTGTCGGACGGCCTTCACTCGAAAAGGTGCCCATTCCCGAGTGGGACCTCATTGATTTCAATGACTACGTGTCCATGAGCATTCAGTATTCGAGGGGGTGTCCATTCGACTGTGAATTCTGCGACATCGTTGTCCTGAACGGACGTGTGCCGCGCACCAAGACTGATGATCAGATGATCGACGAACTGGATTCGCTTTACGATCGAGGCTGGCGGGGTTCGGTCTTTATCGTCGACGACAATTTCATCGGGAACAAGAGGAGGGTAAAGAGTCTTCTTCGAAGGATCATCAGGTGGCAGGCCGGGAGACAAAAGCGGCTCACCTTCTTTACCGAGGCGTCGGTCGACCTGGCTGAAGATGGAGAACTCATGACTCTTATGGCGGCGGCCGGGTTCAACAAGGTCTTCCTGGGGATAGAGACTCCCGCGGAGCAGAGCCTTGTGGAATGCGGGAAGTCTCAGAACCTCAGGCGCAGCCTTTCCGAATCCGTGGGTGTCATTCATGCTCACGGCATGGCGGTGATGGGAGGATTCATCATCGGGTTTGACAACGATCCACCGGACATATTCGAGCGCCAGGTCAACTTCATCCAGAAGAACGGGATAACGGCCGCAATGATCGGCCTGCTGACCGCCATTCCGGGCACCCGTCTTTATCAGAGGCTCGAGAAGGAGGGGCGGCTGCTGTTCAAGCCTTCCGGAGACAATACAGATATCAGCGGGAGTCTTAACTTCATTCCGAAGATGGACAGGCAGGCGATCATCAACGGTTATCAATGGGTCATGAACACGATTTACTCGCCGGAGATGTATTACAGGCGAATGCTTGCGTTCCTGAGAAGCTACCGTCCGTGCGTGGAGACGTCCATGGAGCGGAACGACCTGTTCACGTTCCTGCGGTCGCTCTGGTATCTCGGTCTGCAGGATGTGAAGCCCAGCAGAAAGTATTACTGGCGGCTGCTGAAGGAGGGAATCTCCACGTATCGCCAGTCCTTCTCCGATATGGTGACCATGGCCATCTACGGCTATCACTTCCGCACATTGTTCTGGTCACCGCAGTTTTCAGAGAGGCCCGAAGACTGCCGGTCCAGGTTCGAGTCCCGTGGATGAATTTCCTCGAACCTAAGGGGACGGCAGGGTCGATCGACTTCGATGAGCAGTCACGAAGAAACGGGGGACGGGAACGAGTCAACCGGAACCATCACTGTTTACGAAAACACTGGGAGGCAAGTCATGAACAGTATCGAAGTATTCAAGGTGCCGCGCAGAAAAACCTTGGTGCGCCTGCTTTACACCATCCTTTACCTGATTATTTTCGAGATTCTCAAGATCATCGTTCAGGTCACCGTGCTCTTCCAGTTTGCGGTTCTGCTCATTACTCAGAGACACAGCGAACCCTTGAAAAACTTCTCCAACAAGGTTGCGACCTACGCATACAAGATCATCCGGTATGTGACCTTGAATGAAAACCTGCGCCCCTTTCCTTTTCACGATTTTCCCGCTGAGCACGAGGCGCCCGAGGAACCTGTCCGCTTCGACTGATTTCCTGGAAGCTTACCGTTGCCCGGGTGCCGCTCCGGATACCCTGGCCGGTAGGCGGTCTCTTCATCCCCGGGGAGTCCGGCCGGGGCGGCCGGGCTCCCGAATGCTCCATCATGCGCATTCGGGCGTTGCGGTCACCTCGGCCAATGCCTTCTCCCACCTGCCTGATCGAGCCATGTTCGTGTCTCCTCGAGCTTCTACGACAAAAGTGCGGGTCGTGTCTCCTGTTACCTCGATGTGGATGTCCCAGCGTTCTTCGGGAAGGGCGTCTTCCATGCGCTCCGGCCACTCGATAAGGGAGACGCCTCCTCCGTAAAGCGCCTCCTGCCAGGGAATGCTCTCGAGATCTTCAGGAGTCGTCAGCCGGTAAAGATCGAGGTGGTAGATATGGAGGCGGCCTTCGTATTCGTTGATGACCGTGAATGTCGGGCTGGTGATAGGAATCTCGGGAGGAACTCCGAGGCCGTATGCGATGTTTCGTGCAAAGAGCGTCTTGCCTGCCCCCAGTTCACCCCGGAGTGCAAGAATATCGCCGGGTTCCAGGATCTCTCCGATTCTTCTGCCCAACGCCTGGCTGCAGTCTTCTGTTCTGGAAAAAACAGAGATCCGCTTCATGGGAAGTCCGTGAGACTCTCGAGTTGTCCGATCACGACAGGCACATGCTGCAGCAGATCGGAGGCAATGAGACCTCGAGTGCCCGATTCCGGAAGGCATCTGTCCGCTGCGGCACCGTGGATAAAGGCGCCCAGGCACGCCGCCTGGAACGGTTCGAG
>CAYUJU010000086.1:0-5217 GCA_964445115.1 uncultured Methylobacillus sp. | reverse complement strand
CCAGCACGGACTCTTCGTCGACGACCAGGGTGAGTGGTTCAGTTACATCCATCCCGTCTTGGACCGGGATGAAAACGTCATCTATGTCCTGGAACTCTATCGCCCGGCAGAGGAGTTGGAACGCGGGCAGATGCAGGCATCCATCAAAGTCAATCAGGTGGTGGCAGTCACCGCAATCATCACCACTGTCCTGGTCCTGATTT
The DNA here is from genome assembly GCA_964445115.1 of uncultured Methylobacillus sp. Taxonomy (GTDB): domain Bacteria; phylum Pseudomonadota; class Gammaproteobacteria; order Burkholderiales; family Methylophilaceae; genus CAIJXJ01. The sequence continues at coordinate 5,014 of CAYUJU010000086.1, read as the reverse complement.
TCTCTTACTTATTCACTCGCCCCCTTCGCAGGCTGATGCGAGGGACCGAGATCATCCGGCGGGGAGACTTCGATTTCAATGTGGGAGTCGATTCCCGGGATGAGCTTGGAGATTTGGCAAGGGCTTTCAACCGAATGGTCGTGGATCTGAAAAGCTACACCCAAGAACTGGCCAGAACAACGGCTGAGAAGGAAAGCATCCAGAATGAGCTTCGCTTGGCCAGACAACTGCAACAGGGGATGCTGCCCCGGGCTTTCCCCCCACTGCCCGGTGCAGACCATGTGACCATGTACGCCGAGATGGAACCGGCAAGGGAAGTGGGCGGCGACTACTACGATTTCTTCTTTGTTGATGATTCACACCTGGGTGTTGTCGTGGCGGATGTTTCGGGCAAAGGGGTTCCGGCAGGACTTTTCATGATGAGGATTCGGGCCATGTTGAGGGGAAGCGCCATTGGAAACATGAGCCCAGCCGACACCCTGGCTCGAATCAATCAACTCGTCTCTCTGGAGAACCCTTCAGCCATGTTCGTGACACTCTTCTATTTCATCTGCGACATGGAGACGGGGCGAATCACATACTGCAATGCCGGGCACTCTCCACCCATACTGACCAAGGACGGCAGTGCCGCTCTGCTGGGGGCTGGTACCGACTTGGGGAAAGGTTTGCCGATCGGGGTGATGGAGGATGCCCAGTATACCGACGCCTCCTTCGCCTTGAGCCCTGAGGAAGCTCTTGTTGTTTATACGGACGGTGTCACAGAATGCTGCAACACCGAGGGCGAATACTTCGGGGAGGACAGGCTCATCAGTCTTTTTGGCGCGATCCCCGGACTGGGCCCAAAGGACATGTGCCGGAATGTTCTGGGAGAAGTGAAAAACCACCAGGGAGAAGCCGCCCAGTTCGACGACATCACTGTTCTGGTCTTCCGGTTGTGCCGCCATCACCAAGAAGCCGCTGAAGGTCATCCTGCGGCCTAGTATTTATTCATGAAGTGGCCATTTCAGGCTCACTCCGCAAATGCTTTGCCAGCCCGAAAACACTCTTCCAGGGCTCCAGGACATTGGCGTATTGCCCCTTTTGCTTCAATTTCCCTGAAACAGAGCTCCCCTGTATAGTGAACACTCAGGGCATCATAGAAGTATTTCACCATGAGAATTGCGCAGTCGAAAAGCCTCTTTCCCCGCGTAGCCCCTGCGCTCAGCAGGAAGCCCTTTCGCCGGGATTCCTGCAAAGGATCCCTTCCTTGCTTCCTGGCCAATTCCCGAGCCATGTATGGTGCCTGGGAACGATCCACGAGGAGCTTTACCTGGCCAGTCACCCCGTAAAAGAAGATGGGAGATGCCAACACTATGCGGGGAGCCTCTTCCAGCAGGGGATAGACATCCACCAGGTCATCCTCCTGAATGCACACGCCCGTCGCGTCACAGCCACCGCATTCCACACACCCGCTGAACTGTAAGTCGCGGACGTATACACGCTTGACCTCTCCACCCTCCGAAGCGGCTCCCTCCAGGAAGGAATCCAGCATGAGGTCGGTATTGCCATTTTCCCGGGGCGATCCGTAGATTCCCAGCACGTTCATCAGACTTCTCTCCTTGTTTGAGTGGGTTTGAATGCCGTCGTCCGGGTGATTCTCTCATGGACCCCCAATTGCAGGAAAAAGCCGAACACACTACGTCCCGTGAGCCCTCGCATCCTTTACAGCCCAACGCTTCTTTGGTAGCTTTGAGCTGTTCGGATAAGGCGATGCCGGGGGAACCCGAGTTCCGGAGCAACCGCCCAAGGCATACGGCCTCGCCGGACATGATTACGACGGTAGTCGCAACAAATCCTCAACAGGCGAACTGTGAGCGGCAGGGATTCGAATTTCGCTGAATCGGGAGGTGGAAACAATGGCAGACTGTATCTTCTGCAAGATCGCCAATGGAGAAATCCCGTGTGCGAAGATCTGTGAAAACGATCGAGCATTGAGTTTCGTGGACATCGGGCCGATCAACCCGGGCCACGCCCTGGTCATCCCCAAGACACACTATGCCACCCTTTTTGACATGGATGTCGAAGACCTGCAAGCCTGCATCGTCATGGCTCAAAAGGTTGCCAAAGCAATCCTGAAGACAATGGCTCCAGCCGGACTCAATCTGCTGCAGAACAACTTCCGGGCGGCAGGGCAACTGGTCGAGCACGCCCATTTCCACGTCATCCCTCGACGCAGTCAAGACGGGTTCCTGGCGTCTTGGCCCGCCAAGTCCTATGCCTCCGGGGAAATTGATGAAGTGCTGCAAAAGTTGAAGGGTGCACTGTAGCGGAAACCAAGGAGGCCTCCTGTTGAACGCTTCATCGGGTCAGTATCCGTAGTTCCCCGTTTCGATGCTGATGAGCCGGTTGTTTTCGAACTTGAGTATTCGGATGAACTGGGTTGGGCCCGGATTGTACGTCCATTCCTCTATGGGCACGCGGACCACCACTGCGGTGGGAATCCGGGTTCCCAGGTAGTAACTGTCGTCCGAGTAAGAATACCCAAAGACCCTTTCGATGCGGTCCTCTTCCCAGAAATCAACCGAGTCTGGGGGGCCGCACTTGCCCAGAACCTGTGCTTTCAGGTCTCCAACGTTCACAAGGCGCGTTCCACACCGGAATGCCAAGGCCGCGTCATTCAACACGAACAACATCGCCACCAGGATAACGAGCGTTAGAGCCAGTCTTCGCACGGCAGACCTCCTCGGGGAAACCGAAATGTGGTCAACATGAAATCAGTTGATCTGTCATCTGAAGTTTCCATCGAAACCCACTGAAAGCCGGTCCAAAATGCGGCAAGGCCCACGAGCACGTCCCTAAGCTAAGCATCTCCCGACTCGACGCCACACCCGATTTCCCCGCGTGAGACACAGGTGCTCTGGCCACTCGGGCGGGCAGCATCTGGAATGTCTTGCGGAAACATGGCCATCTCGGCCCGGCCTTTTCAACGTTTCCCAACCCCATGACTCTTCCCGATGGAATCCAGCAGACCCTTGAGGCTGACATCTCCCTCGGAATCAAACCAATCCTCGATGAGGCGGTATGCAATCGAAACAATCGTTGGCAGCCTCAGGTCTCTGCTTCGCAGACCACGCACGATCTCCTCTCGCGTGAACCAGCGCGCATCCTCCAGTTCCTGATCACTCAGTGCAATGGCTGTGGAACCGGCTGCAGCCATGAATCCAAGCATGATGGACCCAGGGAACGGCCAGGGTTGTGATGAATGGTAAAGAACCTCTTTGACCCGGATGGATGTCTCTTCGGCAACTTCCCGGGCAACGGCCTCTTCCAGGCTCTCCCCCGGCTCGACAAACCCGGCGATGGTGGAGTAAAAACCTTCAGGCCACACTCGCTGTCTTCCCATGAGACAAAAGCCATCGCGGATGACCAAAACGATGATCGCCGGATCAGTCCTGGGAAAGTGTTGGCGCCCGCACTCTCTGTTGGTGCATACCCTTCGGTATCCCGCATCCGCGATTTCAGTGGGATGTCCGCATCCGCCGCAGAACCTGGTGCTGCGGTGCCAGTCCACCATTGCCCTGGCATGGGAAAGCAGAGCTCCCGCTTCATGCTCAAGGAGAGGGGCCATGGCCTTGAGGTCCTTGAAATCCCCGAGCCTGGACAACTCCTCAGCCAACGTGTCTTTCTCCCGAGGAAGCCCGACGGCAAAAAATGGTTTCTGGTCCACTTCACCCAGGAATGTGATGGATTCCGCCGCCGCCAATAGCCCTTGGGATTCGATCGCACTGACAAGAACGGGCTGAACCGCTGCGCCATTGCTGAACAGATTCCTGGATTCCCACACAGGGATGAGACGAGCGAGAGGGCTCTTGAGGCGTTCAGACACCCACGCCGTATCCCTGCGCCGAATGGAGTGTCGATGCAGCGAGCGGGCGGTAAAGAAATTGCCCCGGGATCGCTCACGATGATCGATGTCCTCATCATGCAGCCTCCCCAGCCGCGACAATGCAACAAGCTTTCTCGAACTCAACATCCATCACCTTTCATAATCGGAATATTCTCACTTTTCTGTATTTCCCAGTTGCCTCAGCTTTTCAAGGGCCTCCCTTGAAAGTGGCGATGGCATTCCCCTTGTCAGGACAAATGCATAGTACAGTGTGTGCGCTGCGTGCTCCAACTTCTCCAACCGCATGCATGCCTCGGCCAAATCCTTGCCGAAGGTGATGGAACCGTGACGCTCCAGCAGGATGGCCTGGTGCGTCTCCACCAGTGAAGCAATGGACAGGGGCACTTCTTCGGTGCTCGGGGTCGCGTAGGGCGCTGTGGGAACCCGACCGATGGTGAGCCAGACTTCCGGCAGGCAATCGGCCGGAAAGGGCCGGCCAGAGAGGGTGAACGCCGTCAGCATGGGAGGATGGGCGTGGACAATGGCGCGCACATCCTGACGCATTCTGTAAACCAGCAGATGCATGCGGATTTCGCTGGATGGCTTTCCCTTCCCCTCATGCACATGTCCGTCGAGGTCGACCAATAGGAGGTCATCCGCGCAAAGTTCACTCTTGGCCCTGCCGCTCGGTGTGACGAGTAAGAGATCCTCACCGAGCCTGCAGCTGACGTTCCCGTCTGTAGCGGCAATGAGTCCACCACGATGAAGCCTTTGACAGGCGGCAATGAGCTCGCCTCGCAACTGTTCACACTCTTCCCGATTCATCCGGCCCCTTTCCAACCCGAAAAATCACTGTTCCTCTAATGGATCGATTAGCGATGCCTGTTGGTGTACATACTCTCAACAACCTCAGGGACGGCCAAAAGACCCTCCTCTCCAAAGCCCCTTGCTTTGCAGAGAACGACTCTGACTGCTCTTGAGCCAATCCCCGCAAGATGTGCCAGCCCCGTTCCTTTCTGTTTGACAGAATCGAGCCTCTATACTTAATTGGTTAATTGGCTCCCGACGTTGAGGCTTCTCCTCTTCTGTCTCCACGAGCCGATCAAAGGGACATTTTCCCACTGACTCTTATCACAGGGCCTGCCACTA
>CAYUJU010000085.1:0-5363 GCA_964445115.1 uncultured Methylobacillus sp. | reverse complement strand
GCTTCAGCGATTTCAATTCGACACAGAGCTTGTCCGGTACGTATTCGATGATCAGTTTGGCGAAGTCGGGTTGTCCGGTCATCGGGCACAAACAGGTAAATTCCGGAATGTCGATACGGAGGGTAAAGTCGCGCGCCGGTCTTGGGTTTTCGAAGGTAGTCAAGTCTGAACTGGGTTTCGTGGTCATTGTTCGTTTTTAATCAATGTAAACAGTGTCGGCGGCATCAGGGCTTAACCTGTCGCCGGGCGGAATTTTATCAGCTATCGCCAATTAAAAAATTAAAGTTTAACTTCAAGGGCTTGCATCAACCTAACCCAAGGGTTTGTGCCGTGGCAAATTTCGATAAATGCGGTAGAATCATACCGCTAGCCCGCATTCGGCTAGTCATTCGCTCAATCAGGAGGCGAAAATGGACATCAGCAGCATAAAAAACAACGTAACCAGCCAGGTGGCGCCCCTAAAATCCAGAACGGCGGGGACGGAAAATCTTGCCGACGCAAAACCCAGGCCCGGGCGTGATGAAAATGCCGACGCCGGCAACAGTGTAGCGCGCGATAGCGCCACCCTTTCCAGGGAATCGCTACAATTGGCCAGCACTTCTACCGTGCAAGGCACCAGCAATCAAACTCAAATTCCCGATCGGCAGAAAGCGCAGGAAGTACTCGGTCAAATCGTCACGATGATTACCGGTCAGCCCAAACAGGCACTAGAGGCTTTTTCCAACGCGTCTCCAGCTAAAACCGCCAAGGTTTTGGCCTGAGGCATAATCGATTGATGACGTGGCGGCACGTGGAACACGGAAATAGGGCTTCAAAAGAGCCACGGGATCAGTTTCCATGTGCTGTCGCGATACTCGCGGTACTCGGTGGCAAACTTTTGTTGCAGTAGCCGTTCTTCGATGCCGATGCGATAGTTGAACGTCAAAAAAACCGGCACCGTCACCACAAAAAGCGCCAACCCATCGCCCATTGCCAAGCCCGCCGCGGCAAGCGCCAATAACAACCCCGAATAGGCCGGATGTCTCAACCAGCGGTAAGGCCCGCAACTGATCAGGACATGCTGGTGTTGTATGGTCGGATGGGTGGTAAAAAACTGGCCCAGGGTTTTGATGGCCCAATAGCGAAGGCCAAGCCCGGCGGCGAACACCAGCAGCGCAACGGCTTGTCTGGGTAAATAATCGATCGGAATCGGCAACCAGGCCAGCTGTTTGAAGCCAAGGGCCAGGCCCAAACTGGCCAGCGCGCCCCACCATAACCAGGTTTGCGAACGCGTTTCGCCATGCACGATGTCAGTCTGTCGAGCCTTGGTTTTGCGCGCCAAACGGATTTCGGCCCCTATCCAACCTAAACAAAGCACTAGCCAGAGGATGCGTATCGATGTCATGAATTGCCTTTTGCGATGAGTCCGTGATGATCGTCGTGTAACATACCTGAATTTGCCGTTCGCCATGAACAAGATCATCGAATTAAAGCAGGTTTACAAAGATTATCCGCAGGCCGGCGTGTTGCAAACCGTGTTGCACGGCATCGACCTGGAAATCGTTCCGGGCGAGTTCGTCGCCATCGTCGGCCCGTCCGGCAATGGCAAATCCACCTTGTTGAACCTGTTGACCGGCATCGATCATCCCAGTCGCGGCGAAGTCATCGTCAACGACACGGCCCTGCAATCCCTCAGCAATGAAAAATTGACGCGCTGGCGCGGCGCCAACATCGGCATCGTGTTTCAATTCTTTCAACTGTTGCCGGCTTTGAGTCTGTTGCAAAACGTCATGCTGCCGATGGATTTTCTTGGCAAATTGGGTAAAGTCCAGCGCAAGGAACGGGCGATGCTGTTGCTGGAACGAATGGGTCTGGCCGAAGCGGCCCATCGCCTGCCCAGCCAGGTGTCCGGCGGACAGCAGCAACGGGCGGCCATTGCCCGCGCCCTGGCCAACGATCCGCCATTGATCGTCGCCGACGAACCGACCGGCAATCTGGATGCCGCCACCGCCGACGCGGTGTTTGATTTGTTTGCCCATCTGCGCGATCAGGGCAAAACCTTGGTCATGGTCACGCACAACGAAGACCTGGCCGACGCCGCCAGCCGCAAGCTGGAAATCCGCAGCGGCCGCATTCACGCCGATACCCCGGCGCGGGCAGGTTGATGTGCATACCCTTTGGCATAAAGTCTGGGCCGATTTGTGGGCTTCCAAATCCCGCAGTTTGTTGGCCGTGATCAGCATCGCCGCTGGCGTGTTTTGCGTCGGCACGTTGTTTGGCATGATCGATCTGCAACTCGGCAAAATGGACGCTGCGCACCGGCAGTCGGCGCCTTCGCATATCAATCTGATGCTGCGCAGCGATGCCGATTTGAAGCTGTTGACGGCTATCCAATCCTTGCCCGGCGTGGCGGGCGTCGATACCCTGACGCAACTGACGGTGCAGTTTCGCCGGCCCGGCGAGGCCGAATGGCGCTTGGCGACCTTGATCGTGCGTCCGGATTATGCGAACCAGCGTTTCGATAAAACCGCGCTGCAAGCGGGCGAGTGGCCGGCGCGCGATCATCTGGCCATCGAGAACCTGTCCGCCACATTTGCCGGCTTGGGGATCGGTGACACCATTGAATTCCAGACCGCCGGCGGTAATAAAACCCTGCCTGTTACGGGCGTGCTTCGTCATCCCTTCGTCAAGCCGCCCAAATTTGGTGGCCAGGTGCATTTCTTTACCGACATGGCCACGGCCGCCAGCTTCGCTGTGCCAGCTCACAGTTTTCGCCAATTGCTGGTGCGGGTCAATGAGCCTTATAGCGCGGAGGCGGCGCGCACCGTGGCGACCAACATTCGCGCCTTGCTTGGCAACAAAGGCATCGCCGTCAACGCCACCCTGCTGCAAGACCCGGAAAAACACTGGGGGCGGCCGTTTTTGGCGGGCGTCAACGACGTGCTGCAAATCATGGCGCTGGCGGCCTTGGCATTGGCCAGCGTATTGATCATGAATACCGTTTCGGCCCATATCACCCAGCAAACCGATCAGATCGGCGTCATGAAGGCCCTGGGCGGTTCGTCCTTGACCATTGCCATGTTGTATTTGAGCGAAACCGGGCTGCTGGCGTTGCTGGCCATCCTATTGGCCGTACCGCTGGCGCTGCTGGCGGCTTATTACAGTTCCTGTCATTTGCTGGGTTTGTTCAATATCGCCTGCGGCGGATTCGCTTTTTCGCCGCGCGCCGTGCTGTATATGTTGCTCGGCGGCCTGCTGGTGCCGCTATTGGCGGCCTTGGGGCCGGTTTGGCGCGGCTCGGCGATGACGGTGCGTGTGGCGATCGCCAGTTACGGGCTGGGCGCGGATTTTGGTTACAGTCGCTTCGATCGCATCATCGAATGGCTGGGCGAGCGCTTGTTGCCAACCTTGCAGGCCGCCGCGCTGGGCAATCTGTTTCGGCGCAAGGGTCGGTTGCTGTTGACCCAAAGCGTATTGATCATCGCCGGCCTGACGTTTTTGGCGCTGAGCAGTTTGATGGCCTCGTTGAGCCTGACGCTGGACAACGAAATGGCCAGAAGCCGCTTTTCGGTCAGGCTGGGCTTCGTGCAGGATCAGGCCGAACAAAAAGTCAGCGACATCGTGCGTTCGTTGCCGGCGACCCGGTCGCTGGAATTCTGGCAGCGCATGCCGATGGAATTGTCCAAAAACGGCGCTGCGCTAAGGCAACAGGGGAGTCTAGGCGCGCAATTGCTGGCCTTGCCGGCGGCCTCCACGCTGTACCAACCGTTGATCGAAGCCGGCCGCTGGCTGCAAGCCGAAGACGCCGGGCAAAACGTGTTGGTCCTGAGCGCCGATACCGCCGCGCTGAATGGCATCCAGGTCGGAGACAGCCTGGATATGGCCATGGGGCCGGTCAAACAAAGCTGGCGGGTGGTCGGTATTTACCGCTGGCTGGCCGGCGGCAATTTTACGGTCGAACCGGTCTATGCGCCGCTGGAAACCTTGCGCGACATTACCAGGCGCAAGGACGCGGCTTCCTTCGTCTTGCTGGACGCGGCGGTGGCCGATTTGGCCGAGGAAGCCGATTATCTGCGCCAGTTGAAACAAGCCTTTCAAGACCATGCCATGCAACTGGACGTGTACACCACCCAGAGCAAATGGCAGCAGCGCCAGTTCGCCCGCAATCAATTCAATCCGGTGCTGGGCACCTTGCTCGGGTTGGCCTGCATGATTGCGGCGGTCGGTGGCATCGGTTTGTCCGGCGCGCTGGCGATCAACGTCTTGCAGCGCACCCGCGAAATCGGCGTGCTGCGCGCGATTGGCGCACCGTCCGGCGCGGTGTTTCGCTTGTTTTTGCTGGAAGGCATGCTGCACGGCATCATTGCCTGGTCGCTAAGCGTGCCGCTGGCTTATCTGGCCGCGGAGCCGGTGGCGCGGCAACTGGGCAAGACCATGCTGGGCATGGCATTGGATTTTGCCTTTGACCTTAAAGCAGTGTTTTACTGGCTGGGAATCATCTTGGTGCTGGCCTTGCTGGCCTCCTACTGGCCGGCCATGAAAGCGACGCGGTTGACGGTTAGAGACAGTTTGGGGCATTGAACCTAACGCTCATGAAGGCTCGGCATCGCCCCGACAAATGAAAGTTACCTCTACCAGGGTAAAACGAACAAGATGTAGGGTACGCATCGCGTACCTGTAGAAGACCATCATGATGATGGCGAAAACCAGAAGGTACGCGGTGCGTACCCGTGGCTTTGAATTTCTTTTTGGCGAAGAGCGGTTATTGCATGTCTTTTGAACTTGGCTTGATTTTATTGTTGATTGCCCTGAACGGCGTATTTGCGATGTCGGAAATGGCCGTCGTCTCGTCCCGCAAGGTTCGCTTGCAACAAATGGGCGAACGCGGCAACCATGGCGCGTCCAAGGCATTGGAGCTCGCGGAGCAACCCACCCGCTTTCTTTCGACGATACAGGTGGGAATTACCTTGATCGGCATTCTCAGCGGCGCCTTGGGCGAAGAAGCCATTGCCGAACCGTTAATACCCTGGCTGCAGTCATTCCCGCTTTTCGCCGCTTACGCCGAAAAACTGGCATTGGTGGCGACGGTGCTATTGATCACCTTTTTATCCCTGATTGTTGGCGAATTGGTGCCTAAGCGCCTGGCGCTGAATTTTCCGGAACGCATCGCCGCGCTGATTGCGCGCCCCATGCACGGCTTGTCTTTGCTGGCCTTACCCATAGTGAAACTGCTGAGTTTGGCGACGGAAGTCACGTTATGGCTGCTGCGCATCAAGCCGAAAAACGAACCGTCGATGACCGAGGAAGAAATCAAGTTACTGCTGGCGCAAGGCACCGAGGAAGGGGTTCTCGAAGAGGCCGAATTCCGTTTCATGGAAAATATC
>CAYUJU010000084.1:0-6020 GCA_964445115.1 uncultured Methylobacillus sp. | reverse complement strand
ACTACATCGGCGGCATCATCAAGCACGCCCGCGCGCTCAACGCCATCACCAACCCGCTGACCAACTCCTACAAGCGTCTGGTTCCGCACTACGAAGCTCCGGTCAAGCTGGCCTACTCCGCCAAGAACCGTTCCGCTTCCATCCGGATCCCGTTCGTGAACAGCGAGAAGGCCCGCCGCATCGAGACCCGCTTCCCGGACCCGATCGCGAACCCCTACCTGTGCTTCGCCGCGCTGATGATGGCCGGCCTGGACGGCGTGCAGAACAAGATTCACCCGGGCGACCCGGCTGACAAGAACCTGTACGACCTGCCGCCGGAAGAGGACGCCAAGATCCCGACCGTCTGTGCCAGCCTGGACGAAGCCCTGGCAGCACTGGACAAGGATCGCGAGTTCCTGACCCGCGGCGGTGTGTTCTCCAACGATTGGATCGATGCTTACATCGAACTGAAGATGGAAGAAGTGAACAACATTCGCATGACCACACACCCGATCGAATTCCAGATGTACTACAGCGTCTAAATTCGCACAGGCAAGCAAAAAAGGCGGGTGAACCCGCCTTTTTTGTTGTCCGTCAACGCACTATGCTGGAGCGGCGTTGTCTGACTTGCGATTCTCCACTACACTCTGACGCCATGAACAAACTACTTCCGTTGCTGGCTGGGCTCGCCTTCAGCCTGGGCGCACAGGCCGAAATCTACAAGCATGTAGATGCCGAGGGCCACGTCACCTATTCGAATGTCCCCATGAAGGGTTCCTCCCGATTGAACCTGGACCCCACCAACGCGACGGGCAACCGGAGTAGCGCTGCGGGGAGCCGACCTCGCGCTTCCGCCACCCCCACGCCGGCGGGATTCCCCCGCGTGGACCAGGACACCCAGAAACAGCGTGACGGCAAGCGTCAGGACATCCTGAACGACGAACTGGCGAATGAAAGGAAGGCGCTGGAAGCCGCAAAGAAGAATCTCGCCGAGGGAATGGAAAACCCCGAGGTATACAAGGGCAAGGACGGCAAGACCTACCGCAACGTGGCAAAATACGAAGAGAAAGTGCAAAAACTGCAGGAAGAGGTCAACCTGCACCAGCAGAACATTCAACTGCTGGAAAAGGAACTTGGTAACACCAAGTAACACGCCGCTTTTCTGGCCTGCCTTTTGCTTACCCAGAAGGCAATGAACAAACTTATTCCCAATGCATTCACCGGCCTCGAGCATCTCGCCACGGCAGTTCTCCTGCTGGATGGCGAGACCCGGGTGCTCTACGCGAATCCGGCGGCCGAGGTGCTGTTCGCCTACAGTTCGCATCAGATGGAAGGGCTACCACTCGCACAGGTATTTCCTGGCACCGAAGCCCTGATCTCCGCCGTGCAAACCGCGCTGGCCGCTAACAGCCCGTTCCGCGAGCACGAGTTCCCGATCACCACCGCACGGCAAAATTCCCTTTCCGTCACCTGTACGGCTACGCCGGTAGAACTGCCGCCGGTGCGCCTGATCCTGGAATTCCAGCAAATGGACCAGCAATTGCGCATCGCGCGCGAAGAACGGATGCTGATCCAGCAGCAGGCCAACGCCGAGTTGCTGCGCAATCTGGCCCACGAGATCCGCAACCCGCTGGGCGGGCTTCGAGGCGCGGCGCAGTTGCTGGAACACGAACTGCCCCAGCCCAGCCTGCGAGAATACACGCAGGTCATCATCAAGGAAGCGGACCGGCTGCAACTGCTGATGGACCGCCTGCTGGCACCCCATCGCGTACCGAAGTACGAACCCACCAATATCCACGAAGTGCTGGAACGCGTGCGCAGCCTGCTGCTGGCGGAATCTCCCCAGGGCGTCACCATCCGCCGCGACTACGACACCAGCCTGCCGGAACTGATCGGCGACCGCGAAAAGCTGATTCAGGTGGTGCTCAACATTGCTCGCAACGCAGTTCAGGCGATGCAGGGGCATGGGGAAATCATTTTCCGCACCCGCGCCGAGCGTCAGGTTACGCTGGCGCGCAAACGCTACCGCGTTGCCATCAAGCTGCAGATCATCGACAACGGCCCGGGCATTCCCGAGGAGATCCGCGACCGTATCTTCTACCCGTTAGTGACCGGCCGCGCCGAAGGTTCCGGCCTTGGCCTGACGCTGGCACAAACCTTCATCACCCAGCACCACGGCATGATCGAGTGTGAGAGCCAACCTGGCCGCACCTGTTTCACCATCCTGCTGCCGCTGGAATCCACCGCATACAAACCGAAACCATAGGCTACTCCATGAAACCGATCTGGATCATCGACGACGACCGTTCCATCCGCTGGGTGTTCGAAAAGGCCTTGGCGCGCACCGAAATGGAGTTCAGGACATTCTCTTCCGCACCGGAAGCATTGGCGGCGCTGGCGGAGGAGCAACCGCAAGTCGTGGTCAGCGACATCCGCATGCCCAACGGCTCCGGCCTGGATTTCCTGCAGGAAATTAAGAAACGCCTACCCGAGGTCCCCGTCATCATCATGACAGCCTATTCGGACCTGGAAAGCGCAGTCGCTGCCTTTCAAGGGGGCGCGTTCGAATATCTGGCCAAGCCTTTCGACGTGGACCAGGCCGTCGACATCATTCGCCGCGCGGTAGAGGAAAGCACTCGGCAGGCTGCGGAAAGCGAAGAGCCGCAGGAAACGCCGGAAATCATCGGGCAGGCGCCTGCCATGCAGGAAGTCTTCCGCGCCATCGGCCGCCTCAGCCGATCACATTCCACCGTGATGATCAACGGCGAATCCGGCACCGGCAAGGAACTGGTCGCCATGGCGCTGCACCGGCACAGTTTGCGTGCCGACAAACCGTTCATCGCCATCAACACCGCCGCCATTCCCAAGGATCTGCTCGAATCCGAGCTGTTCGGCCACGAGCGTGGTGCGTTCACCGGGGCACAGGCCGCACGGCGCGGGCGTTTCGAACAGGCGGACGGCGGCACCCTGTTTCTGGATGAAATCGGGGACATGCCGGCCGACCTGCAGACCCGCTTGCTGCGCGTACTGAGTGACGGACAGTTTTACCGCGTCGGCGGCCACCAGCCGGTCAAGGCTAACGTGCGCATCATCGCGGCCACCCACCAGGATCTGGAAGAACGCGTGAAGCAGGGTCTGTTCCGCGAGGATCTATTCCACCGCCTGAACGTGATCCGCCTGCGCCTGCCGCCGCTGCGGGAGCGGCGCGAGGATATTCCCTTGCTAGCGAAATACTTCCTGCAGCACAGCGCCTCAGAACTGGGGGTCGAACCCAAACAACTCTCGGCCGCGGCGCTGCGCTACCTGACCACGCTCACCTGGAGCGGCAACGTGCGTCAACTCGAAAACGTCTGCCACTGGCTGACCGTGATGGCTCCCGGCCAAAATATCGATGTCGCCGATCTGCCGCCCGAACTGCGCGAAGAGCCTGGCCGCACCAGCAGCACGGGCTCATCCTGGCAGGAGGCCCTGGCCGAGGAGGTCACCGATCTGCTGAATCGCGGCGAGCAAAATATCCTGGAAAACCTCACCCACCAGTTCGAACGCATCATGATCACGCGCAGCCTGGACTTTACCAGCGGACGGCGCATCGAAGCCGCCAACCTTCTAGGCATGGGCCGCAACACGCTGACGCGCAAAGTGCAGGAGCTTGGGATCGAGGATTAGGGGGAACGAAGGGAAGGCGGCCTATCGAGGCCGCCTGTTCTGGAGGCTACTGATTCTTCAGCAAGTCGCCCAGTTTGGGCAGCAGATTGCGCAACTCACCCGGCAACTTGCCGCCAAGCTCGTTGTTCAGCCGATTCAGCGCTTCGTCCTGCAGCGCATTGAGCAGGCTATCGTAGCGGCCATCGAAGAACACGTCTGGCACCTGCTTGAGCAAACCGAAACGCTTGGCCGCCTGCAACGCATCCAGCGGTGAGAACGCCACCTGCCCGGCGCCGAGTTCAATACGCGCGCCCAGCGTGTTTTCCAGGAACGTCGCGCCAGAGAACACCTTGCTGTAGGTGCCTGCCTCGGCTCCCGCCTTGGTTTGGTCGAGCACCGCGACCTCAAAATCCGTCCCGCGCACACCGATCGTCGCGGTCGGCGTGCCGACCTTGAATCCTTTGGGATTACGCTTGCCGATCAGACCGGTGACCATGCGCAGGCCGCCCTTGGCCAGATGTACGAACAGGTTGTTGTCCTCATTCTTGCGCGTGTCGTTTTCAAACCGGTATTGCTCGACGCGGAGCACCGAATCGGGGCGGATCGCCATGGTCGTGCCATCGGTCATGCGCACCAACAGTTCGCCATCACCACCAGTAACGATCTGGTCGCCCTGGTAGACGTCCATCTTGCCGGACGGGCGTTTGCCAGCAACCTGCACCTGCCCTTGCGATTCCATCACCGTACCGGCCAGCGTTGCGGCCTGCACGGCAGGCGCGACAAAATAGAGCGGCAAGCTCAGTGCAACGCAAATGAAGATTCGGATCGACCGCATCAGGCAGAAGAAATCGCGCGACTTTAGAAAGTGAAACGGGCCGGCACGGGGGCATTGATCAGCGCTGGGGCGCAGATTTCAAACAATACCTCGCTGCGAAACGCGTCTGTATCGACGCAGGTCACCAACGTCGCCTCCATCACCGGGGCTTCACCGACGATGGCGAGCAGGCGACCACCCGGCTTGAGTTGCGCACGGAACGCATCGGCCAGCACCGGCACTGAGCCAGTCAGCACGATCACATCGTACGGAGCCCCTGCGGCCCAGCCTTGCGCAGCATCGCCTACTTGTACCGTAACATTGCTGATGCCGTGTTGATGCAGGCGCGCGCGGGCGGCGGCGGCCAGTGGCTCGACCAGCTCGACGCTCACCACTTCGCCGGCCAGCGTGGCCAGCAGGGCCGTCATGTAGCCGCTACCTGTGCCAACCTCGAGCACTTTGTCGGTTTTCCTCAGGGCCAGAGACTGCACCATGCGCGCTTCGAGCTTGGGCGACAGCATGGACTGGCCGTGCCCCAGCGGAATCTCGATATCGGCGAAAGCGAGCCCGGCATATTGTTCGGGAACAAAACCCTCGCGCGGCACTTGTTTCAGCAGGTCCAGTACCGTGGCATCCAGGACTTCCCACGGGCGAATCTGTTGTTCGATCATGTTGTAACGCGCTTGTTCGAGGTTCATTGAGGCAATATCCCTACACCGGTTGATCTTGCAATTATTCCACAAATCAAGTACTTTCGCAGGCATTGCTGGGGGTCTGCAGGCCTTGAAAAAGCACTGCAGTGAGACACACCCTTTGAACCTGATGCGGATCATGCCGCCGTAGGGAAGCAGGTCGTTCTGCTCCTTACGTTTTTTCCTCTGGAGTACCCATGAACGCACCTGACAAATCCACCCAAACAAAATTCATCAACGCTACTGCTGAACTCGACGAGTCTGCGACCAAGGCATTCCCGAAATCGCGCAAGATTTACGTCGAAGGCAGCCGTCCAGACATTCGCGTACCGTTCCGCGAGATCAGCCTGTCGGATACGCCGTCCGCCTTTGGCGCGGAAAAGAATCCGCCGGTCGTGGTATACGATACCTCTGGCCCCTACACCGACCCGGCCGCCAAGATCGATATTCGTGACGGCCTGCCCGAACTGCGTGCCCCATGGATTGCCGAGCGCAACGACACCGAAGTGCTGGAAGGCCTGACCTCCGACTACGGCAACCAGCGCAAGTCCGACCCGACGCTGGCCGAACTGCGCTTCAACCTGACACGCAAGCCGCGTCGCGCCAAGGCGGGCAAGAACGTGACCCAGATGCACTACGCGCGCCAGGGTATCATCACCCCGGAAATGGAATACATCGCCATCCGTGAGAACCAGCGCCGCGAAGGCCTCTCCGAGATGATTCTGAAGCAACACCCCGGCCAGGATTTCGGCGCTTCCATCCCCAAGCTGATTACCCCCGAATTCGTGCGTGACGAAGTCGCCCGCGGCCGCGCGATCATCCCCGCCAACATCAACCACCCGGAACTGGAGCCGATGATCATCGGCCGCAATTTCCTGACCAAGATCAAT
>CAYUJU010000083.1:0-6431 GCA_964445115.1 uncultured Methylobacillus sp. | reverse complement strand
TACCCGGGCGCACTCATCCGTCTCAGCCGTGGGTGTCGTGGGCAGTTCAAAAGATCGCGTGTCGGTGAATAGATGCTGACCGTCCGCGTAGTTGGCCAGCGTCACGTAGGCCACGTTCCGATAAGCCGTCGCGCCAGCCACCGGTGTGAAATTGAAGTTGTAGGGCCAGTTCCCTGTCGCACCAACAGCAACCCAGGTTTCCCCGCTCACGGTGACGCGGCTCAGTTCTGTCCAGACGCCGTCCCGCTGGTACTCCAGCGCATCCACCACCTGCACAATATGGGCGGCGTTCACGCCGGTATTTTGGGCGCTAATCGTCCCCGCTAACGCATAGACATCGTTAGCCACCGAACGCGCGGCCATGATGGTGTAAGTGACCGGCCGGCTATAGCCGCGCGGCAGTTCCAGCACCAGCGGATCGGCCACGTTAATAAGGTTCCAGGCGTAAACGCGACTCAACGAGGGCACGGCGGTCTTGGTCACCGCCAGGTCGGTCGGCCCCTCGCCCACCCACTCTTTGATGGAAGGCTCGTCGGTCAACTCACCCACCGTATAAACGCCATCCCCGTCATCCACCCAGGCCCGGATGGTAGCCGTCCCCGGCACGTTGGAGTAAATCATCACTGCGGCCTGGCCGTTGGCATCCGTCTGTACCACCAGGTAGGTCGGCCCGCCCAGGCTGGTGAAATACCCAAAATCGGTGGAGAAACTGACCCAGATACCGCTCAACGGGTTGCCGTTCTGATCCAACACAGTAGCCACGAACTCGTGAGAGAGGTCAGCCGGCAGCACATTCGTCGCCGAGTCGGGCAGGAGCGTCAACGTGGTAGGTACCGGCGGTTGCGGAGTACCAAGATAGTAAGCGTCATCCTGAGCGGTGTATGGCCGGCCTTCGTACTCGCCAGCTGCGGTCGCCGTATCGGCGTGTTGTCCCAACACAGCTGCCAGGGGGCCGATGACACATTCAAAGGACGCTGCTGGAGCCAGCGGCGAGACCACAGCACAGCTGCTCAGGTCAAAATCGGAATCTTGTAGCGTGACATTGCTCAGCGCAACATCGCCGTTGTTGGTCACGACAAAGCGGAAGCGGACCGTCTGACTGCCGGCCTGCACTTCGGGCCCGGTCGGCGTATCGGCTTCCAACCAGGTGACACCATTATCCACTGAGACATATTTTTCCACCGTAATGGAGGGCTGCGGCGTTGGCTGGCAGTGGACGGTCACGTTCCAGGTATCGTCGTCCCGCACCTCAGCGTAGCCAGTCAGGCGGCCGATGGCCCAGGCTTGATTGGGGAATTCGCCGCAGAAATCGGCAGGCAACGTGTAGACCTGATCAAACTCGTGCCCCTCGCCCGGTTGCAACACGCCGCTCCAGAGCGGGGGCTCACCGAAGTGCGGATCGTAGACCAGCGCTTCGGTCAGGGCGACATTGCCGCAGTTCCGCACCCAGAAGTGGTAGGTAATCTGGCCGCCAGGCCCGTCTAACGTTTCAGGGCCGCTCTTTTCCAAATCAATGCAGGGCTGCGGCGTTGGCTTACAGTGGACAGTCACGTTCCAGGTATCGTCGTCCCGCACCTCAGCGTAGCCAGTCAGGCGGCCGATGGCCCAGGCTTGATTGGGGAATTCGCCGCAGAAATCGGCAGGCAACGTGTAGACCTGATCAAACTCGTGCCCCTCGCCCGGTTGTAACACGCCGCTCCAGAGCGGGGTCTCACCGAAGTGTGGATCGTAGACCAGCGCTTCAGTCAGGGCAACATCGCCGCAGTTCCGCACCCAGAAGTGGTAGGTAATCTGGCCGCCAGGTCCGTCTAACGTTTCAGGGCCACTCTTTTCCAAATCAATGCAGGGCTGCGGTGGCGGAGTAGTGCAAATGTAAGTATTGCCAAAGACCACACTCAGCTGTTGCCCCGGATCGAGATAAACTACGACGTAATAACCGGCTTCCCAGTAAGTGCCGGTCAAGGGCAATGTCGGCTCCCAGCACTCGCGGACCTCTTCCCAAACCTTATAGCGGCCCGGCTCCAGGCCGGTAAACGTCACACTGCCATCCGCCCCGGTTGGCGCCTCGGCGACCAGCTGCAGCCCATCATCGGCCCAGCGATAAATGCGCATCCGCCAACCCTCAATGGGAGGCTCGTTAGGATCCTGAACGCCGTCGGCGTTAAGATCGTTGAATTTGTGGACGGTAATGCTGCCCGGTTCTGGGGTAGGCGGCGGCTCACAAGTATCGTGATTGCCAAAGACAAGGGTGAGCTGGTCTTTATCACCCAGGTCCACAACCGTGTAATAGCCGCCCTCCCAGGCGGTCAAACCGGAGGGGGTGGTCGGCGTCCAGCACTCGCGGGCCTCTTCCCAGGCCTTATAGCGGCCAGACGCTAACTCGGTGAAAGTGGCTTTGCCATCCGGGCCGGTGCCCATCTCACCCACCAGCTGCAGGCCGTCGTCGGCCCAACGATAAAGACGCATGGTCCAGCCTTCTATAGCTGGCTCATCGCCATCCCACCCACCGTTGGCATTCAAGTCATTGAATTTATAAAGCGTGATACTCCCCGCTGCAGCGGGTGGCGGTGGCTGAGAGTTAAGGCCGGCTGGCGGGGGATCCTCGGCCCGGATGGTCCCCACCGGCCAAACGCTCAACAACGCGGCAAACAACATCGCAAGGCTAACCCATTTTCTTCCATTCATTCCAATAAACCTCCATCCAGAAACTCATAAAAGTTTTACATCATTTCGTGTAACGCCAGCGCTTACCATCAAGTGACGGACATAGAATAAGAGCATTTTAAATAATTATAAGGGTAATCCAGGTAAGGGTCAATAAAAAGAAACATAAGATTATAGGAGATTTATTAAAAACTGATGCATAATGGTATAGAAATGGTTATAAGGCCCTAAAACGCTGATCATGTGAATAGGGTGGGTTATGACGAAAATGCGGTAGATTAATCCCACAGCCAGAGATGAGGTGCGTAGGCGTGCAAACGAGGGAGCAAAGGACGCATATCCTGTTCGGGGAGCACAAGGTCGGCTGCGGCGGCGACTTCCGGACGGTCAGGGCAGATCGCCACGCTTACGGCAGCACGCTCAAACAAGGGAATGTCGGTGCGGCTATCGCCAACCGCCAGACATTCGGCCGGCAGTACTCCCAGCAGCGCCTGCAGGCGCTCCAGCAGCGGCCCCTTTTCCTGCAGGGGCAGGTGAGCGCGCACCGCGCCGCTGACCACCGGATCGGCCGGATCGCCGGCGAAGAGTAATTCATTACCATAGACCAGATCAATGTCTAGCTCGGCAGCGACCTGCTGCGCGTGGAGCAGCAATCCGCTACTGAGAATCGCCACCCGGACACCGCGCGTTTTCAGGGCCAGCACCGTTTCCTGGGCACCGGGAACGTAGGGGTCTTCACGGAAGAGCTGTTCCAGGACCGAACGCGGTGTCCCCCGCCAGAGCTCAGCATCCAATCGCAGCCACTCCTCGTAGGGAAGCTGGCCGCTCATCCCCTGAGCAAAAAAGGCCTGGGCCAGTTCTTGCCGACCTAACCGTTCGTGGAGGTAGACATAGGGGTCACGGGCCTGTTTCAGGGTGCCGTCCAGATCAAAAACGGCAAGTTTCAGCATGACCAGAATGAGAAGGTGAATAAAATCAGGGAGTCTTCCTTTCCAGCTTGCGCTGGCGGAGCGGCAAGAGGACGTAGAACTGACTGCCGGGGCAGGTCAACTCATCGTGGCCGGGGCTTTCCACCCATAACTGGCCCCCATGGGCCTCCACAATCCCTTTGGCGATGGCCAGACCCAGACCCGGTCCCCCACCCTTGAACTTGGTCTTGCCGGAAGAGTGCAAGGCAACCTCCCCGGTCTGGTAAAACTTGACGAAGATCAGATCATGAAACTGGGGGTCCACACCAATCCCGGTATCGCTGACGACGATCTCAACGCCGCCCTCCGGCAATCCCCGGTACCCGGGCGCGACCGTCCGGCCAGAGAGTGTGATCCGACCACCGTCCGGCGTATATTTGATAGCGTTGATCACCAGGTTGTAGAAGACCTTACGCAACGCATCCAGGTCCGCCTCTACAAACGGCAGCGCGCTCAGATCCTCCAGGATTAAAGTGAGGTGCCGTTCAGCCACGGCCGTGGATAGATTGTGATAGACCCATTGCAGGATCGGCAAGACGGCCAGTGGCTTAAAGTTGAGCTCCAGGGAGTTGGAATCCACTTTGGCCATATCCAACATGCTCTCAATGATCTCCTGCAGGCGCAACATCCCCGTGTAAATGCCTTCTACCATTTGGGCCAGGGCGGGATCGGATTTGATGCGCCGATCGTTGGTCAGGATCTGGCCGTAGCCGCGCACGAGCGTCAACGGGGTGCGCAGCTCGTGGGAGGCTACGTTAATGAAATCGGATTTGGTGCGGTCCAGGCGCTTCAGCTGCTCGTAGGCCTGGTCCAGGTTGGCGTAGAGCCGGGCGTTTGACAAAGCCAGGGCGGCCTGTCCAGCGAAGGCAGTCGCCAGCGTGGTCTCATCTGCGCTGTAAGGACGAGGGGTCACGCGCGTTAATGACAACATCCCTACCACTTCTTCGGCGCGGATCAAGGGCACGCCCAACCAGGAGCAAGCCGGTTGCAGCCCGGCGACATGCTGCCAATCGGGCCGTTGCGAAACGTCAGGGATAGAAAGGGGCTGCTGAGTCCGGCAGATTTGCTCAAAAACGTCATTTTCTTTAATAGAAACCCGCAGCTCGGTCGACTGCGATTCGGGGGGGAAACCGCGCATAGCGGCAAATTCCAGATGCTCACCACTACGCAACATCACCGAGGCCCGATCATACGGTACCAGCTGGTCCAGGCTTTTCAAAATCAGGTCCAGCACTTTGGTCAAGTCCAGGGTTTGCGAAAGGGCCCGGGTCACTTCGTAGAGACGCTCGGACAATGCCCGGCGCGACTGTTCAATCTGGTAGAGGGAGGCGTTGTGGATGGCGATTGCCACCTGATCGGCCAACGCCTGGAAAACCGAGATGTCGTCCGCTGTGAATGCCCCGGCCCGTTCACTCTGCAGGTCCAGCGCCCCCAACAGCTCCTCACCCGCCGTCAACGGCAATACCAGTTCAGAGCGAGTGGCGGGGATACCCTCCACCTGCACATAGCGCGGCTCGTGCAAGACATCGTTCACCTGCACTACCGCGCGGTGGGCCACCGCCCAGCCCACCAATCCCTGTTCCCCCACCTTCAGCCGGAAACCCTGTTGGCAAAGCGCCCGGCCAGCCTCGCCCGTACCGGCCCGTGAAACAGCGTAATCACCGCTGCTGTCCAGCAGGAAGATGCCCACATAATAATAGCCGTACTGCGCCTGGATCAGTTCGGCGACCCTGTTCAGGAGAATATCCAGGTCCAAAATGGCGTTGATGCTCTGCCCCACCGCGATGGTGATCTCCAGGGCACGCCTGTTCGCCTGAGCGGCCAGGAGCGCGCGCTCCAGTTCAGTCCGTCGGCGTTCATCCTCAAGCCGCAGCCGCTCCAGCCGCCGCATGGAACTACGGCGAGAAGCGTGAATTAACGTGGAAAGCACTGCCGTGAAGATCAGCACAAAAGTAAACTGAGACCAGCTGACCGTGGAGGAAGGGCCTTGTAACGCCGCGACCAGCCAGCCTGCCAGGGTCAGGCCCATAACCAGCAGAAACCAGCGCGTGGATAGGAAGAGGAATCCAATGCCGATGAGGAGCAACAGTAAATTGGTGGTCTGTAAGGCATCGCGGGTCAAATAGAGGTGGAGCAAGCCGTTCAGCAGCACCAGGCCCGCAATCACAGCCCCGAGGGGGTGCGCCCAACGGAGGGGGGGCAGCTGGCGGCGCAGCCGGAGATACAACCCACCGAGAACCGACGCCGTCGTTCCGGCCACCGCCATCATGATAAACTTCAGCGGGGCCGGCAGCATGAACCAATGGCTGACCGTCAACAGCGCATAGACGATTGCCAATCCCGGCACTACCAGCTTCAAACTGTCCAGCACCGCACTTTCCAGGGCCGCGTCCAGCTCGGCTTCCTGGGTGTCCACCGCCCGCGGAGTGGACTGTTCAGCGTTTACCATGCGTGCTCACCAGCTTCTCTCTATATGTTTCGCTCTTTCACTTAATGATACGCGAAATTCAGGGCTTTGGCAACCCCAGACCGCAGCTCATAACGAAATTGTAACGTTTTATCAGCCCTGCGCTCCGGCCGGCCGCAAGACAAGGGGGGAGCAATTTTGCCGAGAGGCGTAAGCCCTGGAGCAGCGCTTGACAATCTTCCACTTTCCGTTAACATAGAGCCGAACGGGAAACCACGATCTCAACGGCAGGTTGGATCACACCAGGAGGAAAACAGCTAACAGGCTGCGGACGATCGTCAAGGGGTGTTGAGGATCGGGTCCTGCGCGGCGGAGCGCTCCGAACCCCGCCA
>CAYUJU010000082.1:0-6585 GCA_964445115.1 uncultured Methylobacillus sp. | reverse complement strand
AGAGAAATTCAGTAAATCTAGAAATTCTTTGAAAATCGTCTCTGACCCCATTTATCAGTTCTTGAAGTGCTTGATCAAAAGAAATTGTCATGACATTGATCCCTCAAGTCAGAAGCCAAACGTGGCCGTATGCGTAGTGCAATTAGAGAAAAAGCCGTTGGACTTGAAAGCAACCAGGGCTTCTTTCAAGTCCTCTAAAATATGCTCTCGCTCAAGCTTGATTTCATCGGGGAGAGTGATGCGCAAGAGGTCGTAATGGCGCCACTGCGCGCCACGCCACTCCCCCCCCCCGCGCACCTTGAGCACCACAGCGAGCACATGCCCTTTCCAATAAAAGCTAAACGTATATTCATCACCATGATCCTCACGGCCATTGCTGACGTAGATCAGATGAATATCCCGTTCATGGTCAACTGTCCAACAGGGTTGGTGGAAACCAATGTAGAGTTTCTTAAACAATGCTTTGATCTCGTATTTATCAACATCCACTTCAGAGATGTATTCATTTACAAAAGCCATGTTGTTGCCCTCCTGATTTTTGGGGTCGTGCGCCTTGCGCGGTTCGCTGAATTGTATGTTTGCAATCGGGTTAATGCTGCTACCCGCCAGTTTTCGTCATTTGCGGGACAGCCTATCTCGCTAGGCCCCACCCAACAATACGATATGCAAATAGCGTAGTCAGAATAAGGGGAAAGACCACGTTTTTCTGGTGTCATTTCCATCGCGCTACTCCTGCCTAAGTTTTTCATTCTGTAGTTCCTCCGTTTCCTTATCCCTCCCCAACAACACCGCCTCATCCACCAGTAGTCCCTTGGGGAGCTGATGGGTGATGAAGAGCATCGATACCTGCCCCTTCAGCTTGTTGATGGTCCTGGCGAAGTGTTCCGCCGTCTGTTGGTCGAGGTTGCTGGTGGCTTCGTCGAAGATCAGGACTCTGGGTTGCTTGAGCAGCGCGCGTGCAATGGCGATGCGTTGTTTCTGCCCGCCGCTTAAGCCCGCTCCATGTTCACCGATCTCGGTCTGGTAGCCCTGCGGGAGTTTCTCTATGACGTCGTGTACTTCGGCCAGTTGGCAGGCATGGATAACCTGTTCGAAGCTGGCATGGGGGTTGGCGAGAATGAGGTTGTCGTAGATGGTGCCAGAGAACAGGGTGGTTTCTTGCGGGACCACACCGAAGTGGGCACGCAGTTCGTTGGCAGCGAGGTGGCGGATGTCGCGTCCGTCAAGCTTGATGCTGCCTTGTTGCGGATGGTGGAAGGCGAGCAGGAGTTTGGCGAGGGTGCTTTTGCCGGAGCCTGAGGGGCCCATGAGGACGACGCAGTGGCCGGGCTGGATGTTGAAGCTGAGGTTCTGGTAGAGCCAGGGGAGTTCTTCCGCGTAACGGAAGCTGATGCTGTCGACTTCGATGCGGGTGTGCGGGGTGGCGGCACGGGCGGGGATGAGGCTCATGGGTTCGGTGGGGGCATCCATGACGTCGCCCAGGCGTTTGACGGCGATGTCGGCTTGCTGGAATTCCTGCCACAGGCCGACCAGACGGAGGACGGGGCCGGAGAGTCGGCCGGAGAACATCTGGAAGGCGACCAGCATGCCGACGGTGAAGTTGCTGTCGTGCATGACGAGCCAGGCACCGACACAGAGGATGGCGAGGGTCTGGGTCTGGTCGATGGCGTTGGCGGCGGTGTTGTAGGTGTTGGAGAGGTTACGGCTCTTGAACCCGGCAGCGAGGTATTCGGCGAGGTAGTGGCCGAAGCGGGATTTGAGCTGGGGTTCCATCTGCAGGGATTTGACGGTTTCCATGCCGGAGATGTATTCGGTCATGAAGGCCTGGTTTCTTGCACCGACCATGAACTGGTGGTTGAGGCGATTGCGGATGAGCGGGGTGAAGGCGAAGCTTAAGGCTGAGATCAGAGTGAGCGAAGCCAAGGCGATCAGGGTCAACTGCCAGCTGTACCAGAACATGATGGCGAGGAAGACAATGAGGAAGGGGAAATCCAGTACCAGCGTCACAAGGCCGCCGGCGAGGAATTCGCGGATGGTCTCAACACCGTGGATGCGGGCGACGACCACGCCGGTGGGGCGATGCTGGTAATAGCGCAAAGGCAGATCGAGCAGGTGACTGAACACCTTGTGACCGAGCGAGGCGTCGATGCGGTTGCCGGTGTGGAGCACCAGATACTGGCGCACCCAGCCCATGGCGGCATTGAAAACGAGAAAGACGAATAAAGCGACGGCGATGACGATGAGGGTGCTGACCGTGTGGTGGACGACGACCTTGTCGATGACGATTTGCGTGCACACCGGCACGGCAAGACCAACCAACTGGATGGCGAAGGAAGCGAGCAGGACTTCGGTCCAGATCCTGCGGTACTTGAGCAGCTCGGGGATGAACCAGCGGAAACCGAATTGTTGAGGCTCGGTGTCTTCGTCGGTGACGGCTTCGGCTTGCTTCTTCACCAGTAGCATGCGGCCATCGTAACGGGAGGTGAATTCGGTGAGGGGGATCGCCTTGGGTTGCTGTTCGCCGGGTTCGAGGATCAGGGCTTGTTCGGTGTCGACCTTGAGCAACAGGCCGACGGTGTGCGTGGGGGTATCAGCGGCATCGGGGGCGGCATCCTCCACGGGTGAATCAACGGCAGTACTGGCGCCCTCTTCCCGCTTGGGCGGTTCGGCCTTGAGGATGGCGAGGGCCGGTAGCGGGAGACTGACGAGTTGCTCGGGCGCGACCGGTTTCAGCGCGCCATGCAGCCCGAAGGCGGGCAAGGATTGTTGCAGGGTGGCAAGACTGAATGGCGGGACAAACTGCCGCAGCAGCAACTGCACGTCGAACGGGATACGGTTGAGCTGGCACAGTGCACCGACTGCCCAGACAAACACTTCCCGTTGCAACATGGACTCCCCAATGTGGTTGCGATGATTGGGGAGGAAACGCATGGTTTATGCCACGCGGAGGGAGAAGCTTGGAAAACCGCTTGCGTGCTGGCTGATAGCGCTTTCACCAGCACACCTAACGAACGCCTGGCTGTTTGATAGCAGCCCAAGCTGGCTGTCGCCAGCCACGAAAGACGGCCAGCCGAAATGCTGAATGTTCCCCATGAGATTTATTCTTGTTGATTGTTAGTAACTGAATTTTTATTGACCGCATTTTTATCCGTTATGACGAATCGGTCAATAGCCAGAATACACCAGGAAGAACAAGTCATGAATGCGACATGTTGTCGCAGCTAGCTGCATTGCAGTATGCGCAATGTGAGACGATTGATTTTAAAAGGAATAACTCGCTTATCACGACCAGCTTATCGTTATCTTTGCATTGCACTCACTGCAATGTGGTAACTGCAATGCAGTGAATGCAATGCAGTATGTGAGACGATTGTTTTATAAGGGTTTATCTGCGACACGCTTTGCCTGCCTACTAATTTCAGAGATTAAGCGCGGCAATGGTTTGCCTTGGTCAGACAGCCGGCGTACGAAGCCGACTTTGGGCAACTCCGGAGGCTGCTGGTCACCTGACATCGATCTCGCCCATTCCCCTTTGACCAGCTTCCATATCTGATTCACCTGCTCCCTCGCACCAGCGAATCCCGGCGTTCTTGAAAGACTGTGAATTAGTTGATTCAGCTGATCGTCTTTTTTCTGGCGAATCGCCAATTGCACGGCGTCGCGAAGAGCATGATATTGGTCGCGGCTGTAGGCCCAGGTCCAAGCTAATCGCTGTTTTCCAGACGCTTCGAGATTGGCAAGTGACTTCTGCACCTTTGCTCGATCCTCTTCCGTTAGATCCTGCGAGTTCAAAGCTGTTCTGAGCCTGAAGATACTAGCTTTTTCTGCGGAAGTTACGGGCCGCACCCGCCGAACAAGCTGGTAGCCGGTAAATTCAATGCGCATCTTGTCAAAAAGGGCATCCCGCCACTTTTCACTATCATCTGGTGTGGTGGTCGGGGTGCGAAGCAATATCCAGTGAATCAGCTCCCTTTCCCCGGGAAAGTACATCAACAACCTGGCACTTCCATCACCTGACCTTCTGGCGCGACTGGCCGCCATGCGGTTGGCGCCGACGGAATACCGTTCATTGAACTTGGCAGCCAAGCCCGAGGCTTTTTGAATGGGGATGGTCCCTTGAACATATTGTGTGTGGCCGGTACGAACGAGGTCTTGAATGCGCTGCATGAATGGTGTTTTTTTAGTAAAAACGAACTGTTCATAATACTTATTTGTATTTGCCATGATAAATAATTTTTTGTTGCGGTGTTACGCAATATAAAAGGCTTATTTGCGAAATACAAATATATATTTATTGTGTGTTTTATATGTAGATAGCATGTAATTTAGTATATTTTAACTATATGTTTTATATATATTCTTATACGAATAATAAAACACCCATTGGGAGGATAAATATAGAGATTCCGGGAAAAACGGCTACAAATTCAAAAACAAACGTGTTATCTTGAGTTTGTCATGCAATGGGGCGCCACCCCTAAACATCAAGCAACAACACAGATGTTCGGGGCGCCAACCCCAACACATCGACTTCGCCTGCTGCGGATGCAGCATAGCCAGGCTGCCAAGCCTGGTTAGTTCGGTGAAGCGTGGTGCTTCTAATCAAGCTCGCCACGCTACGCTGAGCGCTGGATGGTGTAACCCCATCCTTCGACTCAATAACAAGTCCCCGTCTGCCGCTAGGATCAAATCCGACCGGCAGGAACTGGGGCGAGGTTGGGCGACATCGAAACGGGCTCAGGGAGGAAATGCCTTGAGTTCCTGGACGATTCCGAAAGCGGGGTGAAAGCCCCCGCCTGCGGCAGATTGGGAAACTGTCTGACGCATGCCACACGTGTAGGCTGTCATGGTGTTAGAAATAACATCGGCCGGAGAGGAGAAGTCTTACTCTGGCGGCACCTGGGGAAACCTGGGGTCACTGCATAGCTTAAGCACGTTACGGCACCCCATGAGGGTGCTGTGTGGATCCGCAACAAGCCGTTGCTGGCCAAGGGCCAGTAATCGGAAATCTAATGAAGAATCGAGCCGGGTAGGTCATGGGCTTTGGAATCTCGCCGGGCTGAAACCAGAAATGGGTAAGCGTATGCGATGGTTCGATTTGGAGGATGGCGGCGTGTTGTTGAGCAGTAGGGTCGTTCTAAGATGGGAAGGACTGAACCTTGATGGGGTGGCACCCATGCAATTCAAGGAAGTCTGGGAGATGTGGATAGTAGAGCTTGAAAGCTAGGGCTGATCCGATGTTGGTCCTAAGTGAGTATCGAAAACCACAACCGAACGAAGTGGCGAAACGGGGTTGGCACCCCATCGATGTTCGGCATGACAACCGCAGAAATGCGGTCCGGAATGGTCAGGTTTGGCGACCTGATCGTTCCGCCCTGGTTGGCGCCAGGGATTAGAAAGCAGCAAAAGGGTTGCGTCTTTCCTATGGAAAAACACAACTAGCGACTAAATGTGCGCGCCACGCACATGGATTCATTAGTCGAGGCCCGTGGCTGGGCAGCCATTACGGCAACCGACGCAGGTTAATCGCCAGCAAAGACGACGACGGTCAAATCATCGTCGACCACACCCTGTGTGGTAAGCAGCAAAACACCCCCCGGCCTTAGGGCTTGGGGGTGTTCCTCCTTTTCAACGGATTTTCAAATGATGAGCCTCCTGAAACAGCTTTTTCATTCCCCCAAAACAACCATCTCCAAAATTATTGAACTGAGCACATGCCCATGGGCTTTTGCTCCATTGTGCCCACTTTGCAAAGCACCAATGGTCAATAGGACTGCTCGGCAAGGTGAGAGTGCAGGAAAAAACTTCTGGGGCTGTCCCCGTTTTCCAAATTGCAGGGGCATCAGGAATCGTCTAAATTTTCCAAAGTTTTAATTAACCAAGATTTTGCAGCATCGGCTCCTCACCCCACCTCAAAAGGGTTGCAAAAACGGGAACATCAACCGGAAGAATAGGAAATATAAATGAAGAAGTTCGTGAAGTCTGGTGTCTTTACCAGTGCTATTGGCGCAATGAAGGTTTCCCTGGTGGCAGCAATGGTTCTTGGGGTGACGGGGTGTGCGGCGATTTCAGAAAAAGACGCTCAGGATGTGATTGATAGCGGATCGATCATTTACATGCGTATCCATGTGGCAAATCAAGCAACAGGGAGAGGCATCTCTGAATGGACTGACTGTTCAACGGCTCTTTGCGGCGACATGAAAAATAAAGTCGCCGGGATGGGTGATTTGAACCAATACTGGATCCATAGCGGAAATATTAAATCGAGCGTAAGGAAGATTATTAAGGGTGCGGTCATCGTCCCTAAAAATGTAAACATCAAAAATGGGGACATTGTTAAAGGGTATCTGCAAGCGACTGATACGCTCCTGAAATTCTCTGGTGTTGTCGCCCACAACAACGGCAGCAAGGAAGAAGGGTGTTACTGGGATGGTACTGGTGTAATCTGCCAAAAAGAGAACTGGGATTACCGCCAGGATCTGCCAGGAGCCTGGAAGTAATATAACCAAACAGAAAAGCCCTCTTCGGAGGGGAGCGTGTCCCGAATTTTGTGTAAACGGGGTTTAGGTTAGCGGTTTGGCATCC
>CAYUJU010000081.1:2747-6643 GCA_964445115.1 uncultured Methylobacillus sp. | reverse complement strand
AAGCTAGACGTCGAGGCGGCACAGGCCTTTTTTGCCGGAAATAGCCATGGCTGAACCGGAAAAGAATGTGGCGTCGCCCTGTGTGCGTAATTGCTGTTTGAATGACGAGAATATCTGTCTGGGTTGCTTTCGGTCGCTGGAAGAAATTTGCCAATGGTCGCAAGCCGGCGATATTGCGCGGCGTCAAGTTTTGCGTAATGCGGAACAAAGGCGGCGGCAATATGCGAATCGAGCGGTAAGGAATGTGTGAGAAAAAAGCTCGGCAATGGCATAAGCTTTTTCCAATTGCTTATAAACATTGCCATAATCGACAATCAAGCCGTTTTCTTTCTCATCGTCATAGACCCGGTTCGCGCGAGCTATGGCTTGCATCAAGGTATGACCCTTGATGGGTTTATCCAAATACATTGTCGATACACACGGCACATCAAAACCGGTAATCCACATGGCGCAGACGCTTACCAAGCGGAAGGGATTGTTTTCATTTTAAATTCGGCCTCCAAGTCACGCTCCACCATCTTTTTTCGGTGTGGCACTATATCCAAGCCTAACCTTGCAAATTTTTTCACCTCATTTTGTTCACTGCTGAACACAACGCAAGCATTCCAAGAAGCGCGCCAATCAGTGAAAGCAAGCCAGACGTTATTGCCGTCATTAATGGATAGGTCTCGAACATTGCAATCCGGTCTAACCCTTGGCTTGAGGAATGCTATCGAATATGACCTTCGACAACACCGCAAACGCCGCATCCTCGAAGGCTTTGTCGTCCATGTATCGCGTAACGATTTTGTCATTTTCGTGCATGCGTTTGATCATTAAGTCCTCCAACATTTGCCGTAAACCTAACTGAAACTTATCAAACGGATTGGCTTGCCGTAGCTGAATCACCTCGGGTGTATTGGTGGCTTTTTCTCTGATTTGTTCGAAGAACAAGCGGTCTTCCTCGGTAAAGTTCGTGCCAAACCGGTTGTTCAATAGCTCGATGATTTCCGATAACGGGGCTTTTTCGTCCTTGGTTTTGCCGGTGCCAACATCGGTCGGGCTTTTTACCGTGTACTCGCCTTGCTCATCCGCCAGATCAATTGCGCCGGAAAACACCCGTTGCAGCCGGTAATATTGCAAATCGACTTCGTCGCCCAGCTTGACGTTGGTGTTATCTCTATCCAGCGGCAAATGCGGTAATAACAAGCGGCCAAAGCTGTACAGCATTTCAAGATCAGGATCGGCATAAGGCATGATCTGACTCAAAAAGGCATACACATTGACATAGCCGCTTAACTTATCCCGAAATACAGAGCGCTGCTCTTCATCGCTTATCGCCTTGAACCGGTCCACTGCCGGTTGCAAATGGCGTTGCAAATGGGCGTGATCAGCCGGATTTTGCTTATTGGGTGATCGGTAGAAAATACGGGCAAACGCTTCCACTTCGTTCCAGTGATAAACCTGCATACTGTCCAAGTCATGCTTGACCTGTTCCAGCAAAGCCGGGTCGGAAGTTTCTTGCAAACTGGTGGCGTCGTAATAAGGTTTGAATGCCCGGTAAATGTCTTCAGCTTCGTTGACAAAATCCAGCACGAACGGCGCTTCTTTACCGGGAAGCATGCGATTCAGGCGCGATAAGGTTTGCACCGCCTGTACGCCATCCAAGCGCTTATCGACATACATCGCCATCAACTTGGGCTGATCGAAGCCGGTTTGATACTTGTTAGCCACCAACAGCACTTGATAATCCGGTGAATTAAAGCGCTCCGGCAATTGTTTTTCGCTGATCACTTTACCGGTCACGCTGTCGACGTTCATGCCCGGTTCGGTGTATTCCCGGCCGGTTTCGGGATCGAGCACCGTGCCGCTAAACGCTACCAAGGCCTGTACATCATGGTAAGCGTGTTGCTCGATATAGGCCTGAAACGCCTGCATGTATTTGACGGCCTGCAGCCGAGAGCCGGTCACCACCATGGCCTTGGCTTGGCCACCCAAATGATGTTTAACGTGATTGCGGAAATGTTCGACAATAATTTCGATTTTTTGCGAAATATTGGTTGGATGCAGTACCAAGAATTTAGCCAAGGCCCGCGCCGCCTTTTTCTTGGGCAGGTTCGGGTCTTCCTCCATGGCTTTAACCAATTTGAAATAGGTTTTGTAGGTCGTGTAGTTCTGCAGCACATCCAGAATAAAACCTTCCTCGATGGCTTGACGCATGCTGTACAGATGAAATGGCTCAGGCTTGCCTGTCTGACCGACACGACCGAAAAGCTCCAAGGTCTTGCCTTTCGGAGTGGCCGTGTAGGCAAAAAAACTGATGTTGGGCTGACGACCACGCGAAGCCATAACCTGATTCAAACGGTCTTCAAAATCGGTTTCGTCGTCTTCACCGTTGGCGGCATTCGCACCCAAAATCGACTTGAGTTCTCGGGCCGTTTCGCCGGTTTGCGACGAGTGCGCTTCATCGACAATCACCGCATAACGCCGCTTACCGATTTCCTGCTCCCAGGCTTTGGCTTGGGTTTTGGCCATTTCGTCCGCTGCGTCGATGTTATCCGCGCCAGCGGCATGCAATAAGCCGCGCAACACAAACGGAAACTTCTGCAAGGTGGTAATCACAATCTTGGTGCCATCAATCAGCGCCGCCGCCAACTGCTTGGAATCCTGGTCTATCGCCTTGACTACACCTTGAGCATGCTCGATTTGGTAAATCGCATCCTGCAATTGCCTGTCCAGCACTTGCCGGTCGGTAATGACAATCACGCAATCGAACACCTTGTGGTCGTTGCCATCATGCAAACTGGCCAAACGATGCGACAACCAAGAAATCGAATTGGTTTTGCCGCTGCCGGCCGAATGCTGAATCAGATAATTCTGGCCGGAGCCTTCCAATTGCGCGGCAGCGACCAATCGCCGGGTGGCATCGAGCTGGTGATAGCGCGGAAAAATCACCGCTTCTTTCTGAATTAAGCGACTGCCGCCCTTGCCGTCTTCGACTTTCTCTTCCTTGCGCTCGATGAAAATAAAATTACCGAGAATGTCCAGAAACTGCTCGCGCTCCAGCACCTCTTCCCAGAAATAACCGCTGCGGTAACCAGACTCATGCTGCGGGTTGCCCGCTCCGCAGACCACCTCACCGGGATGACTGCCGCGATTGAACGGCAGGAAAAAGGTCTTTTTGCCCGCCAGCCGCGTGGTCATGTGGACTTCATCCGGGTCGGCGGCAAAATGCACCAGCGCCCGCTGCTTGAATTCGAACAGCGGTGCGCGCGGATTGCGGTCGTTGCGGTATTGCTGAACCGCATGCCGCCAATTTTGCCCAGTCCAAGGGTTTTTCAGCTCGCAGGTTGCCACCGGTAAACCATTAACCGCAAACAACATATCCAGCGTACTGTGGTCGCCCGGATGGCACGGCACCTGCCGCGTTACCGTCAGCCGGTTTTGCTGATAATGATCCAGCACCTCGGCATTCAAGCCATGCGCCGGTTTGAAATAGGCCAGCCGAAAAGTCTTGCCGTAAAACTTAAAGCCGTGGCGCAATACATGCAACGAGCCTTTAATCGCCAGTTCCTTAATCAGCTCTTTGATTAACAGGGTTTGCAGATTAGCGCCATGTTGCTCGCTCATGCTGTCCCAAAGCGGCGTTTGGGTGGCGGCGATAAAATCGAGGATTTGCGCCGGGAATAAAGCCAGCGCCTTATCCCACTCTTTTACCGAACCCGCTTGCCAGCCTTTTGCCAACAACATTTGCTCGACATAACTTTCGAAGGCTTTTTCATTGGTTTGCAACATAGAAAATCCTTTATCAGTCTGCTTCCTGGGTTGAAAAAATCGGATACTCTTCCGCTGGTACGTTTGCCGTATAAGCCTGATCGGCTCGATTGGGCTTGTCGGGATAACGCAAACGCAAACGC
>CAYUJU010000081.1:1293-2647 GCA_964445115.1 uncultured Methylobacillus sp. | reverse complement strand
GTCAGAAATCTTGCTCTCAGACCGTCCGGATTACGCTTCATTAAATCCGCCAGTTGATTGCGCGTTAACCAGCGTCCCTGGCAAAGCTGAAGAATGATGAGCTCCGTTTCCTCGGGTGGCAAACGCTCGTGTTTTCGAGCCTTGGCTGCAATGGCCAATAATTCGGCGCTATATTCCGAGCAAGTGGGCTTATGTATGGAGTCATCGGGCTTATGTTCGGAGTCACCGAGCTTATGTTCGGAGTGATTGCCATTATGTTCGGAGTCACTGGCGTTATGTGTGGAGTGGCTGACATTCGCAAACCGATAACGGCTCCAACGCCCTTGCCCCACTTGCTCCAGCACCCCCTTAGCCACCAGGCCTTGCAACAAGCGCGTCACGTCCGCTGCATGCAATAGGCAAATCTGCCGCATCCGGGCGTTGTCCACATCGCCTTCGATATCGGCGGTCACCAGCGCCTGGACTTCCTCTTTACTGAATTTTCGGAACCCATCGCCGAACAAATCCTGTAAACGCGCCAGCGAATCATCGGGGATCAAGCTTACTCTGGGCAAGCGCCATTCCACGCGGTCCGGTTGCACCTGCTCGCGTACCATCGGCGAGCGCCAATGCTGGCTGGCCCACCCTTTGCGCATTTTATCGACACCGGAACCCGCTTTCTCCGCCGCCCCTATCATCATAAACATAGTCTGCAACGACTTGTTGCGGCACTCGCTGACGTTGCCGCGCAGCAATTGGTCAACGGAAACCAGCAGCGTGCCGGGATTGGCAAACTGAAAGGCATCGGCAAATTTCTCCACCACGATACCGCCTTGGCCTTGGTAATCGGCGTGGATTAAAGTGTTAACCAAGGCTTCGCGGATCGCCTCGTGAACCTCGGATTCGCCCTTGCGAAACAGATCGCCATCCAACTGAAACGGCAGTTTCAGATCGGCATTCAGCCGTTGAATGGTTTTTAAATAAAACTGAAACAGATTGGCACACCACATGCCATCGGCGGTCAAGCGGTCGGTCCAGCGTACGGCCGGATCGTCGGACAGTTTTTCCCGGTAATCGACATGGTAACCAGGCAAAGTCTCGCGGATGGCTTCGTCGCGGCCAAACATCAGCAAACCGGCCATGGTCAAACCCTCGTGGCCGCTGGCACGATCGCGCCGCCAACCGCCGAGCTTGCTCAGCAAGACTTGATCGTCTTCGCTCAACCAGGGATGGGTCGGTTTGTACGAGGCAAAGCGTTGCCGATATTGCTGCAAGCTGGGCAAATCCAGATCGGCCATACCAAAATGCTCGAGAATCCGGCTATCGGCCGGCTGTTCGGAGCGGTCTGACAACATGCGGCCAACTTCCTGTTCGG
>CAYUJU010000081.1:0-1193 GCA_964445115.1 uncultured Methylobacillus sp. | reverse complement strand
CTGTTCGGAGCGGTCTGACAACATGCGGCCAACTTCCTGTTCGGTACAACGGTAATCGCCCTCGTAATTGCGCCGGAAAGTGCCGGTCAGCGGGTTTTGTCCCAAAAACACCGGCTTTTGGTAACGCCCGGCTTGCGGCACCCGAATCGCCACAATCAAGCCCGCTTCGTGCGCCACTTCCGCTAAGTCGGTGTCGTTCAACAAGTTTAGGCTGACACCTTGCCGCGATTGTTGACGGTATCCCAGAACGATTTTTTCAGTTTTTTTGCATCGCCAACGCCGCTGACCCGGCCATCGTCCTCCACGCCCAGCAAAATCACGCCGCCCCGGCTGTTGGCCATCGCGCTGTAGGTTTCCCAAAGACTGTGCGGCAGGCCGCCCCTGGCCGACTTGAATTCCAGGTCGTCGCCTTCGTCCCAATTCAACCGCAGCAGAATATCGAAGGGATTCAGCATTGCCGAACTCATGGTCAGCTTGGCCTCGTGTTGGCATCGCGCAATAACAACGCCCGGCTGTAATCCAGAAACTCGTCCAGATGCCGGGTGATGATGCTGACGGTAATCGGCAGATGCAATTGCTGATAATCATGCACGGCGATATTGCGAAAACCGACCATGTGCTTCAGCGACGCAGCCAAATCGGCGGTGATCCAGCCGCCGCGCGCCAGCAACTCGAACACGTCGCGGGCGCTTTGCGGCACGCCCAGTTTTTCGCGGCGAATCAGATGCTGGCCCATGTCCAGCGCCGCTTCGCAGGCACGCTGAATGTTTAGAATCGCCGCATCCTGGCGTGTGAAGTCACTTGCAAAGCCGTCCGGGTTCGCGGCGTATTCCTCGCGCGCCCGCGCCACGCAACGCTCGATGCTGGCGGCTTTGTTGATTAACACGTCATCGGCCATACACGCTGCCTCGTTGGGAAATATCGGCTAACAGCCCGGCGCGGGCGCTATCCAGTTCGGTTTTCTCGCTCAAAATAGCTGCTTCGTACAGTGCCGCTCGCG
Organism: uncultured Methylobacillus sp.; assembly: GCA_964445115.1. Classification (GTDB taxonomy): domain Bacteria; phylum Pseudomonadota; class Gammaproteobacteria; order Burkholderiales; family Methylophilaceae; genus CAIJXJ01. Next base: position 193 of record CAYUJU010000081.1, on the reverse strand, counting down.
CGTCGCGCGTCCACCAGCGCTGGCCCTGAGTGATGACCTGATATTGCATCACGGTCGAGGCCGCACGCAGATCGAGCAAGTCCACCGGGCAACCGGCCAAATCGGCCAGGTCGCCAGACAGCGCCCACAAGGTTTGCGGATCGGCGTAACCGGCCACCAGCACGGCCAAATCCAGATCGCTGTCAGGCCCGGC
>CAYUJU010000080.1:0-6686 GCA_964445115.1 uncultured Methylobacillus sp. | reverse complement strand
AGCAGCAATATCGAACTGAACACTGCCTGTCATAGCGAGGACAATGATTTTAGGGAGTTGAAGAAGTGGTTTAACTACCAATGGGAAAAGGTCGCAGTCGATAAAATTGAACTCCCGGACAAAGGAAAATCGAAGATTGAGGTAAAGAACTATGTTATCGAACTGATAAAGAATCTGTTTCGGGAATATACACCATACCAGTTGTATTATAAAGTTCTTTATGAACTGTTTAAAGAAGACTTACAAACCCTTACAAGTGACGCAGACTTTAAGCGTGAAATCGCACATCTTGAGGTAACTGAAATTTACAGGACACTCTATCCATACCAACAGAAGGGGGCATTAAGCCTTATTAATATGTTACAGAAGTACAATGGTGCTATTCTGGCTGATGCTGTTGGTCTTGGCAAGACATGGACTGCTTTGGCGGTAATGAAATATTTCGAGAACAAGGGATATACTGTTTTTCTTTTCTGCCCTAAAAAACTGCGCAATAATTGGGAACAATACCAAACTGGAAGAGGTTCACGGTTTGAAAAAGATGAAATTGAATACTATGTCAGAAATCACACTGACCTGCAAAATGAACGGTTAAATACCATCTATCCAGACTTTCCTTTGACCAAGTTACAGCGAAAACAGAAAGTTCTAATCGTCATTGACGAAAGTCACAACCTTCGTAATGACAAGTCTTCCCGGTATAACTATCTGGTTGAAAATGTTCTCATGCCTCAAAGAAAAAGTCGGGAAGTTAAGGTTCTTCAACTGTCAGCAACTCCAATTAATAATAAACTGATTGATATAAGGAATCAGTTCAAGTTAATGGTAAAAGGAGAAGATGACGGTTTTACAAATACAGACCTTGAAGTAAGCAGTCTGGAAAGCATTTTCAGGACTGCACAAAAAGACTTTAATGAGTGGAGCGAACTTGAACAGAAAAAAATATCGGACTTTATATCGAAATTACCCCAAAGATTCTTTGACCTGACGGATGCATTAATTGTCGCCAGAACCAGAAAACTGATTGAAGGTGAATTTGGAGCGATGAACTTTCCGAAAAAAGCAGAACCTGTCAATGAATACATTACACCCGAAAATATTGGAGACCTTAAATCATTTGATGATATTCTGAAAGCATTGCGGATTAATCTTACTGCGTACCGACCTTCAGAATATATCAAAGATATGGTCATAGAAAGCGTTTTAGAGAACCCACAGCAGCGTGAAAAGTTCTTGGTGAAGATGATGTATATCTTATTAATGAAACGCTTGGAATCGAGTTGGTATTCGTTTAAAGGCACTGTTGAAAATATCCTGAATCATCACGAGCATGCACTCGAAAAGGTTGAAGCATTTATTGCAAGCAAAATTGATGCTTCCATAGATGATGAACTAACCGAAGATGAACAGGAAGACATAGAAGAAACCATTTCTGAAACACAGGGAGCGGATGATGATATTCCACTGACATTAGGGAAAAAAAATCCGGTTGCAATTTCATCCATCAATGATATCGACAAGTTCAAGAAACATCTGGTGGCAGACATTAAGAAACTGAAGGTGCTTCAAGCCAATCTGTTGCGGTTCGAAACTGATTTTAACAGTGGCAAGGTAGAAGATGAAAAACTGAACAGACTTATTCAGCATATTAGGGAGAAACAAACAAAATCTGCAAACAAAAAAGTTCTGGTATTTACTGTTTTTAGGGACACAGCACAATACCTGTATCGTGAATTGAATAAACGTGGTATAACTAATCTTGCATATGTCTCAGGTTCATTAAGTGAGACTTGGGATGGTTATTCAGGGGACAAATTTGAAGCAATTCTTGAACGCTTTGCCCCATATACCAAATTATACAATGAAAAGGACTGGTCTGATTTATATGAAACCTTCCTGTCACAGGAATACTGTGAAGGCAATCACTGGCAAGTACCGTATAAAAAATGGTTGCAGTTAATTGAAAAACATGATAGTAAAACATACAAGAAACTGGCAAAACCCATTGATGTATTGATTGCGACAGATTGTTTGTCTGAAGGTCAGAACCTTCAAGATTGTGATACAGTGATAAACTATGATATCCATTGGAATCCGGTCAGATTAATTCAGAGAATTGGAAGAATTGACCGATTAGGGTCTCCAAATGAGGTCGTTAAAGGAATAAACTTTTTTCCCGCAAAGGATTATGAAGATTATCTCCGCCTGAAGAAAAGGATTGAAGAACGAATGGCATTGATGTCCATTGTAGGTACAGAGGTGGAAGAGAACCTTACTCCGGAATTCGTTCAGATGATTGAAAAGAATCCGCTATTACCCAAACAGGCTGAGAAAATGTTATCGCAATTGCAGATTACATGGGACGACATTGAAACTGGTGAAGATACACTTGGCTTGGATGACTTCTCCTTGGAACAGTTCCGGCAGGAATTGTTTGAGTTTTTCAAACAGAACGAAGAGTTTTTCAAGAAAATGCCAAATGGAGTGTTTACCGGATTCAAATTTAAGATTAATAAGAAATGGAATGAAATGCCTGATAGCATTGTGGCTGTCTTGGGGTATCCACGGAAACCGGATGAAACACCAGACCACGTTTACGATGAAATCTTGCTGCTACATCAACCCATTGTCGAGGGTAAAAGAGCCGCTACACTGGTGCTGAATAATAATCAAGAGATTCTTTCTTTACTGCGGTATCATAAAATGGAGAGTAGGTTTGTGCCTGATAATATTGACAAAGGAGACCCTGAAATTCTGGAAAACCTGTCGCAGACCATCAATAATTGGGTTCAAAAGCAAGCAACACCGATAGCAATAAATGAAATTCAAGATTTGTTTTCGGGAAATACAAATCCACAAAAGATTTCGCCAGAACAGAAAAAACTGGAAGAAAAGTTCAGAAGTGAAAATTTCGACCTAATAAACTGGTTCATTATTTCTAACAAGTAAGTTATGGATTTATCATTATTCAACACCACTTCACTTTACGAGGCTGCCACAGACCTGTTCAGCCAGTTAAATATTCAACTTAATTCGAATACTACAGGGTCTTTGCCAGCACGGGAAATCTTGAAAGAACATTATCGTAATACCGAAATATATGATGCAATCAGAAATACTTTTTTTATCGGTATCGTTGATGAGAGTATTTTCCGGGAAGTGGGTCTTTTTGATGAACGATACTCAATTAAACAGGCATTAGTGCAAGCAGAAAGAAACTATGACGGATTGATGCTCTTTGCACTTGAATTGGACAAACACCCCACCAGAACAGAAATTTCAGACCTTACCCGGTCTTTTAACCGTATCAGCCAAAAAATGCCTGTTGGATTGCTTATTAAGTATGAAAATGATGATGAAGCGGTTCTTTCTATTGCAATAAGTGAAAGATTTAAGTACAAACAGAATTGGCGACAAGGTGAAAAAGCCGGGAAAGTGATTATTCTTCGAGACATTCATACAAAAACCACCCATGCTGGTCATTTTCGGATACTGAAAGACTTAACAAAACCTGTTGCAGTCACCAATTATGCACAACTGCATGCACATTGGCTTGAGGTTCTTGATGTAAGTATATTGAACAAACAGTTCTTTCAGGAACTGGCGAATTGGTATTTCTGGGCAATGGATTTTGTATCCTTTCCTGATGATGTTGAAAAGGACGAAGAAGTTCGAAATGCAACAAACCTGATACGATTAATTACTCGTATCATTTTTATTTGGTTTATCAAAGAGAAGAAATTAGTTCCGACCAATTTATTCCGTAAGGAATACCTGACGAAAATAGTGGTTGATTTCATGAAGAATGATAAATCTGAGAACTACTACCATGCAATTTTACAAAACTTATTCTTTGGAACACTTAATCAGGTCATTGAGGAAAGGAGTTTTGCAAAAGATGGTACATTTCAGGAAAACAAATCAGAATACGGGGTAAAAAATCTGTTTCGGTATGCAAACAAATTCTTAATATCGGAAGCGAATATTATCGAATTATTTACAGAAATTCCCTTCCTGAACGGTGGATTATTTGACTGTCTTGACAAGCCGGATGATGATGGCAAGATTATATATGTTGATGGTTTTAGTCGTAATACTAAGAAGCAATCCCATATTCCTGATTATGTTTTTTTTGCTTCTGAGAATGAAGTTGACCTAAATGAAATTTATGGTACGAAAAACAAAAGATACAAGGTACAAGGACTGATAAATCTTCTCGAAAGTTATAAGTTTACTGTTGCTGAAAATACTCCAATAGAGGAAGAAATTGCCCTTGACCCCGAATTGTTGGGTAAGGTATTTGAAAATTTGTTAGCCAGTTACAATCCTGAAACCAAAACAACTGCCAGAAAAAAGACGGGGAGTTTTTATACACCAAGGGAGATTGTTAATTACATGGTAGATGAATCCCTGACTGAATATCTCAGGACGCATTGTAATAATACTTCACAGGTGTTCGATAATAATCTCAGGAAAGTACTTTCTTATGAAATGGATAGTAATCCTTTTAATCCAGATGAAACGAAGTCCATTATTCGGTTACTCAACAAATGCAAAATTCTCGACCCTGCCTGTGGTAGCGGTGCTTTCCCAATGGGGATATTACATAAAATGGTTCATCTACTGAATATTCTTGATAGTAATAACAAATACTGGAAAGAACTTCAGAAAGAAAAGGCATTAGAAGATACCAAAGTAGCCTATGAAATTGAAGACCATGAAGAACGAAAACGAAGGCTCGAAGAGATTGAAGATGTTTTTGAAAAAAATACAAACGATTATGGAAGAAAATTGTACCTGATAGAAAATTGTATATATGGGATAGATATTCAGCCAATTGCGGTACAAATTGCAAAACTGCGTTTTTTTATTTCCCTGATTATAGACCAGAATAAATCTGAAGATAGAGAAAACTTTGGTATAAGAAGTCTTCCGAATCTTGAAACCAAATTTGTAGCAGCGAATACTTTAATCTCTTTGGAAAGACCACAACTAAAAACAGGAAATATATTCCTGAATGATACATTTCAGGAGATAAACAAACGTAGTAACCAGTTAAAAGAAATCAGACATAAATATTTCAATGCGAAAATCAGAACCGAAAAACTAAAATTTCAGAAAAAAGATAAAGAACTCAGAAAAGAGATAAGTGGTTTATTAGTAAAAGTTGGTCATACATCATTAAATGCCCATAAAATTGCCGCTTTCGACCCATATGACCAAAATCACTATGCAGAATGGTTTGAACCGGAATGGATGTTTGGTCTAATTGAAGGTTTTGATATTGTTATTGGAAATCCACCTTGGGGTGCAACACTTACAAAAGATGAAAAGGAGTTGCTTAAAACTACTTACAGTGAAATTGATTCTTCAACTCCAAATTCGTTTGCATATTTTATAGGTTGGGCAAATAAAAATTTCAAGAGTGCGCTTTCTTTTGTTCTGCCAGACAGTATTCTAATAAAAGATTATGCGAAAACAAGGAAGTTAATTAAAAAAGGAGTTTATGAAATCATTTGGTACGAAAATACCGGAATGCCAGAGGAATTTCGACCATTCATATATGTTGACCATGACGTTTGCGTAATAAATGTTTTCAAAAGAGAATCATCCAAGTTAAACTACACCTTGATGAAGTATGATAGAACATTAAATCAAGTGAATGAACTAAAATATTCGCAAGATAAATCAGTAATGATTCTTGAAGAATTCGATAATATTTACAATTTAATTGCACAAGAAAAAGATTATGCCTTATTAAAGAAATTTAAAAAATATGACATTTTAGATGAATACATGCAATGTCATGAAGGCATTCATACTGGAAATTGTCGTGAAATCCTATTTGTGAAAAATAGGAATGGTGGTAATAAAAAACCACTGTTCTATGGCGGGGGAGCGGGTGATAGCATAAATAATTTTTATAGTAAAACTTCTGGATGGTATATTGATTATAGACCTGAGTTAATTAATAAAGACAAAGGTTTCTATGCATCCTTGCGAGATGAACGAATTTTTATGTATCCTAAGATATATATAACAAGAACGGGTAATCCATTTAAAGTCTTTTATGACGAAACCACCTATGCTTCAAACAATTTCTTTTCACTTCAGCACAAAGACTATGATAAGAATGACGAAAATTTTTTAAAATACATTTTACCATTCTTAATTTCAAAACCAGCACAGTACTTTGTAAGAACTTTTGCCGCCCCAAGATTAGGTTCAACATTTATTGAGACCAAAATAATACATCTACTGAGGCTACGCATCCCATTTTCAAATACTTCAGCGAGCGAGATTCGTAAAATTGTAGACAAAATCATCAAAGCAAAAGAACAAAATTCTGAAACCGATACTGATAATTTGGAAAAACAATTAGAGAAGATAATTTACAGTCTTTATAATTTCACTGAAGAAGAGATTAGCGTAATTGAAAATAATGGTAATAATTCATTTGATGTATAGTAAATATTTTAAAGACGAAAGTGCCCATAACCAATGGTCACCATCATAATCAATCAGCCATGAGACTATGGTTACTTTATAGTTTTTAATATTTTCAATTCTAAGATACACATATCCATCTTCATCCCATACATCCAATAATCGCACTGCATCAATATGTGACCCTTCCAGTTTCAAATACGGCATACCCAAAACAAGGATTTTATCTTCTGTTAAGA
>CAYUJU010000079.1:0-6728 GCA_964445115.1 uncultured Methylobacillus sp. | reverse complement strand
CCAGCGGATTTCAGCTCGGTGAGCGCATCCGAATCCGCCGCAATTTTTACACGGTCGTCGGATTATCCAAACGCACGGTGTCTTATAACGGTGATCCGATGGTTTTCATCCCGCTTAAAGACGCACAAGAAGCGCAATTTCTGAAAGACAACGATGCCCTGGTTCAGCAGCGCCGTCGCAATGCCGAGAACCCGGACTTCAATCGTCCAGGCATTCCCGATCTACTCGCTGTGGTGAACGCATCGCAAAGTACCAACACCTATGTTAATGCAGTACTTGTTAAGCTCAAACCCGGCACACTCCCTGAGGATGCAGCCGAAACGATTCGCCGCTGGACGCGCCTGCAGGTTTATACCCGCGCCCAGATGGAATCGATTCTGATGGACAAAGTAATCGATAAATCAGCCAGGCAAATCGCCTTGTTTTTGGTGATTCTGAGCATCGTCAGCGCGGCCATTGTTGCTTTCATCATCTATACCTTGACCTTGGGAAAAATTCGGGAAATTGCAGTGCTTAAACTGATTGGCACCAAGAACCGCACCATTGCCGGCATGATCATGCAGCAGTCTCTAGCTCTTGGCGTTATCGGTTTTGTGGTGGGGAAAATCACCGCTACCTTCTGGGTGCCGATCTTTCCTAAGTATGTATTATTAATGCCGCTAGACTCCGTCGCAGGTTTTTTCGCTGTGCTGGCAATCTGCGCATTGGCCAGCCTTGTTGCTATCCGTATGGCACTCAAGGTCGATCCGGCCGACGCTATAGGAGGCTAAGGTGAGCGGCAAAGGCATTCACATTGAAGGTTTAAAGAAACGCTACGGCGAGGGCGATACCGCTGTTCATGCCTTGAGGGGCGTGGATATGCAGATTGCTCCGGGTGAAGTGGTAGGACTCATCGGACCATCAGGGTCCGGTAAGAGCACCCTGCTCAAGTGTCTGGGAGCGGTGATCGATCCGACTGCCGGCCGTATGGTTCTGGGTGATGAGGTGATCTTTGACAACGATTGGAAAGTACGTGACCTGCGAGCCTTGCGGCGCGACAAGATCGGCTTCGTATTCCAGGCACCCTACCTGATTCCTTTTCTCGATGTGACCGACAACGTTGCACTGCTGCCGATGTTGGCAGGTATACCCAATAGTAATGCGCGTGCGAAAGCACTGGAGCTTCTCACCGCACTGGATGTACAACACCGCGCCCGTGCCATGCCGTCGCAGCTTTCCGGCGGCGAACAGCAGCGCGTGGCCATCGCGCGGGGGTTGGTCAATCGCCCCCCTGTGATCCTTGCCGACGAGCCCACCGCGCCGCTCGACAGTGAACGGGCCATGGCCGTTATTCGTATCCTAAACAACATGGCACGCCAGTTCGAGACCGCCATCATCGTTGTCACCCACGATGAAAAAATTATTCCCACTTTCAAACGCATCTACCATATCCGGGACGGCGTGGCCCATGAGGAAGTCGGCGAAGGACGAGGATTTGAGTGAGAAAACAATTAAATTGAAGGTACTTTATGACATACCAAAACTTCCCGAAAAATCTATTGACTATCATTGCAGCCAGCGTATTTATAGCCGGCATCTACTCGCATGCTTGGGCTGATGGAGATACCAAAGTTAAGCCGTTAGAACTACAAAGGATCATGCAAGAACTCGGTAGGAATATGCAGGCCATCACTGACGCTATTTCTCGTGAAGATTGGGCTTTGGTCGCCAAAGTTGCACCACAGATCGCCGAGCACCCAGAGCCGCCCGTTATCGAGAAGATGCGTATCCTGACGTTCATTGGCACCGATACGGGCACGTTCGAAAGTCATGATGAAATAACCCATCAATCTGCGCGGGCGCTGGAACAAGTTGCCGCTCGGAACGATGGACAAGGCGTGATTACAGCCTTTGCGAATCTGCAAAGCAGTTGTCTGGCTTGCCATCAGAGTTTCCGTCAATCGTTCGTGGAACATTTTTATGGGCAACGTTGAAGAAATACACCGTCACGGCATTGATCGATCGAAGACCGATCACATGACGGTTCTGACCTATACAGCCGTCATTTTGGCCGGATTTCTGGCAGGTTGTACCGTAGGGCCCGATTTCAAAGCACCGGTAGCCCCCGATACACCAGCCTACACCGCAACCCCTTTGTCAACTCAAACGGCATCCGCAGCCACGGCTTTTGGGGGGGCACAACACTTTAGGATCGGCTCAAACGTGAGTGCACAGTGGTGGCGTGATCTGGGATCTTCCAAACTCGACGCGCTGATAGAACAGGCTTTTCAGGCCAGTCCAACGCTGGCTTCCGCAAGAGCCACGTTACGTCAGGCGCAGGAAATCCATGCGGCGCAGGAGGGGGCGATGATGTATCCTCAAGTCGATGCCGGTTTCAGTGCTCAACGACAACGCTTTAATCCCATCGTATTGGGGCAAGATGACCAGGCGCGGGAATTCAGTTTGTTTAACGCGGGTGTTAACGTCAATTACCAACTCGATCTTGCCGGCGGTAACCGCCGCGCATTGGAAGCCTTAGTCGCCCAAACCGAGTATCGTCGCCACGAATTGGAAGGTGCGCAGCTGACCTTGGCGGGCAACATCGTTACCGCCGCGATCACCCAAGCCAGGCTTGCGGCACAAATACAGACTACGGAGGCCATTCTTCGCGCGCAAGATGAACAATTGCACATTACCCAAGAACGCGTGCGTCTTGGCCAGGGCGCACCGGATGAGGTATTGGCACTGCAAACCCAAGTGGAACAGACTCGCGCCGGCCTTCCTGTGTTGCGCAAAAAGAACCAGCAGAATGAACATCTGTTGGCCGCACTCAGCGGCCGTGCCCCGGGAGATGGGCGATTACCTACTTTCACGCTGGAAGAATTCACCCTACCGTCCGATTTACCCCTAATCGTACCTTCCGAGTTGGTGCGCCGCCGCCCCGACATCCTGGGCGCAGAAGCGCTGTTACACGCGGCCAACGCGGAATACGGCAGCGCAATCGCCAAGCTGTATCCGCAACTTAATCTCAGCGCCGATCTCGCTACGCAGACCTTGGTTGCAGGCGCATTGTTCGGCCCCGGTTCGGCAATATGGAACGTCCTTGGACAACTTACTCAGCCGCTCTTTAATCCCGCACTGCCCGCCGAAAAGCGCGCGGCATTGGCCGCGTTCGATGCCGCGGCAGCCAATTACCAAAGCGTGGTGCTCGAATCCCTGTGCAATGTGGCCGATGTCCTGCGCGCACTGGAGAACGATGCCCAGGCATTGGCGGCATTGGCCGCCGCCGATGCTGCGGCACAGGGCTCTTTGCAATCCGTGCAGAGGCAATATGCACTGGGTGCAGCCAGCTATGTTCAGCAACTGATCGCACAACAAGCGGCGCAACAGACCAGAATTAACTTGATCGCGGCTCAGGCACAGCGCCTTGTCGATAGCGCAGCTCTGTACCAAGCTATGGGCGGCGGTGTCAGTTAAGACTATACCCTAACCTGATGTCAGGTTGTGCACTGTTTTGACGTCAGTATAGAGTATGTTTTTGCAAATATTGACACATGCTGCTAAAGACTATAGATTTTATCCTGACACTTTTGGTTTTTTGAGGGCTGTTCATTTGCAAGGGCATCGGATTGGTTACATTAGAGTCAGCTCGTTCGACCAAAATCCAGAACGGCAACTGGAACAGGTCGAGGTCAGTAAAGTTTTTACCGATAAGGCGTCTGGCAAAGATACCGAACGCCCCGCCTTGGACGAGCTACTTGCGTTTGTTCGAGAAGGCGATACGGTCGTCGTGCATAGCATGGACCGCTTGGCGAGAAATCTGGATGACTTACGGCGCTTGGTTCAGCAATTAACCAAACGCGGCGTGCGCATCGAGTTCGTCAAGGAATGCTTGACTTTCACTGGCGAAGATTCGCCGATGGCCAATTTATTGCTTTCTGTCATGGGAGCGTTTGCCGAGTTCGAACGGGCGCTGATCCGCGAACGGCAGCGCGAAGGCATCGCGCTGGCCAAACAGCGCGGCGCTTACCGGGGGCGCAAGAAAGCACTATCGACTGAGCAGGTAGCAGAGTTACAAAGCCGGGCCAGTGCCGGCGAGCAGAAAGCCAAGTTGGCCCGCGAGTATGGCATTAGCCGCGAAACTCTATACCAATATTTGAAGACCACTGAGTAATAATGTCCAGGCGCTTGGTTTTGTCCGCTACGGAACGGGGCGGTTTGCTGGCCTTGCCTGATACTCAAGACGACCTGATTCGCCATTACACTTTCAATGAATCCGACTGGGCTCTGATTCGACAGCGCCGGGGCGATGCCAATCGCCTTGGTTTCGCGGTGCAGCTTTGTCTATTGCGCTACCCTGGTTACGCTTTAGCTGCGAATGCAACTGTAGCGGAATCGGTAATCCACTGGATCGCCGGCCAAATCAAGACCGATCCCGGCGCTTGGCGAAAATACGGCGAGCGCGATGAAACGCGGCGCGAACATTTCCAGGAACTGCGCGGCTATCTTGGAGTATCGGCCTTCGGATTATCCGATTTCCGGTTTCTGGTGAAAACACTGGCCGATCTCGCCATGCAAACCGATAAAGGTGTAGTGTTAGCGGCTCATGCTTTGGAAGCACTGCGCCAACGCAAAGTGATTCTACCGACGCTTACCGTGATTGAGCGAGCCTGTGCCGAAGCTATCACCCGTGCGAATCGCAGCATCTACCGGGCGTTGGCCCAGCCGCTCACGGCGTTGCATCGACAACGGCTCGACGATCTGCTGAAAATCAAGCCTGATTCCAACACGACTTGGCTGGTTTGGCTACGCCAGTCACCTTTGAAGCCTAATTCCCGCTACATGCTGGAGCATATTGAGCGGCTGAAAACCTTTCAGGCAATTGCTTTGCCGGACGGAATTGGTCGGCATATTCATCAGAACAGACTATTAAAAATCGCACGCGAAGGCGGGCAAATGACGCCGCAGGACCTCGGCAAGTTTGAAAGCGAACGCCGATATGCCACGCTCGTGGCTGTAACCTTGGAAAGCACGGCTACCATTATCGACGAAATTATCGATCTACATGACCGCATCCTGCTGAAATTATTCAGCGCAGCCAAGCACAAGCATCAACATCAGTTCCAACAACAGGGCAAGGCGATAAACGACAAGGTACGATTATTCTCAAAAATCGGCCACGCATTATTGGATGCCAAGCATTCGGATAGCGATCCTTACGCCGCAATCGAATCTGTTATTTCCTGGGACGACTTCCAGCAAAGCATCATCGAAGCGGATCAACTGGCCAAACCCGCAGCATTCGATCACTTACACTTGATTGCCGAGCAGTTCAGCACTCTCCGCCGCTATACGCCGGATTTTCTGGACGTGCTGACGTTACGAGCGGCACCGGCGGCGCAGAACCTGCTGGATGCCATTAAGGTGATTCGCACGATGAACGGTGCCGGCAATCGCAAAGTGCCGACTGATGCGCCGACAGCTTTTATCAAGCCGCGTTGGAAGTCGCTGGTACATACCGACCAAGGGCTTGACCGTCGCTTCTATGAAATCTGTGCACTCACCGAACTGAAAAACGCGCTCCGTTCCGGCGACATCTGGGTACAGGGTTCCCGGCAATTTCGCGACTTCGACGAATACCTGTTGCCTTCCGGGAAATTCCAAGAACTCAAACAGGCAAAAGCATTGCCGGTCGCCGTCAATCCGGATTGCGAACAATATCTGCATGATCGGTTGCAGTTGCTCGAACAGCAACTGAGCACGGCCAATCGTCTGGCAGTGGCTAATGAACTTCCCGATGCCATCATCACCGATTCCGGGCTGAAAATCACTCCTTTGGAGGCCGTCGTTCCCGAAGCCGCGCAACAATTGATCAACCAGGCGGGCATGTTACTGCCCCGCATCAAGATCACCGAATTATTGATGGATGTGGATGACTGGACCGGCTTCAGCCGATATTTTGTGCATTTAAAGGATGGAGAACCGGCTAAGGACCGCACTTTATTGCTATCGGCAATCTTGGCCGACGCCATTAATCTGGGACTCACCAAAATGGCCGAGTCTTGCCCCGGCACAACTTACGCCAAACTGTCATGGCTTCAAGCTTGGCATATCCGGGACGAAACCTATTCCGCCGGATTAGCCGAGTTAGTGAATGCCCAGTTCAATCATGCGTTTGCCGAAAACTGGGGCGATGGCTCGACGTCGTCTTCCGACGGCCAGCGTTTTCGGGCTGGCGGCAAGGGCGAAAGTTCGGGTCATGTCAATCCGAAGTATGGCAGCGAACCGGGCCGATTGTTCTATACCCACATTTCCGACCAGTACGCCCCATATCACATCAAAGTCGTGAATGTCGGTATCCGCGATTCGACCTATGTGCTCGATGGTTTGCTGTATCACGAATCGGATTTGCGTATCGAAGAGCATTACACCGATACCGCTGGCTTTACCGATCATGTCTTCGCGCTCATGCATTTACTGGGCTTTCGCTTTGCACCTCGCATTCGCGATTTGAAGGATACCAAGCTGTATATACCAAAAAGCGGCCAAGATTACCCAGCGTTGCAGAGTATGATCGGCGGCAACTTGAATATCAAAAGCATCCAAACGCATTGGGACGAGATACTACGGCTTGCGACATCGATCAAACAAGGCACTGTCACCGCGTCGTTGATGTTGCGAAAACTGGGTAGTTACCCACGGCAGAATGGACTGGCTGTGGCCTTGCGCGAACTGGGCCGTATCGAGCG
>CAYUJU010000078.1:0-6866 GCA_964445115.1 uncultured Methylobacillus sp. | reverse complement strand
CTTGACCGACCCGTCTCCGGCAACCACCTTCCAGCACTTGGACTCCACCGTCGTGCTGTCGCGTGACATCGCCGCACTGGGTATCTACCCGGCTGTGGACCCGCTGGACTCCACTTCCCGTCAGCTGGATCCGCTGGTCGTGGGCGAAGAGCACTATTCCGTGGCCCGTGCCGTGCAGCAAACACTGCAACGCTACAAGGAACTGCGTGACATCATCGCGATTCTTGGCATGGACGAACTGTCTCCGGAAGACAAGCTCGCCGTGGCACGTGCGCGTAAGATCCAGCGCTTCCTGTCCCAGCCGTTCCACGTGGCAGAAGTGTTTACCGGTTCTCCGGGCAAGTACGTGCCGTTGAAGGACACTATCAAGGGCTTCAAGGCTATCGTCAGCGGCGAATACGATCACCTGCCGGAACAAGCGTTCTACATGGTCGGCAGCATCGAAGAAGCCGTGGAAAAGGCCAAGACTCTTAACTAAGATCGGATGCGATGATGGCGATGACGATACACATCGATGTAGTCAGTGCTGAAGAGTCCATTTTCTCCGGGCTGGCCGAGTTTGTGGCCGCCCCGGCGGCGATGGGTGAAGTCGGTATTTACCCGCGTCACGCCCCGATGATCACGACGATCAAACCGGGTGCGTTGCGCATCAAGGTGCCGAATGAGGCGGAAGATACGCTGATTTTCGTTTCTGGCGGAATCCTGGAAGTGCAACCGGGCGTAGTGACGGTCCTGGCTGACACGGCCATCCGTGGACACGACCTTGACGAAGCAAGCGCCCTCGAGGCTAAGCGTCTGGCTGAAGAGGCAATGAAGGATAAGTCTTCCCAGCTGGATTACGCGAAGGCGCAGGCAGAGCTGATCGAGGCGGTTGCACAACTTCAGGCGATTCAGAAGTTGCGCAAGGATGTCTCCAAGCACTGAGAGAAGTCGTAATAATAAAAAAGCCTCCGTAAGGAGGCTTTTTTATTGGCTGTAAACCAGGACAAGTAAATGATCAGCGTTGATCGATAGGTACAAAGTCCCGACGTTCGTGGCCGGTATAAAGCTGGCGCGGGCGGGAAATGCGATGTTCCGGGTCGCCCATCATTTCTGTCCATTGTGCGACCCAGCCAGCGGTGCGCGCCAGTGCGAAAATCGCCGTGAACATGGAATTCGGAATGCCCATGGCGCGCATGACGATGCCAGAGTAGAAATCGACGTTGGGGTAGAGCTTCTTCTGGATGAAGTAGTCATCTTCCAGCGCAATTTTCTCCAGCTCCATGGCCAGCTTGAACAGCGGGTCGTCGTGCAGGCCCAGCTCGTTCAGCACTTCATGGCAAGTCTTGCGCATGATCGCAGCCCGCGGGTCCATGTTCTTGTAAACCCGGTGACCGAAGCCCATCAGGCGGAAGGAATCAGACTTGTCCTTGGCGCGCTTGATGAATTCGCCGATGCGGGAAATGTCGCCGATTTCTTCCAGCATCTTCAAGGTCGCCTCATTGGCGCCCCCGTGCAGCGGACCCCACAGGGAAGCGATCCCCGCCGCGATGCAGGCAAAGGAGTTGGCGCCGCTCGAACCTGCGGAGCGCACGGTCGAGGTCGAGGCATTCTGTTCGTGATCGGCGTGCAGAATGAGGATGCGATCCAGTGCACGGGCGAGTACCGGGTTGGGCACATAGTCGTCACAAGGCGTGGCGAACATCATGTGCAGGAAGTTCTCGGCGTAGCTGAGGCGATTCTGCGGATAAACGAAAGGCTCGCCCAGGTTGTACTTATAGCTCCAGGCAGCAATGGTCGGGACCTTGGCCAGCAGACGGAACATGGCGATGTCGCGCTGCTTGGGGTCGAAGGCATCGGCGGATTCGCGATAGAACGCAGACATCGCACCTACGACACCCACCATCACTGCCATCGGATGCGCATCACGACGGAAGCCACGGAAGAAGTTGGACATCTGGTCATGCAGCATGGTGTGCTTGCGCACGGTGCCGACGAACTGCGATTTCTGCGTTTCAGACGGCAATTCACCGTTGATCAGCAGATAAGCGACTTCAAGGAAATCAGCCTTTTCAGCCAGCTCTTCAATGGGATAGCCGCGATAGTAGAGCAGCCCCTTATCCCCATCGATAAACGTGATGGAAGAGCTGCAACTGGCCGTCGACATGAAGCCGGGGTCGTAAGTGAAATAGCCATGCTTGCCAAGATGGCGGATATCCAGCACATCGTTGCCCAGATGTCCGGAAAGGATCGGAAGCTCGATTGGAGGATCCCCGTTGTCAAACGTCAAAATGGCTTTGGTAGGTTTCATGTCTTATCACTAAAGCGAATCAGTTAAGGTCAATACTAGGTTGAGAGCTCTATTGTAGCAAGCTGGGCAGCGGATTATGCCGGATATATTGCACCGAGTACGCGCGGGCCTGCGGCCCCGGTGACCGCGGGAAGATTGCCTGGCAGATGGAGCAGGCATTGCCGGGCCAGCCAGGCAAAGGCAGCAGCTTCCACAAGCTCCACCGCAACGCCGAGCGCTTCGGTCGTGCTGACCTGTCGTGGCGCCAGCAATTGCTGCAGGCGTTTCTGTAAGGCTTGGTTGCGTGCACCGCCACCACAAAGAAAAATTTCGGTTGAGGCATGGCAATGTGCCAGCACAGCATCCGCAATGCCGCGCGCCGTGAATTCCAGCAAGGTAGCCTGCACATCGACAGGCGCATCTTCGGGCAGAATCAGGCTGTCCAGCCATTCCATATGAAAAGTGTCGCGACCGGTGCTCTTGGGCGGGCGGGCTGCCATGAACGGATGTTGCAGGCAACGTTCCAGCAGGCGTGGAATCCTGTGGCCCTGACGCGCCCATGCACCGTCGCCATCGTAAGGCTGTCCGAGGTGCCGCTTGATCCATGCATCCATGAATACGTTACCCGGCCCGCAATCGAATCCCAGGACTTCGCCGTGTGCGCCAGGGAGGTTCGTCAGGTTGCTGATGCCGCCGATGTTGACGATGACGCGATGACGATCTGGGATCGAGAACAGTGCCTGATGAAAGGCGGGCACGAGTGGTGCGCCCTGACCGCCGGCAGCAATGTCGCGTGAGCGGAAATCGGAAACGACAGTGATCCCGGTCAACTCGGTCAGCAGGGCTGAATTGCCGATCTGAAGGGTGAAACCGAGGTCTGGGCGGTGACGGATCGTCTGGCCATGGCAGCCGATCGCGGCGATGTGGGGCGGTGCGTATCCGGATTGCGACAGCAGGGAAGAGACGACCTCGGCGTAGAGGCGAGCCAAGGCGTTGGCAGCCAATGCGCTCAGTTGAATTTCATCAGGGGATGTCGCATTGAGGCGGAGCAGATCCTGATGCAGCTGCGGTGTAAACGGGACATGGGCATGGGCGAGGACGGCGGGACGTGCTGCGGGCAACATCTCCATCAGGACACCGTCGACCCCATCCAGACTGGTGCCGGACATCAAGCCGACGTACAGGGTACAGCCGGTCATGCGAAATCAGTCGAGAAGCGCGGTGTTGGTCGCGCGCAGCAGATCGAGCTGGGCGATTACGGGCTTGGATTCGTTCAGGAACTGTGACAAGCGGGCACGATCGAGCGGGACGGTCGTGGGCAGCGCCACCTTGAGCGGGTCACGGTGCTGACCATTGACACGGAATTCATAGTGCAAATGCGGGCCGGTAGCTACGCCGCTCATGCCCACCTGGCCAATTACCGTGCCCTGCGAAATTTTTTGCCCTTTCCTCAAGCCGGGCGCGAAACGGTACAAATGACCATACACCGTCATCATGCCGGAGGCGTGCTGAAGCATCACGACATTCCCATAACCGCCTTGCTGACCGGCGAAAGCCACGGTGCCATCCGCGGTGGCTTTGATGCGTGTGCCGATCGGCGCCGCGTAATCCACGCCTTTGTGCGCACGCCATTTTTGCAGAACAGGATGAAAGCGGGCTAGCGAAAATCCCGAGCTGATGCGGGAGAATTCCAGCGGGGAACGCAAGAACGCCTTTTGCAGACTCTTGCCTTCAGGCGTGTAGTAATGCGGGTGGCCTTCGGCATCCGGAAACAGAATCGCCTGGTAACGTTTGCCCTGATTGATGAATTCGGCAGCCAGCACTTTGCCGGATTGCACCGCTTCTCCACGGTGATAACTGGACTCATAAACGACGGAAAAGCGATCGCCTTTGCGCAAATCCAGATGGAAATCGATTTCGGACGAGAAAATTTCCGCCAGTTGCATGGCCACACTGTCGGGAATGCCCGCATCGTCTGTGGCGCCAAACAGCGAGTTTTGAATGACGGCGGATTTGAGCAGGGTGCGATTCTCGAGATCAACCGGCCCTTGCTCGGCGCGATAGCCCTGCGCTTCCTGAACAATGGTCAACGCCTGATCGGCGCTTAACTGATAGACCAGTTCCAGCAGTTCGCCGTCGGCCGTGGTTTTGGCCAGTACAGTGCGGCCGGGGCGGAGTTGTGAGGGGAACGAGCTTGCCTCCGGGGCATGGCGGATAAAATCTATGGCAGCCACGTTCTGGACGTTAAGGCGTTCCAGCAGTGTCGCCAGCGTGTCGTCCCGGCGGATCTGGTCCATGTGCCACAGTGGCGCAGTCGGAATCTCCTGCGATGCACTCAGGCTAGCGTCTGGTAACGCAATCTCTTCGACGACGGTGCTGACGGTGACTGACGGCTCCATGGTCTGCGGAGCGATACCGAAAGCCGTGATGATGGCGAAGAGCGGGATGGAAGAGACGGCGATGAGGCTGCGCAGACGCAGCTTACGTTCTTGAGTTGCAGGATTTTGCGCTAGAATGCCGCTTTTTCCATGTCGCATGCGTACTCCCTCAAGACATATATAGAATTGACCGCGCATGCTAACAGAAAACCCTAATGCGGTGAAGGTTCGCCATGTCCCAACTCAATGATGTATTAGCCATAATCAAGCGCGGCTGCGATGAGCTGCTGATCGAACAGGAGCTCGTCGAGAAGCTCAAGACGGGTCGGCCGTTGCGGGTCAAGGCTGGCTTTGACCCCACCGCACCGGACTTGCATCTGGGACACACCGTACTGATTAACAAGCTGCGCCAGCTGCAGGACCTGGGCCACCAGGTGCTGTTCCTGATCGGCGATTTCACCGGCATGATCGGTGACCCGACCGGCAAGAGCGCCACCCGCCCCCCCCTCACGCGCGAGCAGGTGGAAGAAAATGCCAAGTCCTATCGCGAGCAGGTATTCAAGATCCTGAAGCCGGAGCAGACCGACGTCGTGTTCAACTCCACCTGGCTAAGTGATCTCGGTGCGGCCGGCATGATCAAGCTGGCCGCCAGCCATACCGTGGCACGCATGCTGGAGCGCGACGACTTCTCCAAGCGATATAAAGGGAATCAGCCCATTGCGATTCACGAATTTCTGTATCCCTTATTACAAGGCTACGATTCGGTAGCACTCAAGGCGGACCTGGAACTGGGCGGCACCGATCAGAAGTTCAACCTTCTGATGGGGCGCGAATTGCAAAAGCAGGCCGGGCAGTCACCGCAATGCATTCTGACCATGCCGCTGCTCGAAGGGCTGGACGGCGTCAACAAGATGTCCAAGTCACTGGGGAACTATGTCGGCATTGCCGAGGCCCCGCAGGAAATCTTCGGCAAGCTGATGTCCGTCTCCGACGATCTGATGTGGAAATACATCGAACTCTTATCCTTCGAATCCTTGGCAACGATCCAGCAATGGAAAGCGGATGTTCAGGCGGGTGCGAATCCGCGCAATATCAAAGTACGGTTCGCGCAAGAGATCGTCGCACGCTTTCATTCCGCTCAGGCGGCCGAGCAGGCCTTGGCAGATTTCGAGGCGCGATTCCAGAAAGGCGCTTTGCCGGAAGATATGCCGGAACTGGCCGTGGCCTGCCAGGACGGCAGCATCGCCATCGCACAAATGCTCAAGCAAGCGAATCTGGTGGCGAGTACATCAGAAGCGTTGCGCATGATCGATCAAGGCGGTGTACGCCTGGACGGAGAAAAGATCAGCGACAAAACCATGAAGCTCGCCGCGGGCACCACCCTTGTGGCGCAGGTCGGCAAGCGTAAATTCGCTCGCGTCACGCTGGCCTGAAAAATTTCTGCGCAAGGTGCTTGACCTTCTCGCGGCGATCTGTAGAATGCGCGCCTTCGCTTCAACAGCGAAGCGCGCAGGGTAAGAAAATAAATTGTTTCGAACCCCTTGACCAAAACGATCTGGTCTGTAAAATGCGCGGCCTTGCTTCGATAGCAAGGCGGCAAGCAGAAATAAAAGTTTCACAAACTGCTTGACGGAAACAAAGAGGTCTGTATAATGCGCACCTCTTCGCTGCTGAGGCGGCGAAACAAAGAAGTAACTGCTCTTTAACAAACAGAACAACCGATGAGTGTGGGTACTTGTTGATGAGTGCGTCGGTCATTGTTTCGGCATTGATTGATACTCAGAATATATAAGTGCTTACACTCAGATGAACCTAAGTTTTAAACCTAGATTCATTTGAAGTTTTAAGCCAAGCGATATACCTGCCTCGAAAGAGGCAACAAAGTAATAGTTGGGAATTAAACTGAAGAGTTTGATCCTGGCTCAGATTGAACGCTGGCGGCATGCTTTACACATGCAAGTCGAACGGCAGCACGGGTGCTTGCACCTGGTGGCGAGTGGCGAACGGGTGAGTAATGCATCGGAACGTACCCAGTAATGGGGGATAACGCACCGAAAGGTGTGCTAATACCGCATACGCCCTGAGGGGGAAAGCGGGGGATCGTAAGACCTCGCGTTATTGGAGCGGCCGATGCCGGATTAGCTAGTTGGTGGGGTAAAGGCTCACCAAGGCGACGATCCGTAGCTGGTCTGAGAGGACGACCAGCCACACTGGGACTG
>CAYUJU010000077.1:0-7243 GCA_964445115.1 uncultured Methylobacillus sp. | reverse complement strand
TCGCCAACACGCTCAACTACCTCGACATCAAGACCGTGATCGTGTCCTGCGGCACCTGCATGGACCAGTTGCTGAAGTACGAATTCGAAAAGATATTCCCCGGCTGCCGCCTGCTCGACATCCACGAATACCTGATGGAGAAAGGCGTGAAGCTGGACGGGGTGAGCGGGGAAAAATACCTCTACCACGACCCCTGCCACACGCCGATGAAGACGCATGCGCCGCTGAAAGTCGCCAACGCGCTGCTCGGCGGCGCGCCCGACAGCGGCGCGGTGAGACTGTCCGACCGCTGCTGCGGCGAATCCGGCACGCTCGCCGTGACCCGCCCCGACATCGCCACCCAGATCCGCTTCCGCAAGGAGGAGGAAATCCGCGCCGACCTTGCCGCACTCGGCGCCGGCGGCCGTCCGGTCAAGCTGCTCACCAGTTGCCCGTCCTGCCTGCAGGGGCTGGCGCGCTACAGCGACGACGTCGGCACCGAGCCGGACTACATCGTCATCGAGCTGGCGAAAAAGCTGCTGGGCGAGAACTGGATGACGAACTATCTCGCACGCGCAGGCAACGGCGGCATCGAACGGGTACTGCTCTAGTGTCCGTCGGGCCGACCAATATCCGCTGCCCTCTGTGCGACTCGCCCGGCGGCGAGCTTCTCTGGCAGGACGATTTCTGCCGCGTAATCCATGTGACCGACGCACCGGCCTATCCGGGCTTCTGCCGCGTGATTCTCAACCGTCACGTGAAGGAGATGACGGATCTCGCGCCGCCGGAACGTTCGCGCCTGATGACAGCGGTGATGAAGACGGAGCAGGCGATCCGCGACGCGCTGAATCCGGACAAGATCAATCTCGCCTCGCTCGGCAACGTGGTGCCGCACCTGCATTGGCACGTGATTCCGCGCTTTGCCGACGACCCGCATTTTCCCGATCCGATCTGGGGCGCGCAGCGGCACGACACGGCGCATGCCGCGCCGCCCGATCTCGCGGCGCAACTGGCTCGCCGCCTGCGCCAGGCATTCGAAGGCGAGCGGTAGTCAGGCGCTCAGACGGCTGCCCTGCTCGCGTTCCGGAAAAGGGATGACCCGGGCCGAGGCCGTTTCCTGTTCCAGCACCCGCGAAGCCGGAAAAATGGCGGAGAAGGTACTGCCCTTGCCGGGCGCCGACTGGATGTCGAGGCGCGCGCCGTGGCGGGTCAGCACGTGCTTGACGATGGCCAGGCCGAGGCCGGTGCCGCCGGTTTCGCGCGAGCGGCTGCGGTCAACGCGGTAAAAGCGTTCGGTCAGCCGCGGGATGTGCTCGGCGGCAATGCCCTCGCCGGTGTCGGTCACCGCGAACACGCCTTCGCCGTCGCGCACCGACCAGCCCAGGCTGATGTCGCCGCCTTCGGGCGTGTAGCGCACTGCGTTCGACACCAGATTGCCGAGCGCGCTGCGGATTTCCTGCAGGCTGCCCTTGAGGCCGGCGTCGCTGGCGATTTCGACGCGGACGCGATGGCGGCCCCGGCTCAGCGATTCGGCCTCGGCGGCGAGTGCCCGCGCCATGTCGGCCACGTCGACCGTCTCGTCCTTCAGGGCGTGCTCTTCGCTCTCCAGGCGCGACAGCGTGAGCAGATCGTCGAGCAGACGCTGCATGCGACGGGTGTGGTCGAGCATCAGATCGAAATAGCGGCGCGATTCGCCGGGCGGCAGGTCGGGGCCGTCGGCCAGGGTCTCGACGAAGCCGCCGACCACCGTCAGCGGCGTGCGCAGCTCGTGCGAGACGTTGGCGATGAAATCGCGCCGCATGGCATCGACGCGTTCGAGGTCGGTGATGTCGCGCGCGACCAGCAGCTTCTTGCCTTCGCCGAAAGGCACGAGTTGGAGTGACAGCGTGATTTCGCGGTTGACCGGCGACTTGCAGACGAGCCGGCGGGAGAAGTCGGCGGCGTCGAGAAATTCGAGGAAATGCGCCTGCCGCATCAGGTAACGGACGAACTGGCTGCGGTCGCGCTCGCAATCCAGGCCCAGGTAGGTGCGCGAAGCGGGATTGCACCACTCGATCTGCTCGTTGCCGTTGAGAATCACCATGCCGTCGGGCACGGCCTGGGCGGCGTGCTCGAACTGTTCGAGGGCGTTGGTCAGTTCGCTGCGGCTCGCCTTCTGGCGGCGCTGCAGCTTCTGCAGGCGGTAAAAGATGTCGCCCCAGGTGCCGGTGGCGTCGGGGGGTTCGACCGCGTCGGGATTTTCGAGCCAGCGCGCCAGCCGGAATTCCTGCCACAGCCGGCGCAGCATGACGAAGGCCTGGATGCCCGCCAGGAAACCCAGCGCCGCAACCGGCCCGGACGCGGCCCACAGGATGAGCGCGACGAACAGGACGCTCGCCAGCACGCTCAACGGACGCCACCAGAAACCCATGTCATTCCGTATCGTGAAAAACACCCCTATTGTGATCCGAAACGGCGCGCGCGGATAGAGCGCACCGTTTCAGACACGGGGCGGTCAGTTCGCGTCAACGGAAAAGCGGTAACCCGCGCCGCGCACGGTCTGGATCAATTCGGCATGACCGGACGGCTCCAGCGCCAGCCGCAGGCGGCGGATGTGGACGTCGACCGTGCGCTCCTCGACGAAGACGTCGTCGCCCCATACCTGATCCAGCAGTTGCGTGCGCGAATAGACCCGCTCCGGGTGCGTCATGAAGAAATGCAGCAGGCGGAATTCGGTGGGGCCCAGCTCCAGCGCCCGTCCGCGTCCGCTCACGCGGTGGCTGCCGGGATCGAGCCGCAGGCCGTCGATCTCCACCGGCTCGTCGGTCATCTGCGGCGCGCGGCGGCGCAGCACGGCCTTGATCCGCGACACCAGCTCGCGCGGGGAGAAAGGCTTGGTGATGTAGTCGTCCGCGCCGGTGTCCAGCCCCAGCACCTTGTCGCGCTCCTCGCCGCGCGCGGTCAACAGGATGATGGGAATGGGCTGGTAGCGCTCGTCGGCGCGCAGCCGTTTGCACAGGTCGATGCCCGACATACCGGGCAGCATCCAGTCCAGCAGAATCACGTCGGGCAGGGTGTTTTTCAGGAATTTGAGCGCGTGCTCGGCGTCGCCGGCGGCCGTGACCGAGTATCCGGCCTGCGCAAGGTTGAACTTCAGCAATTCCTGAATCCCGGGTTCATCTTCGACCAGCAGAATGTTGGCAGCCATGACTCGATCCAAGCGTATTGAGACGTTGGCCATACTATGACAGCAGTATGAACGATTGATGACACGCCGGCCGCCCCGCGCCGCGACGCCCCATCCATCGGAAACCCGCGTCAGGCCGCGCACTGGTAGAATTCCGGCGAACCCGTTCGCCCGCTCTGTCATGGATAAAACCACTCATTTCGGCTACCAGCAGGTGCCCGAGTCCGAAAAGGCCGCCAAGGTGGCCGAGGTGTTCCATTCGGTCGCGGCCAAGTACGACGTCATGAACGACCTGATGTCGGCCGGCCTGCACCGCCTGTGGAAACGCTTCGCCGTCGCCCAGGCCGGCCTGCGGCCGGGCATGAAGGTACTCGACGTGGCCGGCGGCACCGCCGACCTGACCCGGCTGTTCCTGAAGGAAGTCGGCGACACCGGCGCCGTGCTGCTTACCGACATCAACTTCTCCATGCTGCGCGAGGGCCGCGACCGCATGCTGAACGAGGGGCGTACGCCGCCCGCCGTGCAGTGCGACGGCGAACGCCTGCCTTTCGCCGACGACCATTTCGACTGCGTGTCGGTCGCCTTCGGCCTGCGCAACATGACGCACAAGGATGCAGCGCTCGCCGAGATGCACCGCGTGCTGAAGCCCGGTGGACGGCTGCTGGTACTGGAATTCTCAAAGGTCTGGAAACCGCTGGAGCCGGCCTACGACCTGTATTCCTTCAAGCTGCTGCCGTTCATGGGCAAGCTGGTCGCCAACGACGCCGGCAGCTACCAGTATCTCGCCGAGTCGATCCGCATGCATCCCGGCCAGGAAGAACTGAAAGCCATGATGGAAGCCGCCGGCTTTGCCCGCGTGCAGTACCACAACCTCACGGCGGGCGTCGTTGCCCTGCACCGGGGCTTCAAATTGTGATTCGGGGCTTCAAGATTTGATCGCCGAAAGCCTCGTCGAGCGCGGGCTCAACCACCTGCTGCGCCAGTCGCCCAGCGCGGCCGAGAGCCTGCAACGCCACGCCGGGATGGGCGTGCGCTTCGATCTGCCGGCGAGATCGCTCGATTTCCGCATCGCCGACGACGGTTATTTCTCCGAGGCCGCAATCGACACCCCCGACGCAACCGTCCGCCCGACCGCCCGGCTGTTCGCCCGCCTGCCCTTCTTCGGCCGCGAGGCCCTGCGCGACGCCGACTACGCCGGCGACCCCGCGCTGCTGGCGACGCTCGACCGGGTGTTCAAGGCGCTGCGCTGGGATGTCGAGGCCGATCTCGCGCCCTTCGTCGGCGACGCCGCGGCGCACCGCCTGCACGCCGCCGGACAGACCGCGCTCGGCCGCATCGGCGCGGCGTTCGCGGCGCTCGGCCGCAACGCCGGCGAATACGTCGTCGAGGAAGCGGAGCTGATGGCGCGCGGCGTGGACGTCGCCCGCTTCAACGCGGAGGTCGACGATCTCGCGGACGCCGCCGCACGGCTGGAAGCCCGTCTCGCCCAGCTCGAACCGTAAAGGCCCGGCCCGGATCATGAAACTGCTGCGCCTCGCCCGCATCGCGCACGTCGCGCTGAAATTCGGGCTGGAGGAATTCGTCCTCGGCCACGAACGCGCCCGGCCGCTGCGCTGGCTGGCCCGCGCGCTGCTTTTCTGGCGGCCGATCCGGGAACCGCGCGCGGTGCGCCTGCGGCGCGCGCTGGAGGCGTTGGGCCCGATCTTCGTCAAGTTCGGCCAGCTCCTGTCCACCCGGCGCGATCTCGTGCCGCGCGATCTCGCCGACGAACTGGCGCTGCTGCAGGACCGCGTGCCGCCTTTCGACTCGCGGGCCGCCGTCGCCACCGTCGAAGCCGCCCTGCGCAAGCCCGTGAGCGAAGCGTTCGTCGAATTCGACCCCGCTCCGGTCGCCTCGGCCTCGGTCGCGCAGGTGCATTTCGCCCGCCTGCCGGACGGCAAACCGGTCGCGGTGAAAGTGCTGCGCCCCGGCATCGGCCCGGTGATCGCGCACGACGTCAGCCTGCTCTACACGCTGGCCGGGCTGGTCGAGACGCTGTTCGCCGACGGCCGTCGCCTGCGTCCGCGCGAGGTGGTCGCCGAGTTCGAGAAGCACCTGGAAGACGAGCTCGATCTGATGCGCGAGGCCGCCAACTGCTCGCAACTGCGGCGCAATTTCAGGGATTCGCCGCTGCTCGTCGTGCCCGAGGTGTATTGGGACTGGTGCGCAAAGGACGTGATGGTGATGGACCGCATGGAGGGCATCCCGGTCAGCCAGATCGAGCGCCTGCGGGAATCCGGCGTCGACGTTCCCAAACTCGCCGCCACCGGCGTCGAAATCTTCTTCACCCAGGTGTTCCGCGACGGCTTCTTCCACGCCGACATGCACCCCGGCAACATCCTCGTGCGGCCGGGCTCGGAACAGTACATCGCGCTCGACTTCGGCATCATGGGCACGCTCACCGAGGTGGACAAGCAATACCTCGCGCGCAATTTCCTCGCCTTCTTCCGCCGCGACTACAAGGGCGTGGCGCAGGCGCACCTGGAATCCGGCTGGGTGCCGCCGGACACCCGCGTGGACGAGCTCGAAGCCGCCGTGCGCGCGGTCTGCGAGCCGGTGTTCGACCGGCCGCTGAAGGAGATTTCCTTCGGCCGCGTGCTGCTGCAGCTCTTCCAGGCCTCGCGCCGCTTCAACGTCGAGATACAGCCGCAACTCGTTCTGCTGCAGAAGACCCTGCTCAACATCGAAGGGCTGGGCCGGCAGCTCGACCCGGAGCTTGATCTGTGGAAAACCGCCAAGCCCTATCTCGAACGCTGGATGAACGAGCAGGTCGGCTGGCGCGCGCTGGCCCGCAACCTGCGCGACGAAGCGCCAAAGTGGGCGGGCCTGCTGCCGCAACTGCCCCGGCTCGCGCACCAGGCGCTGAACGAGAACCGCCTGGCCCAACTGGAAGCCGGGCTGACCCTTCTGCTGCGTCAGCAACAGGCCCGCAACCGCTGGCTGGCCGCCATCGCGGGCCTGCTCGCCGCCGGCGTCGCCGCTGTTTGGCTGCTGCTCATGAAATAGGAATTTCATCTTGGATCACACGCTGCTCGGTTTCGTCATCCTCTATCTGGTCGTCTCGATCGGCATCGGCCTGTTCGCCGCGCTCAAGGTACGCAACGCGACCGACTACATCACGGCCGGCCGGACCCTGCCGATGTTCATCGTGGTGGCGATGGTATTCGCCACCTGGTTCGGCGCTGAAACCGTGCTCGGCATCCCGGCCACCTTTCTCGACGAGAATCTGGGCGGCACGATCTCGGATCCTTTTGGCGCCTCGCTCGCGCTGATCCTGTTCGGGCTCTTCTTCGCGCGGCCGCTCTACCGCATGAAACTGCTGACGCTTGGCGACTTCTTCCGCGAACGCTACAACCGTCCCGTCGAGATCGTGATCTCGGGCGCAATCGCACTGTCCTACCTGGGCTGGGTGTCGGCGCAGGTCGTCGCGCTGGGGCTGGTGTTCAACGTGCTGTCGGACGGCACGATCACGCAGCCGCAGGGCATCCTCATCGGCGCCACGGTGGTGCTGCTCTATACCCTGTTCGGCGGCATGTGGTCGGTGGCCCTGACCACGCTCGTGCAGATGACCGTGATCGTCCTCGGCCTGCTGTGGATCGCCAAGCTGGTGGGCGAGATGCCCGAGGTCAACGGCATCGCCCCGGTGGTCGAGCACGCGGCCGCGGCCGGCAAGTTCGAGTTCTGGCCGCCGCTGGAATGGGCGGCCGTCGTCACCTTCGTCGCCGGCCTGCTGACGATGGGGCTCGGCTCGATCCCGCAGCAGGACGTGTTTCAGCGCGCCAACGCGAGCCGGAACGAGACCGTCGCCGTGTGGGGCAGCGTCATCGGCGGCACGCTGTACTTCCTGTTCGCCGCCGTGCCGCTCTATCTCACCTATTCGGCGACGCTGGTCGATCCCGTCATGACCACCCGGCTGCTGGCCGAGGACGCCCAGCTCGTGCTGCCCACCTTTGTGAAGACCCATCTGCCGCTCTATGCGCAGATCGTTTTCTACGGCGCGCTGCTGTCGGTCATCATGTCCACGGCTTCCGGCACGCTGCTCGCACCCTCGGTCACCAT
>CAYUJU010000076.1:0-7409 GCA_964445115.1 uncultured Methylobacillus sp. | reverse complement strand
AAACCGAAGGTTGGGGGTTCGAGACCCTCCTGGCCTGCCACATAACCTAAATCAACACGGCGAATCATATGATCGACAGAATCAAGCTGGCGCTGGCACTACTGCTGGTAGTGGCCGGCGTTACTGCTTTTTATCTGCTGGATGCGCATGCGATGGTGCTGCGTGTGCTGGCGGTAATCGCTGGTGTGGCGGCTGCTGTTGCGCTGATGTGGACGACCCCGATGGGGCGTAGTGCCATCGGTTTTGCGCAGGAATCCATGGTTGAGGCGCGTCGGGTTGTGTGGCCTTCACGCAAGGAAACCATTCAGACGACGGCAACCGTATTTCTGCTGGTGGTCGTGATGGGGATTTTCCTCTGGATTGTGGATATCGGCATGGCTTACATGGTCAAGGTGCTGATGGGACGGAGTGCTTGATGGCGATGCGTTGGTATGCAGTACAGGTTTATTCCGGCTTTGAAAAGTCGGTGCAACGTGCCATTGAGGAGCGTATCGGTCGCTCTGGCATGGCCGACAAGTTCGGACAGATTCTGGTGCCGGTCGAGGAAGTGGTCGAGATGAAGGGGGGTCAGAAGGCCATCAGCGAGCGCAAGCTTTATCCTGGCTACGTGCTGGCGCAGATGGACATGGATGACGATACCTGGCACCTGGTCAAGAGCACCCCGCGCGTGACGGCCTTTATTGGTGGTACCGCGCTTAAGCCGACCCCGATCAAGGATGCTGAGGTGGATATCATCCTGCGTCGCATGGATGACAGCAAGAGCAATCCGACACAGAAGCTCACCTTCGACAAGGGCGAGGTGGTGCGTGTGGTGGATGGTCCGTTCAAGGATTTCTCTGGTGCCGTCGAAGACATCAATTACGAGAAGAGCAAGCTGCGTGTGTCTGTCACGATTTTTGGTCGTGCCACACCCGTAGAACTGGATTTCAGTCAGGTCGTCAAAGAGGTCTGATGAAGTGCGTCGCTGTGCCGCGCTCTGCGGTGCAGCGTTTTTAGTTGGGGAGCCAGTCGTAAGCTGGCGTTTGTACCCGTTTCAGGAGTGAGCAAATGGCAAAGAAAGTCATCGGCTATATCAAGCTGCAGATCCCTGCAGGTAAAGCCAATCCTAGCCCGCCTGTTGGTCCTGCACTGGGCCAGCGCGGTCTGAACATCATGGAATTCTGTAAGGCGTTCAACGCCGCGACTCAAGGCATGGAGCCGGGGTTGCCGGTGCCGGTCGTGATCACCGCGTTCGCCGACAAGAGCTTCACCTTCATCATGAAGACGCCGCCGGCGACGACCTTGATCAAGAAGGCTGCGAAGATCGACAAGGGTTCTGCCCGTCCGCACACCGACAAGGTGGCCAAGATCACCCGCGCACAAGCGGAAGAAATCGCCAAGACCAAGATGCCTGACCTGACAGCGGCAGACATGGACGCCGCAGTGCGTACCATCGCTGGTAGCGCACGCAGCATGGGTATTGAAGTGGAGGGCGTGTAAATGGCTAACGTTTCCAAGCGCGTTGACGCGATCCGCGCAAAGGTTGATCGCAATAAGGTGTACCCGGTCGCTGAGGCCCTGGCGTTGGTCAAGGAGACTGCTACCGCCAAGTTCGACGAATCCGTGGATGCCGTAATCAATCTCGGTATCGATGCACGTAAGTCTGACCAGCTGGTCCGCGGTGCACTGGTGCTGCCTAAGGGTACTGGCAAGACCAAGCGTGTGGCCGTGTTCGCACAGGGCGCAGCTGCTGAGGCTGCCAAGGCTGCAGGCGCCGATATCGTCGGTTTTGAAGACCTGGCTGAACAAGTCAAGGGCGGCATGCTGGATTTCGACATCGCGATCGCGACGCCGGATGCCATGCGTATCGTCGGTGCGCTGGGTCAAGTGCTGGGTCCGCGCGGCCTGATGCCGAACCCGAAGGTCGGTACCGTGACGCCGGACGTCACCACTGCCGTGAAGAATGCCAAGGCTGGTCAGGTGCAATACCGTACCGATAAGGCTGGTATTGTGCACTGCACCATCGGCCGTGCGTCTTTCGACGTGGCTGCATTGCAGGAAAACCTGGCCGCGCTGATCGATGCGCTGAGCAAGGCGAAGCCGGCTTCCAGCAAGGGCCAGTATCTGAAGAAGATCTCAGTTTCCAGCACCATGGGCGCTGGTGTCCGCGTCGATCAGGCGAGCCTGACGGCGTAATGTTTTGAATTTGGCGGCAGGGGTTATCTCTGCTGCCTCTGTTCTTTGGCTGTTAGCGTGGCTGACGGCATCAAAGACCGTAGGTGTTGCGGACGTGTTTGGTCCAAGACTTAAATGACGAGGTTGTCTGCCCACGCAGATGGTGTGCCCGCTAGCAGGAAGTATTCGTTTTTTCCTGTTTTGTGGACGCGGTCGTAAACCCGGATGTCGTATGGCATCCAAATGAAGATGGAGAAAGACTTTGGCTCTTAATCTGCAAGAAAAGCAGGCAGTGGTCGCGGAAGTCAGCGCACAAGTGGCGCAGTCCCAGACCATCGTAGTGGCTGAGTATCGTGGTGTTCCCGTCGTCGAGCTCACCGCGTTGCGTGCTGATGCACGCAAATCCGGTGTGTATTTGCGTGTGTTGAAAAACACGCTGGCGCGTCGGGCAGTGCAGGGCACCCCTTTCGAAGTGCTGGCGGACAAGATGGTCGGTCCACTGTTGTACAGCATGAGTGCCGATGCGGTGGCTGCTGCGAAAGTGATGCACGTTTTTGCCAAGACGAACGACAAGCTGGCTATCAAGGGCGGTGCCTATAACGGCAAGGCTCTGGACAAAGCTGAAGTTGTGGCGCTGGCTTCTGTGCCGTCCAAGGAAGTGTTGCTGGCGCAGTTGCTGGGCGTAATGAAGTCGCCGATCACGAGCATGGCTGTCGTACTGAAGGCTGTGGCGGATCAAAAGGCTGGCGCTGCTGCTTAATCAAACCAATTATCAATACAGGAAAAACATCATGGCATTCGATAAAGATGCATTTTTGGCAGCACTGGACAGCATGTCCGTGCTGGAGTTGAACGAGCTGGTTAAGGCTGTTGAAGAGAAGTTCGGCGTATCTGCCGCTGCAATGGCTGCCCCGGCTGCTGGTGGTGCAGGCGCTGCTGCTCCGGCCGCTGAAGAGAAGTCCGAGTTCGACGTCATCCTGACTGGCGCTGGCGACAACAAGGTCAGCGTCATCAAGGCTGTTCGCGAACTGACCGGTCTGGGCCTGAAGGAAGCCAAGGATCTGGTTGACGGCGCACCGAAGGCTGTCAAGGAAGGCGTTTCCAAGGCTGACGCTGAAGCTGCTGCCAAGAAGCTGATCGAAGCTGGCGCAACTGCTGAAGTCAAGTAATTGTAGTTTGCTGTAATAAGGCTGGCGGGAAACCGCCGGCCTTTAGCCGTTTTCAGAGGCCAGCAGAAAGTGGGCTGTTCCAGCCTACTGTCTTTTGCCCTCTAAAGCCCAGTGGAGATACCATGAGCTATTCGTTCACCGAGAAAAAACGTATCCGCAAGAGTTTCGCCAAACGCGACAGCGTGCAGGAAGTGCCTTACCTGCTGGCGATGCAGCTGGAGTCCTATGCCAGCTTCTTGCAAGAGAATGTGCCGCAGGATAAGCGCAAAAACGCAGGTCTGCAAGCGACGTTCAGTTCCGTTTTTCCGATCGTCAGTCATTCCGGCAATGCCCGCCTCGATTATGTCAGCTACCACCTCGGTGCTGCGCCGTTTGATGTGAAGGAGTGCCAGCAGCGCGGCCTGACCTTCGCCGCGCCGCTGCGCGTCAAGGTGCGTTTGACCATCATGGACAAGGAGGCTTCCAAGCCCACCGTCAAGGAGGTCAAGGAGCAGGAAGTCTACATGGGCGAGCTGCCGCTGATGACCGAAAACGGTTCGTTCGTGATCAACGGTACCGAGCGCGTGATCGTCTCCCAGCTGCATCGCAGCCCGGGCGTGTTCTTCGAGCACGATCGCGGCAAGACCCACTCTTCCGGCAAGCTGCTGTTCTCCGCGCGCATCATTCCTTACCGCGGTTCCTGGCTGGATTACGAATTCGATCCCAAGGATTACCTGTATTTCCGTATCGACCGTCGCCGCAAGATGCCGGTTACGATTCTGCTGAAGGCGCTGGGCTACACGCCGGAACAGATCCTGGAAACGTTCTACGATCTGGATACCTTCCACATCGGCAAGAAGGGCGTGCAGTTCGAACTGGTGCCGGAACGCCTGCGTGGCGAAGTGGCCAAGTTCGACATCTTGGACAAGGATGGCAACGTCATCGTCGCCAAGGACAAGCGCATCACCGTCAAGCATATTCGTGATATGGAAAAGGCCGGGATCAACAAGATCGCGGTGCCGGACGATTTCGTGCTGGGTCGTACGCTGAACGTGAACATCATCGACAAGGAAAGCGGCGAAGTCGTGGCCAATGCCAACGACGAAATCACCGAGTCCCTGCTCGACAAGCTGCGTGAAGCCGGCGTGACCAAGTTCAATACGCTGTATTCGAACGACCTGGATCATGGTGATTACATCTCCCAGACCCTGCGTATCGACGAAATACCGGACCAGTACGCCGCACGTGTGGCGATCTACCGCATGATGCGCCCAGGCGAGCCGCCGACCGAAGAAGCCGTCGAGGCACTGTTCAACGGGCTGTTCTTCAGCGAAGAGCGTTACGACCTGTCTGCGGTGGGCCGCATGAAGTTCAACCGCCGCGCCTATCCGGAAAAGATCGAAGATCGCACTGCCAACTGGCTGAAGCGCTTCTACGAGAAGGTCGGTGCGCAAGGCGCAGAGGGTCCGATGACCCTGTCCAACGAGGACATCCTGGCCGTCATCGGCGTGCTGGTCGAGCTGCGCAATGGTCGCGGTGAAATCGACGATATCGATCACCTGGGGAATCGACGCGTGCGTTCCGTCGGCGAGCTGGCCGAGAACCAGTTCCGTGCTGGCCTGGTGCGTGTCGAGCGCGCCGTCAAGGAGCGTCTGTCGCAAGCGGAATCCGAGAACCTGATGCCGCACGACCTGATCAACGCCAAGCCGGTGTCGAGCGCGATCCGTGAGTTCTTCGGCTCCTCGCAGCTGTCGCAGTTCATGGACCAGACCAACCCCCTGTCCGAGATCACCCACAAGCGCCGTGTTTCCGCGCTGGGCCCGGGTGGCCTGACGCGCGAACGCGCAGGCTTCGAAGTGCGTGACGTGCACCCGACCCACTATGGTCGCGTGTGCCCGATTGAAACGCCGGAAGGTCCGAACATCGGCCTGATCAACTCCCTGGCGCTGTATTCCCGCACCAATGAATACGGCTTCATGGAAACGCCGTACCGTCGTGTTGAGGGTAGCAAGGTCTCCGACAAGATTGACTTCTTGTCGGCCATCGAGGAAAGCCAGTACATGATCGCCCAGGCGAACAGTGATCTGGACAAGAACGGCAAGTTCACCGATGACCTGATCTCTGCGCGACATCACAACGAATTCACTATGTCCTCGCCGGACCGTATCCAGTACATGGACGTGGCCCCGGGCCAGATCGTTTCCGTGGCGGCCTCGCTGATTCCGTTCCTGGAACACGATGACGCGAACCGTGCATTGATGGGTGCCAACATGCAGCGTCAGGCTGTGCCTTGTCTGCGCGCCGAGAAGGCTGTGGTCGGTACTGGTATCGAACGCACCGTGGCCGTTGACTCGGGGACCGTCGTGACGGCCCGTCGTGGCGGCGTGGTTGACTATGTCGATGCTGGCCGCGTGGTGGTTCGTGTCAACGACGACGAAGCCGCTGCCGGTGAAGTGGGTGTGGATATCTACAACCTGACCAAGTACACCCGTTCCAACCAGAACACCAACATCAACCAGCGTCCGCTGGTCAAGGTGGGCGACAAGATCGCCCGCGGCGACGTCGTGGCCGACGGTGCTTCCACCGACATGGGGGAACTGGCGCTGGGGCAGAACATGCTGGTCGGCTTCATGCCGTGGAACGGCTACAACTTCGAAGACTCGATCCTGATCTCCGAGCGCGTGGTGGCCGATGACCGCTATACCTCGATCCACATCGAAGAACTGTCTGTGGTCGCTCGCGATACCAAGCTGGGTGCGGAAGAAATCACCAACGACATCTCCAACCTGTCCGAGCGTATGCTCGGTCGCCTGGACGAGTCCGGCATCATCCACATCGGTGCCGAAGTGGAAGCCGGTGACGTGCTGGTCGGTAAGGTGACGCCGAAGGGCGAAACCCAGCTGACCCCGGAAGAGAAGCTGCTGCGCGCCATTTTCGGTGAGAAGGCGTCCGACGTGAAGGACACCTCCCTGCGCGTGCCGTCCGGCATGAGCGGTACCGTGATCGACGTGCAGGTCTTCACCCGCGAAGGGATCGAGCGCGACAAGCGTGCGCAGCAGATCATTGACGATCAGCTGAAGCACTACAAGACTGATCTGGCTGACCAGATGCGTATTGTGGAGGACGACCTGTTTGGCCGTATCCGTCGCATGATCGAAGGCAAGGTTGCCAATGGCGGTCCGAAGAAGCTGAAGAAGGGTGAAACCGTCACCGCGGCCTACTTGGACGACATCGCACGCTATGACTGGTTTGATATCCGTCTGGCCGACGAAGAAGCTGCTCGCCAACTGGAACAGCAAAAGGAAAGCCTGGAACAGGCCCGCATCGAGTTCGACAACCGCTTCGAAGAGAAGAAGCGCAAGCTAACCCAAGGCGACGAGCTGCCTGCCGGCGTGCAGAAGATGGTCAAGGTCTATCTGGCCGTCAAGCGCCGCATTCAGCCTGGCGACAAGATGGCCGGCCGTCACGGTAACAAGGGTGTGATCTCCAAGATCGTGCCGGTGGAAGACATGCCGCACATGGCCGACGGTACGCCAATGGACATCGTGCTGAACCCGCTGGGCGTGCCGTCACGGATGAACATCGGTCAGATTCTGGAAGTGCACCTGGGCTGGGCAGCCAAAGGCTTGGGCTGGCGCATCGAAGAGATGCTCAACGCACAGGCCAAGACGGCGGAACTGCGCAAGTTCCTGGAAAAGATCTACAACAGCAACGGCAAGTCCGAAGACATCAAGTCACTGACCGATACCGAAGTGCTGGAACTGGCAGAAAACCTGAAGAAGGGTGTGCCGTTCGCGACTCCGGTGTTCGATGGCGCCGCGGAAGAAGATATCCGTGCCATGCTGGATCTGGCCTTCCCGGACGATGATCCGCGCACCAAGCAGCTGCAGTTTGCCGCCGGCAAGACTCAGGTCAAGCTGTTCGACGGTCGTACCGGTGAAGCGTTCGAGCGCCCGGTCACCGTGGGCTACATGCATGTGCTCAAGCTGCACCACCTGGTCGATGACAAGATGCACGCCCGTTCGACCGGTCCGTACTCGCTCGTGACCCAGCAGCCGCTGGGTGGTAAGGCGCAGTTCGGTGGTCAGCGCTTCGGGGAAATGGAAG
>CAYUJU010000075.1:0-7580 GCA_964445115.1 uncultured Methylobacillus sp. | reverse complement strand
CACGGCAACCGTGGGTAAGGGGAAATATCAGTGGGTTTTTCACCAGCCTGTTAGTCTCAATATCCTCTAGCTTTGCCATGAAGTAACAGAAGGCTATCAGGCTACATTCACCTTCACTAAGATGGAATGCTTTTTGACTGTTCCGAGTTACTTCAAACCGGTATCCCGACGACGCATCCCCGGAAGTTCCTTCAATAGCTTTGAGCGAAAGTGACTGGTGACCAAAGAAATTATTCAAATAGTCGTTTACCCGGTCAGCCCCCTTGCTTTCATCCTTCAACTGGGCCTTCAGTTCCCCAATCTCAGCTCGTTTTGTTCTCACCTTTTCCTTTGCAGTGTTTTTAGCTTCCTCTGCTTTGCCCTTTGCCTCATTCAACGCTTCAATAGCTGTGCATTCATTGTCATAATTTATGATGTTAATGAATGTATGAACTTCATGGAGGCGGAGAGCAGCGCGAGCTTCCGATTGGTCGGCGCTAAGCGAAGTAGTGAACTGGTTTGATTCGTTTCTGAGTTGCTCATACGAATCCCTAACCGCATTCAAAGCATCTTCAACAGACTCAGGCGGATCAAATTCGAGAGGTGTAAAAATATCGTCTTTTCGTTTTTGGACCTGTTCTTTTATGGAATCCAGACTTGCACAGTAAGAAGTTGATTGGACTGATAACTGTTCTGCCAGCAAATCCAAGTTAGAGGTGAAATTAGAATAGAAATCCGAATTCTTGATTTTCAGTAGATTGGGAACTCGTGACCGCTCACGTTCAATCGATCCAAGCAGGTTATCGAGTGCTTGCCGAAGCTCTTCAGACTCCTGATTGAAATGTTTGTCCAGCTTCTCCCATAAATCTGAAGGAAGGTCGCTACCACAAAATGCACACTTATCTCTTTTCTCTTGATGATGTCCCCGACCAGTCCTCACCCACGTCGCCAACGCCGCATCGTTTAGCAATTCCTGAATTGGGTCAGACGCCTGAATCTTTTTTTCAATTAGCTCTTTAGCCTTTGATGTGGTAGCAGAGTATTGAAGATTAAATGATGACGATTCCGGGATCTCCGGTTTAGGTTCTTCTCTAAGGAGGTCATGAAACTTGCCTACCTGCTCATCAGTAAGCGGGGAATAGGTACCTTTGGTAACAGTCGTGATGTCTGTTTTTATCTTGGGCACATTGTAGTTGGCATCTCCAAACGATTTATTGTGCTTAATTCCGATGCCTGCCTTATTGGCTTTGTCACGTAACTTTCCTTCCAATTCTGACGACTTATCGCCATGGGCTTTTCTGGCTTCGATGAATTTTTCCTCAGCACCGAGAAGTTCCCCCAGCAGTCCTGACTTATCCTCTTCGTTACCAAGTTCGGCTTCATGCTTTTCGATTTCTTCCTCAAGCTTTGTATTGTCTTCCCCCAAGATAGCGAACGAGTTGATGGTCTGCTCGTCATCAACGATGAAGCGTAGGTTGTCTCTGACAAAGTCTTCATTGAAAACCCTAACCACTTGACCATGGCTATTCAATGCGTTTTGCGTGGCATTGCTGCCGCTGTCAAAAGACAGCTGAAATTCAGGTGCGCTATATTTGTTTGAGATCGAACCGGTTTCGAGAGCTCTAAAAATCCGTGATAGCGTTGTTTTACCGGAATAGTTGCGCCCATATAGAATATTGATCTTCTTAAATTCGGCAACGTTATTGCCGTCATCTCTTACGGATGACGTCCAACGAAAGTCATGAAAGACTGCCATATTTTTTATGAAATCAATTTTCTTTATTCCTTCGCTCATTAAACTACCTCCATTTATTGACTATTTTTAATAATGGTCACCTCAAACGCCTTACACGGCCTAAACTGCTGCAGCCGATTAGCAAAGGCAAATGCGTCGTTCATGTCGTAGTGCTGAAATATATCTAGGCCCCGATCTAAGGAGATCTTCCAGCCATGGTCGGTAATGATGTGGCGGGCATGGATTGTGCCGGAAGCATCGAACTCCCATGTGAAGTTGATGCCGATAGCGCTAGCGGATTCTTTCATTTTTTCGAAATTGTCCTGCTGTTGCTCGCTCTTAAATTCGTCTTCCGTAGTGACCAGATGGACAGCCACTTCGTCTTCCTGCGCTTTATGTTTAACCACAGTTTCCAGGAATTCCATGAAATTTCTGATTTGGTAATACAATCGGATGTATGGGTCGGTAACTGTAATTTTGGTTGCCCCTTTCAGATAAGGTCCCAGAAGCGTATCGAATGAGATGCCTTTTTGATTTTCCTGAAAAGTGAGATGCTTTTCCTTTAGTTCAATTTCTTTGGGGGCTGTGGATTCTTTTGAAGCCGTTGAGACCTCGTCTAATCCAAATTCAGGAGTTTTGGCGTTTTCGCCATCAGTGACGGTTTTATGGTAGTAGTGAGGATATTCCCGCTCTTCAAGGGTTGTGACTAGATGGGATTCTCCGCTTGAATCTAAATATGAAAAGCAAACGTTGCCGTAGGTGGAATCGATCCGCATTAGTTGGTCTTTGACGCGTTTTCGTCCTTCGATAGCGAATCGCAGTAGATCCTCAATTTCTTCCTTAGAGGCACCTCCATGCGGGAACAGTATCTTCATCAGGCCTGAGAACGTTTTATTGATACCGTCACGATCCCTCGTCGATATATCCGATGACAGCGTAAAGTGCTGTTGGTAACGATCTGAATAATCGTGATTTCGCAAAGAACGAAGGATTTCAGCCAGATAGTCCACTACAAATCCATAACCGTTGGAAAACATCTCGCCACGGATAATATCGACTTCCCAGCCGGGTATATAAAAATGGATGCGATCCAGGAAAGCGGAGTCGTAAAACTTATCTGGCAGTTCGTCGAACAAATCCGAATGTTTAAGCATGTAGGGAACGGTATGCTGAGTATTGCCTACAAACACCATAGAGGCCTCAGCACCGAGTGTTTCGACACCCCGTGAAAACGACTTGTTGGCCATGTAATTTTTCATGATATCAACCAGGGCCTTGTCCACTCGCTTTTGCTTGCCGGCAAATTCGTCAAAGGCGACACAGTCCCAGTAACCAACCAGCCCGATTTTGCCAGAGGAGTTGTTCACGAACAGCTTTGGAACTGTAACTTCCCCTCCCGATATCAGAATTCCGTGTGGTGAAAACTCCGAGTAGATGTGGGATTTACCGGTACCCTTAGGGCCAAGTTCAATCAAGTTGTAATTACGTTCGCAGAAGGGAATCAAACGGATCAGTTGGGTCAGCTTACTGCGTTTGCCGAACATTTCCGGATTAAATCCTACGCTTTGAACCAATAGATCGATCCACTCTTCCGTTCTGAATTGCTTGCGTGCTTCAACGTAACTATCAAAATCCAAATGAGATAGCTGGATGGGTTTTAAGGTCGACAAAATCCAAGGGCTGGCGTTTTTGTCTTCAGTGAATTCGTACTCTAGGTCGGCAATGCACCATATACCGCTGACCAGTAACTTTGGATGGGCCTTAACTGTTCGCGAATCAATTAATACTTGCTTGAGACCTAGATTAGAGAATTCCGCTTCATACACATCGGCTTTATCATTTAATGCCGCGCTGATTTTATCGATAACTTTGTAGCGCCCTTTTTCCTTGATATTCGAACGTACCAAACCGGCCTCATTGCGATGCACATAATGCTTGCGCAAAATCTCTTTGACCGTTTCGATGCCGGTTTGAATGGTAGCGTCATCACTGGTAGCGCAATATTGCCCAAGTAAATATTCCAAAACATAAGAGGGAACAATGGCATTGCCCTTAACCGTTTTGACGAGATCCTTTCGGACAACCAATCCAGGAAAATGGGTATTGATTTTCTGATCCAATTCGTTCATCGGGTATTCGTCCCTTTAAAAATCAAAATCGCTGGTAAATGAGCGTCGCATCATATATCGGAGCGACTTGTATTCCTTGTAGTGGGAAGTACCAGCGTGCTTTTCCTCCAGTCTGAGAATGACTTCTTGGCCATTCGCTTCATCCGCTTTGCGGCTGAGCACGAAACGCAGTTGTAACTCCCGCTCCCGCGGGTTTTCCGATGTCAAATCGAACACGAGATCATGGCTGTCCGAGATCAATTCTCCGGTTTCGGAATAAATCCCTGCACGCAATACCCTGGGTTGAATTTTGTCGGTTACTGGACCTGCCTGATAGAGCGTGACAGCTAATTGTCCAGAGGTGATCACCGAGCTCGCACCACGCAAAATATCGACCTCAACAGCGGTCACGTCGCTCTGGCGTTTTTTGTTGATCTTAATGACCGGGATCACCACCTCCTGCAGCGACGCACCGCCATGCACAAAACGACTACCGGATCCTTTCAGTCTCAGACGATTAATCGATTTCGGGATTTGCACTTCGACATCCCCGCATAATCCAAGCTGCTCCGCTTTAAAGGTATGCAAACCAGCCGAGGGCTTTAATTTTTTACCGAGGATAAAGCGCCTATCTCGATACAAGATGACTTCGCCATCCGGCTCAACACTCAAGAAATCACTCTCAGCAATTTCACGGTGTTGATAAATGAAACCGTGATCTGCAGTGATCAACAAGTTATTGGCATTGGCGGCTGTCAGCTTTTTAACAAGCTTTAAAAGATCATCCAATGTTTGTTCCGCAGCTTCGAAGGCTTGGCCTTCCGAATGCATCTTGTCACCGGTATGATCGATTCGGTTATGGTAGATATACAGCACTTGATTGGCTTTCAACAATTCTCGGCTATCGTCGCGGTTCATGGCCATGAAATCTTCAGCCGCAATGGCTTGACCACTTTCATTCAAGGTTGCCTGCAGAATCTTTGTCCGGTTTGCCGTACCCTGCGAACTTTGCCCATCCACCAGTACCGTGCCGGTTTCGTTGTCGGCAATCGCTAGTTCTTTATTGGGTAACAAAGCGGCCATACCCAGTTGCGTATAACTAGGCAGCATGGAAAGCGCCGGCTCGATCTCGGCACTGTATCGATCTTCCTGGCGAATGAGGCTAAGCAATTCTTCCCCGATCTCGTAGCGCATGGCATCGGAGATGATCACACAGACCTTATTGTCCTTGCGCAGGAACGGTCGCACCCAATGTTCGAAGAACTCACGTTGCCTGCGCACGGGCAATGCTTCCCATTTGCTTGCCGAATCAACCAAGGTTTGAAAACAATCGCCCAGCTTAAGTAAATAGTTATTTGAATACAGATTTTCAATTTGCTCGGTCAGCGTCTCCATAAGGGAAGCTTGCCCCGACATTCGCACATGATAGGTAAATTTGCGATACAGCTGATCAAGCCGATACCATGCGCGGCAATAGCGCTCGACACCGCCCGCCAAACTGTCCATTTCAAGTTTGACCTCTCCCAAAGTTTGTAAAAACTGGGCGGCGTAATCGATAGCCTCATAAAGGTGCCTGAACTCGCGATACCAATGACCTTGACGACGTTGGCGAATCCAGAGTGCCACATCGCCACTGGATAGCGTCCGCGAAGCCACAGCTCTTACCAAATCGCTGATGATCTTTTGGTCAATCAGACGGAAATAATCCAGTTCGATCAGCTCTGGAAGATCTCGTTTAGCCAAGTCTTGCTCAATATTAAGCACATCTGCACATTCGGCGGATAGCGTTTCAAAACAATTTTCAAACTGACGACTGTCTTTCCAACGTTTTAGAAACACCAAGGCATCGCCAGTCAGTTTGACTTGGCCGTCGGTGCCCATGGCATAGCATGACTTGAACAATTCAATGGCAAAATCACGGATACTCGGTTCATCGGATTTGTAGCCATAACACCGGGTCAACTGTTCCCAAAGAAAACCGTCCACAGTGCATCGGCCAATCAATTTGATTTTATCGTCACGGCCCTCGGCTAATTCCTGCAGCAAGTTTTCTACAACGGAATCCATGCGAGGCTCACTGCCTGCGCAAACCGCCAGCATTTTTAAACGAATTTGCCCGGGCGTGTCGTCGCCACGCAGCATTTTTTTGAGCGCGTCCTTACGTTTGACTGCTTGGAAAAATTCAGCATGGTTTTGCACCACATCAGCGAATTCCAAGCCTAATTCCAGCTCGGACAACCAAATTGCCACCTGGTCAGTCCGAAATTCACCATGTGCCAATTGCACATCCAACAACCAGTTATCTAACTCGTCGGGCTGAGGGTCATCGCGATAAAGCAAGAATTTTTGCTCGGGTTGCTCGCGCAGAATTCGATATTTGATACCGAACTCGTTATTGGTCAGTTCCAGTTTTTCGATGCCGGTTAAAGACAGGGCTTCGAAATCGTCACGCAATTCATGTTTGGCGTCGTACCAAAACACAATCCGGTGCCGGTTGAAGAGTTTGGTCAGAGCCTGGGCAATGCGATCGCTCATTGCGTACCTCGTAAAGAACCTCGGCGCTTCATCATTTCGATGATGTTTCCTACCCTACGCAGCAGATCATCGTAAGTCATGATGTCGAGCATGTTGGCGTATTTACGCCGAATGATTTCAAAGTCAAAACGCTGATCGCCATTGAAGTCGTTATCGCGCCCCAGCAGGATGATTGCTTTTGGGTTGGTGATCTTCAATTCAATTTCCTTGGGAAGCTCTCCCTTCCGTTTTTGGTGAATTTCTTGCTCCCCAGCTCGCCCCCATTTATTGAGGTGAAAAAGGTACTTTTCGGCCTGCATCACCGATCCAGCCAGCTCTTTCCTTGGGGTGTAGTTGTCCCGATATCTGTGTAGGGATAAGAGCGCATTCGAAAATGGCTTTTTGACCTCTATGATGTCAACACTGCCGTTGGCATCTACAAGCATCAGGTCGATGTAGCGGTTGGTAACATGGTTCGGGTTGGAATAGAAATCTTTGATATGAACATTCTCAAGCACAGCGATGTACTTGGGAAAAACAAAAAGCAACAATTCCAAAATCTTGCTCTGCCAGTTTTTCTCAGTGTAACTATCAGCACCAGCAAGCATGGACTCAAGCTCTGCATAAACATACTCGAACTTTTGCAATTCGAAATTTGAAACGATCGTGTCACGGGATTGGTTAGGCAATTTTTTCTTGCGATTCAGGTGCTGGTTCAGTTGGCTTTCTGCATCCGAGATCGTCCCGAAATAGTCTTTGAGTACCCTTGCGATTCGGGTTCTGGCGTAATGGGTCAGCTCTGTGCTGGTCGGGAAGGTTTTCAGCAACAGCTCGAAGTCGGCCAGTGGGATTGCACTTTCGTTACTGCCGCCCACGATGATGGGTTCCTCGATCAGGTCATCAATTTTGCTAAAAACAGAGATATCCCGATGTGCGATGAAAGTTCCCGTTTCAATCTTCATGCTGGCATCAAGTAATAAGTCGTGTTTGAGACCGAGTATGCTCTTGCTGATCTTGTAATAGCCACCCTCCAAAACACCAATCACAAAAATTCGATCACCGTCATCCACCTCATCCGAAGGTGTGTCCTGAGTAACTAAATCTGCCGTGCTAAAGGTAAACGTGCGG
Organism: uncultured Methylobacillus sp.; assembly: GCA_964445115.1. GTDB lineage: Bacteria > Pseudomonadota > Gammaproteobacteria > Burkholderiales > Methylophilaceae > CAIJXJ01. The sequence continues at coordinate 116 of CAYUJU010000075.1, read as the reverse complement.
CGCAAAGTGACATCGCCATCCTGCTGCAACTTTTCATCTATCCATCGAGCATCGGTGTAGCGATCAGACTGATAAACTAGCAATAACTGATTATCTTGCTTAGATAGCTTAATCAC
>CAYUJU010000074.1:0-7593 GCA_964445115.1 uncultured Methylobacillus sp. | reverse complement strand
TCTCCAGGCTCGGGATGGCTGCCGACTTCGGCGTAGAGGGCCTAGACCCGAAATCACTGAAATTCAGCTGGGAGAAGGGAGTGAAGCGGTCAGAACGCATTGTTCGACGTCTCACCAAGGGAGTGGAATACCTGCTGAAGAAGAACAATGTGGAGACCATTTCCGGGACAGCTTCCATAGAGGCGGCTGACACCGTGGTGGTTGACAACCGGATGCTCAGGGCGAAGAACATAATCATTGCAACAGGATCATATCCGAAACCGCTGCCCTTCAAGGTGGGAGATGAGAGCCGTATAATCAACCTCGAGAACATGTTCTCACAAAAGGAAATTCCGCAGAAGCTGCTCGTAGTTGGAGAAGGTCCTGTGGCTGCTGAGGTTTCACAGATGCTTGCCCTTATCGGCAGGGATGTGACGCTGCTGAAAACTTCAGATAAGGTTTTCCCGGCACTGGATGATTATCTCAATTCGTATATCGATAAAAGGCTGACCTCTCTGAAGATCAAAACACTTGAAGGCACTGCCGGCTTTGATCCGGAGAACATTGATGACTACGAAGGCATTGTCAACTGCATGCCCCGAAGGGGTATAAAGCCGACCGGCGCGCTGAACCCTGAGGAGAAAGACAGCTTCTACGTTGTTGACGAACATTTCATGACAAGTGTCAAAGGTGTTTATGCAGTTGGCGATGTCAACGGCAGAAGCATCTATGCACATGCCGCCTCTGCACAGGCCCTGGCAGCAGTAAACCATATCCTCGGTATCACTGAAACAATGCAGACAGAGCGTGTCCCTATGACCCTCTACACTGATCCCGAGATTGCACAGATAGGCAAGACCGAGCAGCAACTGGCAGCTGAGGGTTCAGAATACAAGGTCAATGAGTTCCCCCTCTCGGCCAACGGCAAGGCGCTGACGGAGGGCCAGCCTGAAGGAATCCTACGGATCATCTCTGAGCCAAAATACGGTGAGGTTCTGGGTGTGCAGATCATCTCGCACAATGCCACCGACCTTATCAGCGAGGCAGCAGCCTACATGGCGGTCGAGAGTACAGTATGGGATGTGGCTCACACAATGCATGCCCACCCGACGATCTCCGAGGTATTCCTCGAGGCAGGAGCCGATGCAACAGGAAAGCCTGTGCACAAGGCCTGATCCTTACCCTCCCCGGGAACCGGCAATTGCAAAATGCATAATACCTGGTTGACAGAAGCTGAAAGGTTCTGAGACAGCCGGGATAAAAGGTCCAGGGTGTATCGAAAGGTTTTAATGAACCACAGCGGTACACCATCGCTTTTTATTCCTAATTTTATGGTCATCGCATAATAAGCTGTCAACGCATGACCAGGTTAACCGTTCTCATGCTGGGTCTGCTGATTACCTGCACGGTGGAATCACAGAACCTGGCAAACAGCCGTACCACCAGCCCGTACACTTACATCTTTTCAATAACTGAAAAACAGGCCCTTGATCTGATCCGAAAGGGATCAACCGGCAAGGATGAGAAGCTCTTCAGTGTGGTGGTCGACTCCTTCCCTGCCGGAAAAGCATACAATGGGAAGCTTCAGCCGGGCAACTATGTCACCGCGTATGTTGACAATGACAGGGTGAGGGTGTTGTACAGCTCAGTTCCCAACATACACCTTGCGGTGATTGACAACAAGACCGATCTTGTAATCCAGGTACGTGACAGCCTGGGTCATCTTGTTGATAATGCTACACTAAAGATGGGTCCCGGGGTAATCCGCTGGGATCAGGCTTCACTGGCATACAGGCTTCCAAAGAGCAACAGCAGGGGTATTCTTACTGTGACGCATGATGGCATATCCAGTCTCTTCAGCATCGACAGGACCCTTGACAATTCCAGGCTGCGCCGCAACTCCAGGAAACTTGCATATGCCACACCCGTAAGGTACGTCTGGGTGCCTGTCAAAACAGTGGTCATGCTCCCCTACGATGCAGTCCGCTCCGCGATACGTGGTTACGGGTTCGGAACTGCCCGGAGTGTCTGGTGGAGTATTAAGAGGGCGATTGAACCCGGGCCTTACTCCGGATTCATGCTCTTCAACAAGCCGAAATACATGCCCGGTGACACGGTGATGCTGAAAGCATGGGTGCTTACCGGGAAGAACAAAAAGCCCTTTCAGGGCGAAACTGACCTGAAGATCTACCTCACCGATCCGTACAGGCAGGTTAAGCTTGCCACCCTCAAACCCTATACTCCAGGCGGATACACCCACTCCTTCGTCCTTGCAGACTCACTCGGCCTCCGGCTTGACAAGGATTACAGTATTACACTGTCGCCCGCAAACAGGAGCCGGGCACTTGTATCGGGATCATTCATGTATGAGTATTATGATCTGCGAAGTTTGAAGCTCGTTGTCAGGACGCCTGACAGTGTGCAGTACAGGGGCAGGCCCTTCTTTGTTGGCCTGAAAGCCCTGAATGAAAATGACATGATCCTGCCCGATGCAAGGGTTACCCTTCATATCCTTCGCGACAGGGTCAGTGAGATTTCGGGGCCATTCCTTCCGGTAAAGGATACAATTGCAGTTATCCGTGAGAACCTCCGGCCGTCAGGCGAAACGGTGGTGATGATCCCTGACAGCCTGTTCCCGGAGGCAAACATGACCTGCAAAATTGTTGCTGTCGCCAACACCTCGGACAATGAATCGGTCACCGAGACCAGAACCATGACCTTTATCGACAGGAAAGAAGAAATTTGCTATGGTACTTCAGCTGACTCCGTAACATTCTACCTGAAAGTCAACGGCACAGAAACTGAAAGGGAAGCTGAACTGATAAATTCCGATGCCTTTGGGAATAAAAAGCCAGCCCTGAACATAACTCTCCCGTGGCAGATGAAGATAGACCCCTTCGTAACCGGATACTCAGTCGTCAGCGGTAATGCCCGGCGAACAGTGGCAGCCGGCGAGCTGCCGCACGGTGTAACACCCCGGACGGGCAGGACAGCCGACTCCGTCTTTATCAGTGTCACCAGCAATACCGGCCTCTCATTCAGCTACTTCATCTATGATTTAAATCGTGAGGTGGCCCGCGGAACCGCAGAAGAACTTGAATTCAGGAAGAGAGTCACCACTGACCGCAAATGGTACCTCTCTCTGAGCTATCTGTGGGGAGGAGAAATGAACAACAGCATCTATGAAATCTCAAGGGATGAAAGCAGGCTGAATATTTCGGCGGAGCAGCCGGACAAGATCATTCCCGGAAAGGAAACCGCAATAACCCTCACTGTCACAGATACTGATGGCAGACCGGTCCGGAATACTGATGTAACTGCTTTTTCCCTGACCCGCAAGTTCGGGTACAACCTGCCGTCAATGCCAAATCTTGCGAAACCCGGCAAAAGCAAGGAACATATCAACTCATTCCGTACATCCGTGCCCAATCCGCCTTGTCTGACCCATCCGCTGAAATATGACTGGTGGAATGCCAAAGCCGGACTTGATACAGTGGACTATTTCAGATTCCGGTACCACCCGGAAGAGGTAGCCATTTTTAAGTGTGACATGGGCGACAGCATCACCCAGTTCGCCCCCTTCATCTTCCGTGACGGCAGGCCGGTACGGATCAACCAGGTTTTTGTCGACCACAGGCCGGTTTACATTGATATTGCATCGGCTAACCAGCCTTACTCATTCAGGGTTGACACCGGTTATCATTTTATCAGCATCAGGACTCCAGAAGCAGTCTATGAAGCTGACAGCATACGGTTTGAAAGAGGCAGGAAGGTGGTCCTTTCAATCAGGGATACCGATAATCCCGAAGCCTATTTTAAAAAGGATGCATCTTTTAAAATGCAGGTATCAGAGCAACGAAGGATAGCCAATTATGTCATGCCATACAGAACATTATTTGATAACACTGTAGCTTATCTGCGGCAGGACAGCAATATTCTCCTGATGAGTGATGTCAGTCAGCAACTGGCAAGTCCCGACAGGCAATTTCCTTCACGCGGCACTCGCATCGTCGGGCCTGTGATGCCCTCAAACGCCAGGTTTGTCCTTCCCGGAAAATTCACAACCAATTTCAGGTTCGAACCCCTGTATGAATATGATTTTGAGAAAGGGTTATTGAGAATGAGGTCATTCGACCCTGAAATAAGAATCCCCCGGTATCTGGAAAGGTATAATACAATGCAGGACTGGCGCAGCAGTGTCCTGACACCGGCATATATTGAGAGGGTCAGCCGCGAGATCACAGAAAAGAGGACTGCCCCCCGTTACAGGTATTTACCCAGTGAAAGAACTTTGCCCGGAAACGGAAATGTTCAGATACTGGACAGCCGGCCTGAAAAGGTTGCCAGATCCGTTGTAAACTTCCTCGTCTCTGCTGCCGGAAGGGCAGTCTATGACAGGCAGGGAATAGATCAGGTTCTAACCAATATCCGGCCTGGAATTTACAGGTTTATCTCTTTCCTGCCGGGCGGTCACCACCTGATAATTGATTCCGTCGAAGTCAGGGGCAACAGTACAACCTTCATTGACCTGTCATGGGCGGAAAAGTCAGACGATCCGGAACTGTACAGGAAGATCATTGAGATGATCAATTCCCCGGGCAGCCGTCCTGGAACACCATCCTCCCTGGAACGGCAGCTCATGCAGGAGTTCACCAGGCAGGATGCCAACGCCTATGACGGACCTGGATTCACTGTCTCCGGGGTGGTTACAAGTCTCTCTGACAATGAAAGGCTGCCCGGAGTGACAGTCTGGTGCCGGGAAAACGGATTTGGCACAGTAACCGATATAGATGGCAGGTATTCAATAAAACTACCCTTCGGTAACCACAAGCTGTCATTCACGTTCATCGGGATGAAACCATATGAAACCGAGGTCTACTATGAAAATCAGCTGGATGTGACCCTCGAGGAGGAACTCCTGGCCATGGACGAAGTAGTTGTTGTGGGTTACGGCGTCTCGCGCAAGGAAAACCTCTCAGCCTCTGTCGTGACAGTCAATTCTCTCGCCGGCAGGGTGGCAGGCGTGGAGCTGTCAGGCGACAGGTCCATAATGATAAGAGGCGCTTCAACGGTTGACGCACAACCACCCCTTATTATCATAGACGGAGTACCTTGGAGCGGTGACATGAGTCTCATCGACCCTGACCTGCTAAAGAACATCACGGTAATTAAGGATCCGTCAATGACGGCGCTTTACGGATCGCGGGCCGCCGGTGGAGTCATCATGCTTACAATGAAGCCCGGAGGAATTATCACGGCCGCTGCGGAAAGTAATCCGCTTGTGGATGAGCAGTTCCTGGAAGAGGCAATGGCTGCAGGTACCCTGCGCAGAAACTTTCGCGACTACGGCTACTGGATACCTGACCTCAGGACCGATGATTCGGGGAAAGTCACCTTCTCAGTCAGGTTCCCAGATGACATCACCTCATGGGAGACATTTGCCGTTGCAATCAACGGGAATCGCCAGGCAGGTACTGCGAAAGGGAACATAAAGGCATTCATGCCTGTAACAGGTTTGCTGTCGGCTCCCCATTATGTGGTTGAAGGCGACTCCCTGAATCTCATCGGCCGGATAATGAATCATACCGGCGCGCCGCTGTCACTGACGGCAAGATTCATCAGCAATGCCGACACAATCGTTAACAGGCAGCGTGATCTCACAGAAGCGATAGTTGATACCCTGCCGATGATTGCTGACGGGTCAGACAGCCTGAGGCTTGAATACTCCTTCACAACCGAAACCGGCCTGAAGGACGGTGAATTCCGTCCGTTGCCGGTTATGAGGCCTGGAATTGAGGTCGACTCGGGGATGGTAGCATTTATAGAGAAAGATTCATCACTGACAGTTGACCTCAGCCGCTGGCCGGGGGAGGTGAGCCTGACTGCCGTGGCCGGACTTAAAGATATAAGGCTTATCGCAAGCCACAGGCTTATAAGATATGTATATGGCTGCAATGAACAGATGGCCTCGCGTCTTGCAGGTTATCTCTCGGCAGTTGAAACCAACAGGCACCTGGGTAAGGTAAGCAGAAGCGATGAAAGGGAGATCAGAAGCCTGATCAGCAAGCTCCTCGATAACCGAAACAAGGACGGATTGTGGGGCTGGTGGGGTCGCTCGGAGACCGAGGACTGGATCTCACAGCATATTATCAAAACCCTGCTGAGGGCAGGTAAGCTGGGCTACACGGTTAACATCGGGATATCCGGGATCACCGACTTCGCAGTACTTGCACTGGAGAAGAATCCCGGTCCGGCCACTGCACTGTCACTTCTTGAGATACTCTCGGATATCGGGGCAAAGGCTGACTATAACCGTTACCTGAACATAATATCAGGCACCTGCCGTCTCTCGCTGACCGACAGTATCCGGATTGCCGGCCTGAAGCTCAGACACAGTATTACGGCTGATCTGTCATTCCTCGAAAAAGCCAGGCGGGAGACCGTTCTTGGAGGGGTGTACTTCACCACTGTTTCTGATAGCTGGAATATCATGAAAACTGATATGCAGACAACCCTCCTCGCCTATGATCTCCTCTGCCGCGACACACTTCAGAAAATCGCCAGACCCGAACTGATCAGGAGATATTTTTATGAATACCTCTCCATGAAGAGTCCGCTGAATACCTTCCAGACAGCCTCGGTGCTCAATGCCCTGGCATTTTACCCTGAACCGGAACATAAGAACGAGGACAGGGCCAGGATGGTTATCACAGGGGCTGCAGACACGGTGGTTGATTCCTTCCCGTACAAGGCTACGCTGAAGCGCGAAAGCCAGACGGTGACACTCCTCAACGACAGCGATATGCCTCTGTACCTCAGTCTTGGAAGCAAGCTATTTATTGGAGATCCGCAGGAGGACACCACCGACTTCAGGGTGACAACTCATTGGTCACTCTCCGGCGGGATGAGGCTTGATGGCGTCGTCAGGCACGGCGGCGGGATGCGGCCCGAAGACTCAGTCCTTCAGGGCAGCGACGGAAAGAAGGATTCCCTGAAAGGACAGGAAATCAGTGTCAGGTCGGGAATTCCGGTGACTCTGACAGCCGAAATTGAATTCTTTAAAAGCGCCGAATACGTTGTGATAGAGATCCCGGTGCCATCAGGATTCTCATATAATGACAAAAAGGGATATTGGCCCGGTGAGGTTCACCGAGAGTTTTACCATGACCATGTGGCAATATTCATCCGCCATGCAACACCGGGCTTACGGACATTTGAAATCAGCCTCATGCCCCGCTTTACCGGCCGGTTTGTAATGAACCCGGCCAAAGTGTCACTGATGTACTTCCCCGTGATCTATTCAAACAATGAGCTGGAGAAGGTTATAATTAACTGAGTTGAAGATATTATTGCCTTAATTGATTTGTTTGAATTAATGGCTTTGACTATATTTGTCAAGACAATATTTATCAAACATGGATACTTTCACCGGTAAAATCCGGAATCTGAGACTTACAAAAGGAGAACCCCTGAGGAAGGTCGCCTCCTTTCTGGATATCGATCAGGCTATCTTAAGCAAGATCGAAACCGGAAAACGTAATGCCACCAGGGAGAATGTCCTGAAACTCGAGGAGTACTTTGGAATGGTTCCCGGAACACTCCTGGTCCTCTGGC
>CAYUJU010000073.1:0-7882 GCA_964445115.1 uncultured Methylobacillus sp. | reverse complement strand
TGTCGAGAGCCGTTTTTCAGTGGGCTTTGGGAGGCCCCTGGTGGAGACCGAGGTGCCGGTACGATCCCTGATCGCCACACCCCGAGGCACAGCCCAAGGGTCCACAGGGTGAATGAGACTAAAGATGTTTTACAAGGAAAGGAGGAAACACAGGCCATGGAAACTGGAATCTTTGTCTTCACTCTGGGCCTCGGCTTTGCCCTGCTTTTCGCATGGAGCTTCAAGGTGCTGCCCGGCGAAAGATGGCAGTTCATGGCTTCTGTGCCTGTCTGCAAGGACCCTTCAGGGCATTGGAAAGGGGTGAACCTCACCTTCTACGGCTTCTTAAGCGCCAGTGCATATGCGACGGCAATTGCCCTTCTGATGATCCTGATGGGATCATTGGCCGTCCCAACGAGGAAAACCTTGGCCATGGTGGCGACGACCCTCCTCCTCTGCGTGCCTGCGTCCAGATTCGTTGCAAGGATCGTGGAGAAAAAGGCTCACACATTCACAGTGGGTGGCGCTTCATTCGTCGGGTCAATTCTTGTCCCCTGGATCATCCTGCTGGTGGACAGATTCCCCTGGAACCAGCCGATGGCATCGATTCCTGCACTTCCCGCCCTTGCGGCTCTATCCATCGCCTATGCCTTGGGAGAAGGGTTGGGACGCCTCGCCTGCATCAGCTTCGGCTGCTGTTACGGGAAGCCGCTCTCCAACTGTCAGCCCTTGGTGGCAAAAGTCTTCGGGAGCTTTTCCTTTACATTCTCCGGAGAGACAAAGAAGATCGCCTATGCGAGCGGGCTGGATGGACAGAAGGTCATCCCGATCCAGGCCCTCACCTCGATGCTCTATGTGTGCACGGCCCTGGTATCCATCTTGCTTTTCATGGACTCCCGGTTTCTCTTCGCCTTTTTGCTCTCCTCCCTGGTCACCCAGGGGTGGCGAGCATTCTCTGAGATGCTTCGGGCTGACTACCGTGGGGGTGGGAGGATATCCGCTTACCAAGCCATGGCCATTGTCGCCTCGATCTACGCGCTACTCCTGCCCATGATGCTTCCCCAGACCACTGTCGAGCCACCCGACTTGGTCCATGGACTCCGCGACCTATGGTCCCCCGAGTCCCTGCTCCTCCTGCAGGGGCTTTGGCTAGCGGTCTTCATCTACACGGGCCGCAGCAGGGTGACCGGATCGACCCTCACACTCCACGTGTTTGAGGACAGGATTTGAGTCCTGTCGGCCATGGTTTTCCGAATGGCTGTCCTCTGCAGATGCTGATCAAACCAGTGCCTTCCAACCACACCGTCGAAGACCCCAGCCCCAAGACTGGATCACACCTTCCCTTCTGTCTTTGCTGTCTGATGTCATACACTCTTCATCCAAACTTCATTTCCTCGTAACCAAAGAATTCCGGGTCCATTCTATAGAACTTCCATAAGTCTTCAGGGCGGCTCCCACCGCCGAAGACCTGTCATTACGCTCAATCAGCCTGAGGATTCATTGGGCTGTTCTCGGCGCAAGCGAGAGCCGGGCCGAGTTCCCGTGTGGCGGTGGAGCGCAATGGACGCGGACCAACGACGTGGCGATCGAACTGGAAGGGGGTGAAAGGGCGTTCGAATTCGGGAGAAACCGGCCAGCAGCGTATTCCCCTGGCGTGTTCATGACGTTGCCCAGACCATGAGAGCAGTGCTCACAGGGAGGGCCGAGACAGCTTGAAAGCATTATTTGAAATCATTCACAGGAGGAAAGCATGAGTCGCCTGAATCAGAATCGGAAAAGGATGAGATTACCCAGAGCCCTTCTAGTGTCCGGAGCTCTGCTGATGATATTGGGACTCTTAACCCCCGCTTCAGCAGTGAGCTGTGGGGCGGGTGATCATGGCAAGTGGATCTCTGGTGATTTTCACCAACACACCACATACACCGACGGGAGCAACCCCATCGCCACTGTGATGGCAAAGAACGTTGAATTCGGTCTGGACTGGTGGGCCAACTCTGAGCACGGTGGTGGCTTCACCCGCGACGCATTTGGGCCGGTCCTGGCCAGTGGCTTCGATACAGGCCAATATGCCCGCTTTTGGGACGATCCCGCCATTTACCCCGCGGGATTGATTCTGGGGGATGTTTCATCAAGCGATGGTCACCGGAAAATGTGGCGCTGGCAATCCATCCGGGATTTTTCGTTCGAAGATGTTCTAGCGGCGAGAGCCACCTATCGAAACCAATTGATTATTCAGGGGCTTGAATGGAACATGCCCGGCCATGAACACTGCAGCACGGCCATCATCACGAACCAGTTCGATAGGATCCCTAATGCCGATCCGATGGCTGAGTTCGAGTACAAGTTTGACAACTCCGACACCGACAAAACCGGCGGTGCCGCCCAGGGTTGGGTGAAGAGCACCCTCACCGGTCATGACAAGGCCGTTGAAGCCGCCACGTGGATGCAGGCGAACCATCCGAAGACAAGCTGGCTCGTGCCTGCCCATCCCGAACGGCGCGCCACATACAGGATTGAACATTTCAGGGATCTCAACAATGCGGGCCCCGATGTGGCATTCGGGTTCGAAGGGCTACCCGGCCATCAGAAGGAAGGGGATCGGGGAAGCTTCTCCCCATCGGCCGTGGGTGGGGGCACCTACGGAGGGGCGGGTATTTACATTGCCAAAGTGGGTGGCCTCTGGGATGCTCTTCTCGGTGAGGGCAGAGACTGGTGGACGTTTGTCAGTTCTGATTTCCACAACACCGATGGGGATTTCTGGCCGGGTGAGTATGCGAAAACATGGGTTTATGCCGTGGACAAGAATCGCAACAAAAAGATCGATCCGATTGAACTGGTCGCTGCTCTCCGTTCAGGCAACTCCTTCTCCGTCCATGGAGACCTTATCAACGCACTCGATTTCACCGTGCAGGACCGGTCGGTACAGGCCACCATGGGTGAAAAGCTCACCATGCACAAGGGCGACTCTCTGAAGATCAAGGTCCGCTTCAAAAGCCCTGAATTCAACAACAACAATGACCCCGTCAGGGTGGACCACATCGACCTCATCGCAGGTGACATCAAAGGCCCTGTCGCACCGAAGCTGCCCGGCGGCACACCCAATCCCGACTACTCCAAAGACACTAACGAATCCACCAGGGTCATGGCAACTTTCACCGAAAAGGACTGGAAAAAGGGCTGTGACGGCTGGAACACCATCGTGTATCACGTGAAGAAAGCTGACAGGAGCATGTATTTCAGACTTCGCGGCACCAACCTCCCCCCGTCAACGCCCTATGAAACCGACGATGAGGGCAACCCCCTTGCTGATTCACTCGCCCAAAACCTGGGGCTCGATGGTGCAGCAGAGGCCTGGAGAGACCTGTGGTTCTACTCCAATCCCATCTTTGTCTACGTCAAATAAGTACTTTACAAACCAGTGAAAGGAGAGGGCCCAAGCCCGGTCTTCTCCTTTTCTTGTGAACGGGACCTCCAAGGGGGCTCTGTGTTTGTGGCTAAGAATGCCCTCAGGATGGGTTCCCCAATTCCCCCAGCCATGTTTCGATCTTGGAGCGAATGGAATCCCTGACGTGCCGGGCCTGTTCCAACACGTCCCCGGGAGACCCTTCAAGTCTTGCGGGGTCAGGGAACGGCCAGTGCAGGCGTTTAGCCACCCCTGGGAAGATCGGGCATTGTGCTTCGGCACTCTCATCACAGACGGTGATCACATAATCGTAGAGCCTGCCTTGCTTGAAGAGATCAAAGACGTTCCTGGCCTTCTTCTGCGAAAGATCGAAACCGGCTTCCCGCATGATCTCAACCACCACGGGGTTGATCTGCCCGGGGCTGAACCCGGCGCTTTCCGCTTCCATGCGTTCACCCGCCATGGAATTGAGAAAGGCCTCCGCCATCTGGCTCCTCGCAGTGTTGTGAACGCATAAAAAGAGAACTCTGCCTTTATTCATCCGCTGCCTCCATGCTTCTCTTATCAACCGTTGACCCGCGGTCATTTCTGCCATTCTGCACCCTATCAGCTGGCTTTGGCGTATGGCCGCGGGCTTTGGGGGGCTTCACGACTGCGCTCGTACATGGCCCAGGTTTCATCAAAAGCGTGACCGAAGGACCGCTCCTCCATGTAACTTCTTGCCGCATGTCCCATGGTTCGCAATCGGTCCGGATTGCCGACAAGAGACAAGAGCCCGTTAAGAAGAGCTTCCTCGCTGTCCCCCTGGATCACTATGCCGGTCATGTCAGGAAGCACATTTTCCTGAGGCCCGCCCATGTCCGTGACAATGACGGGGACACCGCTTGCCTGAGCTTCAAGAACCACGTTGCCGAACGTGTCCGTGGTGCTTGGAAACACGAAGAGATCACAGGAAGCGTAAACCATGGCAAGCTCATCGCCCTCCAGGTACCCGGTGAAAGTGGTTGGGGTCCCTGCCAGTTCCTCCTTGAGTTCCCCAAGATAGGGCCCATCGCCAACGACCACCAACTGCACATCCGCTCCGGTTTCCAGAAGCGACCTGAACGCCCGCGCTAGCAGGGAGAGGTTCTTCTCTTTGGAAACACGCCCCACGTACAGCAGTCTCAACGCCCTGTTCAGCTGAAAGCGTCCCATGAGCTGCACCACGTTTCGCTTGGCGGGGTGGAAGCGCTCCAAGTTCACGCCCCTTGGGAAAATCCTGATCTTTTCATTGCTGATCCCCTTCTGGGTCAGTTCCCGTTCGGTGCTTCGGGATGGGACGTAGATCACGTCCAATTGATCATAGTACCAGACCGTGAACCTCCAGACCACGTCCTGGACGTTGCCGTCACCTGTCAAGTGCCAAGCGTACTGGGGAAGAGCCGTATGATAGGTGCCGCTTATGGGCAGGCGCAGGATACGGGCTATGGCCAGAGCGGCAAGACCCACAGGTCCCGGTGTTGCCGAGTGGATATGCGTGAAGCCTTCCTCATAGCAGTAGTTGAGCATCTCAAGAAACGGTGGGTATGCGAGCTTTAATTCAGGATATTCAGGCAGGTCACATACGCCCACAGGCCTGAAATTCCTCACCCCCGGCGCCTCCTGGTCTGAAAGTGCTTCACACGTGATCACACGGAGGTCCTTGTGGGACTTCGAAGCCAGGCGCACTTGCTGCTGGAGGGTGAGCGCAACCCCGTTGACTTCGTGGTAGGTGTCGGTGAAATGGCCTACTTTCATGGCACGTGGGGGATTCGAATCCATGGTCTTCTCCTTGGCAAGAACCTCCTGAAGATCTTGGGTGAACGCTCTGTCCTTGGAGAAAAGGGAGTAGGACAGAAAGTAGGGGCCAAGCAGGGCGTAGAGGGCGCCGGCTGAGCCGATGGAGTGAAAAATGTTGAACAGGTTGGCCCCAGAGAGATGCTCGAAAAGGTGGTCCGCGAATTGCCGCAGTACATTGTTGCAAACCCCGTTGACGAATCGAAACCAGTTTTGTGCGGTTCTGTTTCCATCTCCGTTCTCGCTTCTGGCGATCTGCCTGAAGTCGGGGTCTTCCCACATGAGCTTCCCCATCTCATGGCGTAGGGAATCCTGGATGGCCCAAGTGTTCTCGGCGCGGAACCTTCCTGGTTTCCTGTGCCTCCAGAAGGTGTGGATCCTGTTCATGAGGCCACCTTCCCGTTCTGGGCCATTATGGAGGAATCGATCAAGAAAGTGGAGAAAAGGGTCCCTGCGGATGTGCCTGTCCAGGTCGAGCCTATTTTTGTAGAACTGGTAGGCGATTCCATACAGGTTGTGGGCCAGGGTGAGGGGTGACGAGGAGCGTCCCGCAACCTTTCCCCGTCCTTCTTCGATGCCTTTCATGAACTCGTGAAGGGTGGCCGCACGCTCCACCTCGGTGTGAGTCCTGGCAATGTTGAGGGAGCTATGGTCGTCTGAGCCCCCGATGAGATTCTTCCGCCAGGGTTCGGGCGAAGAAGGGACGATCCCATGCTTTCCGGCCAGCCGTTTCACCTCATCCTGATCCAAAAAAGACAGCACCCAAGCGAGGGTCTTGTTCTGATCGGCACTTCGAGCCCCGTTCTGTTCGAAATTCTTGAACAGCAGAAGGAGCTTCTCAAAATGGTCGATTGTCAAACGGTCGTTGATGGAAAAGAGGGGATGGGCCACCGCATGAAAGATGCCATTGGATTCCAGATACTTCACGAGATCGTAGATGCTCTTCCGGATCTTCTGGATCTCATGATGGATCCCGAGGTCGATGTCATAGACCAGCACGTGGACTTTGCACCCATCCTCGGGGAAATAGGTGGTCACTTCCTCGCTGATGAAGGTGTCCTGCAGTTCGGCGATCTCGAGGCAACCGTCGATGGTGTTGTGATCCGTGATGGTGACGAGGGACATGCCCTTTTCCCTGGCGACCCGGTATAGCTGCATTGGTTCCGTGAAGCTCTCCGGGCAGCCCAGTTTCTGAAGGATCCACTGGGAGGGCCGTTTCGAATGTTTTGAGTGTATGTGGAGATCGATCTTCATGGGTCACCCTCTCGAAAAAGTCTAATAGGCCAGTATGGTTTCACCCGCGCGCGCCCTGTCGCCCGCCTGCACCCGGACCTGCAGATCATCCCGAGAGGGAATGATCAGGTCCACCTGCGAGCCGATCCGTATCATTCCGAATACAGTGCCCCTCTCCACCCACTGGCCTGTCTGGACATAGCTGTCGATTCCCCGAACGCTCCCGCCAGCGATCTGGACCACATAACAGGACAATGTGTTTCCCTTGAACTGCCCTTCGATCCTGGTCACGGTCCGTTCGTTCTGAACAATGTGCAGACTGTTCCGGTAGAGAGGCATTTGAGCGAAGACGGTTCTGAAATGCATGGGGCTCATGTGCAGGTTGGCTCTGATGGCGGGATGATGCCTTATAGACTGGACTTGCCCGGAAATGGGAGCCCGGTTGTAGTGGACGTCGAAGGGGCTCATGAAGATGCCGATGAGGATTTTGCTGCTCGGAAGATCCTCCCGCAGAATGTCCGAAACGGTCGACTGGAGTCCTTCCTTGATGACGATGACGTCCTCTTCCGGCGGGATCACCTTCACGTACACCACAGTGCCGTCCGCGGGACTCAAAATGACTTCGCCGTCCGGCGGAATCCTCACCGGATTTCTGAAGAACCACACGTATCGCCAGAACAGAAAGCCGAGGGTCAACACGAAACAGGAGAGCAGGACAACCGCAACAAAACGGGACACTATTCCGTATGCTCCCATGCCTTGTCCGTGCACACCCGAACGAGTGCAACACCTGAGGAATACGGGAAGTTGATCACCTCGAAGAATTCTTCTTCTTTCTTCAGAATCCTCAGCCATCGTTTGACCCCGGAATGGCGCAGCATCTCCCGAATGGTGAGATGAGTGTCGTGGAGAAGGATGTATGTATTCTTGCGGGATCGCTTCAGGATTTCGATGAAATCGTACTTTACCTCCTTGTACTGATGATTGCCGTCGATGAACGCGAGGTCGATTCCCGGCAACCCCAGGTCGTCATAAACGGGGAAGAACTCGTCATTCCTGAGTTTGTGATGGGTCACAATTCCCTCGATGCCGAACTGCCTGAAGTGTTCGTGGACCTTCTCAGGTCGACTCCACATGTCTTTGCCGCCCAAGGTCTTGAAGGGTCCATCCTTGAGGAGCGAATAGGAGGGATCCACGAATGTCAGGAGGCCTTGGCCGTTGTCCTTCATTCCCAGGGCTAGACAGACGACGCTGAATCCATAGCCCGAGCCGATGACGAGGATATGATTGGGCCTCAATGCCCTGACCATGCCGTAGTATAGAAACCCAAAACCCAGATTCAGGTTGGCCGGGCTCTCATGGTGCCCATAGGGCTTGGCGTGGAGGAAGATATCTCTAAGAAGGTCACTGTTGAGACTGAGGGATTCCATCTTGCCCATGTTCTTCATCTCC
>CAYUJU010000072.1:0-8504 GCA_964445115.1 uncultured Methylobacillus sp. | reverse complement strand
AAATAATATAGACATGTCCCGCCTTGGTTTGCTGGGCCATCGACAAAGCCCGCTGATTCTTCTCTTCGGCCATACGCAGTTTCTCATGGAGTTCATCCAACTGCGCCAAGAGCGCCGTCTTCTCGGTTTCATTGGCCTGTGCCACCCTAGCTTCGACCTTATCCATCGCCTTTTGCAGGGCCTCTTCCTCCTTCGCTGCCTCTTTCAACGCGCGCTCGATTTCACGTCGTGCCTTCTCCTCTTCACGAATCTGCTCGCGGATTCTGCGCTGCTCTTCCTTCTCACGCTCACGAATAGCAAAGACCGCAACTGCCCACTTCAACTCCGCCAACCGTGCACCCAAAAATTCCTCCGTAACGACCGCATTACGGAAAGCTGACCCATTGAAATTGACCATGGCATAAGCATCTCTGATCTGCTGTTCCAAGGTGCCATAGTTATCAGCTTTTGTCCTTGAAAGAATGCTGTCCACTTTCCCGTTAAAAGCATCCACAACAAAACGTACTGCAGCATCCTTGCGATTACGCTCGACATAATCGCAACGTGCAGCCTGACCATTCTCAACCATCAGTTTTGATCGGTCGCGCGCAATCTTGAGCTGCTGGCCCGCCTCATCAAAGCCGTAGGCCTCTGATAGTTCGTCCAGAAGACTAAAGGTCGGTTTCAGGTATTTGTCGCCATACCCTTCAATGACATTCTGCATTGCGGTAGCTACTTCCTTGAGTTGATCAGCATTTTTCAGTGCCTCATAAGCATCGCCGGCAATTTCAGCGGCTTTCTTGTTTGCATCCAGAACAATTTGAGTGGCCTGTTTGCTTGCGCCATCCAGTAAGGCATCAACCTTTTCTTTCTTGGTTTTGGCATCCAGGTTTGCGTCTTTGCGGATCCGATCTGCCTCAGCTGTAGCAGCATCCAATGTCTCTTTTGCCTTCGCATCAGCACCTGCAATAATCGCCGTAGCATTCATTTCTGCTTGTTTTAGCCTGTCCTCAGCCTCACCTCGGATCCGCTGTGCCGCAGCGGTGACATCCCTAATCTCCTTAAATATTGATAACGACTCGTTTTCCTTCGTCAATTGAGATACCAACTCATTCAGCCGAGCAATCTCTTGATCACGCACACCAATAATCTTACGAGCCTGATTCCTCTGAATGAGGAAAACGGTAGCTAGAATTAGAGCAACCAAAAACAAGAATTCAATCATTCCTTTTCCCCTTGGCTATGCCTGTATGTGTGTACCACCGAGCTGTTGAACAACCTCGATATATTGCTATTTGTGACTACTAACCCTTAGGTATCATATTTAACCTCACCCTATTGGTACAACTTTTCGGTATTTTGAATTGATTCCACAAGATATAAAAAAGCCAATGAATTGTTGGAAAACGGAGGAGGCAATAGGAGATAGACCATGTTCTCCCGAGTCGTCCTCTGTACCAAATGCCGCCAAACCAAATAGAGGGTCATTTGGGGAGAGCGCCTGGCAGCCCAGCCATTCCCCGCCCTGTGGCTGAGGCGCGGGCTGCAGTACAATGCGCCTATGAAGTCTGTATTACATCTCGTTCGTTGGGCCCTGTCGGTCACGGTGGCGTTAGCCAGTCTGGGTGCCATCCCGGCGTGGGCGGATAGCGCGCAGGAGACCTTGCTCGCGGCGCGCGATGCCTACAAGGCGCGTGACGAAGAATCGCTTGCCCTGTATGCCAGCCGCCTGCAGGCCGAAAACTACCCTCTGACCCCGTATGTCGAATATTGGCGCATGTTGCTGCGTCTCGAGCAGGCCGAGACGGCGGATGTGCGCGGTTTTACGGAACGCTATGCCGATCTGCCGTTTTCGGAGCGGGTGCGGGTCGAGTGGTTGAAAAAGCTCGGCAAGCGTGAGGATTGGACCACCTTTTTCGAGGAATTGCCGCGCAGCACGACGGAGGACCCCGCCATTGCCTGTTATGCGGTGGTGGGCCGTGCCGTGATGGGCGATGAGTCGGCACTGCAGCAGGGCAAATCGCTGTGGATGACAGCGAACGACCAGCCGGCCAATTGCGACGCGCTATTTGACCGGATGATCAAGGCTGGCGTGCTGGAGCCGGCAGATCTGTGGGCGCGCTTCCGGCTGGTCATGGCAGAGAACAAGGCTTCCGTGGGCAAGAGTGTGTTGCGTCGGTTGCAGCAGGGGGACACGGCCAGCCTGAAGTTGGTCGACAAGGTCGTGGAAAACCCGCAGCGGGCGCTGGAGAAAAAGACCATTCCGACCAAGTCACGGCTGGGGCGCGAGTTGCAGCTGTATGCACTGGACCGCGTATCCCGCAGCCAGCCTGCGCTGGCGAGCGACCTGTGGAAGGGCATCAGGACCAGCTATCCCGTCGAGGACCAGCAGTATCTGTGGGGGCGCATGGCGATGCATGCCGCCAAGCGCCACGATCCGGTTGCGTCGGAGTGGTATGCCAACGCGGGCGAGACGGAACTGTCGCCCGAGCAGCACGCCTGGAAGGCGCGGGCCAACCTGCGCGCGAAACAGTGGGATAACCTGCTGGCGACGATTGCCGCGATGCCGCAGGCGATGCAGGAAGATGCCGCCTGGCGCTACTGGAAGGGTCGCGCCCTCAAGGAAAAGAGCCAGGTCGCGGCTGCCAACGCGGCGCTGCTGCCGCTGTCGCGTGAACGATCCTTCTACGGCTTGCTGGCGGAGGAGGAGTTGGGCGATGTCATCAGTGCGCCGCCGAGTTCTTTTAAAGCCAGCGAAGAGGATGTGCAGGCCATGCGACAGGCGCCGGGTATCCGGCGCGCGCTGGAACTGTTCAAGCTGGAGATGCGCTGGGAAGCCCGTAGCGAGTGGGCGTGGGCCATGCGCAATTTCGATGACCGACAACTGATCACGGCGGCCGAGATCGCCTTCCGCGAAGAATGGTATGACGTAGCGATCAACACTGCGGACAAGACCCGGCTCACGCACGACTTCGCCTTGCGGTTCCCGACGCCGTACCGTGACAAGATGCAGAATTACGCCCGTGAAAATGGCCTGGATGAAGCCTGGGTGTACGGACTGATCCGCCAGGAAAGCCGCTTTGTCTCACATGCCAAGTCCAGCGTCGGGGCTAGCGGCCTGATGCAGGTGATGCCGGCGACGGCCAAGTGGATCGCCAAGCGCATCGGCTTGCTGGACTACAGCCATACCCGCATCAACGAACTGGATACCAACCTCCAGTTCGGCACGCATTACCTGCGCTATACACTGGACCAGATGAATGGCCAGCCGGTGATGGCGACGGCCGCCTACAACGCCGGCCCCAGCCGCGCCAGACGTTGGGCGACGGACCCGATGGAAGGGGCAATTTACGCCGAGACGATCCCTTTCTCCGAAACGCGGAATTACGTACAGAAGGTGATGAGCAACGCCCATTATTATTCGCACCGTGTGGGTGCGAAATTGCAAAGCCTGAAGCAGCGACTGGGGCAGATTACCGTGGGGGGCGGCGTGATGGCCGCAGAAGAAGAGGAGCAGTAAATGGGAAACAAGATGAAGCAGATCGTCGTGCTGGGCGGTACCGGGTTTGTGGGCAGCCATCTCGTGCATCAGCTCAGTGCCGCCGGTTATCGCGTGAAGGTGCTGACGCGCCGGCGCGAGGACGGCAAGCACCTGTTCTTGCTGCCCAACGTGCAGGTGGAAGAATGCGACGTGTTTTTCGATTCTGCCTTCAGCCGGGCAATTCGTGGCAGCCATGCTGTGATCAACCTCATCGGCATCCTGCACGAATCGCGGCGCAACACTTTTGAACGCATGCATGTCGATTTGCCGCGCCGCGTCGCGCAAGCCTGCCGCATCGAAGGGGTGCCGCGCCTGCTACACATGAGCGCGTTGCGGGCAAGCGAGAATGCGCCGAGCGCCTATCTGAAATCCCGCGCGCAAGGCGAGGCAGCAGTGCGCGAAACGGCCGGGGATGCGGTCGGGGTTACGGTGTTCCGCCCCTCGGTCATCTTCGGACGAGGCGACAGCTTCCTCAATTTGTTCGCCATGCTGGCCAAGTGGTTGCCGGTGCTGGTGCTGGCCAAGCCGGAGGCACGTTTCCAGCCGGTGTTCGTTGAGGACGTGGCTGCGGCCATGGTGCGCAGTTTGTCAGCCCCGGAGACCGTGGGGCAGGCTTATGCTTTATGTGGCCCCAAGGTCTACACCCTGCGCGAACTGGTACAACTGGTAATGACTACGCTGAACCTGTGCCGGCCGATCGTGGGGCTGAATGACCGCCTGTCCTATCTGCAGGCGGGGTTGATGGAACTGCTGCCCATCAAGCTGATGACGCGCGATAACGTGCGGTCGATGGAGGTGGCGAGTGTCTGCGACTGTGCGTTTCCGCCCGTGTTCGGCTTCCAGCCGACCTCGCTGGAATCGGTGATCGGCAGGTATTTGGCCGATGACACGACACGCACCCGCTATCTGGCATTCCGGGCCCACGCAGGCCGTTGAGACCATGAAAATCTACTGCGTCGGCGGTGCCGTGCGCGACGCATTGCTGGGGTTGCCGGTCAAGGACCGCGATTTCGTGGTGGTGGGGGCAACCGTCGAGCAGATGACGGCACTTGGCTATCGCCCCGTTGGCAAGGATTTCCCCGTTTTCCTGCATCCACGGACGCAGGAGGAATATGCTCTGGCGCGCACCGAGCGCAAGACCGCCAAGGGCTACAAAGGCTTTCAGGTCCATGCCTCGCCCGAGGTGACGCTGGAGGAGGACCTCGCGCGCCGCGACCTCACCATCAACGCCATCGCCCAGGCCGACGATGGCACGCTGATCGACCCTTATGGCGGCCTGGATGACCTCGAGGCCGGCGTGCTGCGTCACGTCAGCAAGGCCTTTGTGGAAGACCCGGTGCGCATTCTGCGGCTGGCCAGGTTTGCCGCCCGGTTTACGCAATTTTCCGTGGCACCCGAAACCCTGCAGTTGATGAAGGAGATGGTCGACAACGGCGAGGTTGATGCGTTGGTGCCGGAGCGCGTCTGGCAGGAACTGGCCAAAGGCCTCATGGAGGCCAAGCCTTCTCGTATGTTCGACGTACTGCGCCAGTGCGGCGCGCTGCAGAAAATCCTGCCCGAACTGGACCGCCTGTGGGGCGTGCCGCAGCCGGAAGTGCACCATCCGGAAATCGATACCGGCGTGCATGTGATGCTGGTGGTCGACGTGGCGGCCCAACGCGGGTTCGACCTGCCGGTGCGATTTGCCGCGTTGACGCACGACCTGGGCAAGGGCACGACACCGGCCCATGCGCTGCCCCGCCATATCGGGCACGAGGAACGTGGCGTTGGGCTGGTGAAATCCCTGTGCCAGCGCTTGCGCGTGCCCAACGATTGTCGCGATCTGGCCGTGATCACCGCACGCTTCCACGGCAAGGTGCATCGTGCCCAGGAAATGCGCCCCGGCACGCTGCTGGACCTGCTGCACGAGTCTGATGCGATCCGTCAGCCGGCGCGTTTCGAGCAATGCCTGCTGGCCTGCGAGTGCGACGCCCGCGGGCGGACCGGCTTCGAAGACCGGCCTTATCCCCAGGCGGATTATCTGCGTGGGGTGTTGCAGGCGGCCATGCGCATCGATGCGGGCGCCGTCGCCGCCACCCAGACCAGCCCGGAAAAAATTCGTGAGGCGGTTTATCAGGCGCGCCTCGCGTCGATCAAACAGGATTTGGGTCGGGGCTAACGTCGTCCCGCGGCCGTGCGGCTTGAAAAGCGGCCCACCGCATCCATCTATCACGGCATCCTGCATTCCAAAGAAAGTGGTTCCACCATGACTGATGCGCTCCATCTCGTCTGCCCCCATTGCCACGCGGTTAACCGCGTGCCGGCTGCGCGCCTCGGCCAGCAGCCCAAGTGCGGCAAATGCCACCGGCCCCTGTTCGATGCGCATCCGGTCGAATTGGGTACCAGCACCTTCATGACCCACGTGACCCGGAGCGACATTCCAGTGCTGGTGGATTTCTGGGCGCCATGGTGCGGCCCCTGCCAGGCGATGGCGCCGGCCTTCGTGCAGGCGGCCGGCCTGCTGGAGCCGCAGGTACGGCTGGCCAAGGTCAACACCGAAGTGGAGCAGTCACTGGCCGCGAAGTTCGGTATTCGCAGCATTCCCACCTTGATGTTGTTCAGGAACGGCCGCGAGGTCGCGCGCCAGACCGGGGCAATGGGCGCTCAGGATATCGTGCGCTGGGCGACTTCCCGGTGACTTGCCACGGGGCTCAGGCCCGCTTGGCAGGCGTGCCCGGGGTCGTCAAATATCTTTGTTGATGCAATGCGCCCTTTGCGCGGCGTGGTAGACATCGTCGATGCCGTCGTCATCCGTTTGGTCGGAAAACAATTGATGGCGGAATACATCGCATTGCGGTGCAGGGGAAAACAGTTCGCTGACGAGCTTTTTCTTTTTCTCCAGCGCCAAGTGGTGGTGACCGGAGCAACTGCACAGTAATACTGTTGCGAGAATGAGGTTGATTGAACGCATATCTGGGATCAGTGCCAGTCAGGTAGTTAACGTGTGCAATATAACGCGAAAGTTTGGCCAGATGGATGTGTGAGGTGATGGCTCATTCTTTCGCAAGCAGTGGCTGCGCGAGTCGTTGTAGATCTGGTAGGGCTTTGTACAAGATGTATCCCCAGGCAACCGAGAGCATGCCGGAAATCACGAAAACCGGCTTCACGCTGCCAAGATGGTGCGCCAGGCTGCCGTAAATCAAGCTTCCCAGGGGCAGCATGCCGATGAACGACATGGTATAGAGCGCCATGACGCGGCCTCGCAGATGCTCTTCTACCATGGACTGCAGCAGGATGTTGCAGGAGGTCACGATGATGATGAACCCGCCGCCAGACAGGAACAGCAAGGGTAGCGCGAGGCTGAGCAGCGGGTTATAGCCAAAGGCCATCGAGGCCACGCCGCCGGCAGTGCACGCCGAGGCCACCCACAATCCGAGCCCTTTGGTTGACCGTCGATTGGCGAGGAACAGGGCTGCAGCCAATGCGCCGGCACCGGAGGCTCCCATCAGCACACCAAGCATGTCAGGGCCGCCCCGGAAAATATCCTTGGCGTAGACCGGCATAAAGGTCATGAAGGGCGACACGCAGATGCTGGTCACAGCGACCGAAGCGACCAACCAGCGGGCGGGGGCAAAATCACGCAGGTAATCAATCGCTTCGCGCATGGTGCCTGCCTGTCGGTGCCTGGCGGGTGGTATGGGGTGGATGGTCAGCAGGGTATAAATTGATGCAAGGTAAGACAGGGCATTGATGGCGAAGCAGGCGGGCTCGTTGAACAGGGCCAGCGTGAGTCCGGCTACGGCGGGACCGAGCAGACGGGCGGCATTGAACGTGAGCGAGTTCAGTGCGATGGCATTGGAGAGTAGGCTGTGGTCATGGATCAGTTCCTTGATGATGGCCTGTCTCGACGGCATCTCCATCGCGCCTGAGATGCCCAGGATCAGTGAGGATGCGATGAGAATCCACTCGCTGAAGCCGTTGTGCCAGGCCACGACGGCGAGTGTGGCCGCCACGGCCATTTCGACGCATTGGGTCCATAGCAGGATGTTCCGTTTGCTGAACCGATCCGCAAGAATGCCGCCCAGAGGCGTTGCCACCAGCATCGGAATCTGCCCTGAAAATGCCACCAGTCCCAGCATCATGGCGGAGCCGGTCACGCGGTAGGCGATCCAGGACAATGCGACCTGTTGCACCCAGGTGCCGATCAGAGAGACTACCTGCCCGAGGAAGTAGTAGCGAAAGTCTCGCCCAGCTAGTGCGCGGAAGGTATGTTTCAGAATGGCCTCGGCAACGGTATCGAGTGAATCGAATTTTCTATGATCTCACGAATGTGGTTTGGTTCGATGGAATAACATGCGCTACCGGGTGCAGTTGCTTTTGCCCTCTTGAAAATTGTGACGACCATCCCTATCATTAGCACTCGATGGAGTTGAGTGCTAACAGCACTCCTCCGATCGATTGTGTTTTACCCGAATTCACTTCAAGGAGAACTAAATGAAAATTCGTCCTTTGCATGACCGCGTTATCGTCAAGCGTCTGGAAGAAGAGCGTAAGACCGCTTCCGGCATCGTGATTCCCGACACCGCTACTGAAAAGCCGGATCAAGGCGAAATCATCGCCGTTGGCCCGGGCAAGCGTGATGAGAATGGCAAGCAAGTAGCGCTGGACGTGAAGGTCGGCGACAAGGTGCTGTTCGGCAAGTACGCAGGTCAGACCGTGAAGGTCGGCGGCGAAGAGCTGCTGGTCATGCGCGAAGAAGACATCATGGGCGTGGTTGAAGCCTAATCGACTACCAAGAATTCAGGAGAGAAACAATGGCTGCTAAAGACGTACGTTTCGGCGACGAAGTTCGCCACAAAATGGTTGCTGGCGTAAATGTGCTGGCGAATGCTGTAAAGGTTACCCTGGGCCCGAAGGGCCGCAACGTGGTGTTGGAGCGTTCTTTCGGCGCCCCGACCATCACCAAGGACGGCGTGACCGTGGCCAAGGAAATCGAACTGAAGGA
>CAYUJU010000071.1:0-8888 GCA_964445115.1 uncultured Methylobacillus sp. | reverse complement strand
TTTTCGACCACGTCACGCACAAACGACTGGTCAATTTTTAATCTGTCCAATGGAAAGCGCTTCAGATAGGACAGGCTCGAATAACCGGTTCCGAAGTCATCGACTACAATCTTCACCCCCATGGCCTTTAACTCATGCAAGACATTGAGCGTCTTTTCCACATCCTGCACAAGGATGCTTTCGGTAATTTCGACTTCCAAATTAGTGGCCGGTAGCTCAGTCTCTCGCAGGGTTTTGCTGATCAAACGCAACACATTACCATGCGAAAACTGGCGTACGGATAGATTGACGGAAACCGGCACTTCGACCAGACCCGTTAACTGCCAAGCTCGATTCTGCCGGCAAGCTTCCTTCAAGACCCATTCACCTATCGGAACGATAAGACCGGTTTCTTCGGCAATGGGAATAAATTTGGCCGGTGAGATGAAGCCCATGTCCGGATGCTGCCAACGGATCAGCGCCTCCATGCCTATGACACGGCCATCGGACAGATTGATTTGCGGCTGGTAATACAACGAAAACTGATGGTTGACGAGCGCCTGCCGCAAGGTGTTTTCCAGCAACAAACGCTCCATCGCGCCGGCGTTCATTTCAGCAGAGAAAAAATGGAAGGCATTGCGTCCCGATTCCTTTGCCTTATACATGGCAATGTCGGCATTTTTTAGCAACTCATCGAAACTGCCCCCATCCTTGGGAAAAACGCCGATGCCAATGCTGCAGGTAATCTGTAACGAATGCCCGGCAATGTCATAAGGCTCGGCCAGCTCCGCCAACAACTTCCGAGCAACGCGGGCTGCAGTAGAGGCACTGGCTGACAAAAGCAATAAGAACTCATCGCCGCCGAGAC
This sequence comes from uncultured Methylobacillus sp., assembly GCA_964445115.1. GTDB lineage: Bacteria > Pseudomonadota > Gammaproteobacteria > Burkholderiales > Methylophilaceae > CAIJXJ01. The sequence goes on along the minus strand of CAYUJU010000071.1, from coordinate 8,041 downwards.
GGCACACGGTATCCGTATCGCGCACGAGTTGACATAAGCGCTCCGCCATGATCTGTAGCAATTGATCGCCCACGATATGGCCCAGCGAATCGTTGATGTTCTTGAAACGATCGAGATCGATAAAAAATAAGGCAAGCTCGGTCTGATTCCGTTGCGCCAGGGCTAATGCCTTTTGCGCCTGCTCGCGCATGAGTATCCTGTTCGGAATCCCCGTCAGGGCGTCATAATAGGCCAATTGCCTGATACGTTGTTCGGCTTCCTTGTGTTGCGTAATGTCGGCTGATATTTTGACATAGTGCGTAACACCACCGTTCTCTGCGCGGACTGACGAGATTGCGGTCAGGGAGGGATAGCTGTCACCACTCTTATGCCGCACCCAAAGCTCGCCTTGCCAATAGCCCAGGCTATTAATGTGTTGCCACATGGTTTCGTAGTGCGCATTGTCGTGATGCCCGGATTTGAAAATCCTGACATGTCGCCCTACGGCCTCTTCGGCGTTGTAGCCGGTCATTTCCGCAAAGGCCTTATTGACGGCAACAATATTGAGATTGACATCGGTGACGACGATGGATTCGTGACTCGAGTCGAAAACGGAGGCCAAGAGGCGCAAATGTTCCTCGCTGGACTTGCGTTCTGATATATCGGAATGCGTGCCGATAAAACGCAAGGGATTTCCGTCTTCATCATGCTCTACCACGGCGCCAATCGCCAAGATCCATTTCCAATCACCTTCCGCGGTGCGCTTGCGAAATTCGGCGCGGAAATGCGCCTGTTTGCCGGAAATGCAGTCATTGTAAGCGGTTAACCACGCCTTGCGGTCATCGGGATGAATGTGTTCGAAGTAGCTCTCGGCGTCTTCTTCAAATCCTGTCGGTTCATAGCCCAGCATGGCGGCGTATTCAGCATTGTAAGTCTTCTCGCCGGTCTTGATGTTGACATCGTAAATGCCCAATTTGGATGAAGCAATGGCCAAATTGAGGCGCATCTCGCTTTCGCGAACGGCGTTTTCAGCCAATTGACGCTTTTCTTCATGGACGAAACGATCCAGCGCGACAGAAATGTCGATCGTCATATCCGCCAATAAACGAACAATGTCCTCGGTAAAAAAATTCACTTCATTAGCATAAAGCGTCAAAACGCCGATAACCTGTCCCTGCTGTCGTAACGGGAATGAGCCGGCCGAGTGAATGCCAAAAGACTTGGCGGCAGTCCGCCAAGGGGCTGTTCTTGGATCATGCTGATAGTCGTTGCAGAGCTGGTGGCTGTCTTCGTTTAGCGCCAACCCGCAAGGCCCCGCCCCCTCCGGCAGGAGCGGATCGCACGATATCAAAAGGTTATCGACATAGGATGAACTGGGGCCGTATACGGATACAGGACGCAAACGCTGCCTCTTTTCGTCGACCAAGCCAATCCAGGCGCATACCAGCTCGCTGAATTCGACAGCAATGCGGACGATATTGGCAAATAATTCAGTTCTGGACTGAACGCGGACGATGACTTCGTTAGTCTCGGCCAGCGTGGCATATAGCTTGTTGAGCCGCTCAATGCGTTGTTCCGCCTGTTTACGCTTGGTGATGTCCTGAACGGTGCCAAGCGAACGCAGCGGCGCGCCGGCGGCGTCATACTCGGTCAGCCCGCGGGCATGGATATATTTAATGCGCCCATCGGCCATCGGCAATCGATATTCCACGTCCAAAATCGTCTTATTCTTCAGTGACTCGGTGTAGGCTTGGTTGACAGCATCCCTGTCATGCGGATGCACGCGCTCAAGAAAATACTGATAGCTCGCGACGAACGTTTCAGGCAATGTTTCGAAGATGCGGTGTACATCATCCGACCAAATCAGTTGATTGTTGCCCAAATTCAGTTCCCAATGCCCGAGTTCGGCCAGCTTCTGGGCTTCCGCCAAACGCACCTGACTGATGCGCAATGCATCCTCGGTCTGCTTTCTTTCGGTAATGTCGCGCAGAAAGGCCAGTAATCGACCGTCCGGTAATTGCCGGGCATTAATCTCACCCACAAAAATCGAACCATCCTTACGGCGAAAGCGCCATTCGCTTTTTACCGAGGCACCTTCGCCCAAGCGGGCCAGCTCAGGTGTAATACGCAAGACTTCCTCAGGAGAGAGCAAGTCTGCGATCGACATTTGCAATATCTCCTCCCGTGAATAACCCAACATGTCACAGCCGGCCGCATTCACATCGAGAAAGAGGCCATTGGCATCGGCAGTAAAAATGCCGTCCGATGCCTGTTCAACCAGCGTGCGAAAACGCTGTTCGCTGGCGAGCAATTCCGCATCGCGTTGCTTGCGATCGGTTATGTCGCGGATATTACTGAAAACCAGTAGGCCATCATCAATCTGCAGCGGGCTTAAGCTAATCTCGATCGGAAATTCCGTACCGTCCTTCCGTAGACCATACAACTCCAAGCTCGCGCCCATGGACCGCACCCGCGGGCTGGCAACATAACCTTTACGATGCCCGGGATGTTGCTCGCGTAAGCGGGTCGGCATGAGTTTTTCAACCGGCTGGTTGAGCAGCTCCGCGCGCGGATAACCAAATATTTTCTCTGTCTGCGAATTGACCAATACGATCTGCCCCCCTTCATTGACGATCACCATGGCATCCGGCGCCGATTCCAGTAGGCCTCTAAATTTTCTTTCCGCTGCGCGTTGGTCATTGATATTTCGGACCACGATGACGGCTCCGACCAGACCGCCGGAGCTCCCTATCACGGGAGCAGCGCTGTAGTCGATGGGTATGGCACGTCCATTGCGATCGATTAACAAACAGGCTTCGCTAAAGGCTGCAACGGACTTTGTTTGCAGCACATGAATAAGTGGATTTTCAAATGTGCGTTGAGTTACTTCGTCAACCAGCGTTAAAACGCTTTCGACAGCAGCGCCGTGCGCTTCCGAAAGACGCCATCCGGTTAGCTTTTCAGCGACGGGATTCAGGAAACGCAGTCGGGCTTGCTCATCGGTGACGATAACGCCGTCGCTAATGCTGGCTAATATGGTCGCATAGGTAATCTGGCTGTCCTGGAGCAGCTTCTCCACACTGTGACGATGCAGCGCCATGGGGATGGAGGCCATTAGCTCTCGTTCTTGGAACGGTTTAAGTATGTAGCCGAATTGCGCGATGTTTTTAGCGCGATGCAAGGTGGCATGATCGGCGTGCGCCGTCACATAGACCACAGGAATATGTAACTGCTGATAAATGCGTTCCGCGGTTTCAATGCCATCCATCTTGCCTTTGATCTGGATGTCCATTAACACCAGGTCAGGCCGGGTTTGCTCGGCGATACTGATGGCCATCGGTCCCGTGTCCGCAATACCGGCGACCTGATAACCCAAGCGTTGCAACCGATCTTGCATTTCCTCGGCGATAAGGGCTTCGTCCTCGACGATTAAAATACGTATACCCAAAGTCGGATTATTGTCTGTCATTATGATGATCCAATCGCACGGCAAGTCGCGCTTCCGTTCCTGGATGAGTGGCTGCAAATTCGAAGTGCCCGCCAACTTGGCGAGTCAAAGACCGAATCAGGCGTAATCCCAACGACGGGCAGGTTTCGATATTGAGCCCGGTTGGTAACCCGATACCATTATCGCTCACAGACAACGTGAATACGCGATCATTATCGGTAAAGCGTAAGCCTAATCTGATCATACCCAGGCGCCCGTTCGGGAAGGCATGCTTGATGGCGTTGGTCAGCAATTCGTTCAAGATCAAGCCGCATGGCACCGCCAAGTCAATGCCGATTAGAAGGGTATCCATGTCTGTCGTCAATTGAATCTGGTTCGTGGTTAATCCATAGGTATGAATCAATTGTTCACTAAGATTACGCGCATACTCGGCAAAATTGACCGCCGCGAAATTTTCCGAACCATAGAGGCTTTCATGCACTAAAGCCATCGAGCGCACCCTGTCCTGACATTCCTGCAAAATTTTCAGCATCAGTTCGTCAGTCGTGTAGGTCGACTGCAGGTAAAACAGACTGGAAATCACTGCCAAGTTGTTCTTGACACGATGATGCACCTCCTTCAGCAGCACTTCTTTTTCCCGCAGAGACTCCAGAATCTTTTTCTCCGCTTGTGTGCGCTCGGTAATATCCCGAATGGCGCTGGATATCAAAACGCCTTCTTCGGTCTCTAACGGGCTCAGACTGATCTCGATCGGAAATTCCGAGCCATCCTTCCGCAAACCGTACAGTTCCAAGCCTACTCCCATCGGCCGGACTCTAGGACTAGCAAAATAACCCTTGCGATGGTCTGGATGATGCTCGCGCATTCGTTTCGGCATGAGTGTTTCAACCGGTTTCCCCAGCAGCTCATCGCGCCGGTAGCCGAACATTTTTTCTGTCTGAGAATTCACCAATACGATTTGGCCATTGGCATTGACGATCACCATGGCATCCGGGGCCGACTCGAGCAAACCCCGGAATTTTTTCTCGGCGCGCCGGCGTCCCGTGATGTCGGCAACGATCTTAGAAGCGCCGATGACATTACCGTCGGCGTCTTTTACCGGTGACATGGTTAACCATACTTCGATCAACGTACCGTCCTTACGTAGTCTGACGCTTTCGTAAGGTTCGACACGCGCGTCATTGCGAATCAAATTTAAGATGCGCGATTCTTCCTCTAAGCGATCCGGCGGGATCAGCATCCTGATGTTCTGTCCAATCACCTCGTCCGATCGGTAGCCAAAAAGGCGTTCTGCCGCGGGATTCCAACTCAAAATCGTGCCATCCAGCTTCTTACCGATGATGGCATCGGTTGCCGATTCTACGATGGCAGCAAGACGCGATCGCTCATTTTCAACGCTCCTGCGCCTGCTGATATCGCGAATGGCACTGGATATCAAAACACCTTCTTCGGTCTCTAACGGGCTTAGACTGATCTCGATCGGAAATTCCGAGCCATCCTTCCGCAAACCGTACAGTTCCAAGCCAGCGCCCATCGGCCGGACCCTAGGACCTGCAAAATAACCTTTGCGATGGTCTGGATGATGCACGCGAAAGCGTTTCGGCATCAGTGTTTCAACCGGTTTCCCCAGCAGCTCATCGCGCCGGTAGCCGAACACTTTTTCTGTCTGTGAATTCACCAATACAATTTGGCCATTGGCATCGACGATCACCATGGCATCCGGGGCCGACTCGAGCAACCCCCGAAACTTCTTTTCCGCACGGTGCCGCTCAGTAATGTCTCGGACCACACATAAAACGGCGCTTTCCGCTTCGACACCGATAGGACTGAGCATGATGTCGACCGGAAATTCGCTGTTATCCTTGCGACGACCGAATAACTCCAGACCAGCCCCCATGGGGCGCGATCTGGGATTTTTAAAGTAGTCCGAACGGTGCTTGACATGATGGGAGGCGAACTGACTGGGGATCAGGATTTCGATTTCCTTACCAACCAGTTCATCGCGGTCGTAGCCAAACATCCGTTCCGCTTGCTCGTTTACCACCGAAATACTCCCAAATTTATTAATAACCAATAAACCATCGGGAGTAGACTCAAAAATGCGTTTATAGGGGTCCATAGTACGAATAGGCGTGTTAAATGACTGATGATAGGCAAGCCAAAAGCCCGAAATTGGGCATCGGCTTAGTCCTGACGGACGCTCAAAAATAGCAGGTCTTTCACTTAATCGGTTGTTCAATTTTTCGGCAACGCCTCATCTATGATTTAAAACCTGCTGTTTGAGCCACTGGTTGCCCTCTTTCTTGAATGTCGCAAAATGGCCTGGGCGAACCAAAAAGGACGCAAGATCGCGTGCCGAAAAGCCGCCATTCTCTGAACTTAAGGATGGAAAATTTCGCCAGCATCCTCAGCGGCAGCTATTGGCCGATCGCGTCGATAACGCCTGGTCGTCGACTTTAACCCGCAGGAACGCAACGCCTACCTGGTTTGGCTTTTGCCACTATGACGGAACGCTACATCCAAGCCATCGCTTCAGCCGGCTTGAAGAGTACCCGATTCGAAACGCCTGGTTGCCAACCCAGGGCGAAATCCGTTCTCGCCCTCTGGGAAATCAGGGACAAATCGGCGGACCTGGATAAAATTGAAGTGTTTTTCTTCGCGTTGGAATATCAAAAACAGACTTGTTCAGGGTTTTCTTAACTTGACGGCATTGCGGCTAAGAAGGGCTTTAACCGGCTTGGATGACGGATGGCGTCGGAGGGGGGTGAAACTGAGGTGCGTGGGTAACGTTTTCGTTCCCACACAATGTCTTGGCAGCAGTCTTTCTGGTTTAGCGGGCGGCTTTGGTGATGCCGATGGCGTTGCGCAAATCGGCCAATGTCACCAGCCGTGGCCCGTGCAATGCGGCAATCTGCTTCACATCCAGTTTCAGTTTTTGAATGTTCTGGTACAGGTTTATCGAATAGGGGTTAGGCGATCTGGGCGCAGGTGCGTTGGCGGCCGGCGGGGTGTAAGCGTCGGCCTCGACCAGAATTTTTTCCTTGGGCAAATACACCGCAATAAAGGCATCGTTATGGCTGTTATCGGCCAGCGAATGGATCTCGATGCTGCGTTTGCCGTCGCTCAATACTTTTTTACCGGCAAAACTCTCGAACTTCGCGGCTTTTTTCGACGCTTCCAGTCGATCAGGGTTGATCGAATGCGGATTGCTCCAAATTTGTTGGTAATAGCTCTGGTTGGGGTCGTGGGTAACGATGGTCGCGCCGGCATCGACGAAGGTCCGTAAGCCGCCGGAATGATCGAAGTGGGCGTGAGTATTGACCAAATACTTGATCGGTTTGTTGGGGACAGTCTCTTTCAGTTTTTCGATCAGGGCCAACGAGCGTTCTTCATTCAGCGGCGCTTCCACCAAAACGATGTGATCTTTCTGCTCGATCGCCACGCTATGGTGCGTGCCGCCGGTCAGGTAGTAAACGCCATCGGCCAATTTATTGGCCGCCACCACGACAGAAGGCTTTTTGGCGGCTTCGGCGGGAATGGGTAGATCGACCGGCAGGTTGGCTTTGACGCTGTTGACATTGATGTCCAGCACCGGAAAACCGCCGGCCAGGCGGACGATGTGGCGGGGGAACTCGGCGCCGTCGAAGGCCTTGTAATCGCTGAAGCGAGTTTCGACCAAGGTGTCGCCCAACACCGGATTATCGATCCAGGTTTTGACGTTGGTCAGTTGGTGTTCGGCATTCAGCGTGCCGACATAGCGATATTTTCTGTCAACCGTAAAGCTGACTTCGGTAATGTCCCCTTTGGTTTCCGTTTTGGCTTGATACTTCTGCGCCGCACGTAAAAAGCCCTGCGGTGTGGCCCAAATTTCCGCCGCGCGTTCTGCGCTTGCCGCCGGTTGCGGCGTGACCGTTGGCGTAGTGGCATTGGCCGCCGGCGGCGCCAGATTCCAGGCCACGTTACCGCTAATGTATTGATCGACTTTTTGCTCGGTCGGCACCGGCCGATTGCGGCCGGCTTCTATTTCCTGTAAGCGGCTGATTTGCACCCGCGCGCTGGCCGTTTCGTAATTGATGTCGGCGGTATAACTTTTTACCGCAAACGGCGGCCAGGGTAGATCGGGGCTGGGCGCTTGGCCAAACTGGTACCAGCGGCCGGTGCCGCTGAATTCGATGGATTTGATGCTATCGACGCCAGCGGCATCCGCTGCCTGCTTGACGGCGTTCTGATGCAGAGAACTGCAACTGACGGTGGTTAACGCCAGGGTAAAGCCGGCGGCGGTGATTAAGGGATTGCGCATGTGTGCTCCTGAATGGTCAAAGTGGCCGCCGCTGAATGTTTTCTGCCAAGGAGCGGCCAAATTTAAAATTGAGAAAGCTAAGTAGTGCAAACCTCGTGCCCGGGCAGAATTTATCCGGGTATTTGCCGCTGGTGCCAGTGAAGCTGGCGAATAAGGCTATGCAAACCCGGTCGGGGTTAAACCCCTGTTTGTTGGTCAGTCGGCAGAAATTGCTGTTGCGCTGTTGCTGGGAACGCAGGTTTGCGCCGACAAGCTGGGGAAGGTGCTGCCGGGATGCCGGGCCGCCTGGGACGAGTTATATTTGGCTATGTTCG
>CAYUJU010000070.1:0-9275 GCA_964445115.1 uncultured Methylobacillus sp. | reverse complement strand
TAAGCCGCAACTTCCAGCCGTTGGATAGGTTGATCGAGCAAACCGAACATGACCTTGCCCAAGATATGCGCCAGATTCATGAAGGGTTGCGCCTGTTTCAATTCTTCCGCGGACAAGCGTGGCAAATTCAACGCATTGACGGCTTCGCCGGTTTGCAGGTATTTGACCACCTGGCGGGCGATTTCCACGCTGACCGCAACCTGAGCCTCTTTCGTGGAAGCCCCCAGATGCGGCGTAAATACGACATTATCCAAGGCCAATAAAGGCGAATCCTTGGGCGGCTCCTGCGCATATACGTCCAGCGCCGCACCGGCGATGCGGCCTTCCTTCAGGGCCTGATACAACGCCGCCTCATCGACCAAGCCGCCACGGGCGCAGTTGATCAACCGCGCGGATTTTTTCATCATCGCCAATTGTTCGGCACCAATGATATTGCGGGTTTTTTCCAGCAACGGGCAATGCAGCGTCAGATAATCGGCCTGCTTGACCAGGGTGTCCAGATCGACCATTTCGGCGCCGTATTTTTCAAAGATTTCCGGTGCCACGAAAGGATCATGCGCAATCACGCGCATGCCCAGGCCGACGCCCCGCTGGGCCACGATGCGACCGATAGTGCCGAAGCCCAGGATCGCCAGCGTCTTGTGGGCGATTTCGGCACCCATCAATTTGGCACGTTCCCATTTGCCTTCGCGCACGGACTGATTCGCCAGCGGCAGATTCCGGCTCAACGAAAACATATGCGCGATCGCCAATTCCGCGGTCGTAGTCGCATTGGCATCGGGAGTATTCATCACGATGACGCCCTGCTCCATCGCCGCCGCCAGATCGACATTGTCGACCCCGATGCCGGCCCGGCCGACTACTTTCAACTTCTTCGCGGCTTGCAAGACCTTGGTGCTTACCTGAGTGTCGCTACGAATCAGTAGCGCATCGTACTCGGGAATGATTTCACACAGAGCCTCTTCGGCCAGTCCGGTCTGGATGTGTATTTGAATGCCTTCCTGCTCATTCAGAAAATTGATGCCGTCGTCTGCCAGCTTGTCGGAGATCAGTATCTTTTTCATCGTCATGACTTGGGATAATTGGATAAGATGCCCATCTTAACAGTTTTACCATTTCCGCCGTAATCCAGATCGGCAACAATCTGCCATCGTACGACCATCCCATGAACATCAAACAAGCAACCGGCATTTTCCTGCTTATCGGCCTGTTAGCCGCGGCCGTTTGGTATTGGCAAACCCAAACGGTACGCGTCGCTCCAGCCGTGAGCTTTACCACCATCAAAGGCGAAAATCTGTCTCTGCCGACTTTAAAAGGTAAACCGGTCATCGTAACCTTTTGGGCCACCGATTGCCCCGGCTGCATCGAAGAAATTCCACAGCTGGTAAGCCTATATCAGCAATATAGCCAACAAGGCCTCAACATCATCGCGGTTGCGATGCATTACGACCCGCCCAATCATGTGCGGGAAATGGCCGAGTCCAAAAAACTGCCTTACGCCATAGTCCTGGACCCCAGCGGCGAATTGGCACAAGCCTTCGGCAACGTGCAACTGACGCCGACCACGTTTCTGATCGACAAAGCCGGCAACATCATCATGGAAAAAGTTGGGGTGTTTAACCTGGCAGACATGAAACGACGCCTCGAATCCTTGTCTTGACGCCAACCAAAAAACTTGCTCGCAAGTTGAAACAAGTTTCGAATCGATCACCCCTGGTTTGCGTTCAATCGCTGCCCACCGGCAAAGGCGAAGGAAAAACAACTTCATTAGCCCCTACCCACGTGCGAGGGAACTTCACGACGACCGCCGAAGCCGGAGGTGTATTGCTCACCCATTATTAATCAGCGCTGAATTCATGCCCCACAAGGCTCTTCGTAACAAATAAGCGTGTAAAAAATGTTTGCTTGCAAAGCCAATGTGTAACACAATATGGCCTCGTTGGCGCTATTGACTGAAGTCCATAGCAATAGAGACGACCGATTCAAGGAAAGTAAATACTGATTGATTTCAGTTCTTTACGAGTGACCGAAGACGGCCACTTCCAAGAAAAAATGCGCCAAAAGCGCATCCAGGGCTTGAATCCCTCTCTTGCTGCCACCAACAGTTAGGAAAAAAAGTAGTTGACAAGGAAGTAAATAGCATTTAAAATGCTCAAATCAATTAGGCGCCCGTAGCTCAGCTGGATAGAGTACACGGCTACGAACCGTGCGGTCGGGAGTTCGAATCTCTCCGGGCGCGCCATTGATAATATTACCGAATTAATCCCCTGTAGCTCAGTCGGTAGAGCGGGTGACTGTTAATCACTAGGTCGGCGGTTCGAGCCCGTCCGGGGGAGCCAAATAAATCAAGGGCTTATGCAGAAATGTTTAAGCCCTTTTTTATTGCGTGGTCACTTTTATGGTCACTTTGTTTTTCACTCAAATCCGAAAAAAATTTCGTACTTGATCGAAAAAGATAAGGCACCAAACGAAAAATAAGGTTTGAATGCAGTTGTAAGTCATTAAAGTGTTCCGACATCTTCTTTTTTTACCCTCCTTTCATAAAATTCTTTGATCTGGCTTGCAAGCCACATTTGTGGATTTCGAATTACCGGTGGAGGAACCTCACCCGCCTTCCTCATTCGCCAAAACTGAGTCCGAGTCACGCCCAATTTTTCAACCATGTCGTTAATTTTCAGAAATTCCTTTTCTTTTGCCGTTGTATTTTGCTCGGATTCAATGTTCACTGGATAACCTGATTACAATGAGTTATTGCAAACGCCGCAGCGTTCAACCTGGTCTTCTCTTGCGTTCAACAGTACCCAGGCACGACAATGCGGGCATGTTGAGACCTGCACTTTTTTATCCTTGAGGTCTTCAGAGATAACCCATGCCGCTGAAAAATCGAGGTTTCCGAATGGGTAGGAATGCTTATAGGCATCAAAGGCGGTTATCACTGCTTGGATTTGATCATCGGCCGACTTACTCGCTGCCACCCGATAGCACACCGCAAACAGCGTAACGTCCTTGTATTTTCGCCGACTTCCAGTCAACCCGCGTGTTGAAAACTTGATTGAGCCTGGACTGGGCGAACGACCATGCAATTGTCGATAAGTCTGTCTTAAAGGCTTGATGGGAATGCCAGTCACTTGATGCACGATTTTTACCCTGGCATGGCGTTTGAGCAATTCAATGGCGAGTGTTTGTTGTTGATACTTTTTCAGCATAGACCACCCCCTCAGCAGATCGAGCCGGTTAAACCGAGCATGGCTTCGACTATCGGCGGCTGTTCTTTATTGATGTTCATCAGGAATTGACTGGAAAACCGTGGAGTGAAGCAAAGCCAATTGGAGCGAGCGATGAACTGAATGTCTTCCAAGGACAAATGACCGAGTGCTGTTCGCATGGTGTCATCCGTAATTCCCAGCACTAATTCCGTCAATACTGGATTTTCCCGGGCGATCTCTCTGGCCTTGATCAACCAAGTTTGATTCATGGTGTATATCTCTTCGTCGCACCCTTGGTGATTGATCGCTGTCAGTTTGTCGAAATAGTCGTCCAAGCTTTTGAATGCAGATTGCAGCCGAATTTCATTGGCGTCACTCAAGTTAATGACTATAAGTTTCGATTTCAAATAATCGGCGCCAAACTCAGCAATCAAAGGGAAAAATAATTCCTGAAAAAAACCTTGGGTAATGGTGCTGACGTCCTTAAAATCAATGGTCAATATTTGCTGATTAGCAAAGCACTCGCGTGCGAGCCTAGCTAGGTTTTTGCCATGTAAGGGCTGCGGTATTTGGGAATCAGTGGCTGTAATGACAGCAATATGCATGCGACTTCTCCTTAGTAGCGGATGGATGATCTCCAGGCTGAGTGATGTAATTAATTTGGTTTTTTGGATTTTGCAGAGGCCCAGCGTCGTCGTCCCGAACGATCGGTCCAAACATCGCAGATTGGGCATTGGCTAAAAGTTGCATTCGGGTGAATCACGCTTAGAAAGCGTACTCTGCAACATGCGCAAACAGTGAAAATCAAATCACCGGCCAAGAGCATGCTGATTAAAGACCACGCCCTATTGATGTCTAACGTGAACTGTCTTGCTACAGGTGTTATTGCATTAGGTTCGATGAATATGTGTGACGCGATGTTTTTATAAAGGCTAAAGGCATCAACTAATACCTCTGCTGAAGCATGCTGAATCGATAATCGCCGCCGAATATCATCGAGAATGCCTAAAAATATCGACGCGTGAATATTGCGGCCGGCGGACTGAATGACCCATTGGTGATCATGAGGTAGCATGCCTTGTTTGGGTGGGCATCCGTTTACTGATTTATACAAGTCGATACTTTGTTGCCGTGACAACCGACAAAGTTGACTGACGATAGGAGGCCGAGCGCCAAGCTGGATCAATTGCTCAGCTAAAACCCAGTGGTTGGCGAAATTTGAGGCTTTTTTAAATGGCACTGTTTTCATCGCTCCGTTCCGAAACCAAGGGTTGAAGTAAATCCACGTAGGCGCCCATGGAAACGCCATTTGGAACAAATATCGGCAACAGCCGAATAACCGCTCTGCTACTTTCAGCTTGATCCCGAAGTTGCTCCAGCGTCATGTCTGCGAGTTTTTCTATATGGTTTTTGTCCAAGCCAAATCGCCATGCTGTTTCTGCTGGGTTGCTGCGAGCACATTCCCTGGCTAGCATGAGATATTCGAAATTCAAACGGCTAAGATCTTCATCCAGTGTTGACATAGACGCCTCATAGTTGATTAATGGCTGTTGTCGGTATGCTAGGAGGTCAAAGCAGAAAAGTCCCGCTCGCAAGGTGACCTGTTTTGGGTCACAAACCTCTGGAAGCCTTGATAGTTCTGCATTGGAGCTGCTATTGATTAATGGTCGTAATGTTCTTTTCTTGGACTTTGACCGCCGGATGAATGCGGAAACGCGAAACATGGACATGAATCCATTGCATGATTTCGATACTTCTCTGCTCTCGCTCCGGCTTCCAGCGTTGCTTGCCGTTGTGGAATGTGCTTTTTTTGGTACGCCAGTTAAATTCAAATAGTTAAAAATCATTTCGGTATTGCCTAAACCTTGAATTGTTATGGAGGACATTGTTATGAATCGACAAAGCGCAAACCAGACTGCAACTACCGGTTACCTGGTTTGGGGTGGTTTATGCGCGAGGTAATCCAATGCCTGATCGATTGGCTGGACAGCGAAACAAGCGATGAAAAAGGTCACCGCATATTGCGCGCGTTAGCTCATGAATCGTTAAAGAAAGCGGATTTCGATGAGTCGAAGCGACGGTTCACAGCCGAAGAAATCGTCGCTGCCGTTGGAGACTCGATAGGAAGTGCAGATCCGAAAAAGTGGATCGATTGGCCGGGTTTCTTGAAAAAATATTGCGAAACTCGCGAAGGGCAAATCATAGAGTTTGCTCGTAAACGCGGGCTAACGCATTACCCGAAACCGGAACGAAAAAGTACAAACGGCGGTCCGGGAAAACTCACCACGTTTTATATCAAAGCCGAGCGGGTACCAGAGATCATCGAGGATGAACAAGCCATTGATGGGCCCCAGATAGCCATAAGCAATGCAGCTGACCTGAAAGCCAACTATCAAATGACTGAATTGGGTGAAGTTAAACCTAGTTGGATCGCGAGTTGGTTATTTAGAGAGGGACAAATCAAATTGCGCCAATGGCATGTTTGGTGCCTACTGGGCTGGCTGGCGACAATCGGCGGACTTGCAGTATTAATTGCCTATGCTGGATGGCTATCCTTATCCGAACCAAGGTCCGTTACAACGCGCGATCTGACCTTGTTGGTAAGTATTTTTGTGATTCCTTATGGTGCCTGGGTCACTATCATCAAGCCTTGGATATTATTGTTGGAGGATCGGATAATCGTAGCCCATGAATTGTTCACAAATTTTTATGAACAATCTGCACAGTTCGAATTACTCAGGGATGGCGATTTACGAGTGGTGCGGTTAGTTCGGTATTCAGCGACATGCCCAATTTGTGGCGCCACCGTTTATCTTGAAAAAGGCGAACCGGATTATCGGCGAAGGTTGGTAGGTCGATGCTATGAAAGTCCTCGAGAGCATGTGTTTAGTTTCGATAGAATCATGCGTTGTGGGCGGCTACTGGTTGATCGTTAAGTTTTATGAAAGAGCAACAACGACCCGCGCCTGCCGCCAGAATTTCTGCCGATTAAATGCAGGCATACGGTGCTAAACAGGCGATCAGAGTCATATCTGACAGTCGGCGTAATTCAATCTCAAAGTTTTGCTTTACTTATTGGGCCAACTCCGATTGAGCATGGGTTACTCGTTTGGATCGGCAAGGAAACTTGACAAAACTTGACGATCCCCTATACTTCGCGCATGCAAAAATCCTTGAATTTAGCCAACGCAGAGCGTTCGATGCAAGAAGCGGGCTTAACCCAAGCCGCCATTGCTGCCGCACTGGATGTTTCCAGAGAAGCCGTATCTCAATGGCTCAACCACAAATCCTTTCCGCGCCCGAATAAACTACTTCAACTTGGCAAACTACTTAATCTTGCCTTGAGTGATTTGGTCGTCAGCGAAGAGACCGACGCGCCTAAAGTGGCCTTTCGCAAAATGAAAGGCACCAAAACCCAGGATCACCATATTGAGAAAGCTAGGGAAATAGGTCGCTATTTGCGCCAGTTGGCACCATTGCTGCCGTTCGATACCTTAGAAATGCCGCCAGTACTGAAAGCACCGAGTTGTGACTACGACTATTTGCAAAAAGCTGCGGCCAAGGTGCGGGAAGACATCAACCTTTCGCCGATCGATACTGTTGACTTTAAGCACCTGATTCGACGTTTTCGCGATCTACAGGCCGTCGTCGTGCCGGTCATGTGGGGCAGCAAGCAGCGCCACGAAAACGCTGTGCATATTTACTTGCCGGACTCGCAAAGTACCTGGGTTTATCTGAACTTGGATACCAATGTCCACGACTTCAAATTCTGGATGGCACACGAATTGGGCCACTGCCTTTCCCCCAACCTGGAAGGCGACGCCGCCGAGGATTTTGCCGACGCCTTTGCCGGCAGCCTGCTGTTCCCGCACGAATTAGCCGAACAGGCTTACTCAGCTATCAAAAAGCAACGTTCTCCGGCCGCCAAGATTACCTATGTTATTGGCTTGGCGACAGCGCATATCATCTCGCCCTATACCGTGATTGGCCAGGTTAACAAATATGCCGACCATGCTGGTAAGCCGAAAATCATATTAGACAAAGGCTTCAACGGCGCCGTTACCAATTTTAATAAAGGTTATTTCAATATCAGCGAAACCCTATTGGCCGACGCCGAACAAGACGGTAACGGCAAACCCAGTGCAAAAGATTACATCGCCGTAGTCGAGCACGTCTTCGATACGCCGTTTTTTGAGTTGCTGCTTCGTTACCTAAAGCAACACGACAAAGGCCCTGGATTCGTTCAAACGGTGCTTGATATGCCATTACTCGACGCCCGGAGTCTCCACGCCGAGTTGACCTGATGGCTCAGTCGAAAATACTTGTCGATACCAACGCTTATCTCAGGCTGGCAAAGACGATTCGTCCTTTACTGTTCGTGCCATTCGGCGAAAACCAATACTGTCTTTATATCCTGCCGGAACTAAACAAAGAACTGCAAAACCATCGGCTGCAAAGCACCTTTTATTGGGTGAACGAAGACGAATTCGTCGAAAACCGCAAGCATTTCCCTTCCATCGGTAAAAAGCAGAAAGCCGCCATTGATTTGGCCTTCGGCTATATCTGGGATTACGTGCAAACCGACTTACCCGGCCCGTCTCACGTCGATGCACTTTACATTGCCTACGCGCTGGAATTGGACGTGCCGGTTGTGACCGATGACCAAGACATGACTGCCTTAGCCAAGGCATTCGATGCCAAGGTCATGCCTACTTTGGAACTGCTGAAAATCATGCTCGAATGCGGCCACACCGACATGAAAACTATCAAAGGTCTTTGCGAGTATTGGCGGCAATTCGGCGACCGGCCGGCCAATATGGACATCGATTTCAAGCGGCTGTTTCCCGAACAATAATTGGTAGCTTTCAGAGTTTCATCACTACCGTCATGTTTTAGTTTTGCCTCTAGAAAAGCACATTAAAAAAGCATCGGGCTTTTGGAATGAATGGGCGAAAGATTTTTCACCAGTCTCAACGGGGTATTTACGAAAAAATAGGAACATGGAAGTCAGTTTAGTAACCAAAACCAGCCCCTCGTGAACAATGTTTTTCAGATGTTTGAATTTCGCAAAATGGCCGTATCCTTACTGCCACGAGTTAGTCTCCCCAGAAACCAGAGCAATGCTTAGCTGCTGATTCTGGGGAGACGTGGGTTTTATATCATTTCCCGAAGTCGCATCAATGCCGCCTCATGGTTACCGATGGTGAATCCATTACTCAACTTCGTTGATACATAGGATTGCCTCGGATACCGATGAATAGTCCCGTCGCCATTACCTTATCACAACAAGCCATGCTCAGCGAATGAATACACGGTTTCGCCGACGATGAAGTGATCAAGTACGCGAACGTCAATCAAGGCCAAGGCTTCTTTAAGTTTTGCTGTAATCACGCGATCGGCCTGACTAGGGTCACTAATGCCGGACGGGTGGTTATGCGCAATAATTAGCGCCGCCGCATTATAGTGCAGCGAGGCTTTGACCACTTCGCGCGGATACACGCTAGCGCCATCAATCGTACCTCGGAATAATTCATCGCACGCGATGACCCGGTGTTGATTGTCCAAGAACAGACACACAAATACTTCGTGCTCATACGGCGCCAATTTCAATTTGATACAGTCCTTCGCCTTGTCCGGACTGGTCAAGGCTTCGCCTCGACTGAACGTGCGGTTGTAGATCTGAATGGCCTCTAAGATGACATCCTGTTCATCGGCCATACGGTAACGATTATTGGTTCCTCGAATGTATAACATGGGCTTTCTCCGGTAATCTTAAAATTTGGAGAAAGCCGTCCCCTTCCGGGATGGACTTTCTCCGGAAGGGTTGTCAAAAATATGCAAAGCCTCGTCTGCGATGTCTACCGACGTTGACCGTCGGCAGAACACATTTCGCTAAAGAGGCTTAAGCTGACGCCATGACTGCGTCAGGTGTTTTGGGTTAATGCGTGTTACGTGGTCGTTGGCCAGAAAACCAGCCAAAAGCCACGCGCTAACACAGCCGCAGCCATCGGCCCGATTGGGTTTAGACTACATTTCCGCAACGGTGACGACATCGCCATCATTGCCGAG
>CAYUJU010000069.1:0-9584 GCA_964445115.1 uncultured Methylobacillus sp. | reverse complement strand
CATGATCGAAAACGGCGAACTATAAACCCATTTCAATCATAGAAATCGGATACCCCTAATTTCTTACCGCAGCTTGCTATTGAGTCAATAATCTGTTGATTGCGTGGGAATGGGCTGCTAGTGTATCGCTTCATGTGCCCGTGACTCCCTGTGTTGCATGAAATGGAGTGGTGGCAGCTTCCGGTGGGAAGTGGTCGTGGCGTGGTTATCAATGTAGAAGATATTTCGGTGTCTTCGGTATGCCGATGAAATTACACGCCACATTAAAAGGTTTCGGAGGGGATAGGGCAGAAGCCATCGGTGTGGATGAACATAAACCCATGACCGAATTCGACTATAACAAGCAAGGCCAACAGTACAGCTACCTCGCAACGGTAGGTGAGCCACTTGGGTTGGGTTATCTTCCAGAAGAGGCGGTTAGAACGCTAGCATTCGCGACAGAGCTCATCCGTAACGCATCGAAAGATGTTGATGCAAGAAATACGCCACTCGCTCCACTTCATTGTGCTTTCGAGCGCCTGGAAGGGCTCTTGGTAGTTGGTAAACGTATTACGGATGCTATTCAATCTATACCAGCGCAGCTAGTAGAGCCATCGAAGCATGCTCCTTGCCTTGTCGTCGTATCAAATTCAACAATCTTTATTGACTTCGCGACTCTGCTATATCACACTGGCTCCACACTAGATATCCTGTCGCGGTACTACACGGAAGAGAGTGGGGTTGGTGTCAGGGATTCGAAGTTCCGAGGGTCAAAGGACCGTATATATAACTTGCAGCCGCCTGATATTCGCGCCGACTACCTATGGAACGACCTGGATCGGTTCGAGCAAAAAATAGGCTCGATTTTTACCAGTCAAGATGGCTTCAAGGGTCTAAGAAATTACATTGCACACGAGAACTCAGTTCTTGGACTATCAAAGTACGTCTTTTCAGCCCAATGTTTTGAAGTTGATCGCGCTCTAATCTTTGATTGCGAGATTGAAATCACGAACAAGCAGTCAGGCCTAAGTAGGCTGTTTCCAATCTCTAGAACAACCGAGAAGATCATTAGCCTTGTAACGTGGATCGCGTGCAGGGTCGCATTTGTTACTTAACGAGAACTCGGAACGGTGCTTTCTTGGCCACCCCTTCTGGTGTTCCTGGATGGGGGCCCGATAAGTTCATTCCTGAATGGACTAATCCTCTGACGGTCTTTTCTGACTATATTAGTACTGATGCCTCACACCAAGTCTTTTCCGTCATTCGTGCTGGATGGAATGGTTTTCAGACTCATAATATGCCCTTGCGCCCCGATGTTCTTAACAAGGCTATTCACTTGCCTAGACGCTGACGGCCGCAAATCTGTTACCAATTCGATATGACTCCGCCCGTTTTGCTGCACGCGATCGGCAGCAATGGGTTAGGCGGTCTTTCACATCAACGAAATCAATAGAATAGTGTTTCCAGATTGATCTGAGCTAGCAAACCAATTGAGGCTAGAATATCCATTAAATCATGGCGATACGGAATAATCGGAAGTGATGTTTCACGTGAAACATCACTTCCGGGCCTGACAAGCCCCATTCGTTTGCAGTATCATGAGCGCCTTTTCCGCAGTCCTTGGGCGCCTTGGCAACATGATGCAATTCCCTGAAAAATTTGATGTTATCGTCGTCGGTGGTGGGCATGCCGGAACCGAGGCGGCGCTGGCTTCTGCCCGTATGGGGCGCAAGACGCTGCTGCTCACGCATAACATCGAGACGCTGGGGCAGATGTCCTGCAACCCCTCCATCGGCGGCATCGGCAAGGGCCATCTGGTGCGTGAGGTGGATGCGCTGGGCGGTGCCATGGCGGCTGCGACGGACGAGGGCGGTATCCAGTTCCGTACCTTGAATTCCTCCAAAGGGCCGGCGGTGCGCGCGACCCGTGCACAGGCGGACCGTATCCTTTATAAAGCGGCAATCCGCAAACGTCTGGAAAACCAGCCCAATCTGTGGCTGTTTCAACAGGCGGTGGATGATGTGGTGCTCGACGGCGAACGTATCGCTGGCGTGGTCACCCAGCTCGGCATCCGCTTTGCGTCGCGTGCGGTGGTGCTCACCGCCGGCACCTTCCTCAACGGCCTGGTGCATGTGGGGTTGGAAAACTACCGCGCTGGCCGCGCGGGCGACCCTCCCGCGATTTCACTGGCGGCGCGTTTGCGCGAACTCAATCTGCCGGCGGGGCGTCTCAAGACCGGCACGCCGCCGCGCCTGGATGCGCGCACCATCGATTTCTCCGTGATGGAAGTGCAGCCGGGGGACGATCCGGCGCCGGTGTTTTCCTTCCTCGGCTCCGCCGACCAGCATCCGCAGCAGTTGCCGTGCTGGATTACGCACACCAACCAGCGCACGCACGACATCATCCGTTCCGGCCTCGACCGTTCGCCCATGTATACCGGGGTGATCGAGGGGGTGGGGCCGCGTTATTGCCCGTCGGTAGAAGACAAGATCCACCGCTTTGCGGACAAGGAATCGCACCAGATTTTCCTGGAACCGGAAGGGCTGACGACGCACGAGATTTACCCGAATGGCATCTCGACCAGTCTGCCGTTCGATGTGCAATATGACCTGGTGCGCTCCATCCGCGGGCTGGAGAACGCGCATATCCTGCGCCCCGGCTACGCCATCGAATACGATTATTACGACCCGCGCGGGCTGAAAAACACGCTGGAAACCAAGATGATTCCCGGTTTGTTCTTCGCCGGCCAGATCAACGGCACCACAGGTTACGAAGAGGCGGCGGCGCAGGGCTTGCTGGCAGGTCTCAATGCGGCGCGTTATGCCTTCGGTGAAGAAGGCTGGTGCCCGAGTCGCGACCAGGCCTATCTGGGTGTGCTGGTGGACGACCTGATCACCCGTGGCGTCAGCGAGCCGTATCGCATGTTTACCAGCCGCGCCGAATACCGCCTGATGCTGCGGGAAGACAATGCCGACCTGCGCCTGACCGAAATGGGCCGCAAGTTGGGCGTGGTCGATGATGTGCGATGGGAAGCGTTCAGCCGTAAACAGGAGGCGATTGCCCGTGAGCAGGAGCGTCTCAAGCGCACCTGGGTGCAACCGAAGAACCTGCCCGAAGCCGATGCGGTGCGCGTGCTGGGGCAAAACATCGAACGAGACTACGCGCTGTTCGACCTGCTGCGTCGGCCGGATGTCAGCTATGAATCGCTACTGACGCTGCCTGGTGCCGGCGAAGGGGAGGCTGATCCGCAAGTGCGTCAGCAACTGGAAATTGCCGCCAAATACCAAGGCTATATCGACCGCCAGCAGGAAGAAGTCGAGCGGGCGCGCCACTATGAAGAAATGGTGTTGCCGGCTGACCTGGACTACAGCGACGTGCGCGGCCTTTCCATCGAGGCGCAGCAAAAGCTCAACCATCATCGTCCGCAGACGCTGGGCCAGGCCGGGCGCATTTCCGGCATTACGCCAGCGGCGGTGTCGCTGCTGCTGGTATACCTCAAGAAAAAATATTCCGGCAACGGGCTCAAGGCAGAAAAGGGCGCGGCATGACTTTGTCGGCCAAACTGTCGGCGGGCATCGCCGAGCTGGGGCTGCCAATCGATGCGGCTACGCAACAACGGTTGCTGGATTATCTGGCACTGATCCACAAGTGGAACAAGGTGCACAACCTGACCGCGATCCGTGAACCGGAAGAAATGGTGACACTGCACCTGCTGGACAGTTTGTCGATTCTGCCGCATCTTCCCCGTCCGCAAGCCTCCGGGACGAGTAGCGAACGCTTACTGGATGTCGGGAGTGGCGCAGGCCTGCCAGGCATCGTGATCGCGCTGACGCGGCCCGATCTGCAGGTGACGACGCTGGATTCCGTGGGCAAAAAAGCCAGCTTCATGCGCCAGGCCAAGGCAGAGTTGAAGATCGACAACCTGCAGGTGATCGGTGGACGGGTCGAGGATTTTGTCCCGGAGGACAAATTCGACGTCATCGTGTCGCGCGCGTTTTCCGAAATGGACCTGTTTGTGCGCCTGACGCGACACCTGCTGAAATCGGGCGGCCATTGGCTGGCGATGAAGGGGGTGTATCCCCAGGACGAGCTGGCCAAGCTCGACGGGCTGGCGCATGAAGTGGTGGAGTTGAAGGTGCCGGGCCTCGCAGCCCAGCGACATCTGGTTTTTCTGAAAGAAGCACAATGAAGATTCTGGCCATTACCAACCAAAAGGGCGGCGTGGGCAAGACGACGACCTGCGTCAACCTGGCTGCCAGTCTGACCGCCGCCAAGCGTCGCGTCCTGCTGGTCGACCTCGATCCGCAGGGCAATGCGACAACGGGGAGCGGAGTTGATAAGTCAGCGCTCGCTACTACGGTTTACCACGTATTGATCGGCACGAAGAAGCTGGCCGAAGCGAAAGTGCGGAGTGGTTCGGGGGAGTTCGACATCATCCCCGCCAACCGTGAACTGGCTGGCGCGGAGGTGGAACTGGTCAACGAGTTGGCGCGCGAAACGCGCCTCAAACACGCGCTGGCCGGGATCGAAAATGACTACGACTACGTGCTGATCGACTGTCCTCCTGCCTTGAATCTGGTGACGGTCAACGCGCTGACCGCCGCGCACGCGGTCATGATCCCGATGCAGTGCGAGTATTTTGCGCTGGAAGGATTGTCCGATCTGGTCAATACCATCAAGAAGGTGCGCGCCTACCTCAACCCCAGGCTGGAAATCGAGGGGCTGCTGCGTACCTTGTTCGACCCGCGCAATATGCTGGCGCAGCAAGTGTCGGCGCAGCTCGAAAGCCATTTCGGCAAGAAAGTCTACAAAACGGTGATTCCGCGCAACGTGCGCCTCGCCGAGGCACCGAGTTACGGCATGCCGGTCATGTTCCATGATCGCTCGTCCAAGGGGTCGCAAGCTTATCTGGCGCTGGCGCAGGAAATGATCAAACGGGAGAAGGCGAATGGTTAAGCACAAGGGCTTGGGGCGCGGACTGGACGCCCTGTTGGGGGGCGATGCGGCGGAAGAGGCGGCACCGGGTGCGCTGCGCCAGCTCAAGGTTGGGCAGTTGCAGCCGGGCAAGTATCAGCCGCGGACCCGCATGGATCAGGACTCGCTCAGCCAGTTGGCGGATTCGATTCGTGCCCAGGGCATCATGCAGCCCATCGTGGTGCGTGAAGTCGTCTCTGAACGGTATGAAATCATTGCCGGTGAACGCCGTTGGCGCGCCTCCCAGCTTGCGGGCCTGAATGAAGTGCCAGTCATCGTCCGCGAGATTCCGGACGAGGCTGCGCTGGCGATGTCGCTGATCGAGAATATTCAGCGTGAAAATCTCAACCCGCTGGAAGAAGCCACTGGCATCAAGCGCCTGATCGACGAATTCGGCATGACGCATCAACAAGCGGCAGAAGCAGTAGGTCGTTCACGCACGGCCGTTACCAACCTGCTGCGCTTGCTCAATCTGATCGCGACCGTGCAGGAAATGCTGATGCAGGGACGCATCGAAATGGGGCACGCGCGTGCACTGCTGGTGCTGGAAGGCGCGCAGCAGATCACGACAGCGGAGCGTATCGCGCAGGAGGGGCTGTCTGTGCGCGAGGCTGAGCAGCTGGTCAAGCGCGTTTCTGAGAAGAAAGCCGGCAAGCCGCCGAAGAAGGTGGATGCCGACGTCAAGCGACTGGAAGAAGAGCTTTCGCAAACGCTGGGGTCACAAGTCAAGATCCAGTCAGGATCTAAGGGCAATGGAGTAGTGAGTATTCGCTACGCAAGCCTGGAGCAGCTGGATGGTTTGATCGCCCTGTTAAAGGGTTAAGGCATGTTCAGCTTGACGGTCCGGTGCGAAATAGAAGAAAATCCTCAGGTTACCTCGCATTTGTGTGTGGGGAGTAGGCACAAATGACGACTGAAACAGGCAACACAACCACCATGAGCCTGGCGTTTGCCAAGGCCGCCCGCTGGCAATTCATCGTGACCGCTGTGGTCGGATTGATCGCTTTCGCATTGGCCGGGAAGCATGCGGCGTTGTCCGCACTCTTCGGTGGCGGTGCAGCAATTGCCGGGGGTTTTGTCGCCATGCGCATGACGCGTCGGCAGGCAAACACCGCGGGTGGTGCGCTGGTGGCGCTGTTAAAGGCGGAGGTCGTCAAGATCGGTGTGATCGCACTGGTGTTGCTTGCAGCATTCAAATTATATGCAGGGCTGGTTCCATTGGCCCTGATTGGTGGGTTGGCTGCTGCCGCGCTGATTTCCGGCGCAGCGTTGCGAACCCTTGATGAACAGCAAATTTAAGTAAGGTTTTTGGGAATGTCGACAGAACAAGCGCTGACACCGGCCAGCTACATCGAACACCATTTGTCGTTCAACGCCAAGAGCGTTTCCGCAGGTGATTTCTGGACGTTGCACATGGACACCCTGGTGATGTCCTGGATCATCGGCATCGTGGCTTTCGGTCTGATGTGGTGGGTAGTGCGCGGCGCGACCGCCGGCGTGCCGACCAAGCGTCAGGCGTTTGTCGAGTTGCTCGTCGATTTCGTCGACACCCAGGTCAAGGGCATTTTCCATGGCAATCGCCATGCCTTCATCGCCCCGGCCGCGCTGACCGTGTTTGTGTGGGTGCTGCTGATGAACGCGATGGATTTCCTGCCGGTCGATATCATGGGCTGGGTCTATCACAACGTCTTCCATCTTGATCACTGGCGCAGCGTGCCGACGTCCGACGTCAACGCCACCTTTGCGCTGGCGCTGTCCGTCTGGTTGCTGATGATTTTCTTCAGCATCAAGGTCAAGGGCCTGGGCGGCTGGATTCATGAATTGTTCTGTTCTCCTTTTGGCAGCAACCCCCTGGTGTGGCCTGCCAATTTCCTGTTCAACCTGATCGAGTATGTGTCCAAGCCGCTGTCGCACTCTCTGCGTCTGTTTGGCAACATGTACGCCGGTGAAATCATTTTCCTGCTGCTGGGTATGTGGGCTGCCACCGGGCTGGCGGGTACCATCTTCGGTGCGCTGTTGAGTGCCGGCTGGGCGATCTTCCACATCCTGATCGTGGTGCTGCAGGCTTTCATTTTCATGATGTTGACCGTGGTGTACCTCTCCATGGCGCATGAAAGTCACTAAAGATTTTTAGTTTTACAACCTTTGCTTCAATTCTCTAAACGAAAGGAAATTTAAGATGGAAAACCTGCAACTGTTGGCGATGATCCAGGCATACACTGGTGTTGGTATCGGCCTGATCATTGGTCTGGGCGCTGCTGGTGCCTGCGTGGGTATCGGTATCATGTGCGCAAGCTTCCTGGAAGGTGCTGCACGTCAACCGGAAATGATTCCTGCTCTGCAAGCCAAGGTATTCCTGCTGCTGGGTCTGATCGACGCTTCCTTCATTATCGGTGTGGGTCTGGCCATGATGTTCGCGTTCGCAAACCCGCTGCTCAGCGCTGTTGCTGCTTAATAATCGCGGATTCGAGCTGGTAAGGCTTTAACGGCTAGGAGCTGAAATGAACATTAACCTGACATTGCTCGCGCAAGCTGTGTCGTTCGCTATCCTGATCTGGTTCACGGTCAAGTTTGTCTGGCCGCCGCTGCTGACGGCAGTGGAGACCCGCCAGAAGACCATCGCAGATGGTCTGGCTGCCGCCGAGCGTGGCAAGCATGATCTGGAACTGGCGGCGAAACGCGCTGCGGACGAGCTGCGTGGGGCCAAGGAAAAGGCTTCCGAGATTATCGCGCTCGCCGAAAAGCGTGCGAACGACATCATCGAAGAAGCCAAGAACAACGCCAAGACCGAAGGTGATCGCATCATCGCAGGTGCCAAGGCTGAGATTGACCAGGAAGTGAATCGTGCTAAGGAAGGTCTGCGCCAGCAAGTGGCAGAGCTGGCCGTGGCCGGTGCTGAAAAGATCCTGCGTCGCGAAATCGATGCGAAGGCCCATGGCGAGATGCTGACTGCCATCGCCAATGAGCTGTAAGGCGGAAAAGAGTCGATATCATGGCTGAAGCGGTCACTATTGCAAGACCTTATGGCGTAGCGGTTTTCCGCTTGGCCAAGGAAAAAAACGCGCTGGCAGCTTGGTCTGACATGCTGGCACTGGTAGCTGCGGTTGCCGGTGATGCACAGATCAAGGGAATGATTGACGATCCCAAGCTGACTTCTGCTGACGTAGAACGGATGTTCCTGTCCATTTGCGGCGATAGGCTGGATGAACAGGGCACCAACCTGATCAAGTTGCTGGTGGAATACGGCAGACTCGCGCTGTTGCCGGAAATCGCCTGTGTCTTCGAAGAGTTGAAAGACCTGGACGAAGGGACGCTCGAAGCCGAGATTACCTCCGCAGCAGCCCTGAGCGATGCACAGGTGAAGACCGTGGTATCGCAGCTGAAGAACAGGTTTGGCAAGAACGTCGAGGCAAGCGTCAACGTGGACCCGGAAATCATTGGCGGGATCAAAATTGTCGTCGGCGATACAGTCATCGACGCTTCAGTCCGTGGCCGCTTGCAAGAGCTGGCCTATACGCTGAAAGGTTAGGAGAAAGTAATGCAGTTATCCACATCAGAAATCAGTGAACTGATTAAAAGCCGTCTGGAGAACTTCTCCACTGGGGCTGAAGCACGTACCCAGGGTACCGTGATTTCCGTCACCGACGGTATCGTTCGCATTCACGGTCTGTCCAACGTGATGGCCGGTGAAATGATCGAGTTCCCGGGCAACACCTTCGGTCTGGCACTGAACCTGGAGCGCGACTCCGTCGGCGCCGTGGTGCTGGGCGAATACGAGCATATCAGCGAAGGTGACACCTGTAAGTGCACCGGCAAGATTCTGGAAGTGCCGGTTGGTCCGGAACTGGTCGGCCGCGTCGTGAACGCGCTGGGCCAGCCGATCGACGGCAAGGGTCCGGTCAATGCCAAGATGACCGACAAGGTCGAAAAGGTGGCACCAGGCGTGATTGCACGTCAATCCGTGTCCCAGCCGGTGCAAACCGGCCTGAAGTCCATTGACTCCATGGTGCCGGTTGGCCGTGGTCAGCGTGAACTGATCATTGGTGACCGTCAGACTGGCAAGACCGCAGTCGCCGTTGACGCGATCATCAATCAGAAGGGTCAGAACATGACCTGTATCTACGTCGCGATCGGCCAGAAGGCTTCGACCATCGCTAACGTGGTACGCAAGCTGGAAGAGCACGGCGCGATGGAATACACCATCGTCGTGGCCGCTTCTGCTTCTGACTCCGCCGCACTCCAGTTCCTGGCACCGTATGCCGGTTGTACCATGGGTGAATACTTCCGCGATCGCGGTCAAGATGCGCTGATCGTGTACGATGACCTGACCAAGCAGGCTTGGGCTTATCGCCAGATCTCCCTGCTGCTGCGCCGTCCGCCGGGCCGCGAAGCTTATCCGGGTGACGTGTTCTACATCCACTCCCGTCTGCTGGAGCGTGCTGCTCGTGTCAATGAAGAGTACGTCGAGAAGTTCACCAACGGTGAAGTCAAGGGCAAGACCGGTTCTCTGACCGCACTGCCGGTGATTGAAACCGCTGCCGGTGACGTGTCCGCCTTCGTGCCGACCAACGTGATTTCCATCACCGACGGCCAGATCTTCCTGGAAACCGACCTGTTCAACGCCGGTATCC
>CAYUJU010000068.1:0-10684 GCA_964445115.1 uncultured Methylobacillus sp. | reverse complement strand
TGGAGATGCACACCAGCGCATCGGCGCAATGGGCATTGACCATGTATTCCACGGAGTCGGCGATCAGGTCGCGGCTGGGCAGCGAATACAGCATGCCGCCGTGGCCCATGGCGATGCCGTCGTCCACGGCGATGGTGTTGAATTCCTTGGCGACGCCGCCCGCTTTTTCGATCTCACGTGCCACCAGTTGGCCCATGTCCTTCAGGTGCACGTGGCCGGGCACGAACTGGGTGAAGGAGTTGGCGATCGCGATGATGGGCTTGGAAAAATCCTCTTCCTTCATCCCGGTGGCGCGCCACAGGGCGCGGGCACCGGCCATGTTGCGGCCTTGGGTGGTGGTGTGGGAACGGTATTTGGGCATGGCGAACCTCGAAAATCGGGGATGAACGTAACGTATAATCGGCTAATTTTAACCCAATTTGGACACGCCCATCATGCTGGTTCACCCCCAATTCGACCCTGTCGCGGTCCAACTCGGCCCGTTCGGCATCCACTGGTACGGGCTGATGTATCTCGTGGGTTTTCTCGGCCTGCTGTGGCTGGGCAAGTGGCGAATTCGCCAGCATCCGCAGTCCGGATGGACCGAGCGCGATCTCGATGACATCCTCTTTTACGGCGCCCTGGGGGTGATCCTTGGCGGGCGGCTGGGCTATGTGCTGTTCTATCAGCCGGCCCATTTTCTGGCACATCCCTCCGAGATTCTGGCGGTGTGGCAGGGGGGGATGAGTTTTCACGGCGGGTTTCTGGGGGTGCTGATCGCCATGGCGTTGTTCGCCCGCAAGACCGGTAAGCGCTGGCTTGCCATCATGGATTTCGTGGCGCCCATGGTGCCGATCGGACTAGGCGCGGGCCGGCTCGGAAACTTTATCAACGGCGAATTGTGGGGGCGGGCGACCGATCTGCCCTGGGGGGTGGTGTTTCCCATGGTGGACTCCCAGCCACGCCACCCGTCGCAGTTGTATGAGTTTGGGTTGGAAGGGGTTCTGCTGTTCGCGGTGCTGTGGCGCTTCTCCAGCAAGCCGCGTCCGGTCGGGGCCGTATCCGCACTCTTCCTGATCGGCTACGGTGCCTCCAGATTCATCATCGAGTTCGCGCGTGAGCCGGATGCGTTCCTGGGAACTCTGTCGCTTGGCATGACCATGGGGCAATGGTTGAGTTTGCCGATGGTGTTGGCTGGGGTATGGATGTGGCGCTGGAGTCGCAAGCCGCGCTGATCCCCTATTGTTGGTAATATTCCCGCAAGCCCGTGGTGACGCCGTTTCCCGCAATTCAATCAAGGGCTTTGGCTAACATAACACTGGGGTTTCGCCGCATTTTGCGGTAGGATTACGCGTTCTCTCAAACTTTCTGCAGTCCTTATAAAAAATATGACATTGAATCCTATTGTTGAGAAGGTGACTGCGAGCATCATTGCACGTAGCGCCGAGACGCGTCAGGCATACCTGAAGCATCTGGATGCCATGGCCCAACGCAAGCCGGGCGCGACCCGCATGGGCTGCGCCAATGTGGCGCACGCGTTTGCTGCCATGCCGGACAACGACAAATTCAAGGTGGTGACCGAGCACGCGCCCAACGTTGGCATCGTGACGGCCTACAACGACATGCTGTCGGCGCATGCGCCGTTCCAGCACTACCCCGATATCCTGAAGGCCGAGGCACGCAAGCACGGTGCCACTGCCCAGGTGGCGGGTGGTGTGCCTGCCATGTGCGACGGCATTACCCAGGGTATGCCGGGCATGGAACTCTCCCTGTTCAGCCGCGACGTGATCGCCATGTCGACCGCTGTTTCCCTGAGCCACGACGTATTCGATGCCGCCCTGATGCTGGGCGTGTGTGACAAGATCGTGCCGGGCCTGCTGATCGGTGCACTGCATTACGGCCATCTGCCGACCGTGTTCATCCCAGCTGGTCCGATGACCACCGGTTTGTCCAACAGCGCCAAGTCGCACATGCGCGTGCTGGCTGCCGAAGGCAAGGTGGGCCGCGCTGAACTGCTTGAGGCCGAATCCAAGGCCTACCACGGCCAGGGCACCTGTACCTTCTACGGCACCGCCAACAGTAACCAGATGATGCTGGAAGCCATGGGCCTGCACGTCCCGGGCACGGCATTCGTGACCCCGGGCACCGAAGTGCGTGAGGAGTTGACCCGCGAAGCGATGCGCTCCGTGCTCAACATTACCAAGAGTAAGAATTTCTCCCCGATTGGCCGCGTGGTAGACGAGCGCTGTATCGTCAATGCCATGGTTGCCCTGCTGGCGACCGGCGGTTCCACCAACCACCTGATGCACTGGGTGGCTGTGGCGCGTGCTGCCGGCATCTCGATCAACTGGGACGATTTCTGCGAGCTCTCCAACGTGGTGCCGCTGATCGCCCGCGTTTACCCGAACGGCGAAGCCGACGTGAACGCCTTCCAGGCGGCTGGTGGCCCAGGCTACGTGATCCGTGAACTGCTGGATGCCGGTCTGATGCACGAGGACGTGCTGACTGTCCGCCCGAACGGTATCCGTGAATTCACCGGCATTCCGGAAGCGGACGGCAATGGCGGCCTCCACTGGCACATCGTCGGCCATTCGCTGGACGATACCGTCGTCCGTCCGGTGGCTGATCCGTTCAGTTCCAACGGCGGCATCAAGGTGCTGCGCGGCAATCTCGGCCGCAGCGTGATCAAGATTTCTGCCGTGCCGGAGGATCTGCACGTGATCGAAGCGCCGGCCAAGGTGTTCGAATCGCAGGAAGCCTTGCTGGAGGCCTTCAAGGCTGGCGAACTGGATCGCGACGTGGTCTGCGTGGTGCGCTGGCAAGGCCCCAAGGCCAACGGTATGCCAGAACTGCACAAGATGACACCGCCGCTGAAAGCGCTGCAGAACAAGGGCTTCGACGTGGCCTTGGTGACCGATGGCCGCATGAGCGGTGCATCCGGCAAGATCCCGGCGGCGATCCACGTGTCTCCGGAAGCGGCTGCTGGCGGCCCGCTGGCCAAGGTGCGCGACGGCGACATCATCCGCCTGGACGCCATCAACGGTGAACTGAATGTGCTGATCGATGCCAACGAGTGGACCGCGCGTGAGCCGGCTCGCATGCCGCAGCATCTGAAGGAATCCAATGCGACCGGTTTCGGCCGCGAACTGTTTACCTCGATGCGTCAAAACGTGTCGACTGCTGAAGAAGGAGCTTGTACGTGGCTGTAACTGAAAAACTGACTGCCCTGCAGGTCATGCAGGATGCCTCCGTCATCCCGGTGATCGTGCTGAACGATGTGGCACATGCCGTCCCGATGGCCAAGGCGCTGGTTGCCGGTGGCATCCGCATGCTGGAGATCACCCTGCGTACGCCGCAGGCGCTGGACAGCATGCGCGCCATTGCAGCAGAAGTGCCGGAAGCGGTGGTCGGTGCAGGGACCATTCGCTCTGTGGCGGATGCCAAGGCGGCGCTGGCTGCTGGCGCGCGTTTCGGTGTCAGCCCGGGATACACCACCTCCATCGGTAAGGCGTGCCAGGATATCGGCCTGCCGCTGTTGCCGGGCGTGGCGACTGGCAGTGAAATCATGCAGGCGCAGGAAGATGGCTACACCGAACTCAAGTTCTTCCCGGCCATGCAGGCGGGGGGGCCGAATCTGCTGAAGGCATGGGCAGGTCCGTTTGCGGATATCAAGTTCTGCCCAACCGGCGGTGTCTCGCTGGAAAACGCTCCGACCCTGTTGGTTTTGCCGAACGTGGTCGTGGTGGGCGGTTCCTGGTTGACCCCGGCAGACGTCATGGCGCGCGGTGATTGGGCGACCATCACCAAGCTGGCGAGTGAGGCTGCTGCGCTGCCGCGCTGATCTCCGGCGCAGTAAAAAAACGCCTTGTGGCTTTGCCCAAGGCGTTTTTTATTACGTGTGGGCTGCCAAAAGACCCTTCAGCAGCAACGTTTCACACCCTTCCATTTGTCGTCCTGCCACTGCTTGAAGAAGGCCTCTCGTGACAGGGGGGGCTCGTCGGGGTGGTGTGCGGAGTGGTGCGCGATATAGCGGTCATAGGCATCATCTCCGCTGAGACGGCGGATCGCGCGCCACAGGGATTTCCATCGGCTGGACAGTGTCATCGGGGCATCCGGTAGCAATACAGGCGAGTCTGCATGCGGTCTTCGATCTCGATTACCGATTCTGGTTCCCAGTCTGGCACGGGGAAGTTGGACGAAACCAGCAGGCTACCGGGTTTCATCTCGCGGCGCGCCTTTTCTCCCAAGCGTGGCATGGCGGCCGGGGAAAGGAAGGCGAACACCACATCGAAAATCGACAAATCGCATTCCCAGAAACTCATCCGGTAGACCAAGGCATTCGGCAGACCCTGGCTGCGCCATTGCGTGATCAGCCAGGGAATGGGCGCGCGTTCCCACGCTTCAACCGTCATGCTCGGGCGGTGCCGGGCCAGCGCCACGGTCACGGTGCCGAGGCCAGCACCGAGGTCGATGAATTGCGTGGCGCGTTCACGATCCACCAGCGTTTTGAGCGCCTCGTTGGCGGCGTGGGAAGACAGGAACAAGGGCACATCGCCCTTGACCGTCCCCCAGAACACCAGGCCCATCAGCAAGGCGATCACCAGATAGGCCCAGGAGGGGATGGCGAGGGTCGCCATTGCCGCCGCGGCCGGCGTGAAGGCCAGGTGAATCGGTATCCACCAGCGGGCTTGTCCCAGGCGCCTTGCCAGCATGCTGGCAAGCAGGGCCTGGACAATCAGCAAGGGCCAGCCGAAGCTGATGGGCAGCAGGCGTAGCGCTGCCAGCACCACGAGCCAGCTGCCAGCCTGCGCCAGGATTGCCTTGAGCAATGGCATTGTCAGCGTTTGCCACGCAGGGTGCGGATGCGCTCTGCGGTATTGGGGTGGGTGGAAAAATAATCCATGGTGTCGTCCTGCCGCGCCTTCTGATCACCGCGATGGGCACGTTCCAGTTTCTCCAGCATGTTCGCCAGCCGGCTCGGTGGGATCTGGTTGGCTGCCAGTAGGTCGGCCCCGTAAGCGTCGGCGCGACGCTCGAATTCACGCGAATAACGAGTTTCGAGCAGCGCGGCCGGCGCGGCGGCGAGTAGCGTGCTGATATCGCCCACATACCAGCTGGTGGCCAGCCCCACGACGGAGGCTTGGAGCATTTGCCGCAGTGCGTGGCGTTCTGCGACGTGGCCCATCTCGTGGGCGAGGACGGCCACGATTTCGTCGTCGTCATTGGTCAGGGCGACGATTTCATCGAGCACGACGATGGTGCCGCCTGGCAGGGCGAAGGCGTTCGGCCCGATGGCGGGGCTGCTGCGGAACAGCACAGCTTGTGGTGCCTGCGCGTGCGTGGGAAGAATCCTGCGGAGTCGACCTTCCAGCACCTGTTGGCGCTCCTTCGAAAGATGGGAGGGTTCGAACAGCCTGCCGTCAAAGGTCCGCATGAACTGCGTGTCGATTAGCGTGAGCACACGATCCGGCACGCGGGCGGCTATTTTTTCAGCAGCGTAGGGGAGACCCCAGACATAGGTTGCGGCTACGAGGCTCAAGGTTAGCACCAGCGCAGCGATGGCGAACGTCCAGCGCGATTCGATGTGGCCGATCAGGGAGTTGCCCACACCGGCTTCGGACAGCAAGCGCTCGAATTTGTCATGGTCTGCTACCTCGCAGCGGGCGCCATCGTGAAACAGGATGAGTCGCGGGGTATTGCCCAGTCGACCAGGGACGCTGAATTCGCCCGTGACCAAGTCACGCGCGATATTGGCGCCACGCAGGACGAGGCGGCCGGCCAGCAGCTGCAGTACCACCGGGTGGCGGCGGGCGCTCTGGCCGTCGAAGTAGCTTGCGTCGACCGACATCAGGCGGAGATATCCATGTCAAAAATGTCGGCCATTTCCTCACCGGAGGCCCCGACGCTGGCTTGCTGCGCTGCGACGAAGCTGTCCAGGTCTTCGCTGGCCAGCAGCGTCATGTGCTCGATGCGGTAGCGCGCCATGCGGATATCAGCAAACGGCTTGAACAACCCCAGCGTCAGGATGATCAGTAGCAGGTTGGTGAACATCAGGCCGAACAGGTCGCGTGCGCGCAGATCGCAGGAAAATCCGATTGGCCCGAGTGAGGTGTGATTCCAGATCAGATTTTGCAGCCTTGCGGTGAGGTAGGGCACAGCGAAGAGCAGCAGGCTGAGGTAAAACAGGCCAATGATCGCGAACAGGAAGCCCATGAACACTGCGCTATCCGGATCGCCCATCTGGGCTTGTGGTATCCAGCCCTTGGCAATAACGACTCCTACCCCGATTGCAATGGCCAGTAGCAGGAGGGTAACGCCGAACAGGATCATGTAGGGTTTGTAGAAGGCCCCTGTCTTGCCGTCGAACCCGAACCGCCCGTTGCCGTAGGCACTGTGGCGACGCACGTACTGCGTCATTTGCTGGTGTGCCAGCGGCCAGAGAAACCCCAGCGACATGTAGGATACCAGTGGCAGCAGCAGAAAATTGACATAGGCATCGCCGGTTTTGCCGTGAAAGGAAAAGTGCAGGCCGCGATAGCTGGAGTTATGCATCTGGAAGCGTAGCGAGCGCACCAGTAGCCAGGGCATGATCAGCAGAATCAGGCCGAAGATACCGAGTCCGACGATCGGATTGATATTGGCGGCAACGGAATACCCGCCAAACAGGATCACCGCCAAGATGCGACCCTTGAGGATGGCGATCGGGTCGCCGTGGTAGTCCAGGCTGGCCCCAGCTACGCTGGTGTGGCGATAGAAATATTGCAGGCGGCGTACCTTTGCCCACGCCGAGTAGATGCCCAGCGTCAGGATGCTGAGGCAGAGGTTGACGATCCAGATGCGGAAATATTCCCCGCCGCGGCCGCTGAAGGCAAACGGCTCGCGTTGTTGTTCTTGTTGCACGTGCGCTCCCTTGGGAATTTGCTGACTAAAAAATCAGATAATACACGAGGCTTGCCGCAAACCATGGGCGGCTTACGGGTCAGTCGCGCGCAAAATCCTCGACCAACCGGCTGGGAACATGTGGGGATTCCGACACCGGTGGCACGGGTTTGCCAGCGAGATGACGGGCGCTGACGCGCAGCATGTCGAGTACGATGACCCACAGCAGCACTACGAAGAACGCAGTCAGCCAGGCATCGAGATGCTGGTTGAAGATCAGCTGCGGCGCCACGGCGGCCTTTTCCGGCGGTAGGCTACCGGCGGCGAGCTTGGCCGCCATGTCGTTGGCTGCGGCGAAGAAGCCGACGCGGGTATCGCTGCTGAAGATTTTTTCCCAAGCCGCGGTGCTGGTGACGATGACCAGCCAGCTCAGCGGGATGCCGGTGACCCAGGCGTATCTCAGCTTGCCCGACTTGATCAGGATGCCGGTGCCGACGCACAGCGCAATGGCCGCCAGCATCTGGTTGGCAATCCCGAATAGTGGCCACAGCAGGTTGACCCCGCCGTTGGGATCGATCACGCCGATGTAGAGGAAATATCCCCACGCGCCCACCACGATACCGCTGGTGAGGATCACCGACGGTGTCCACGAAGTTTCCCCCAGCTTCGGCCAGACGTTACCCAGCATGTCCTGCAGCATGAAGCGGCCGACGCGTGTGCCGGCATCCAGCGTGGTGAGGATGAAGATGGCTTCGAACATGATGGCGAAGTGATACCACAGCGCCAGCATGTGCTCTCCAAACGCCGAGCCGAAAATGCTGGCCATGCCCACGGCCAGCGAAGGCGCGCCGCCGGTGCGGGCGAACAGGGTGGATTCGCCCATCTGATGTGCCAGCAGATTCATTTGCTCGACCGTGACCGGGAACCCCCAGCTGGAGATTTTTGCGACGGCGTCTGCCGCTTCCTTGCCGACTACGCCAGCCGGGCTGTTGATGGCGAAGAATACCCCCGGTTCGAGTACCGATGCGGCGATCAGAGCCATGATGGCGACGAACGATTCCAGCACCATGCCGCCGTACCCGATCATGCGAATGTCGCGTTCGTTGGCCAGCAGTTTGGGCGTGGTGCCCGAGGCGATCAGCGAGTGAAAACCGGAAATCGCCCCGCAGGCGATGGTGATGAACACGAACGGGAACAAGGTGCCGCCGAAGATCGGGCCGGTGCCGTCGATGAACTGGGTCAGCGCGGGCATTCTGATCATCGGTTGCAGAATGACGATGGCGATGGCCAGCAGGATAATCGTGCCCAGCTTCATGAAAGTGGAGAGGTAATCACGCGGTGCTAGCAGCAGCCACACCGGGACGATGGCCGCGGCGAAGCCGTAGGCGATTACCGCCCAGGCCAGCGGCAGGCCGTCATGATCGAACAGGCCGCGCAGCGTTTCGTGATGGTCCACCCAGCCGCCGCCGGCCACGGCCAGCAGCAACAGGACGACGCCCAGCAGCGAGCCTTCCAGCACGCGGCCTGGCCGGAGGTTGCGCATATACAGGCCGACCAGCATGGCGATGGGGATGGTGGCAGCGACGGTGGAGGTGGCCCACGGGCTGTGCTTCATGGCGTTGACCACGACCAGCCCCAATACGGCAATCAGGATGATCATGATGGCGAAGGTGCCGATCAACGCCGCAATGCCACCAATCGGGCCGAGTTCGTCACGCGCCATCTGCCCCAGGCTGCGGCCGTCGCGGCGCATGGAGAAAAACAGCGTGACCATGTCCTGGACGCAGCCACCCAGCACGGCGCCGACTAGAATCCACAGCGTTCCCGGCAGGTAACCGAACTGCGCCGCCAGCGTCGGGCCGATCAGTGGGCCGGGCCCGGCGATCGCCGCGAAATGGTGGCCGAACACGATCCACTTGTTGGTCGGGATGAAGTCCTTGCCGTTGTCGAAGCGTTCGGCTGGTGTGGCGCGTGTCTCATCCAGCACCAGTACTCTGGCGGCGATCCAGGCAGCGTAAAAGCGGTAGGCGATGGCATATACGCAGACAGCTGCGGTGATGAACCACAGCGCATTGATCTCCTCGCCGCGGTTGAGGGCGATGCCGCCGACTGCCGAGGCACCGATGAGTGCGATTAGAATCCAGAATAGGGGGGTGAGCAGTTTCTGCATGGGGCAGGTCTTTAACAATCAAAATTGTTGTGAGTATAATCCACTCACCCACCCCATGGGCCGGTAGCTCAGCTGGGAGAGCGTCGCGTTCGCAATGCGAAGGTCGGGAGTTCGATCCTCCTCCGGTCCACCATGAAAATCATATAAAACAATGTGATAGTGGATGCATTTGTTTTTATGCGATACAAAGAATCATCGATTTTTAAGCTGATTTGGCGCGGAATTGGTGCAGGATTCCCTATTAATACCCTTATCGTACCCTCTTAGTTTGGTGCGCTTTTGGTGCATCGGCAAACTACTATGGTTACAACATTTACTTGGATGATGTTATGGAATCATTAGGGTAGGATAGGAGCAATGAACGGTTGGAATAAGAGGTTAAAGCAGGCTTTGAGTGCTCGATTTGTCGAGCGCCAGGGGTTCGGCTTTGCCTTTAATCTGTTCGGCTTGATCATTGCTCAAGACGATCTTGAAGGGGAAACTCTAGATCAGGTCCACCTGCAAGGCATTGACGCTTCAGTTCTCACTGCGATTCTGAATCAGGCAATGCTCATGCTATTGAGTATGTGCCGCCTGATTGCAATTCGTCTTTCAGATTTTCTACCACCACCTCAGCTTCAGATCTGCGATCCGAACCTTTCAGACAAGTTACTTCCTACCCCTTTTGCCAGCGCGTAGCGCTGCCGCAGTCATATACCTGCTACGGCCCGACTTGTTTGTTTGTCTGGGCAGCGTGCGCGCCTCATAAATAGAATTTAGCTCGGGCCACACCTGTATGAGGTTGTGGCAAAAATGATTGAAAGTAATCTACGTTTTGTTGAGAGAGAGGAATTTCTTCCGTTACTTAATGTAAGTGAGTCGGTTTTTCGGAGGCATTTTTACGAGGAAAAGCGCAGCGCTTTGTTGGATGGCTTCCCACCTCCAGCAAGGAGGGGAAGGAAGCTTCTGTGGGTTTTGCAGGATATTTTTGACTGGTTGGAGGATCAGCGGACCTACAGGAAGAAGCTAGATTCAAGTGGTTCTGTGGGGGATAGTGCTCAGTTGGTACTATCCAAGGTTGCCAAGGTTGAGCGTAAGGCAGGTAGGCCAAGGAAGGGCTCAGCAATGGCTGGGGGTGATCATGACAGATGATCAGAAACCAGCCGCAGTCTTTGTTGCTGATCTCCTCCATTACTCATTTAAGGGTGATTTGGCCAGTCTCGAACATCCACTGTTTGCTTTGAATTCGCGTGACACTGAAGTGAGGAAGTATGAGAGAAATGGGCTGGCGATAACGATTAAGCCAGGGGCTGATGGCTGTGCAACGATTCATGACAAAGATGTCTGGTATTACTGTGCCGGGCAGATTCTTGATGCAATGAGCAGGGGGAGGGAAGTTGGGCAAACGGT
Source organism: uncultured Methylobacillus sp. (assembly GCA_964445115.1). Lineage (GTDB taxonomy): Bacteria > Pseudomonadota > Gammaproteobacteria > Burkholderiales > Methylophilaceae > CAIJXJ01. Next base: position 267 of record CAYUJU010000068.1, on the reverse strand, counting down.
GAAGTTTGTGGCCTACGACTTTCTGACAGTTACAGATAGGGGCGTTGATGGGGATGCTTATCGACGTCTTGGTGATTCTCTGGCCAGACTTTCCGGAACCAGAATTGAAACAAATATCGAAACTGCGGGAAGGAAAGAGAGGGCTGGGTTTGGTCTGCTTGATTCGTGGAGGATTGAGACTGATGATTGCGGGAAAATGTTAGCTATCACGGTCGAGGGTGTAAGAATTTTTGTGTAAACGGTCATTTGGCAGGAAACTGCCGCTAC
>CAYUJU010000067.1:0-10754 GCA_964445115.1 uncultured Methylobacillus sp. | reverse complement strand
GATGGAGGTGCCCAGCAGGTACTCGCCTTCGTAGATGGTGTTGGCGCGGAACATCGGGAACACGAAATCGCGCACGAACTCTTCGCGCAGGTCGTCGATGTAGATTTCCTTGATGCCGAACTTCTTCGCCTTTTCGCGCGCCGGCTCCAGCTCTTCGCCCTGGCCGACGTCGGCGGTAAAGGTCACCACCTCGCACTTGTATTCGTCCTGCAGCCACTTCAGGATGACCGAGGTATCCAGCCCGCCGGAGTAGGCAAGCACGACTTTTTTGATTTCGCTCACGACACTGTCCTATACCAAAAATAATTCAAAAGAGACGAGCACCCCCGCCAAGACCATCAGGCCGAGCCCCGTCAAAAACAACCAATCCGCATACTTCTCGAGTGCCTCGCCGCCGCTGTCACGCAGCGACCGATAAGAGACCATGGCGCTGGCCAGAAAGAGCAGGCTGTCGATCGCGAGCGCCTTGTCTGCCAGTGGCGAGATTGCATTATTGGGGAGCAACTGCATCACGGAAATGACCGTCATGCAGACCCCCACCATTGCCGACGCCGTCGGCAGAATATGGTTTGCGATACTGGCGTCCCGTGTCACGTTAGCCAGCCACACGCCCCAGCAACAGGTACTCCATCAGCGCCTTTTGCGTGTGCAGTCTGTTTTCCGCCTCATCCCACACCACGCTCTGCGGGCCATCGATGACTTCGGCCGCGACTTCTTCGCCGCGATGCGCCGGCAGGCAGTGCATGAACACCGCATCCTTGGCAGCCACCTTCATCATGTCGGCATCGACCTGCCAGTCGGCAAAATCGCGCATGCGTTCCTCGTTTTCCGCCTCGAAGCCCATGCTGGTCCATACATCGGTAGTCACCAGGTCGGCACCACGCGCCGCCTCCATGGGATCGACGAACTCCTCATAGTGCGCGTGACCGTAAAGTCCGGCACGTTCCGGCTCCACTTCGTATCCCGGCGGCGTCGAAACGTGGACGTTGAAATCCAGCACTTCCGCCGCCTGCAACCATGTGTTGCAGACGTTATTGGAATCGCCGATCCACGCCACCGTCTTGCCCTGGATCGGGCCACGATGCTCGATGAAGGTGAAGATATCGGCCATGATCTGGCACGGGTGATATTCGTTGGTCAGCCCGTTGATCACCGGCACGCGGGAATTCGCCGCGAAGCGCTCGATGATTTCCTGCTCGTAAGTACGGATCATGACCAGGTCGCTCATGCGCGAAATCACCTGCGCCGCATCTTCCACCGGCTCACCGCGGCCCAGCTGGGAGTCGCGGGTATTCAGGTAGATCGCCGAGCCACCCAGTTGCTGCATCCCGGCCTCGAACGACAGGCGCGTACGGGTGCTGGCCTTCTCGAAAATCATCACCAGGGTGCGATCGGAAAGCGGCCAGTATTGCTGATAGGCCTTGAACTGTTGCTTGATCCAGCGGGTGCGCTCGAACAGGTAGTCGAATTCCTCGCGGGTCAGGTCCTTGAATTGCAAAAAGTGTTTGATTGCCATGACAGGCTCTTATTGGCTCAAAAAGTTATTCACCAGCGGCACCAGCTTGTCCACCAGCTGTTGCGCTTCATCCTGTGTCATCACCAACGGCGGCAGCAGGCGGATCACCTTGTCAGCGGTGACGTTGATCAACAGGCCGGCAGCCAGCGCCTGCTTCACCAGGTCGTAGCACGGGCGATCAAGTTCGATCCCTATCATCAGGCCGGCGTTACGGATCGCCACTACGGCCGGCTGCTCCTTAAAGCGCGCGGCGAAGGCGGAATTGATCCAGCGACCCAACTGCTCCGCATGCGCACACAGCCCCTGCTTTTCAATCGCTTCCAGTGTAGCGAGGCCCGCCGCACAGGCAAGCGGATTACCGCCAAAGGTCGAACCGTGGTTGCCGGGCTTGAAGGTTTCCGCTGCCACCCCACGCGCCACGCAGGCGCCGATGGGCACACCAGAGCCCAGCCCCTTGGCCAAGGTCATGACGTCCGGTTTGATGGCGGTATGCTGGAACGCGAACATAGTACCGGTCCGTGCAATGCCGCTCTGCACCTCGTCCAGCATCAGCAGCCAGCCGTACTGGTCGCAGATGTCGCGCAAGCCTTCCAGGTAGGAGGCTTTCGGCACGTTGATGCCGCCCTCACCCTGCACCGGTTCCACCAGCACCGCCACGACGTTGTTGTCGTGTGCAGCCACCTGGCGTACCGCTTCCAGATCATCGTAGGGCACACGCACGAAGCCCTGTACCAGCGGCTCGAACCCGACCTGCACCTTGCGGTTGCCGGTTGCGGAGAGCGTCGCCATGGTGCGGCCGTGGAACGACTTGTCCATCACCACGATAGACGGGTTGTCGATGCCCTTGTTGTGGCCGTACAGCCGCGCAAGCTTGATGGCAGCCTCGTTCGCCTCGCAGCCGGAGTTGCTGAAGAACACGCGATCCATGCCGGAGAGCGCACACAGGCGATCCGCCAACTGCTCCTGCTCGGCGATATGGTAGATATTGGAAACGTGGATCATGCGTGCAGCCTGCTCGCTGATCGCCTTGACCAGCCCCGGATGGGCGTGGCCGAGACCGTTGACGGCAACGCCCGCCAACCCGTCGAGATACTTATTGCCCTGTTCGTCCCAGAGCCAGACGCCCTCACCTTTCACGAAGGTGACCGGTTGTCTGCCATACGTCGTCATCAGATGTTGAGACATGATTTATCAACCAAATTCATAAACGCACACGGCGGCCTGTGCCGCCGTGTTTCAAAAAAACCCGACCCAGATTACAGGCCGAATACGGCGCGGTGCGAGAGCCCCCCAGCCATGAAAAGCAGCATCGGGATGGAGAGCATCATGTTAGTTCGCGATGCCAGCAAAGCCACCCGTCGGGACTTGGCTTTCTCGTCGTCAGTAGCGGGCTTCATGCCCAGAATCTTCTGCTGGTTCGGCCAGATGAACACCCACACGTTGAACAACATCACCGTGCCCAGCCAAGCACCGATCCCGATCGGAGCCATGCCGGGTTGCAGGGTAAACGCCGGCACGAAGTTGGCGCCCAGCAAGGCGGCACCGGCCAACCAGGTCGCCACGGATGCCCAGCGGAACCACAGCAGCGCGCGTGGTGCGACATGTTTCGTGATCCCGGTGGCGGTACCGTCCGCGGCCGCATCCTTGAGCGCAGGCACCTGCACCAGGTTGAAATAGTACAGCAGGCCGATCCAGGTAATCCCTGCCAGGAAATGGATCCAGCGGGCAATGGCGGGCACAACATCCATCTGCAGCTCCATGATCACGCCCCCACCAACACAAAATTCTTCAGAAACACGTACAGCACCACGGTCAGCACCAGCCCGGCCACAATCGTACCGAAAATCGAATCCAACGGATTTTTCATGCAGGCTCCCGTAAACAGCAGGTTTCAAAAGGTGGATAGGGTATCCCAAATCGGGGTTCCGGGCAAGGAAACCATTGATCTACAAGCTGCAAATACGGGCAACCGTGCGCACAAAAAAACACAACTCGGAGGCGCAAGTCTTGAAAAAAATCCCCATTCGGGCAAAATAGCGGGCCGGTTTACCCAGAAGGTTCTTCGCGCCCGCCCCCGGGGAACAAATTCTTCCGCCCATGATGCCCGCCACCAACGTGACCCCCATTCAACGCCCCGCACAAGCGCAGTTGCCTGTGTCGTGGTATGTCGACCCCGAGATTTATGCGCTGGAACAGCGCGTGCTGTTTCCGCACGCCCCGCATTACATCGGTCATGAACTGATGGTGCCCAACGCGGGGGATTATCACTCGCTGGAATGGATGAACCACGGCAAGGCACTGGTGCGCAACCAGCACGGCATCGAGCTGATCAGCAACGTTTGCCGTCACCGTCAGGCCTTGATGCTGAAGGGCAAGGGCACCGCCAAGAATATCGTCTGCCCGCTGCATCGCTGGACCTACGACCTGCAAGGCGAGCTGCTGGGCGCTCCGCACTTCGAATCCAAGCCTTGCCTGAACCTCGAACGTACCCCGCTGCAAAATTGGAACGGCCTGCTGTTCGACAGCACGCGCGATATCACCAAGGACCTCTCCAAGCTGGGCTTCCTCAAGGATTTCGACTTCGGCGGCTTCATGCTCGACCGGGTCATGATCGACGAGTATCAATTCAACTGGAAGACCTTCATCGAGGTCTATCTGGAAGACTACCACGTCGTGCCCTTCCATCCTGGCCTGGGTAATTTCGTCGACTGCGACGACCTGAAATGGGAATTCGGCGAGTGGTACAGCGTGCAGTCCGTCGGCATCAACCGCGCCCTGCAGAAATCCGGCTCGCCAGTCTACCAGCGCTGGCAGGAGCAGGTGCTGAAATACGGCAACGGCGCGTTGCCCAAATACGGCGCGATCTGGATGGTGTATTACCCCTTCCTGATGATCGAGTGGTATCCCCACGTGCTGGTCGTCTCGCACATCATCCCACGCGGGCCCAACGCCTGCACCAACGTGGTCGAGTTCTACTACCCGGAAGACATCGCGCTGTTCGAACGGGAATTCATCGAAGCGGAGCAGGCGGCCTATCAGGAAACTGCGGTCGAGGATGAGGACATCTGCCAGCGCATGCACGATGGCCGACTTTACCTGCACTCGCAGGGCCTGAACGAAACCGGCCCCTACCAGCACCCGATGGAAACTGGCATGGAGCACTTCCACCTGTGGATGCGTGCCCAGCTCGAACCCCATCTGAAATAACGGGCCTTCAAATTCCACACATCCTGCAAGCATGAAACCCGTCGGCCTCGGCAATTTGTGGATGCTGGTTGCGGGCTTTTTCTTCGCCTGCATGGGGGCGCTGGTCAAGGCGGGGGCCGAAACACTTTCCAGCAATGAACTGGTGTTCTACCGCTCGCTGTTCGGGCTGATCACGATTTACCTGATGATCCTCGCCAGCCGTGGCGGAAAGTCGCTGCGTACGGCGCGCTGGCAGTTGCATGCCTCGCGCAGCCTGCTCGGCTTTGTCTCGCTGGCCCTGTATTTCTACGCGATCACCCAGTTGCCACTGGCGACCGCCATCACCCTGAACTACACCTCGCCGCTTTTCCTGGCCGTACTCACCCTGTTTTACATGCCAAGAGAAGCCAAGCCCGTCCTACTGCTGGCGATTGTCGTCGGATTCATCGGCGTGGCACTGCTGCTACAGCCCAGTTTCACCCAGGGCACGTGGATACCTGCCCTGATGGGCCTGGTCTCAGGGTTGCTGGCCGGCATTGTCTACTTACAGGTGACACAACTTGGCCGCATGGGTGAGCCGGAGTGGCGCACGGTGTTTTATTTCACGCTGGTCTGCACCATCGGCAGCGGCCTGTGGATGCTGATCCACCAGTTTCATGCGCTCTCCTGGCAATTGCTGGGCCTGCTTTCCGCCATGGGCGCCTGCGCCACCCTGGCGCAACTCGCCATGACACGTGCTTATCGCAAGGGCGACCCGCTCACCGCAGGCAGCCTGGCCTACAGCACGGTGATTCTCTCCAGCCTGTTCGGCATGATCTGGTGGGACGAGTCACTCACCCCCACCGGCTGGCTGGGCGTCGCCCTGATTATCACCAGCGGCATCATCAGCCTGCGCGGCCGAGCAGGTTTTGACAAATCCGCCCAAGCGCCTACACTATGACGCGAGAGAAAGGAAAAACATGATTACAATCAATAACCAAGAAGCAGAACAGGTCATCGCCGCAGTACTCGGCGAATTCACCCTGAAGGATTTTCAGGAATTCGAGCATGCTGTAGACCACGCGCTCAAGTTCCAGGGCACCGCCAACCTGCTGGTAGATCTCCGCGACATGGTCGGTTTCACGCTGGACGTCGCATGGGAAGAGATTCGTTTTACCCGCCAGCATGCCAAGGATTTCCGCCGTGTCGCCCTCGTCACAGGTAGCGAGTGGCAAGAATGGAGTGCCTGGATCAACCGCATATTCACAGAAGCCGACATGCAGGTATTCGAAGACTACGAAGCCGCAGTCGCATGGATCAAGGGAGCCTGAGCATGTTCCACGACAAGCAAATTGATTTGCAGCAGCATTTCGACACACGCAAGCTTTCCGAGCGTTTCGAACAGACGATCATCCAGCCGACGATCAATCCGGAAGATCAGGCCTACATCGCTGACAAGAACATGTTCTTTCTGGCGACCGTCGATGACAAGGGCCAAGCCAATTGCTCCTACAAGGGCGGCCCCAAGGGCTTCGTGAAGGTGATTGACGAGAAAACGCTGGCGTTTCCGCTCTACGACGGCAACGGCATGTTCATGTCGGCCGGCAACGTACTGGCCAATCCCAACATCGGCATGCTGTTTATCGATTTCGAGCAGCAGACCCGCGTGCGCGTAAACGGCATTGCCTCCATCGACCTGAACGATCCACTGATGGCGGAATACCCGGAGGCGCAAATGGTGGTGCGCGTCGCCGTGCGTGAGACCTTCCCCAACTGCCAGCGCTACATACACAAGATGCAACTGGTCGAAGAATCGAAGTTCGTCCCCAAGGCTGCGTGCAAAACCCCCGACGCGCCGTGGAAGAGTCTGGCACTTGTGGCAGATGTGTTACCAGCACGCGATGCCCATCTTGCCGGCGACGGCGACAACCCAGCCGCGGCGGTAAACCGCGCCTGATCGCATGTGCAGCGCACGCCCTCATCAGTCTGTTGCTGCCCTGCTGGCGGCTCTGCTGGTGAGTGGCTGTGCTGGCGGCCCCATCGCCCAACAGGTCGCCTCATCACTGGCGACACGCGTTGCCGACCACGTCGTCGGCGAAATCGTTGATGCCCAACTGGAACGCGAACGCCAGCCGCACAATTACGTGCTGAAGGACACCGAACCCGACCCTTATCTGGGCAAGTTCGTCATGATGCAATTCCCTGAGGTGCAGGAAACCAAGCCCCTGGTCGAGGACATTCCAGCTTACGTCAATTACGAACAGGGTAAGGACAGGCCGCCGGTAAGCCGACTGGTGACCGTCGAGGTGATCAGCCTGGTGGTAGGAAGAGAAAAACAGGACTTGCTGGAGCGCAGCCGACGCAACGGCTCGACCATCCTGCCAGAGCCGGTGGAATGGCGAGACTGGCAGCTTGCCACCGGCAGCCTGTCGGGACGCGATGGCGCACAGATCTACTTTCTGGTGCCGCCAGACTTTGGCCGCATGCGCACCGGGGATGCCGCCATCGTCGAAATCGCCCAGATGGGCGGCCTGCACATCGCCCGTTACCGGGCGAACTAACGCAATTTAGGGATCAATCAGCCCCGAACGCATCGCGATCAGGGCAATTTCTGCCTGGTTGCCCGCATTCAGCTTCTGCTTGACGTTGTAGAGATGGGTACCGATGGTGCGCGGCGAGAGATGCAGCGTTTCGGCGATCTCGTTGGTGGACTTACCCTGCGCCAGCGCCATGAACACCTCGAACTCGCGCGGCGAAAGCACGTCGACGGGATTGGTTTCACCGGAGAGTTGCTGGATCGCCATCTGCTGCGCAATGCTGGCCTCGAGATAACGCTTGCGTGCAGCCACGGTGCGGATCGCCGTGATCAGTTCTTCCGGCGCGCTGCGCTTGGTGAGGTAGCCCAGTGCCCCAGCATTGAGCACACGCTTGGGGTGTACAGAATCCTCATGCGCGGACAACACCAACACCCGTGCGCCGCTATCCCGCGCCATCAAGCGCTCAATCGCCTCCATCCCTCCCATACCAGGCATGGTGATATCCATGACCACCACATCGGGATGGTGCTCGTCGTAAGCACGAATGGCCTGCTCACCGCTTTCGGCCTCAGCCACCACCTTGATGTCGGGTGCCGATTCCAGCAACAGCTTGAATCCCATACGGACGACCGCATGGTCATCCACCAGCATGACGTTGATCTGGCTCATGCGCGGCCACCTTTCTGCACGGTGACGCTGATACAGGTGCCCTCACCGGGGACGGAATCGAGGTTGAACGTGCCGTGCAAAGCCTGCATGCGTTCACGCATGCCCAACATGCCGAAGTGCCTGGTCTGATCGACATTGCAGATGTTCATGCCCACGCCGTTGTCCTTGATGCTGAGTCGCAAATCGCCGTTCTCCTGTTCCTCGAAGCGGATGTCGATGGTCGTCGCTTCGGAATACCGCAATGCGTTGGTCACCGACTCCTGCACCACGCGGTAAAGATTGATGTTGAGGTTCTCTCCCAGAGAGTCGAGTTTACCGGAAAAGTTCAGCGTGAACTTCACCCCGGGGTTCTGCTTTTGCCACTCGGCCACCGCATCGCGCAGGGTTTCCGTCAGACCCAGGTTGTCCAGCGCGCCGGGGCGCAACTGGCGGATGATGTTGTGCATACCGTCGTAGATATGATTCGCCGCCGCCGCGATGGTCTGGGCGTGCGATTCGACATCCGGCATCTGCTCGCGAGCCTTGTTGCCGATAGCGACAGCAAAGGTCTTGATCGCCGTAACGTATTGCCCCAGCTCGTCGTGCAGTTCACGTGCCAAGCTGCGGCGCTCCTCCTCGATGTGCCTCTGGATCAAGTGCGTCAGCTGGCGGTTTTCTTCCAGCTTACGCTCAGCCTCTTCGGCGTGCTTACGCTCGGTGATGTCGCGCATACTGCAGATTTCGCCGATCACCTTGCCGTCGTGCGGGTCGATCAGCGGCGCGGCCGAGAGTGACACGTCGATCAACCTGCCATCACGCGTCAGGCGTTGCGTGTCGTAGTTGATGATCTGCCGGCGCTCAGCGATGGCATTGAGGTTTTGCTTCAGCTCGCCTTCGCGCCCCATGGGCACCAGCAGCGAGGCGGATCGTCCGAGAATATCCTCACGCGGATGCCCGAACAACTGTTCCGCCGCCGGGTTCCAGAACGAGATGTTGCCGCTCATGTCATGAATCAGAATCGCGTCGCCCGTCTGCTGCACGATCAGCGCCAGACGGCGGCTCTCCTCGGTGCTCGCCTCCAGCGACTGCGCCATGTCGTTGAGGTTTTGCGCGATGCGGCTGAATTCCGGCAGATTGAATTCCGGCAGCCGCACCGTCAGGTCGCCCTGCTCCATGCGGTTGATCGCGCCGAGGATCCGCCCGACCGGCGTCAGCGCACGCCCCAGCACCCAGTACACCATACCGTTCAACAACAAAAAGAAGCCGAACCCAATCCACATCAGTTGCCGCACGCCGCTCCACGCCTCACGGATCGACCCCGACGAACTCGATGTCACCTCCAGCATGCCAAAGCGTATACGGCGCTTGACCACCTCTTTTTCCGGCGCAACCATCTTCACGAACCAGTCGGGCGGCTGCACGTTGGCACGGTAGGTCGAAGGCGGTGATTCGTACAACAGATTCCCCTGCATGTCGTGCAGCGTAATGTGGTTGCTACGCACATACCCCAGCGAAAACAGAAAGCTGCGCAATACCTCGTGCGTGTAACCCCATTCCGGGTTCTGATACGAACTCACGATCACGGTATCCAGCAACTGCACCGTCACGCGCGTCGCCGCCTCCACCCGCTCGCGAATCGATACACGCGTATCGTTGATGATCACCCACCCCGCCGCCAGCATGAAAGCCAGCGACAACGTGGTAATCAGCAGGTGCAAACGAAAACGTAAACTCATAGTTGATCCAGTGGGCTGACCACGCCCTTTCCGCCCTTGTTCAAAACATGCGTATAAATCATCGTGGTACTGACGTCGGAATGCCCCAGCAGTTCCTGCACGGTGCGGATATCGTAGCCACTTTCAAGCAAATGCGTCGCAAAAGAATGGCGGAAAGTATGCGGCGTTGCCAGCTTGGCCACGCCTGAAGCCATCACCGCCTTTTTCACCGCACGCTGCAACGACTTTTCATCGATATGGTGACGGCGCACCTCACCTGAACGCGGGTCGGTCGAATACCCTGCCGCGCAAAACACATACTGCCAGCCCCACTCCGTCGGTGCATTGGGGTATTTGCGCGCCAACGCATCCGGCAAATACACACTCGCCATCCCCTTGGCCAGATCATCCTCATACAACACCCGGCGCCGGGCCAGATGATCCCGCAATGGCTGCTTCAAGGCATCCGGCAACATCGTGACACGATCCTTGCCGCCCTTGCCGTCCCGGATCAGGATCTCGCCGAGATCAAAATCGACATCCTTCACCCGCAAGCGGCAACACTCCATCAAGCGCATCCCCGTGCCATAAAGCAAACGCGCCATCAACGCATGTGTTCCTTCCATGCGCGCCAGAATACGGCCGACCTCAGGTTTGGAAAGCACCGTGGGCAAACGCGCAGGCTTTTTTGCCCGAACCACGTCATCCAGCCAGGGCAACTCCACCGCCAGCACCTCGCGGTACAAAAACAGAATCGCCGAAAGCGCCTGATTCTGCGTCGAGGCCGACACATTGCCCGCCGTTGCCAGATGCGTGAGAAACGCCGCAACCTCCGGACCGCCCATTTCAAGGGGATGACGCTTATTGTGATAAAGGATAAACCGCTTGACCCAATGCAGGTATTGACTCTCGGTTCGGATACTGTAATGCTTGACGCGAAGTTTTTCGCGCACCAGATCAAGCAATTTAGGTGCGGCAGGTTGCAATGGTGCATTTACCTGATCCATAACCACCCCGTTTTTTTATTTAAACGATATAAAGCATATGGTTAAAAAATACTTTAGTCCAGTTATACACCAATTATTCGAATCTTATACACCAGAAATGGTGTCTACTTTACGTTAAACATCATGAGGGAAGCGGTGATCGCCGAAGTATCGACTCAACTATCAG
>CAYUJU010000066.1:0-11218 GCA_964445115.1 uncultured Methylobacillus sp. | reverse complement strand
AATCGGCCAGCGCCAAGACCAAGAAGGCGCACACCATCAAGAGCCACCACAACGTGGGCGGCCTGCCGGACACCCTGAAGCTGAAATTGCTGGAACCGCTGCGCGAGCTGTTCAAGGATGAAGTCCGTGAACTGGGCGTGGCGCTGGGCTTGCCGCACGACATGGTGTACCGCCACCCCTTCCCTGGCCCGGGCCTGGGCGTACGCATTCTGGGCGAAGTGAAGCGCGAGTACGCCGATCTGCTTCGTCGCGCTGATGCCATCTTTATCGAGGAACTGCGCGCCTCCGGCTGGTATGAAAAGACTTCTCAGGCCTTCACCGTGTTCCTGCCGGTGAAGAGCGTGGGCGTGATGGGCGACGGCCGTACTTACGAATACGTGGTGGCGCTGCGTGCCGTGGTGACCAGCGACTTCATGACCGCGCACTGGGCCGAGCTGCCTTATTCGCTTCTGGGCAAGGTCAGCAACCGTATCATCAACGAAGTCCGCGGCATCAACCGCGTGGTGTATGACGTCTCCGGCAAGCCACCGGCGACGATCGAGTGGGAATGAGCCGGGCATTCGTCAAGGAAAACGATCTGGAGCATGCCGGCACTGACCTGCCGGAACGGCCGCAAAGCGAGCACCCGAACTATGTGACGCCAAACGGCCTGATGCAATTGCAGCAACAGGCCATAGACCTGGACCAGGAGCGCGCAGCACTGCTCCCGCGCAAGGACGACCCGTTGGTGCGGCAAAGGGTAGCCATGATCGACCGTGATCTACGCTACCTGCAGGGGCGTCTGGAGCGTGCGATTGTGGTCGATCCTGCCACCCAGGACAGACATACCGTACTGTTTGGCGCGGTCGTACAGCTGGAAGACGAGCATGGCGAATTGCATACCTATGCGATCGTTGGAGAGGATGAGGCCGATATCCGGCTGAACAAGGTCAGTTGGGTGTCACCACTGGCACGCGCCCTGATCGGCGCAAAAACTGGCGACAGTGTCAAATGGCGTCGCCCGGCAGGTGACCTCGAACTCGAAGTTATCGATATTCACTACCCCGATGGGAAATGATCATGAATGTGATAGAAGCGATTGAAACACGCCGTTCCGTGAAGCACTACGACCCGGAGCACCGGATGTCGCAGCAAGAAATCGACCAGTTACTCAGCCTTGGCATGCTGGCGCCCACCGCGTTCAACATCCAGAACTGGCGTTTCGTGTCCGTCACCGACCCCGACTTGCGCAAGCAGATTCGGGCAGCAAGCTGGGACCAGGCACAGGTCACCGATGCTTCGCTGCTGATCGTCCTGACCGCCGACCTGAACGCCTGGAAAAAGGAACCACAACGCTACTGGCGAGACGCCCCGCAAGCGGTGCAAGACTACCTGGTCCCGGCCATCGGCCAATACTACACTGGCCGCGAGCAGGTGCAGCGCGACGAGGCGATGCGCTCTTGCGGCATGGCGGCGATGACCCTGATGCTCGCGGCGAAGGCCATGGGCTACGACTCCTGCCCCATGGACGGATTCGATTTCGATGCTGTGGGCAAGCTGATCAACCTGCCGGCAGACCACACCATTGCCATGTTCGTCGTCGTCGGCAAGCCGCTCCGCCCGGCGCAGCCACGCGGCGGTCAGCTTCCCATGAGCGAAGTCGTCATTCGCAACCAGTTCTGAGTGACACCATGACTGCGAGCGCCCCGCTTCTCCTGATCGTCGACGACAGCCGCACCTCGCGCACGCTGATTCGTGCCATGGTGGGACAACTCCGCCCGGAGTGGCGTACCCTCGAAGCCAGCAGCGGCGAAGAAGCACTGGCGATGATCGACCAGACGCCTCCCGATTTCGTCACGCTGGACATCAACATGACTGGCATGAACGGCCTGGAAACAGCGGGGCGAATCCGCCTCAAGCACCCAGACATCCGTATCGTGATCTGCACTGCGAACATCCAGGAAAGCATGCGCCATGCGGCCGAGAAGGCAGGCGTCCATTTTGTCCCCAAGCCGATCACGACCAAGACGGTCGCCGAGGCTGTCTCCTACTTCGAGGCATGACTCCCATGATTGCGATTAGCGAGTTGCAACGTGATGCACTGGGCGAGATATTCAATATCGGCGTTGGCCGGGCCGCGTCGAGCCTGAGCCAGATCGTCAACGACGAAATCCTGATCACGGCACCTGAAGTCCATCTGCTGAGTCCCACCGAGGCCACCGCCATGGTGGTGGGCGAACAATCCCATAAGTGCAGCACCGTTTCGCAGACCTTCACCGGCCCGTTCGTGGCGCGCGCCGTTCTGGTGTTCCCGGAAAACAACGCCCTCGAAATCATCCGCCTGATGATCGGTGAGCACCTGACGCTGGATGAACTGTCCGAATTCGAACAGGAAGCCATGAGCGAAGTCGGCAATATCATCCTGAACGCAACGTTCAGCGCAGTGGCAGACATGGTTGGCATCGAACTGCAGGGCAGCCTGCCCGACCATCGTTTCGGCGACGCGCGTGCACTGCTAATGGAAGATTGCAAGGAAGAATCGGTAATCCTGGTGATTCAGGCCAATCTCATGATCCGCAAGCAACAGATTGAAGGCCACATCGTCTTTGTGCTTAGCGTGCGTTCGCTCCACCACCTGCTGGAAGCTGTCGACCGTTACCTCGCTGGAGAAGGCATCGCATGAGCCTGCAAGACGGCCTCGGACTGGATCTCACCGGTGTCGCCAACGCGATGCAGGTTGGCATGGTGATCGTCGACGCGCAACAGCAGGTCGCGCTGTGGAACGACTGGATTGCGGAGCGTAGCGGCATCTCAGCCGAGAATGCAATCGGCAACGCTCTGCTCTCCCTGTTCCCCTCTCTGGAAGGTAACCGGCTGATTCAGGCCATCGACCAGGCACTGAAGCACAACCTCCCCGCCTTGCTTTCTCCGGCACTGCACAAAACGCCCCTGCCGTTGTACTCCTCAGAAAACGACAAAGCGCACAACCGGCGTATCCAGCAGTTGATCCATATCGTCCCGCTCAAAAGCGAAACGGGCGCAGCGACTTGCCTGATTCAGGTCAACGACATGACCAACGGCATGACCAGAGAGATGGTACTACGTCATCAGGCGGAGGAGCTGCGCCGTGCCAATTTCATCGATGCGCTGACTGGTATCGCCAATCGCCGCAAGTTCGATGAAACATTGGCCAAGGAGTTTCACCGTGCCCAGCGCACGCAGACGCCAATCGCGCTCATCATCGCCGACATCGACCATTTCAAGGATTACAACGATTTTTACGGGCACCCGCAAGGCGACCAATGTCTGACGCGGGTCGCCCAAGCACTTCAGGACACGCTCCGGCGCGCAGGGGATCTGGTTACCCGCTACGGTGGCGAAGAGTTCGGCATCATTCTGCCCAACACCAGCCAATCCACGGCGGCGGCCATCGCAGAGAACCTTCGTATTCGCGTGTCCACGCTCACCATTCCACATGAAAACTCGCCAGTGGCACCGATCGTTTCGGTCAGCCTCGGCGTGGCCGCCATCGTGCCTGAAATCGGCGCGGACTTTCATGCGCTGGTCTCAGCGGCCGATGTCGCACTTTATGAAGCCAAACACAACGGCCGTAATCAGGCCATCTACATGTCCATCCAGAACGGCAGTTATCACGCTTGCGCCTAACGGGCGCCACTTATCAATCCAGTCGGAACATCATGCTCATCTCCAACAACATCACCATGCAGTTCGGCGCCAAGCCGCTTTTCGAAAACATCTCCGTCAAGTTCGGCGATGGCAACCGCTATGGCCTGATCGGCGCCAACGGCTGCGGCAAATCGACCTACATGAAAATTCTCGCCGGCGTGCTGGAGCCCTCCTCCGGTAACGTCGCGCTGGACGCCAAGGAACGCATGGCGTTCCTGAAGCAGGACCAGTTCGCCTACGAAAACGAGCGCGTGCTTGACGTGGTCATGATGGGCCACGAGGAAATGTGGAAAGCCAACGTCGAGAAGAACGCCATCTACATGAACCCGGAGGCGACCGAAGACGACTACATGCGCGCCGCCGAGTTGGAAGGCGTGTACGCCGAATACGACGGCTACACGGCCGAATCGCGCGCCGGCGAGTTGCTGTTGGGCGTAGGCATTCCTACCGAACAGCACAACGGCCCCATGAGCGCGATCGCTCCCGGCTGGAAACTGCGTGTACTGCTGGCACAGGCCCTGTTCGCCAACCCGGACATCCTGTTGCTGGACGAACCGACCAACAACTTGGACATCAACACCATCCGTTGGCTGGAAGACGTGCTGAACAACCGCAACAGCACCATGATCATCATCTCCCACGACCGTCACTTCCTGAACCAGGTCTGCACCCATACCTGCGATATGGACTACGGTACGCTCAAGGTGTATCCGGGTAACTACGACGACTACATGGAAGCCGCGCAGGCTGCGCGCGCGCAGCAGGCCAAGGACAATGCGCGCGCCAAGGAGAAGGTGGCAGAGTTGCAAGAGTTCGTACGCCGCTTCTCCGCCAACAAGTCCAAGGCCAAGCAGGCCACGAGCCGCCTGAAGATGATCGACAAGATCGAAATCGCCGAATTCAAGCCTTCTAGCCGCCAGTACCCGTTCATCCGCTTCGAATTCGACGAGAAGGAAAAACTGCACCGCCAGGCCGTGGAAATCGAGAAACTCAGCCACGGCTACGACAAGCCGCTCTTCAATGACTTCAGCATCATCCTCGAAGCCGGCGAAAAGGTCGCCATCATCGGTGAGAACGGCGTGGGTAAGACCACTCTGCTACGCTGCATCGCCGGCGATTTGAAGCCCAACCACGGCAGCGTCAAGTGGGCGGAAAAGGCCAAGATTGGTTACTTCGCGCAGGATCACGAATACGAATTCGAGAAGGGCGAGCCCCTGTTCGACTGGATGTCGCAATTCACCCAAGCCGGCGACGACGACCAGTCAGTGCGCAGCATGCTGGGGCGCCTTCTTTTCTCCGGTGACGAGACCAAGAAATCGGTCAAGGTACTCTCCGGAGGGGAAAAGGGCCGCATGCTCTATGGCAAGCTGATGCTAGCACGCACCAACGTGCTGCTGATGGACGAGCCGACCAACCACATGGACATGGAATCCATCGAAGCACTGAACACCGCGCTGGACAAATACAAAGGCACGCTGGTATTCGTCTCGCACGACCGCGAGTTTGTGTCCTCGCTGGCAACACGCATCATCGAGATCAAGCCGGAAGGCATCGTCAACTTCGCAGGCAACTACGAAGAGTACCTCGCCAGCCAGGGCATCGATTGATGAGATTGTAATTGGAGTCGATTCATTAGGGACGGATCCAATCAAAATGCTTGAACTAATTTACCTTACATCCCGCTTCTTCAACCGCACGTCGGCTAGTTAGATTGTTAGCATTTTAATTGCCCGCTGATTGGGACATCATATGGACTGAGATTAATTTTGAATTAGGGTATTGCCGTGACTGAAAACATAACGACCCGTTTAATGTCTTCTACGGAACGTGGGTTTACGCTGATAGAACTCATGATAACTATTGCAGTTATTGGAATTCTTGCTTCTATTGCCATTCCTCAATACACCCAATATCTGTTACGCGGCAAGATTGCTGATGGCCTCTCCGGCCTAATGAAGTTGCATTTGAAACTTGAAAACTACTATCAGGATAATAGGGTATATGGCGCAGGCGGCAACTGCGCCATCGATGTGACCGCCTTCAATACCCAAAACTTCACATACTCTTGCACGACTTCCAATTCTGAGCAGAACTTTACCCTGACGGCGACCGGGGTAGGAAACGCCTCAGGTTTTTCCTACAGCATCAATGACGTCGGAACTAAATCGACAATTAGTGTTGGTGGCAGTTGGAGCGGTGCTGGCAGCAATTGCTGGGTAACCAGACCTGGGGAAGCTTGCTCCGGATCATGAAAAACGGCTTCACGATTATTGAGTTGATGATAGTGATTGCGATTTTTGCAATCCTTTCTGCTATTGCATTGCCTGAATACACTCGATCAGTCGCAAACAGCAGAGTGAAAGCAACTGCCGAGTCTATTTTGGCGGGACTGAGAGATGCTCGCTCCAATGCGATTCAAAGGAATGCCCCCGTGAGGTTTCAACTGATGTCATCTCTTGATAGCAGTTGTACTTTCTCGGCAAATTCAGCCTTATGGGTAACCTCCGAGACCAATCAGGTCTCAACCGGAAATCCCGACAATATGTGCGATTACGAACCTTGGACCCCACCCGATCCGTGCGTGGATCAGGGAGTTCACTCCTGCGCGAATGACCCGCAGATTATCACCAAAAGCAACCCCGCCTCAGATCAAACCATCACGGTTACGGCTGATCAGCCCGTTGTAGTGTTTTCCCCCTTGGGGCGAATCACGAATGATCCGCTGACCGGATATGCCTCACCCATTTCCCTCATACAGATTCGGTCCACCGTGTCAGGGACCAAACAGATCGATATTCGAATCACGTCACCAAATGGCGCGGTCAAAATTTGTAATCCATCGGCTACAGCGGGGAGTCCTGACGCATGCTAAAACACCAGCGTGGTTCATTGATGATCGAAGCCCTGGTCAGCATGCTAATCATCATGGGGGGCGTCCTTGCGCTCGTGTCAGTTGCGACAACAACGATCAACCAGGTCGCACAGACCAAGTATCGGAACGATGCGAGCAACCTCGCTTCCGAGATTATCGGACAAATGTATACCAACTGGGATGGAGTGACCGCATTCAATCACTCAGCATGGGATTCCAGAGTCACCAGCACGTTGCCAGATGGTCAAGTTGATACGTTTAATATCACTGCCGGCACAGCCGGAGCACAGGTTGATATAAGAATCAGTTGGTTGGATAAGGACTCTCGCCATACCTATGTTACATCTACGGTGATTGCAAAATGACTCTGTCCAGATTTCACGCTCGTGGGTTCAGTTTGATCGAGTTGATGATTGCCATCACTGTGGGATTGCTTGGCCTTTTGGCCGTTACGACCATCTACGTTGAATTCAACAAACACAGAACGGTTGAAACCAGTCTGATGGAGGCTCAGAACAACGGCGCCCTTGCATTGTTTCTTCTGGAACGTGATTTGGACCGGGCCGGTTATGGTTTTATGGCCCTGCAGGGCTGCCAGTGTGCATACACTGGCGGGGGTGGCCCAACTGCCAGGAGTTTCTGTCAGACCTATCCAACCAACCTCACGCCTAATCCTCAAAGCAATCTCCCGCTTGTGGTTACTGACGGAGGCACTGCGTCCGACCGAATTCGTGTGCAATATGGAACTCCCCTTGGTGGGCTATCTGTAAACACTATTCTGGATAAACAGGTCAATTTCGATGACCCCTTCAAACTTAAAAGTACCGCTGGGATCGTGGTGGGTGACATCCTCGTGTTAAACAGAGGTGGCAACTGTGCCGCCTATGAGGCGTCTTCAGTCTCTGAAGGCACGAAAACCGTGAGTCACGACCCCGGGACGGGCAGTTTAAACGTAACCACCGCGCCAACCGATGGTGGTTATGACACCGCCATGGCAAACGATTGGATCGTGAATCTGGGGCATTACGTCAGCAAAGATTTCTTTATTGATGCCACAACCGCGCAACTGGTGGAAAGTACAAGACCAACCTACGCGGACAATAACCCGGTGGTAGATGACATTGTCTACATGAAAGCCGATTTAGGCCGAGATACTGACAATGACAATCTGGTCAACGTCTGGGATAAGCCACTCAACGTAGCAGACTACGGTACGGTGATTGCAATACGCGTAGGTATTGTGGCGCGAAGTCAAATCGTCGACCGTGAATCTCCGACCCCACCCTCACTCGTTGTACTCCCTGCCATCACTGGTGGAACGGAACAGACTTATACGGTGCCAGATCAGAAATACCGATACAAGGTCTATTACACCATCATTCCATTGAGAAACATGCTATGGAGTTAATCACACATAAATGCCAGCGCGGCTTTTCCCTGTTTGTCTCGCTGATGTTACTGACGATCATCAGCATTTCAGCGATTGCGATGATCAGAATGGTCAGTTCAGGCACAAGTGCTTCGGGGAACATCGCGTTTAGACAAGCCTCGCTCAGGGTTGCTGACGCCGGAGTGATGGAGGCGAGGAGATGGTTACTCAGTCAGTCAGTCAATGCCCCGTTGTCGCTGGGTTCTAATATTTCCGGACAAGGGTATTACGCGTATGTCAGTTACGCGGGGGGCACAGAAACATTTGTGCCCGCATCTTTCGACTGGGAAGCCAACGCAAAGAAATATTACGATCCCAATGGGGGCGGGTCGACAGCATTATTCCAAGGCGGCTACCAAGTCTATTACGTCATTCATAGGCTTGCACGCCCCTCCGACATGGCTAATTCAGTAGCAGGCGGAGGCGCATGTTCCGTGACGTCAACGGCTTGTGCAAGCCCTCCCACTCAAGCTGGTACCGTTTCTGGGGAGGGGCAGTCTCAATCCATCAAGTCAGAAGGCAATCCTGGTCTCTCCACACAGCCTGGATTGGTTTATTACAGAGTCACAGTCAAGGTGACTGGGCCAAAGCGTAATACCAGTTATGTTCAAGCTTACATGTACTAATTTTCACATTTAGCACATGTGTTTGCGGGAGTTAGAAAATGAAAATATCCATTAAGTGTCTGGTGAACCTTTTGGGCGCGGCAGCAATAGCCACGTCGATTCAAGCTTTCGCCGCTCCCAATTTCAGCGACTTTCCGCTATCCACAACGGGCCAGGCCGGGGTTCAGCCCAACATCATGTTTGCCCTGGATGATTCAGGTAGCATGAGTTGGGATTACCTGCCTGATTGGTCGACCTTGTACACAGACGCAAGCCCCACTAATACGGTTAGATATGACAGCCTGGTTTCCAAACAGGATCTTTTTCGAAACCCCCAATACAATGGACTTGCCTACAACCCTGCCATTCAATATGTCATTCCTTATTATCTAAATGGCACTGGTGTTATTGACACCACTACCTATCCGAGCATGAATGGCACATCTGCTTCCAACGGAGCAGACACTGCCTACTCTCTGCCGAACTGGCGGGCTGTTCCCGCAGACAAATTCGGGGTTCAAACACTTGCACCGGCCGGATATCCTGCAGGAGCCGGCGTGGACAATACTTGTACCGATGGGACCTTCAACAGAACAACCTGCAATCTTCAGGCAGTTAACACTTCGGTCACTCCGAATGTGCCTTACGCCTTTTACTATCAATTCCAAGCCGGTGAATACTGCACTGACAAGCGGCAGACAGACTGTGTGATTCAATTCGGACCTACCACAGCCCGCCCAGTACCTTCAGTGCTTCGCTGGTGTACGACCGAGACAAGCCAGACTGACTGTCAAGCAGCCTACGATGACACGGGCACCTTGCCTGGTGGCAAGCGCTACATCTACCCAAGGGTGGCAGGAAAAGCCCAAGGGAGTACTTACAAGGCGTTGATTACTGTGACATCGTGCAGCTCTTGCTCCGTCACTGCGGTCAACATTAACGGCACATCGTTTCCCTTACCTGCGACAGAGGATAAGGCTGACATGACTGCGGTTACAGGAATTGGCTCAAGCAGTACTCTGGCCAGCAAGCTCTATGATGCCTTGCCAAAAGCCATTCCTGGACTTGGCGTATCTGGGCTCAGCGGTTCAACTTTCTATGTTTATCTCCCGCTCTCATCTGCCCCATCGTCCTGGTCATTCACCAGCTCTGGAGCAACACTGACCACCGGTAGCTGGTCGACCTCCTCGACCAACATTGTAGGATCGAATAGCCCGACCTACATTACAAGCACAATCACAAAATATCCTAAATCTTCAGCTCGAACCGATTGTGTCGCCAATGCCAATTGGTGTAACTATGAAGAAGAGATGACGAACTACGCCAACTGGTGGGCGTACTACCGCACCCGCATGCAGATGATGAAAACAGCCGCCAGCAATGCGTTCAAGGTCATTGATGATCATTACCGCGTAGGCTATTTCACTACCAGCAAGAGC
The DNA here is from genome assembly GCA_964445115.1 of uncultured Methylobacillus sp. Taxonomy (GTDB): domain Bacteria; phylum Pseudomonadota; class Gammaproteobacteria; order Burkholderiales; family Methylophilaceae; genus CAIJXJ01. The sequence continues at coordinate 1,207 of CAYUJU010000066.1, read as the reverse complement.
AGTTTTCGCAATCCAGAAAGTTTTATTCCTTCCCAGAAAAAGGCTTGGTATGACTTCCTGTTTGCCACCGACGCCCCCCTTGCCAACGCCACCCCATTGAGGGGTGCACTTTCGCGCATGGGGCAGCTTTATGCAGGCACGAGGAATGGTGAAACATGGGGGACCGGTGCATACCAACAGACTGTGGTTGACCCGATGCAGTGGTTCTGCCAGAAGAATTTCTCCATTCTCGCTACGGATGGATACTGGAATGCAACAGATGAGTCGTCATCCTACGGGCCATACTCTGTAGACCCTGCCGTACAGGTTAACCAGCAGGATGGTGGCCCCGGAACCAGTGCCGGCACATCCCCCTGGACTACTGACCCAGGGTTGGAAATGCGGCCACAATACGATGGTCAGCATCCTGTTATGAGAAAGACAGTATCGCAAATTCTCGAGACCGATACCCAGTGGACTCGCACCGATAGCTGGACAGAAAAAACCACTGCCGGTTATAAGCAACGAATTTGGGACCTTTATTATACTGTTGACACGTGGGGGCTGGTACAAACGACCACTTCCTACACCAAGGTCAGCACCCCTTATACCTACACGCAGGTCACCACGCCCTACACTTGGACTAAAGTTGACACACCCTACACCTACACAATAGCGACGACCCCGTACACTTACACCAAGGTATCGACGCCTTACACGTATACGGTTGGCACCACGCCCTACGATTACACCAAGGTATCGACGCCTTACACGTATACGGTTGGCACCACGCCCTACGCCTACACCAAGGTATCGACGCCTTACACGTATACGGTTGGCACCACGCCCTACGCCTACACCAAGGTATCGACGCCTTACTCTTGGACTAAGGTGGTATATACCGGAGTAGCCTCATACGCCTACGTCATTGACGGCACCTCTTACACAGGTAAAACCTATTGCCCGCTGAGCCCGGCTTCACTTTGTACAGTAACCTACCCGACTTACACCTCAGTGACATCCACGGGTCAAACTAGCTGCACCGCCTCCGGTTCGGTGGGTAGCGCAACCTACACGACATGTACATTGGTAGCCGGGACCGCCACGACCGAAACAAATCAATCCAGCTGCACATCTCAGCCCACCCCCACTGGGTACGGTACCAAAGTTGATTGCACCTTGGTCGCAGGCACCACCACCAATCAGACAGGACAATCCTCTTGTACGG
>CAYUJU010000065.1:0-11240 GCA_964445115.1 uncultured Methylobacillus sp. | reverse complement strand
TAGGTCACTGCCAGACTCTTATTCCTCCCCTAACACGGGATAACAAAAAGCCCTCATAAAGAGGGCTTTTTGCTTTGTAGTACCAATTCATTGAATTGGTTGATATAATGCTGTTTTTGATGGGCTTCGAGCCCATTTTTTGTTTCTGGAAGCAGGCGAATGCAGAATTTGCAGACATTGCTGGAACGTTCAGTCGAGCAAATCGGCTATGAACTGGTGGACCTCGAGATGTCGAACCGCGGAAAGTTGCTGCGGCTCTTCATCGACAAGCCGGGTGGCGTAACCATAGACGATTGTGCCTTGGTGAGCGAGCAGGTGTCGAACCTCCTCGCGGTGGAACATGATATTGATTACGACCGCTTGGAGGTTTCTTCGCCAGGTCTGGATCGAGTGCTAAAAAAAGAAGCAGATTTTGTTCGCTTTTCTGGAAACAAGGTGCAGATCAAGTTGCGCGTGCCGGTGAACGGACAGAAGAAGTTCGTCGGTATGCTGCGTGGTATTGAGCAGGGCGCGGTGCGTGTTGAACTCGAGGGTGGCGAGAATTCGTTTGACTTGAGCAATATCGAAAAAGCCCGTTTGAGTCCCGAATTTTAGGCGGAGGTGGAAGATGAGTCGCGAAATTTTATTGCTGGTCGATGCACTGGCACACGAGAAGAATGTAGAGAAGGCCGTGATTTTTACGGCACTCGAACTAGCACTGGCCTCTGCGACCAAGAAGCGTTTTCAGGATGACGTCGATGTGCGTGTTGAGATTGATCGCAACACTGGCGAATATGCCTCCTTCCGTCGCTGGCAGGTGACGGCGGATGATCTGATCGAAAATCCGGCAGCCCAGATTGGATTGAGCGAAGCCTCTGCGCGGGACGAAAGCCTGAATGAGGGAGATTTTGTCGAGGAGCCGCTGGAAAACGTCGAATTCGGTCGTATCGGTGCGCAGGCAGCCAAGCAGGTCATTCTGCAGAAGGTGCGTGAAGCTGAGCGTGAGCAGGTGTTGAATGATTTCCTTGCACGCGGTGAGCATCTGGTCACCGGCATGATCAAGCGGATGGAAAAGGGTAACGCGATCATCGAGGTTGGCCGCATTGAAGCGCTGCTGCCGCGTGAGCAGATGATTCCGAAAGAGAATCTGCGTGTCGGTGACCGCATCCGTGCCTACCTGATGCGCGTGGAGCGTGGTGGTCGCGGCCCTCAGTTGATCCTGTCGCGCATTGCGCCGGAGTTCCTGATCAAACTGTTTGAGCTGGAAGTTCCGGAAATCGAGGAAGGCTTGCTCGAGATCCGCTCGGCGGCGCGCGACCCAGGGTTGCGCTCCAAGATCGCGGTCAAATCCAATGACCAGCGTCTGGATCCGGTGGGAACTTGTGTCGGGATGCGTGGCTCCCGCGTGCAGGCGGTCACGGGAGAGCTGGCAGGCGAGCGTGTCGACATCGTGTTGTGGTCTATGGAGCCCGCGCAGTTCGTGATTAACGCGATGGCACCAGCTGAGGTGTCGAGCATCGTGGTGGACGAAGATGCTCACAGCATGGATGTGGTCGTGGACGAAGACCAACTGGCTCAAGCCATCGGCAAAAGCGGGCAGAACGTGCGTTTGGCTTCTGAGCTGACCGGTTGGACACTTAATATCATGACGGAAGAAGAGTCCGCGCAAAAGCACGAGACCGAGTACGCCAATACGCGTCAGCTGTTCATGGAAAAGCTGGATGTCGACGAAGAAGTGGCCGATATTCTGGTGCAGGAAGGTTTCAGCACGCTGGAAGAAATTGCGTATGTGCCGCTCTCTGAAATGGCGGATATCGACGCGTTTGACGAAGACACGATCAACGAGTTGCGCAAGCGTGCGCGTGACGCGTTGCTGACGCAAGCGATCGCTCGTGAGGAAAAGGTCGAAGAAGCGTCCGAAGAACTGTTGGCGATGGAAGGCATGGATGCGGATACTGCGCATGCCTTGGCGGCCAAGGGTGTTTCCACCGTGGAAGATCTGGCTGATCTGGCGGTGGATGATCTGGTAGAGATGGCAGGTGTTGATGCCGAGCGTGCGAAGCAGTTGATCATGACGGCGCGTGCACCCTGGTTTGCCTGATCGGGCGACCGTAGAAAGAATTGGAGAGCGGTATGGCTACATCGAGCGTGGCACAATTTGCCAATGAACTTGGGTTGCAAGCCGAGTTGCTGATCGAGCAACTCAAGGCGGCTGGCGTCAACAAGGCGACAGCAGAGGACAAGTTGACCGAGCAGGACAAGACAGCGTTACTGGATTACCTGCGAAAGGGGCACGGTACTGAGGCGCCCAAAAACAAGATTACCCTGATGCGCAAGCAGGTCACGGAAATCAAAAAGTCCGACAGCAGTGGCAAGGCACGTACGATTCAGGTCGAAGTCCGCAAGAAGCGCGTGTTGATCCAGCGTGACCCGTCGGAAGAAGTGGCTGCCGAGCAGCCTGTGCCTGTTCCGGAACCTGTGGTGGAAGCTGCCCCTGTTGTTGAGGAAGTTGTCGTGGTCGAGCCGGTGATTGAGCCGGTGGTCGAGGTGGTGGAGCCTGAGCCTGTTGTAGTTGAAGTCAAACCGGAACCGGTCCTGGCGACGAAAACCCGTGCGCAGGTGCTGGGTGCTGACGAAATTCAGCTTAGAGAACAAGAAGCGCGCCGACATGCAGCCTTGATCGCGATTCAGGCGGAGGAAGTCCGCAAAAAGCAGGAAATGGCACAAAAGCGTGCGGAAGAAGAGGCTGCACGTAAAGCTGCTGCGGCTGCTGCACCTGCCAACCTGAGCGAAGGGACATTGCACAAGCCGGCTGCCAAGGAAAAGGAAAAGACAGCGGACAAGCCTGCCAAGAAGGGCCGTGAGTCGCAAGACTGGAGCGGCGACAAAAAGCGTGGCGGTGGACTGAAGTCGCGTGGGGACGTGGGTATCGGACAAGGCTGGCGCGACAATCGTGGAGGCAAGTCCAAGTCCCATAAAGATAGCGATCAGAAACATGCCTTCTCTGCACCGACGGAGCCAGTCGTGCGAGAGGTGCTGGTGCCCGAAACAATTTCCGTGGCCGATCTGGCACACAAGATGGCTGTGAAGGCGGCTGAGGTAATCAAGGCGCTCATGAAAATGGGCATGATGGTGACGATTAACCAGGTGCTGGATCAGGAAACTGCGCTAATCGTGGTCGAGGAAATGGGCCATGTTGGCAAGGCGGCCGAGGCAAACGATCCCGAGGCGTTCCTCGAGGAAGAAGAGCATGTTGAGGCCGTTCAGGAGGCGCGCCCGCCAGTCGTGACCGTGATGGGTCACGTCGACCACGGTAAGACCTCGCTGCTGGACTACATCCGTCGTACCAAAGTGGCCCACGGTGAGGCGGGTGGCATTACCCAGCATATCGGTGCGTATCACGTGGAAACCCCGCGTGGCATGGTGACCTTCCTGGACACCCCGGGTCACGAGGCCTTTACGGCGATGCGTGCCCGTGGTGCCAAGGCAACTGATGTGGTGATTCTGGTGGTCGCGGCGGATGACGGTGTCATGCCGCAGACGATTGAAGCGGTGCACCATGCCAAGGCGGCCGGTGTGCCATTGGTCGTGGCAGTTAACAAAATCGACAAGCCGGAAGCCAATCCGGAGCGCGTCAAGCAGGAACTGGTCAGCCACGAAGTGGTGCCGGAAGACTGGGGCGGCGAGGTGATGTTCCGCGAAGTATCGGCCAAGACCGGCGCGGGCATTGATGAGCTGCTGGAAGCCGTGCTGCTGCAAGCCGAAGTGCTCGAACTCACGGCACCTAAGAACACCCCGGCTAAGGGCATGGTAATCGAGGGTCGTCTGGACAAGGGCCGTGGCCCGGTGGCGACGATCCTGGTGCAATCCGGCACGTTGCGCCGTGGCGATATGCTGCTGGCTGGCAGCGTCTACGGCCGTGTGCGCGCCATGCTGGACGAAGCCGGCGTAGAGGTGAAGGAAGCCGGTCCGTCCATCCCGGTCGAGATTCTCGGTCTGTCGGATGTGCCGATGGCTGGCGAAGAAGTCATCGTGCTGAACGACGAGCGTAAGGCACGTGAAATCGCGTTGTTCCGCCAGGGCAAGTTCCGCGATGTCAAGCTGGCCAAGCAACAGGCGGCCAAGCTGGAGAACATGTTCGAACAGATGGCCGAAGGCGAGGTCAAGACCTTGGCCCTGATCATCAAGTCGGATGTACAGGGCTCCTACGAAGCACTGTCCACATCGCTGCAGAAGCTGTCGACCAGCGAAGTCAAGGTCAACATCCTGCACACCGGCGTGGGTGCGATCAGCGAATCCGACGTCAACCTGGCTGCCGCTTCGAAGGCCGTGGTGATCGGCTTCAACGTGCGTGCCGATGCGGGAGCACGCAAGGTGGCTGAGGCAAACGGCGTTGATGTCCGCTACTACAACATCATCTATGAAGCTGTAGACGAAGTGAAGGCGGCATTGGGCGGTATGCTGTCGCCCGAGAAGAAGGAAAATGCCATCGGTCTGGTGGAAATCCGCGAAGTGTTCCGTATTTCCAAGGTGGGTGCGGTGGCCGGCTGTTACGTGCTGGATGGTATCGTCAAGCGTGGTTCGTCCGTCCGCGTCCTGCGCGACAACGTCGTGGTGCATCAGGGTGAACTGGATTCGCTCAAGCGCTTCAAGGACGATGTACGCGAGGTCAGGGCAGGTTTCGAGTGCGGCTTGTCACTGAAAAACTTCAACGACATCGAGGTGGGTGACCAGCTGGAAGTGTTTGAAGTCGTGGAAGTGGCGCGTACCCTGTAATGGCCAAGGAGTTCGCACGCCACCATCGTGTGGCCGAGCAGATGCAACGGGAGCTCGCGGATCTACTGCAGTTCGAGGTCAAGGACCCGCGTGTGTCCAAAGTCACCATTACCGAAGTCGAGGTGACCGGCGACTTGGCACACGCCAAGATTTTCTTCAGTGCACCGGAAAATCCGCCGGAATTGATCAAGGGGCTGGAAAAAGCCGCTGGATTCCTGCGTAGCCAGTTGTCTCAGCGCATGCTGCTGCGTACGGTGCCACAACTGCATTTCGTTTACGATGCGTCGATTGAGCGTGGGATGTACATGTCGCGCCTGATCGATGATGCCGTGGCGCAGGAAAAGTCTTCACCCGAAGACTGATCGGTTTCTCAGGTGCAATTCAAACGGATCAAGCGTCCGGTCAGCGGTGTATTGTTGCTGGACAAGCCGGTGGGCCTGTCTTCCAACCAGGCGCTGCAACAGGTAAAGCGACTGTTCATGGCGGAAAAGGCCGGCCATACCGGCAGTCTTGATCCGTTTGCGACGGGCTTACTGCCGATTTGCCTGGGTGAGGCCACCAAGTTTTCTCATTTTCTGCTGGATGCCGACAAGACTTATCGTGCCACCATGCACCTCGGTGTGACCACAACGACGGGTGATACCGAGGGTGAGATCGTCGAGACACATCCCGTTGAGGTCACGCATGCCGGGATGGCGCAGGTCATCCAGCAGTTCCTCGGGGACATCCTGCAAGTTCCTCCCATGCATTCTGCGCTTAAGCACCAAGGCAAGGCCCTTTACGAATATGCGCGTGCCGGTATCGATATCGAACGTCCTGCGCGGGAAGTGACGATCCATGAGATTTCGCTTGAATCGCTGGCGGGCCATGTGGCGGTGATCAAGGTGAGTTGCAGCAAGGGCACCTACATCCGGACGCTAGCAGAGGATATCGGCAAGGCACTGGGGTGTGGTGCGCATCTGACCGGGTTACGACGCCTGAATACTGGCGGTTTCGCGTTGGAAGAGGCCGTGACGGTGGAGCAGCTCGAGGCGATGGCGCTGGAACAACGTGATAACACGCTGTTGCCGGTGGATGCATTGGTGCGGGAGTTGCCGGCCGTGGAACTCGATCGAGAAAGTGCCTATTATCTCGGGCGTGGCCAATCGGTATGGAAGTCGGGCCAGATACCTGCCGGTTTCCTGCGTCTTTACGAGGCGTCGGGGCACTTCCTCGGGTTGGGCGAACTGGATGTGGACGGCAAGGTGGCGCCACGTCGTTTGGTGGTGCAAGACAAACTGAATTGAAAAAAGCGATTAACGTCTTGTTAATCTGTATTATTTAAGGTTAGAATGCGCGGTTCAAGATTAGGAGAATACTAATGTCCATTACGACTGCTGAAACAGCACGACTGGTTGGCGAATACCAACAGGCACCGAATGATACCGGCTCCCCGGAAGTGCAGGTTGCCCTGCTGACCAGCCGTATCAACACCCTGACGGGTCACTTCAAGGATCACGCCAAGGATCACCATTCCCGTCGTGGTCTGCTCGCCATGGTCAGCCAGCGCCGCAAGCTGCTGGACTACCTGAAGCGCAAGAATGTTGACCGTTATCGTAGCCTGATCGCACGCCTCGGTCTGCGCAAGTAATTCCGGTGTACCCATGAAATAAGCCGAAAGCAAAGCGGTAACGCGGCGCTTGTCGGCTTATTTTTTTATTCAAAAGGACGCAAAGTCGTGAAAGCAATCAAGAAATCAATTCAATACGGGCGTCATACGCTGACGCTGGAAACGGGCGAGATCGCCCGTCAGGCCGATGGGGCCGTGATGGTCAGCCTGGACGACACCGTGGTGCTGGTCACCGTCGTCGGCAAGCAGGAAGTCAAGCCGGGTCAGGATTTCTTCCCCTTGACCGTGGATTATCAGGAACGCACCTATGCTGCCGGCAAGATCCCTGGCGGTTTCTTCAAGCGTGAAGGCCGTCCTTCCGAAAAGGAAACACTGACCTCCCGCCTGATCGACCGTCCATTGCGCCCGCTGTTCCCGGAAGCCTTCTACAACGAAGTGCAGATCGTGGCGACCGTGATGTCGTCCGATGCAGAAATCGATTCCGACATCCCCGCGATCATTGGCGCCTCCGCTGCGCTGGCGATTTCCGGTATCCCGTTCTACGGCCCGATTGGTGCAGCCCGTGTGGGTTACATCAACGGTGAGTATGTGTTGAATCCGACTAAATCCGAGCTGGCCGAGACCCAGCTGGATCTGGTGGTGGCTGCCACTGACAAGGCGGTGCTGATGGTGGAATCCGAAGCACAACAACTGTCTGAAGAGGTCATGCTGGGTTCCGTGGTGTACGGTCATCAGCAGATGCAGGCCGTGATCAACATGATCAACGAACTGGCTGAAGAAGTGGGTAAGCAGCCGTGGGACTGGACGCCTCCGGAAACCGATACCGCGATGCAGGAAAAGCTGCATGCGCTGGCGTGGGACGACATCAATGCCGCTTACCAGATCAAGTCCAAGCAGGCCCGTTCCAGCAAGCTGGATGAAATCAAGGCGCGCGTGCTGGGCGAGATGGTGACCGAGGGCATGGATACTTCCGCTGCCAACCAAGTCAAGGATGCGCTGTTCGCTTTGGAAGCTAAGGTCGTGCGTAGCCAGATCCTGAACGGTGAGCCGCGTATCGACGGCCGCGACACCCGCACGGTGCGTCCGATCAGTATCCGTACCGGCGTGCTGCCGCGTACCCACGGTTCCGCCCTGTTCACCCGCGGTGAAACGCAAGCACTGGTTGTGGCGACGCTGGGTACCGGCCGCGACGAGCAGATCATCGACGCGCTGCAGGGCGAATATACCGACCGCTTCATGCTGCACTACAACATGCCGCCGTACGCGACCGGTGAAACCGGCCGTGTCGGTACGCCGAAGCGCCGCGAAATCGGCCACGGTCGTCTGGCTAAGCGTGCATTGGTTGCCGTGCTGCCGACGCAGGAAGAATTCGGCTACACCATGCGCGTGGTGTCCGAAATTACCGAATCCAACGGTTCCAGTTCGATGGCCTCCGTGTGCGGTGGCTGCCTGGCGCTGATGGATGCCGGCGTGCCGGTCAAGGAGCACGTGGCAGGCATCGCCATGGGCCTGATCAAGGAAGGCAACCGCTTCGCGGTGTTGACCGACATCCTGGGTGACGAAGATCACCTGGGCGACATGGACTTCAAGGTGGCGGGTACCGATAACGGTATTACCGCGCTGCAGATGGACATCAAGATTACCGGCATTACCGCCGAGATCATGAAGGTTGCATTGGCGCAGGCCAAGGAAGGCCGCATGCACATCCTGGGTCTGATGAAGGGTGCGCTGGATCATTCCCGTTCCGAAATGTCCGCTTACGCGCCGCGCATCATCACCATGAAGATCAATCCGGAAAAGATCCGTGACGTGATCGGCAAGGGTGGCGCCGTGATTCGTGCGCTGACTGAAGAAACCGGCACCACCATCGACATCGATGATGATGGCACCATCAAGATCGGTTGCACCAGTGCCGAGGCGGGTGAAGAGGCCAAGAAGCGCATTGAGCAGATCACTGCCGAAGTCGAAGTGGGCCAAGTGTACGAAGGTACCGTGCTCAAGCTGCTGGACATCGGTGCGATCGTCTCGTTGCTGCCTGGCAAGGATGGTCTGGTTCACATTTCCCAGATCGTGCATCAGCGCGTCGAGAAGGTGACCGACTTCCTGAAGGAAGGCCAGCAGGTCAAGGTCAAGGTGCTGGAAGTGGATGACCGCGGTCGCGTGCGTCTTTCCATGAAGGCGCTGATCGAGAAGGCCGCGCAGGAAGAGGCTGCACCTGTCGACGCGCAGTAACGCCACGATAAGGTAATAAAAAAGGCCGGGTAACGAAAGTTACCCGGCCTTTTTGGTTTTTGCGACCGACGAAGATGGCTTGTCGGTCAATCTCTGCGCTTATTTGGCGACTTGGCGCTCGCGGATTTCGTCCAGCGTCTTGCAATCGATACACAGGGTCGCCGTAGGGCGGGCTTCGAGGCGCTTCAGCCCGATTTCGACACCACAGCTATCGCAATAGCCGTATTCGTTGGCATCGATCTTGGCCAGCGTCTCGTCAATTTTCTTGATCAGCTTGCGTTCGCGATCGCGATTGCGCAGTTCCAGTGCCATGTCAGATTCCTGACTGGCGCGGTCGTTGGGGTCGGCAAACATCGTGACCTCGTCCTGCATGGTATGTACCGTGCGGTCGATGTCCTCGCTCAGCTCGGCTTTCCACGAGTTGAGGATTTTGCGAAAATGGTCGCGTTGCTGATCATTCATGTACTCTTCGCCAGCCTTGGGCTGGTAAGGGGTGAAATGCTTGGTGACTTCGATCATGTGGACTCTTATGAGAGAAAATGCCGGGAATTGGGTAACTACCGGATGGGTATCAAAAATTTTAAGCAGGCGAAAGTTTACTACGATTCGGGAATATGTCTAGCATGGCATTAAAAGCATTGATTTTTGACGTGGACGGGACCTTGGCGGATACGGAACGTGACGGACATCGTCCTGCGTTCAATGCCGCGTTTGCGGAGCTGGGACTGGATTGGCAATGGGATGAAGCGCTGTATGGTCAATTGCTTGCCGTTACGGGCGGTAAGGAGCGGATTAAATACTTCGTCGAGTCATTCCTGGACCCGTCGTTGCGGCCGGGCAATGTCGAGCAACTGGCTGCAGACGTCCACCGGTTGAAGACGCGCTGTTATACCGAACTGGTTAGCCGGGGTGGGCTGCCGCTGCGTCCCGGGGTCAGACGGTTGCTTGAAGAGGCGCGAAACTCAGGGTTGAGGTTGGCGATTGCCACGACCACCACGCCTGCCAATGTGACGGCGTTGTTGGCGTACAGTCTGGGACCTGGCACTGAGAGCTGGTTTGAAGTCATTGCGGCAGGTGATATCGTCCCTGCGAAGAAGCCTGCTCCTGATATTTATCAGTGGGCCTTGGAAAAACTCGCGCTGACGCCTAGTGAATGCATCGCTTTCGAGGATTCCGGTAACGGCATCTTGGCCAGCCGGGGTGCGGGGATTGCGACCGTCATCACGGTCAACGGCTATACGCTGGCCGACAAGTTCGAAGGTGCGCTCGCTGTGCTGAGTGACCTTGGAGAGCCTGCCATGTCTTGCCAGGTTTTGCAGGGAAACCTCAACGGCAAGGCGATGGTGGACGTCGAGCTGTTGCGCCGCTGGATGGCCTAGCGCGCTCAGGTTGGCAGTTCCCGCGAAGCGCAGTTCAGGTGCCCTGCGCGCCTTCCCGTTGCTCAAGGGCGTCCAGGGTGTTCTCCATCAGGGTGGCAACGGTCATGGGGCCAACGCCGCCAGGAACCGGCGTGATCCACGCGGCGCGCTCCTTGGCGACGTCGAATTCCACATCACCGCAAATCTTGCCGCTCTCCAGACGATTGATGCCGACGTCGACCACGATAGCGCCTTCGCGTATCCACTCCCCCTTAATGAAGCCGGGTTTTCCAACTGCAACGACAACCAAGTCTGCCCCGGCAAGGATGCCCGGCAGGTCACGTGTGAAACGGTGGCAGGTGGTGACGGTGCAGCCAGCGAGCAATAATTCCAGTGACATCGGGCGCCCTACGATGTTGGAGGCACCCACGACCACGGCATTCAAGCCCTTCAAGTTGATATTCAGGCTTTCCAGCATGGTCATGACCCCGTGAGGTGTGCAGGGGCGCAGCAAGGGCATACGCAGCGCCAGGCGGCCTACGTTGTATGGGTGAAAGCCATCCACATCCTTGGCCGGGCTGATCGTTTCGATCACGCGCTCGGCGTTGATGTGCTGGGGCAGGGGGAGTTGTACCAGAATGCCATCGACGCCTTCGTCTGCATTCAGTTCGTTGATGAGTTTGAGCAGTTCGGCCTCTGTTGTCTCAGCGGGCAGGTTGTACGCCAGGGAGCGCATGCCAGCCTGTTCGCACGAACGGCGTTTGTTGGCGACGTAGATTTGCGATGCGGCGCTGTCGCCGACCAGGATCACAGCGAGGCAGGCGGTGCGCTTGCCCTGAGCTAGACGAGCCTCGATTCGTTGCTTGATGCGGGACAGAAGGTCTTCGGCAATCGCCTTGCCGTTCAGGAGTTGGGCGGTCATACGGGATACATTCAAAAATAATGTGTGTATTTTAGCAGAATAAAATTGACCCAAAGCGCGGGATTGCGTATAGTTGCAACCCCTCGGGGTGTAGCGTAGTCTGGTAGCGCGCCTGCTTTGGGAGCAGGATGTCGGGAGTTCGAATCTCTCCACCCCGACCAAGGTAAGTCCGACAGTTCTCTGCCCGTAGCTCAACCGGATAGAGCACCAGCCTTCTAAGCTGGGGGTTACAGGTTCGATTCCTGTCGGGCAGGCCAGTAGTCTGTTGTAGTGTTGTAGGTTCTATGGTGGCTGTAGCTCAGCTGGTAGAGCCCTGGATTGTGATTCCAGTTGTCGTGGGTTCGAGCCCCATCAGCCACCCCAT
>CAYUJU010000064.1:0-11765 GCA_964445115.1 uncultured Methylobacillus sp. | reverse complement strand
GCCCTCTGACAAAGGGCTCTGTTGAGGTGAGGCTGCTGAGAATAGGCGGCCTCTTATCTGTTATAACCCTTACAACCCTTACAAAACTATTTCGAGTCTTACAACATGCCCGCTGGATACTCTTCTCGCTGTAAGGTTTGCAATTCTTCCCACAGAACCGAAATAGAAAATTGGTCTAAGGAAGGCGGCCTTAGTTCTAGGGAAATCTCCTCAAAAGTTCTCTCACTCTACGATGAAAAAATTAGCCATAACTCAATAGCCACGCATCTGACAGAGCACTATGATGTGCAAGCGGAAGCCAGGGACCAATATTACAAGAGCAATGAGAACATAAAAGCGGATGCTGCAAAGCGCTTATCCGACTTGGAAATACTGGACGCCATAATCCAAGACAATCACATCATAAGATCGGGCCTCACAGAACAGATCAAAGAGCAGTCCAATAAGATGGGCGTGCCTATGCCGGCAGTGACCATGCTTACGGGCGTCAGCTCTGAGATCTGCCGAGCGATTAAGACAAAGCAGGAAATCTTGGGCGAAGATGGTGCAAGCAAGCAGGCCGACGCTATAGAATCATTATCAGAAGCTGAGTTAGATGCACGTCTTGACAAGCTTATCCAAATCACAAAAAGTTGAAGCTGTTCGCTTGCTGGAAGCCAAAGCCAAACGGCAGGCAATGGCCGATCCAGTAACGTTCGCCCAATATTACCTCGATTTCAATCCCGATCCTTGGCAAGCCGAATTTCTGCGCTCGAAAGCACAAAGAATAATCCTTAACTGCTCTAGGCAGTCTGGCAAGTCTACCACGACGGCGATATTGGCCTTATGGGAAGCAATCCATAAGCAAAAAAGCGTTATAGTTCTTGATTCCCCATCATTAAGGCAGTCTCAAGAGCTGATGGGGAAGTTCTCCGAGTTCTTGGGGATGATAGACCAGAACGTCAAGCTTGATTCAGATACAAAGCTCTCAGTGAGATTTGCCAATGGATCGAGAGTTCTAGCTCTTCCTGGCAGCGAGAAAACCATCAGGGGCATTTCGGCAGTCACTTTGTTCATAGAGGACGAAGCCTCTAGGGTAGATGACAACCTCTACAGATCTATAAGACCCATGTTGGCAGTGTCACATGGTCGGCTCATCCTCATGTCAACCCCCTGGGGCAAACGGGGGCATTTCCATGAGATTTGGACGACAGGCCGAAGATGGGAAAAGTACGAAATAACGGCCGACCAGTGTCCAAGAATCTCAACGGAATTTCTAGAAGAAGAGCGCGAAGAGCTACAGATCTTCTTTGAGCAGGAATACTACTGTAAGTTCTTGGACGATGAAAATTCGCTCTTTAATGACAACATGATAAGCTCCTCGATAGATCCATTGGTCCAACCTTTATGCTTCAGCGAAGATTTATTTGCGGTTTAGATTTGGGGCAAGCGTCGGATTTCACAGCTCTCTCTGTCACAGAACAGATCTGGAGTCCTGCAATTAAGGGCTATCAGTATAATTTGGCTTACCTCAATCGCCCCAAGCTCGGCACACCGTATCCGGATGTGGTGAAAGCGGTAAAAAAGCTGCTTTGGGATAAACAGCTTAGGACTAACTGCTCAGATCCTCCTTATCTGGTCGTAGATAAAACTGGCGTAGGCGCTCCGGTGGTTGACATGTTCAATGCTACCGGGGTTAGTCCAATCGCTATAACCATCACGGCCGGCGGTAAATATAACAGAGTCCCCCATGGTTACAATGTTCCCAAGCGCGACCTGGTAATGCGCTTAGTGATGCTTTTCCAGACAGGCAGGTTCAAGATCGCCGCAGGAATTCCTCTGGGCAACATCCTGATAGATGAACTAAAAAATTTCAAGGTAAAAATCAACACAGCCACCGGTCACGATTCTTATGAGGCCTGGCGCGATAAAGAACATGATGATTTGGTACTTTCGGTGGCGATGGCGGCATGGTTCGGAGCGCATAAATTTGGAAGAGGCTTATAATGATTACAGACATTCAGAAAGTTCTCGCAAAGGGCCAACCGTGGCCGCCAGAGTCCGAAGTCGCCAGGATGAAGCTCTACAAAGAAAATACGCTTCTCTGGAAGGGCAAACATGAAGAAGTCTACGGCCTCCTGAAGAGACTTTATGCCTCCTCAGAAGATGAGGCCAACAAACTCCTGGTAATAATTAACTGGCCCAAGCGCATATCCACACTGTGGGCCGACCTGCTCTTAGGCGACGTGCCAAAGCTGAGGGCCGGTGATCTGAAAAGCCCTGAGCAGGCATATCTCAATAGCATCAGAGAACGTACATCGCTATGGACTGAAGCATACAAAGTTTCCTTGGACGTCTCCAGGTTTGGTACAGGAGTTCTGAAGGTATTTGCGGAAGAAGGACAACCCGCGAAAGTCCAAGCGATAAGTCCTAAGAACTGGTTTCCCATAGCAGACGCTTCTGGTCAGATAACGGAGCACCTGATAGCGTGGGTGGCTGAAAAGAGGCTTAACTTCGAGCTGCATAGGACCGGACTCATAGAATCCGGGCACTTCGATCTGATAGAAGACAAGATCGCATCTGAAGCCATAGACTACAAGGTCACAGATACGGGTTTCGATCAGCCCCTGGTCTTCCCAATCCACAATATACAGACTTCGGAGGATACTGAAGGCACCGACGATTATCAGGATATAGACAAGCTGCTCAAGCGCGTTGAATCCACATTCACACGTTCGGGAAGAATCCTAGATGTGCATTCAGAGCCTACGTTGGGGGTTCCCGAAACCGTGCTCACAAGGAACACGGAGACTGGCGAGGTCACATATAACCCGCGGCTCAAGGTCATACCACTCGATGAGGGTGGCCAGATGCCTCAATATGTTACCTGGGACGGCCAGCTGACATCAGCCTTCACCCTGGTAGACAAGATCATGAGCCAGTTCTACGCCATTTCAGAGACATGTAGAACGGCCTTCGAGCCCGACACCATAGGCAACCAGGTGTCTGGAACGGCTCTAAGAATGCTCATGATGGCGCCTTTGAAGAAGGTCAAGCGCCTGAAAATGCAGTTTGATCCACAACTGAAGGCGGCTCTGAGGGCAATATCCTATCTGGAAGTTCTACATGGAGTAAAAGGCGCCGTTCCATTGGATGTTATTTCTTCAACGTGGTACGATGGCCTTCCCAGGGACTTCTCTGAAGAGGTGCGCAACATCACGGCGCTCAAGGCTAATGGCGCAATCACAGCTTCGAGGTCACAGCAGATGCTTTTTGATTTAGAGGGTGATGAACTGACCGCTGAAGTCGATATGCTCAGAAGTGAGGCGAGGGAAACTATGGGGATATAGCGATGGGCTGTAAGGCCAAAAGGAAGGGAAGACGGCCCAGGTGATTTTTATGTATGAAGTTAGATTAAACTGCGATAATACCGTGTTTGAGATTGATGCAGATCGTCTAGACATTGTAGGAACGGGAAGCGGAGAATCACCGTATGTCTGTTTGACAAAAGATTGTCAATATGTCTTCGTTGCTCCATTCCATTCCGTTGTTTGTGTAATCAAGCGGCAACAGTTCCAAGATCTGTAAAACTTGAGCTGGCCTCCAAGGGGCCTAAAATTTTGTGATTTTATGACAGATGAACCAATACCAATAGTAGATCATCCCATCGACGACGATGGCGACGATGAGCCTCAGAAATCATATTCTCAAGAGCAGCTTGAGAAGAAAATCCAGAGACGGCTTTCTAAGCACATCAAAGAAAATGAAACACTGAAAGCCCAACTGGCTGAACTGAGCGCTCTAAAAGCAGACGCTGAAGAGTACCGCAAGATCAAGGAATCTCAGAAAACCGAATCTGAGAAGCTTCAGGCCGCTATAGCAGCTGAGAAGGCTGCCAGAGAGCAGGCCGAAGCCAAGCTAATCAAGCTTGAAATCGATAGCTTGCGGGCAGGCGTAGCAACTGATCAGAAGCTCCCTCCAAGCCTGATCAAGTACGTGCAAGGCACGACCAAGGACGAAATCTTAGAAAGTGTCAAGCAGGTGAAGGCGGATTATGGCATTAAGGAAGACAAGGGCCAACACATCCCACCAAACACCACGCCAGACGCTTCTAACGAAAGTGCAGAAATGAACAGTTTCCTCCTCGGCATGGTCCGGGGCGGCGGTGGTAGATAATGTCAACTTACGATCAGATGGTTGAGAGGTCTGGCCTTGTATCGGCTGGCCTCATTCCAACTAAGTATATCCCAGGAATCATACAGGAGGCTGTTACGCAGTCCGTATGTCTCCCTTTAATGCGCAGACTTCCAAACATGTCCACCAAGATCGAGTCCAGGCCGGTCATGAATGACTTCCCGGATGCTTATTTCGTGGACTCTGAGGCAGGAGATGGCTCTGGTAGCTCCTATAGCGAAGGTCTTCTCCAGACTACCGACCAGGGCTGGACAAACACGACCCTCACGGCCAGCAAGCTAGGCGTAACTGTCTGGATTCCCAAGGATACCATAGACGACGCTATCAGCAACGGCTATGATCTATGGGGCGAAACCAGGCCAAGGATAGGCGAGGCCATAGCAAAGGCGCTTGATGCAGCTATTCTCCACGGGACCAATAAGCCTTCAGCCTGGCCCGCTGGCATAGTCACTGGAGCGGGCGCCGCGTCCATGACTCTGCAGCATGGCTCTAACGCGGATCTCAAGGATTGGTACGATGAGATTTTCGCCACAGGCGGCATATTCTCACTGGTGGAGGCCAAGCGCTACAAGGTGAACGGTATAGTGGCAGACATGTCCATGCTCTCACAGCTCAGAGGACTCAGGGCCACAGATGGAACGCCTCTGTACAACCCGTCCATGCAGGATTCCGTGCCTGACAGACTCGCCGGAATGCCCCTGATCACCCCTGAGAATGGCAGCCTGGACGCTACAACTGCTCTGATGATAGTAGGTGCCTGGAATCAGGCAATGTACGCTTGGAGACAGGATATGATGGTCTCCTTCTCAGATACGGCCGTCGGCACAGATGCTTCTGGAAATGTCATCAGAAATGCCTTCCAGCAGGACCTCATAGCGATGAAGGTCACGTGTAGAATAGGTTGGTGCATGCCGCTTCCGGCTGACAGAGCAGGCACCGCCAGCAGATACCCGTTCGCCGTTCTCACTCCAGCTTGAGGTGGATTATGGGATGGTATCCGGGAACAAGCACGGTGAGCGATAACACCGTGACCAATGCCAAACTTGGCACTGATGTAAAGGTGGGAAGCCTTGCGGCTCTCACCACAACCGTTAAGACATCCATTCAAGCTGCGATAAACGAACTTGTAACTAAGATAGGCGCGCTGTCTGGACTCGCCACAACGGAAAAGGGGTCGGTGGTTGGGGCAATTAATGAGCTGGTAACTTCCATAGGGGCCAAGTACACGCTTCCCTTGACCGGGATTCCAGCGACGTCGATGGCAGCAGCTGTTCAGACTTCTCTGGGGAAGGCTGATACTGCATATCAGCTTCCAGTTGGTGGGATGACCTCTGGGGATATGTCTGCCGCTGTTCAGGCATCGCTCGCAGCTGCCGATGCTGCTCTAGCGTCTTCTGCTGCATATTCAGATCTGAAGGCAGGTACAATACAGCTCAATGGCGTTAACCCCTCCCATGTGAATTTCGGAGCAGCAAGCGCCGCAGTGCTCACAGGCACCAATGCGCAGACCTTCAACATGGCCACTGATGGCCTCACCCTGATCGTCAATACCGATGGAGCAGGCGATGATACAGCGACATTCAATTGTGCTGCAGGCTATCTAACTGGCGGAAATTCGTGCGCCACTGACATGACCACATCGGTGGACACGAAATTCAAGATAGCTGTGGATGGCGGAGCATATTCTACCGTTACCTGTGATTGGGTGGCCGGCTCATGCGATTCCGGTGCTGAGATTGCGACGGAAATGCAGACTAAGATCCAGGCGCTTGGTGGAGCCTTCGCGGCTGTCACAGTGTCTTTTGTGGGCGGCAATCACCTCTTAGTCACATCAGGCACCAAGGGCACAGGCTCAAGCGTTGCTATGGACCACGCCGCCGACCATGACTGCCTGGACGAGCTGGACCTTGGCACCAATGCGGTTGCCACAGCCGGCACAGGCGACTTTGTCAATGCAGCAGTTGCTACAGCCGCTGAAGTCGTGGCCGTGCTGAATGCTGACCTCGGAGGCCTAGACGCTTCAGTGGATGGCTCTAACCACGTGGTCATTACATCAAAGACCACCGGCAGGACATCCAGCCTGGTTGTGAATGCGGGCTCCACCGCAGATACGATCCTGGGCATCACCGGTTCTGCATATGGCGGCCAAGGTCTTGGCTATGCAGCAGGTATGAGCGATACCAACTATCGCGTCTCTCTGGTTCTGGTTGATGACACATCCCCAGGCAGCAACAATCTAGGAATAGCCAATAAGACGGCTTCTGGGTTCGACGTCTATTGTGAAACATCCGGCGCCACAGAGCACGTTGATATAGTGGCGATAGGAGCAGGGGCCTGAGTCCCCTGTAACTTTTTATGGTGGATACTCCAATAACCAACTGCTATTTTGCGACTGTCGAAGCTCTGGAGGCGTATTTTGCCAGTGATCCAAGAGCTGCGGCCTTTCTAGCCCTGTCCGATGATACAAAAGCATGGTATGCCAAGGCTGCTACGAAAGCTATAGATCGTATGTATCTGAAGGGCACTACTTATGATACTTATAATCCGAATGCTGCAACGCTAGACGATGATGAGCAAGCCCTCATGTTTCCCAGGGTCATAGACGGCTATACTCATGATTGGGACGAAGATGGTGAAGAGGCCATAATCCCACAGGCCGTGAAAGATGCATGTGCTGAGGAAGCATTGGCCATCTACAAGCTCAATGCCGACGCGGACGCTTTGAATCGGCAGGACTTGCAGAGCCAGGGGGTCACATCGATATCCTTGGCTGGCCAGGTATCGGAGACCTATCAGAAGGGCGCTGCAAAGCGATACAAAGGCTTGAATTCCAAAGAGGCGTTCGAGTGCATGAAACCCTATATAGCCGGGGCTTGTGAGGTCCGGTTCGGATGAGTCGCCTTGTTCATAGTGCCTACAAAGTCACTCTATCCGATCATGTCTTGTTTCAAGGCCCATCGGTGGCAACTCTTACAATCACGGAAACGGCCCCAACTCAGACGTTTAAATGCGAGGTCGAACTTACTCCAGCGACGGGGCATACTGATTTAGTCGGGCACGTATACATTAATGCTGAAGACCTCAATTTCACATCAGGCACCACAAAAAAGAAGTCCACTTATAACCTGTCGGCAGTGCCGACAGTTACAACTTCAGGCTTGGACTGCAACATAAAAATAACATGCATTGATACTCAGCTAAAAGCCATCCAGAAAGAAACCTTAGAGCTTATCGATGTCCGAATATGGCCGAAGATTAAGCGCGTTCCTGCCACAGGGGGCGGTTGGACCTCCATCCAGGATACGACCGTTTGGACTGAGGACTTCACCATAAAGCAAAACGACTTTCTGAAGTTTGATATCGATAACCCGACTGACCCAACTGATGGGATTAATCATCAGGTAATAAGCGTCGGTCCCATGCAAGGTCTGGGCGGAAAGCCCGGACCATATAAAGTTTTACAATTTTGATACCAGCTGAAACAGCAGCGGAGAACAGAACATGGTTACAGAAAAGATATTTGGAAATTCTATTGGGGCATTCGTTCTATATGCTAAAAGCACTGTAGACGGTACCCTTACCGCGGTAAAAGTCAATCCAGCAACTGGAGCACTTCAGGTAGATACCGAACTCACCGCAAACATAGATCCCACCGGTCTGGCCACCGAGCTTACCCTAGACGACATAAAAGATGCCATAGAGTCCCTGGAAGCCACAATCGCAGCTGGTAAGGTCCAGACAACTCCAGATCTACCATCAGGAGCAGCTACAGAGCAAGGCCTCGATGATATTTTGGCAAAGCTTCCAGATCAGAGTGGCGGAAAAATGCCCGTTGTCCAGGCCATCACCCCAGATACAGCAACGGGAGATCTGGCCAAGCTCGCAACAATAGACGCAAAGCTTCCCGCGTCTCTCGGCAAAAAAGCTGCAACAGCATCTTTCTCCGTAGTTCATGCAGACCCTACCCGAAACATCGTAGGGCACTCAAAAACCATGACAGGAGCTGCAGTAGCCCTCAGCGCAGTCTCAGTCATCTATCAGAAGATATATCTTTTGGCTGTCGGTGCGGCTGGTACTACCTATGTAGGAGATTCTGCAGTCACAGCAGGCCACGGCATACCGCTGAATGCCACAGAAGCGCTATGTCTGGACGGGCCTCTAGACCTTGCGAATATCTACGCCATCGGTACAGCGCCTGACGAAGTCGCAATAATAGCACTTTATGAGGTCTAAAAATGCCATCAGTACATTGCACTAGGTGCGGCGTAACTACTAATTGGCCTTCAGGGAGCACCGACCCCGGAAGCTACGAATTCACTTGCCCGACTGTTGGATGCGGTCAGATTCAGACAGTTGTCATTGCTGCCAATGATGCCGCCGAAATATCAGCATGCCCAGTTTGCGGAAAGCAGCACATAGCGATCCAGTATTTTGATTTCTTAAAGTTCACAACGTCATTTGGTCCTGCGGATGGCGCTTTCGTAGCGAGCATTACTGGGCCATCGGCAGGTTCAGTCACTTGGAGACTTTATGATGGCGAGACCACTGTGGAGCAGACTGGGCTGTCATGCAGCTATACCTTTACGACTGCAGGACCGCACGAGGTCAGGCTGATATGTGATTTGGATGAGATTCTGACGCTTGATTGCCATAGCTGTGGGCTGACTGATATTGATGGATTGGGAAGCTGTGGAGCGCTGACGAATGTCAATATATCCGGTAATCCTGATCTAGTGTTCGCATTGCAAGCATTTCCGATTAGCATTGAGACGCTTGAATGCGGTGGAAATCCTCTGATCACAGGAAGCATACCCTCACTTAATCCAAATGCTCATTATGTGAATCTCGGCGGTAGCGTTTTGATCACAGGAAGCATAAACTTCTTTGCAGACAGCACTGTAATGAATTTTTGGGGTGATCCGCTGATAACTGGATCGATAGATCTCTTAAACACCCAAACGACCTATGTTGCTCTGGTGGGCGCAACGCAAATAACAGGGACTGATATCGCTCGCATGACGCATATCGAGCAGATCTATCTACAGGACCAGTCAGCAGACCAGACCCGCGTCAATGCCATCATCGACAACATCTATGCTGCCAAAGAAAGTTTCACCAGTGAGACTATCATCATGAGCATCGACGGCAACAACGCCGCCCCAAGCGCCGCCCAAATCCTGAAAATTGAAGAACTCCAAGCTGATTACGGCTGGGCAATAACATATACATTACCGAGTTGATTTGAATGACTGAAAACTTTCCTGAAGAAGTACCATACCGGATTGTCGCAGAACCCGGCCAATCCGTGATTCGCTATATAATCTATGCGCCTGTCGTGCTGATCCAGCGCTGGCAGTGTCCACCTGCGAGGCCGTCACCATCTAGGCTGCAGGACCACTATATCGATCCAGACCCAACCAAGGGCGCGGTGTTCGGTACAGCCGCCAGATGCGACCTATACACTGCCGAGAACTGGCAGGCCATGATAGCTGATGTTTGGGGGGGCTCTGAAGCTGCATACTTCGTAGCTCACAATGCAGTCGAAGTGAATGGGGATATCATAGACGAGAGGGACGGAAGGTGAAGTTCTCACAGTACACTCTCCAGGAGCTAGAGCTGCTCTACAGCGCTCTTAGCTCCCTCAATTCTTCCCCCATCGCTTCAGACATGCTTGATGAGCTTGAAAGCCTCATCAAAATAGAGCGTTGCAAGCTGAACACCACCGCTACAAGACTAGGTGCCAGGGGCTCTCTGGCATGACAGATACTGCAGCTATAGCGCTACTGCTGCCTGCTTGCTTCTTCTCATTTTTAGTGGGAGTATACCAGGGATATAAGTGGTTTCACGGTGATTAGATGAAAACCCTTTCGAACAGCAAAACAATATACTTCGCTTTGGCCCTCCTGATCGGTGGCATCGTCGAGTTGTATTCAGGTACGGCCCTATCAGACAATGAGGTATTGCAGTTGGCCGGTATTCTGACAACCCTGGGCGCGCCTGTTCTTGTATGGATACGAGCGCGCACTAAGGAGCCTCTGACACTGGGATGATCATATGAGGCTAGTTCTGTTAGTTCTACTCATCTTGCTGATATCAAGCGCTACAGCAACGCGCGACTGCAGAATAATCGATGTCTCTGATGGAAAGATCATCATCGAGTGCCCCAATGGGACAATCCAGCACATAACCCCGGAGAACTTATGCGCCTGGCCTTGATTGCTCTGGTCGTCATTGCCCTGATGTGTGTGTCTTTCGGTGGTGATATGCAAGAAGAAGCGACGGACCCGCCAGCTTTCGACGTGCCAGCCGAACACCTACACTCTTTAGATATGGAGGTAGTGAACGAGGGATCTGTGCAACATGCTCTCGAATCCGGCAGTTGACTTTTATATAGTATTTTTCATTGGACTTTCAGCCTACTTATTATACAGCACCTGCCAGAGGATGGCACTTTCCAGATTCAAGCGGTACATGGTACTCAGGCGGCAGGCAGACCTCGTGGTCCTGAAGGCTCTGGAGGGCACAGCACAGTACGATGAGCTGAAAGAACTGTGTGAACAAATGGAGGAGATAAAATTTGAAAGATGTTAAGCCATTTCTGGCGGGTTTTCTTATCGCTGCATTCGTATTCGCGGCTATATGGGGCATATCGGCCAATACCAATATCCTGAATCTGCATGGTAGCGGCAAACTTGATATGGAGTCTGCCGTTGCTGGAACGCGCGATAGAGTGATGACCCAGGACGCATATATCAATCTAAAGATTTCTACTCAGACAGATGGGCCGAACACCACCGAGACCATTGATGTGATCATATCAGGCGCAGATGGCACTTTGTACGATC
Source organism: uncultured Methylobacillus sp. (assembly GCA_964445115.1). Classification (GTDB taxonomy): domain Bacteria; phylum Pseudomonadota; class Gammaproteobacteria; order Burkholderiales; family Methylophilaceae; genus CAIJXJ01. The sequence goes on along the minus strand of CAYUJU010000064.1, from coordinate 747 downwards.
GGGTTGAATTCATACACAAGGGCGCAGGTGACAAGGTGGTCAACAAGGTCGTCAAGATTGACGGCGACATGGACGGCTCGGCCGACTACACCTACACCAAAACGCCATCAGGAGACGCCTCACTGAACTCGGAGATCAGCATCGATCTTGGAAACGCGACTGGCCAGATATATCTCAGGGTTTGGAATTCGTCATCTGGAAGGCCTGCCAGCGAAATGGAGCTGGACGCCGTGGGCAATTATACCTACGAGCTGGTCCACAACAAATCGAGCCCGCAGAAAAAGGCTGAGGTCCTGGAGGCCTGGCTGGGGCTATGCGCTGAGCTGGACAGGCCTGTGATCCTCGATACTACAGCAGGCGGCGTCTACGTGGCACCTGCCGGATATGATGTGGTGGATGGGCAATTGGTGCCCAATTCCACCTCTTCAGAAGAGCCCATAGCCTACGATGTATGGGACCCCGATGGAACCCATCGCACCTATAACCAAGGACCGTTGGCCATCACATATGCAAATGGCACACGAGAGACTTCAATACCATCTGCTGGCATGCATATGATCATGGATGCGGATGGCAATCCAGTGGTTCAGAACACGGGGCTTTCTGGCACCGGCAGAATCGAGGGCACTGGAACAGGCGACGGCACAGGACATATTAACCATTCGGTGTACAGATGAATGTCCGACTCTTCCGACCTCCATGCCATCCTAGTCTCCCTGAGCCCTGCTATTATCGCTTTTCTGAGAC
>CAYUJU010000063.1:0-12889 GCA_964445115.1 uncultured Methylobacillus sp. | reverse complement strand
TCCTGCACGATCTCCATGTGCAGCAGGCCGAGGAAGCCGCAGCGGAAGCCGAAGCCCAGCGCAGTGGAGTTTTCCGGCTCGAACTGCAGCGAGGCATCGTTCAGGCGGAGCTTTTCCAGCGCCTCGCGTAAGGCTTCGAACTGGTTGGATTCCACCGGATACAGGCCCGCGAACACCTGCGGCTTGATTTCCTTGAAGCCAGGCAACGGCGCCGCCGCAGGCCGATTGGCGATGGTGACGGTATCGCCCACCTTGGCGCTCAGCAGTTCCTTGATGCCGGCAATGACGAAGCCGACCTGACCGGCCGACAGGCTTTCGCGCTGGCGCGACTTTGGTGTAAACACGCCCACCTGTTCGCACAGATACTCGGCACCGGTCGCCATCAGTCGAATCTTGTCCTTGGGTTTCAGCACGCCATCGACGACGCGCACCAGCATGATCACGCCCACGTAGTTGTCGAACCAGGAGTCGATGATCAGCGCCTTCAGCGGTGCGGATTCATCGCCGACCGGCGGCGGAATGCGCGAGACCACGGCCTCCAGCACATCCTCCACGCCCTCGCCGGTCTTGGCCGAGCAGCGCACTGCATCGATCGCCTCGATGCCGATCACATCCTCAATTTCCTGGATCACTCGCTCCGGGTCGGCAGAAGGCAAGTCGATCTTATTCAGCACCGCCGTGACCTCGACACCCTGGTCGATGGCGGTGTAGCAGTTGGCCACGGACTGGGCCTCGACGCCCTGTGACGCATCCACCACCAGCAGCGCACCTTCACAAGCCGCCAGCGAACGGCTGACTTCGTAGGAAAAATCCACGTGCCCCGGCGTATCGATCAGGTTCAGGTTATAAATCTGTCCATCTCGCGCCTTGTAGCTCAGCGCCGCCGTCTGCGCCTTGATGGTGATGCCCCGCTCGCGCTCGATATCCATGGAGTCGAGCACTTGGGCTTCCATCTCGCGTTCGGACAAGCCCCCGCACAACTGGATGATACGGTCGGCCAAGGTCGATTTACCATGGTCAATGTGCGCGATGATGGAAAAATTGCGGATGTTTTTCATATTTGGAAGCAACAGGGGCGCATAACGCGCCCCCGCATAAGGATTTGTTCAGGCGCGGATTTTACCCGAATCGGGCACAATCCGCACGCTGACTACTTGTTGCCGTTGACCTTCACCGGCACATACAACGTATTGTCGCCACGCAACACCAGCAGGGCCACCGTCTTGCCGCTCTGCACGCCCCCCACCAGTTTGGCGAACTGGTCTGGCGTCTGCACCTCGCTGTTGTTCACAGCCAGGATCACGTCGCCACGACGGATGCCCGCCTGTGCCGCAGCGCCTTCGGCGTTCACCACCAGCACACCGTTCTTGCCGTTGATGCGTTTTTTCTGCTGAGGAGACAGCTCGCGCACCGCCAGACCCAGCTTGTTGGGCTCGGCCTTGGCTGGGCCACGCGGGGCGCGGGCCTCATCCTTGTCATCAACCGGCATTTCACCCACGGTCAGTGGCAGGTTTTTCACACCGCCACGACGCAGGATCTCGACCGTCACTTCCTTGCCCGGTTTGGTCGCCCCCACCACGCGCGGCAAATCTGACGAGGTGCTGATGGCCTTGCCGTCAAACTTAAGAATCACGTCCCCGGCCTCCAGTCCGGCCTTGTCGGCGGGACTGGACTTCTCGACGCCCGCCACCAGTGCGCCGTTGGTATTCTTCATGCCGAAGGAATCAGCCAGTTCCTTGCTGATTTCCTGAATGTTGATGCCCAGCCAGCCGCGAGTCACCTTGCCACCCGCCTTCAACTGGTTCTGCACATCCATGGCCACGTCGATGGGAATCGCGAACGACAGCCCCATGTAGCCACCGGAGCGACTGAAAATCTGGGAGTTGATCCCGACCACCTCCCCCTTCATGTTGAACAGCGGACCGCCGGAGTTGCCCGGATTGATCGCGACGTCGGTCTGAATGAACGGCACGTAGTTCTCCTGCGGCAGGGCGCGGCCCTTGGCGCTCACTATACCCGCCGTCACGGTGTTTTCGAGCCCGAACGGCGAGCCGATCGCCACCACCCACTCACCCACCTTGAGCTGGCTGGGGTCGCCCAGCGTCACGCGTGGCAGATTGGCGGCATCGATTTTCAGCAGAGACACGTCACTGCGACGATCGATCCCGATGATCTTGGCTTTGAACTCGCGCTTGTCGGTCAGCTTGACGATGACTTCATCCGCATCGTTGACCACATGCGCATTGGTCAGGATGTAACCATCCCCACTGATGATGAAGCCCGACCCCAGCGACTGCGTCTTGTAATCCTGCTGCGGCCCCTGCCCACCCGGCGGGCCGAAACGACGGAAGAACTCGTAGAACGGATCGTCCTCCGGCACGTTGGGAAAAGGCATCATGCCCATGCCGCCGCCATGCACGGTCTGCGTGGTACTGATGTTGACCACGGCCGGACCCTGCTTTTCGTAGAGCTCGGTAAAATCGGGTAACTCCTTGGCGAACGCCGGTGTCGCAAAGGTCGAAACAAAGGCAACCACTGCCAATATTGTCTTGATCATTGTTGTCCTCGATGACAAAACTTGAGTTGAGAATTCGCGTCGACCTGACGCAGGATGACCGGCCGGAAGCGGGCATCGAGGCCACGCGACATCGCATGCCCCCTCAACCACCACAATCCAGCCGCGAGCCCCAGCCCCGCGCCGACCAACGACCCCACATCACCTCCCGCAGGGGCAAGCCAGGCTGCCAGCACCGCGCCCGCCAGCAAGCCTGCCAGTGGAATCCCGTATGCCGTCAACGCACTTGCCAGTAACGCCTTCTCGTCAACGCCGACGACCACCTGGTCGCCGACCTGGGCGTTTAGGGTATTCACGACCTGAAATGCATTCTGGCGCTGCCCGGCCCACTTCCCAAGCAACGAAGCGCCACATCCACGGGTCTGGCCGCACAGCCCGCACGGGCTGCGACGCACCACTTCCAGCGTAGCCGACTGCCCCTGGACACTGACGACCAGCGCCTGTTCTTCAATCATGGATAAGGTCCTGAAATAAACTACTTCTTGAAACTGACGGAATCGCCGATCTGACGGACAACGGCTTCAGGCACTTCGCCCACGACGATGATCTGTCGGCCGTCCACCACCTTGGCGTAAAGGTTGCTGGCCCCTTGCAGCAAGTGACCGCTTTTGGGCACGCTGCCCTTGTCCAGCACCTCGACAAACAGCGAAACCGAGGCAATGCCGTCGGAAAACACCCACTGGCTCACTGGCAAAGGCTTCCCGGGGATGGCGCGCATGGTCTGATCCACTTTCACGAAACCCGGCGGCAACTGCGCCACGGTGACCTCGCCCCCCTCCGGCCTGGCTTGCTGTGCCGCCATCCCGGACTGCATGACATAATTCTTACCGCGTTCGACATTGGGGCGGAACCAATCCATCGCCAACGTCGGCATCATGGTTAGCTGGCTGAACGCCACCTGCTCCACCACTTCGTTTTTCTCGTTCAACATCAGCGACTTCAACAGCAAACCGAACTCGCGATCCACGGAAAAACGATAGCTGTAACGCAAACGGTCGCGCGGGGCGAGTTGCACGACCAGCGTATCCCGGCCACCAACCCGTTCCTGTCCCATCACTTTAGCCTGATAGCTGGCCTTGATCTCCTCGGACAACACCGGCAACAACGCCGGGAAGGAGTTCTTCACCTGCCGTTTTTCGATCAAGATATTCTCGTCCTGGGCACTGTAGATCACCGCCTCGTTCCCCTGACGCAGCATCTCGCGCGGCGCACCGTCCAGCGAAATCACCCGGGCAAACTCGCCATGCGCGTAGTTCATGTGCATGATCTGCATGTTGCTGACCGCGCGCCCGGCCTGATACACGTAGATACCCTTATAACTCAGCTTGTGGGCGGCTTGGCTGGCCTTTTCGAGCACCAGCCACGCATCCTCATCCGCCGCCCATCCTGCCAGCGGTGTCAGCAGCAGACTGCAAATGCAAAACCGAAACAGCCTGAACATCAGTTTCCATTCCCGTTCATGGCGACCGACTGCACGTAGTTGGCAGCCTGCATCCCGCTGGCATCAAACGTCGCATGATGCGCCACCAGGTAGGAATTCATGGACTCGGGAGACACTGCCCCTTGCGCCAGCGTTGCATTGGTCAGATCGGCGGTGGGCTGCGCCTGTTGCTGCACCACCATCCAGCCGACGAGCATCACGGCCGCCACGGACGCTGCGGCCGTCATCCAGAATGCAGGCGTATGCGGCTTCTTGCGCACCGGCGCCAGCACGGTGGGCTCCGAATCCAGTTGCTGCACCAGCTTCGCATGAAAATCAGCGCGAAGCAGGCGCTCGCCGCGCATCGCATCACCAATCAGGTGATACGTCGACCACGATGCGGCCAGCTCGCCACCCGCCGTAAGGCCCTTGAGCAGATGCTGGCGGCTGTCCGCATCCAGCTCATCGTCCATCAGGGCAGAAATTTCTTCTTTCATCACCATCTCCTGTGTTCCGGGGTGTCCAGCAACGGCCGCAATTTCTCCGCGATGGATTCGCGGGCACGGAAAATGCGCGACCGCACAGTGCCGATCGGGCAGTTCATCAACGTCGCGATTTCCTCATAACTCAAACCATCGATCTCACGCAGGGTAATCGCTGTCCGCAACTCCTCGGGCAAAGCCGCCACCGTCTCGTTGACGGTTTTGGCAACCTGTTTGCTCATGAGTTCCGTTTCTGGCGTATCAATCGTGCGCAGCTCGTCGCCATCCTCAAAATTCTCGGCATCCTCCACCTCGATTTCCGGTACGGCACGGGGTCTGCGCCCCATCGCCACCAGATAATTCTTGGCGGTATTGATCCCGATCCGATACAGCCAGGTGTAGAAGGCACTCTCGTTGCGAAAGTTGGGCAATGCTCGGTAGGCCTTGATAAAGGCTTCCTGCACCACATCCTCGACTTCTGCCTGGTCGCGTATCATCCGCGACAACAGTCGAGCAAGCTTGCGCTGGTACTTTTCCACCAGCAACCCAAACGCCCGTTTATCGCCGCTTTGCGCGCGCTCGACCAACACCTGATCGATTTCTCTATCGCCCATAAGGGCCGTTCTCCCTGAACTGCTATTCTTAGTGTTGTCCAGTATACCGCGCCATCATGGCGCACTGTCACTGTATACGCTGCGTAAAGACAGCGCTAAACTCCGGTTGGTTCAATTTTACGGATTTCCCCGTGCTTCGTTTTGACGTCCTCATCATCGGCAGCGGCCTGGCAGGCCTGACGCTCGCCCTGCAGCTCGCGCCGCAGAAAAAGGTCTGCCTGGTCACCAAGCGCCAGCTAAACGACAGCGCCAGCAACTGGGCTCAGGGCGGGATCGCCGCGGTACTGACCGACGAAGACTCGCTCGAAGCCCACATCCAGGATACCTTGGTCGCAGGGGCTGGCCTGTGCGATCCGGAAGTCACCCGCTTCGTCGTCACCCATGGCCGCGAGACCGTGGAATGGCTGATCGAACAAGGGGTTCCGTTCACGCGCGAGGACGACGACAGCGGCTACCACCTGACGCGCGAGGGCGGTCACAGCCAGCGCCGCATCATCCACGCCGCCGATGCGACTGGCCATGCTGTGCAGGAAACCTTATCTGCAAAAGTCCGCGCGCACCCCAACATCACCGTGCTGGAAAACCACATCGCAGTTGATCTCATCACTTCGCGCAAGCTCGGCAAGCGCAAGGATCGCTGCCTGGGTGCCTACGTGCTGGACAAGGCCCGCGGGAAAGTCGTCACCATCGAAGCTCAACATACCGCCCTTGCCAGTGGCGGGGCCGGCAAGGTGTACCTGTACACCACCAATCCGGATGTCGCCACCGGCGACGGCGTCGCCATGGCCTGGCGCGCGGGATGCCGCGTGGCCAACATGGAGTTCATCCAGTTTCACCCCACTTGTCTGTATCATCCAGCTGCCAAGTCCTTCCTGATCACGGAAGCAGTGCGTGGCGAAGGCGGCCTGCTCAAACTGCCCGATGGCACGCGCTTCATGGCAGACCACGACCCCAGAGCCGAACTGGCGCCACGCGATGTCGTGGCACGCGCCATCGACTTCGAGATGAAGAAGCGGGGCATCGACTGCGTTTACCTCGATATCTCGCACAAGCCCGCCGAGTTCATCCAGTCGCACTTCCCTAATATTTATCAGCGCTGCCTGGAGTTGGGCATCGACATCACACGTGAGCCCATTCCGGTCGTGCCAGCCGTACATTTCAGCTGCGGCGGCGTCATGACCGACCACGTCGCCCGCACTGATCTGCCCAACCTCTACGCCATCGGCGAAACCGCCTGCACTGGACTGCATGGCGCCAACCGGCTCGCGAGCAACTCGCTGCTCGAGTGCCTGGTATTCGCACATTCAGCGGCCATGGACATTCTTGCCCAGACCGACGAAACCGACCTGCCCACCCTGCCTGACTGGGACGAAAGCCGCGTCACCAATGCCGATGAGGAGGTGGTCATCACCCAGAACTGGGATGAACTACGCCGCTTCATGTGGAATTACGTCGGGATCGTCCGCACTGATAAACGGCTGGAGCGGGCATTGCACCGCATCCACCTGCTGCGCGACGAAGTCCACGAGTTCTACAGCAACTTCCGCATCGGCAACGACCTGATCGAACTGCGAAACCTGCTGCAGGTCGCGGAGCTGATTGTGAAATGCGCGCTGCTACGCCACGAGAGCCGCGGCCTGCACTACAGCAAGGACCATCCCGAGATGCTGCCGGACGCCATCCCGACGGTGCTCACCCCGTCCAACTATTACAGCCTGCTGGATCACCAGCACGGCCACAAGAAGGGCCACCGTCACGCATGAAACGCTGGCTGTTCCTGATCTCGATCCCTCTCGCCATGCACCTGCTGCCGGCACAAGCCGCGTTTTCCGGCAGCGATCTGCTACACCGTTGCAGTGCTGCTGAAAAATCCGTGACAGGGACAACACTCACGGCCGAGGAAATGCTGGATTCGATGTGGTGTGCCGGCTACATGTCGGGGTTGCTGGATGGCTTCGGCGTCGCCGAATTCAAGGTCGGCAATGAAAGAATGATTTGCCCGGGCGAGAATGGCCTGACCCGCAGCCAAGCCATGACCATCATCACAGCCTACCTGCGTGAACACCCGGGGGAGCAGGCCAAAAGCGGACGACGCATCGCGCTGGTCGCCCTGTCCAAGGCTTTTCCCTGTCGAAAAGGCGTCAGTTCAGCGTCAGACTGACCGCGTTTCACCAATCTTCAACCACAGCACCAACGACGCCAGCAAAAAGGTCACGGCGTTCGCCACCATCACCGGCCAGCTGCCGATCGACACCCCGTACGCCAGCCACAACGCTACGCCAAGGGTAAACATCGCATACATCGGCAAGGAGATACCGGACAAATCGTGCGTTCTCCAGGATTTCCAGGCCTGCGGCACAAATGCCACCGTCGTCAGAAAAGCCGCCGGATAGCCGATCATATTCGCCCAATCGATCACAAAATTCCCCAAAAGAAAACGGCGCTCAAAAGCGCCGTCAGATATTTTTTCCGGATGCCTCCGGTTGTTTCAACCCTAAGCATCACCACAACAAGAGGCGCTCGTCATCTCCCGACAGACGCGCCCCTGAGCGCTAGAGATAAAGCACCGCAGGAAAAACAGACACCGCGATGACGAACACCAACCACTCCATATTGTTTCTTTGCAGAAATCCGGTGTAGTGCATAATCAGGATGGCGATTGCCGCCACGTAATAAAGCGCTAAAGCCATCAGCGACCCCTTGATTGTAATTAACCGCCCCAAGCTGGGGTGTGTACGCGTGAAGTATAGGGATATTCTGTCAAAAAAATCAAACAATTCAGTCGAATTTCTCTGACATCGCATTCAGTACGTCACGCCACCGCCATCCAAACGAAAAAACCACCCGAAGGTGGCTTTTATTTCGTACATCTTTAATTGGTCGGGGCGGGGAGATTCGAACTCCCGACCCCTTGCACCCCATGCAAGTACGCTACCAGGCTGCGCTACGCCCCGAACCATCGGTATCTGTTGCCAGACACACGAGAGGCGCGATTATAGCGGAAAGTCGGACGCCCGCCAAACGACGGGCAAGATTTTTCAGGAAACCGATGGACGCAGCAATTGCAGCACATCGCGCAGATCGGCGCGCAACCTGGCGAAATCGAAACTGGGAGCCGCCGGCGCCACGGGTGCGACTGGGGCTGGCACCGCCACTGTTGCAACTGACGATTGCGGCTCGGCCCGCACATCGCCATCTTCCAGACGATTGCGTGCCCCACTGATAGTAAAGCCCTGCTCGTACAGCAATTCGCGGATACGGCGCACCAGCAGGACTTCATGGTGCTGGTAGTAGCGACGGTTGCCACGACGTTTCACCGGCTTGAGCTGGGTGAATTCCTGCTCCCAGTAGCGCAGCACGTGCGGCTTCACGCCGCACAACTCGCTCACCTCGCCAATCGTGAAATAACGCTTGGCAGGGATAGGCGGCAGTTGAACCTTAGCCTGCGCTTCCACCGTAATGCTCCTCCACCTTGAGCTTGAGCTTCTGGCTGGCATGGAATGTCACCACGCGACGCGCGGTAATCGGGATTTCCTCGCCAGTCTTGGGATTGCGGCCCGGACGCTCGGATTTCTGACGCAATTCAAAATTGCCAAAACCTGACAATTTCACGCTATCGCCTTCTTCGAGTGCGCTGCGCACTTCCTCGAAAAATGCCTCCACCATATCCTTGGCTTCACGTTTATTCAGCCCGACCTGCTCGAACAGCATATCGGCCAAATCTGCTTTAGTGAGTGTCATAAAACCTCTTGATATTCTTCTTAGCTGCGCAGCACGGCACCATGTTTTTGGGCGGCTGCATCGACCAGCCTGGCCATCGCGGCATCGGCCTCTTCATCGGTCAAAGTTTTTTGAGTATCTTGCATAACTACCAGAAATGCAAGACTTTTTTTTCCTTCCTCGACCCCCTTGCCACGGTACTGATCGAACAAACCGATGGCCTGTACCACCTCGGCACGCGCTGCGTTCAAGGTATCCAACAGCGCCTGAACCGGCAGGGTTTCATCGACCACGAATGCCAAGTCACGCCGCACCGGCGGGAACTTGGCGACACCGCTGAACACGGGCAAGCCACGCGCCAGCAACGGCGCGACCTCCAGTTCGAGCAACATCACGCCGCGCGGCAACTGGTAGTGCTGCTGCCACTGCGGATGGAGGCCGCCCAGCCAGCCGATGGCCCGGCCGTCGATCACCACGCGGGCAGACTGGCCAGGATGCAGCGCCGGGTGCTGCGCCGCTTCATAACGGGCACGTCCACAGGTCAGCGCATCGACCTGTGCCTTGATATCATAAAAATCCACGTCACGCGCTGACTCAGCCCACTGCTCTGGCACAGCACTGCCATAGCAGAGCGCCGAAATACGCGTCGCCTCAGCGTATCCTTTGGCAGTTGCGGCAAAACACGCCCCCACCTCGAACAGGCGCACGCGCTCCTGCTTACGATTCAGGTTGTACTGCAGCGCATCGATCAACCCGCCCCAAATGCTGGAGCGCATCACGCTCATATCGCTCGCAATCGGGTTACGCAGGCGAATCGGGGCATCGTTGCCCTGCAGGCGACGCTCCCAGTCCTCGTTGACGAAGCTGTAGGTCACCGCTTCCTGATAATCAGCCGCCACCAGCATCTGACGCAAGTCCGTCACCCGGAGCTGCTTTTCATCCGAGGGCAGCATGACGAGGGAAGACTGTGGGGGCAGTGCCGGCACGTGTTCGTAACCGTGCATACGCACGATCTCTTCCACCAGGTCTTCCTCGATCGCCATGTCGAAGCGGTAGCTGGGCGGTGTCACCTGGAATACATCCCCGGACACCGTGAAATCGAATTGCAGCCGTTGGAAAATGCTGGAAACGATGGCCTGGTCGAGCGGAATGCCAAGAATGGCTTGCGCCTTGGCAACGCGCAAAGGAATGGCCTTGCGTTCTGGCAATGTCGCCACCAGTTCGGTCACTGCACCGGCCTGACCGCCACAGATTTCCAGAATCAACTGTGTCGCACGCTCCAGCGCCTGTCGCGTGGCTGCAAAATCGACGCCACGCTCGAATCGATAGGAAGAGTCCGTCGACAACCCCAGTCGGCGGGCCTTGCCGGTAATCGCCGAGGGGGCGAAATACGCGCTTTCCAGGAAAATATCCGTGGTGTCATCCGACACGGCTGTCGAGGCTCCGCCCATGATTCCGGCCAGGGCGACAGCGCCGTTGCCATCTGCGATCACCAGCATGTCAGACTGCAACTCGACCTGCTGGCCATTCAGCAATTCGATTGTCTCCGCGGGGCGGGCAAAACGCACCTGCACGTCACCGGCCAACTTGGCCAGGTCAAACGCATGCAGCGGCTGCCCCATCTCCAGCAGCACGTAGTTGGTGATATCCACCACCGGGCTGATGCCGCGCAAACCGCTACGCTCGAGACGCTTGACCATCCACGGCGGCGTTACCGCCTTCGCGTTGACACCGCTGATCACGCGACCCGTGTAGCGAGGGCAAGCCGCCGCTTCCACCACCGTCACGTGCTTGAGATCCGCATGCGAAACCGCGGTTTCGGCGACTTCCGGGCGACCCAGCGGGGCGCCGGTCAAGGCCGCCACATCACGTGCAATCCCGATGAGGCTGAGACAATCGCTGCGATTGGGGGTCAGCTTCAGGGTGAACAGCTTATCGTTGAGATCCAGGTGCTCCCGAATATCCTGTCCGACGATCGCGTCTGCCGGCAATTCAAGAATGCCGTTGCTTTCTTCGGCGATGCCCAGTTCCTTGCCGGAGCACATCATGCCGGAAGATTCGACGCCACGGACCTTGGCTTGGCGAATATTGAAGTCACCCGGCAGCTTCGCACCGACTAAAGCGCACGGCGCCTTGAGACCAGCACGCGCATTCGGCGCGCCACAGACGATCTGCAGCGGCGCTGTCTGGCCGACATTCACGGTCAGGACTTGCAGGCGGTCCGCATCCGGATGCTTTTCTGCCGTGAGGATTTCCGCCACAACCACCTGATTGAATTCAGGTGCCACAGCCTCCAGCGCCTCCACCTCGAGACCTGCCATGGTGAGCACGTGATCAAGCTCAGCGCTATTCAGGGCAGGATTGACGAAGGTACGCAGCCAGTTTTCGGAGAATTTCATATATCAGCCATCAGCGAGTAGAGGTCAGCCATCAGTGCCCAAGCGCATCGAGCCCTGATCGCCAGGCACTAGTTAAATTGTTTCAGGAAGCGCAGGTCATTTTCAAAAAACAGACGCAGGTCGTTGACGCCGTAGCGCAACATCGCCAGGCGCTCAACGCCAAGACCGAACGCAAACCCACGATATTTCTCGGCATCGATGCCGACATGGCCAAGCACATTCGGGTGCACCATGCCGCAACCGCCGATTTCCAGCCAGCCGCCGTTCCAACTCATGTCCATTTCAGCGGAGGGCTCCGTAAACGGGAAGAAGGACGGACGGAAGCGCACGACCAGATCGTCGCGCTCGAAGAATCGCTGCAGAAAATCCTGCACCACGCCCTTCAGGTTGGCGAAACTCACCTGATCATCCACCCACAGGCCTTCGACTTGGTGGAACATCGGCGAGTGGGTCGCATCCGAGTCCACGCGATACACGCGACCGGGGGCAATAATCCGCAATGGCGGCTCACGGTCCTGCATAAAGTGCACCTGCACCGGCGAGGTATGGGTACGCAGCACGTGCTGGTCATCCACGTAGAACGTGTCGTGCATGGCACGCGCCGGATGATCCTCAGGAATATTCAGTGCGGTGAAATTATAGAAATCCGTCTCGATTTCCGGGCCTTCGGCCACTTCGAACCCGATGGAATGGAACAGGGCCTCGATACGCTGCAATGTCAGCGTCACCGGATGCAGTCCGCCACGCGCCGCACCACGCGCCGGCAGGGTCACGTCCAGCGTTTCGGATGCCAGCTTCTGCGCCTGCTCGGCGGCCAGAATGGCATCGCGCTTGGCTTGCAGCGCCTGTTCGACGCCCTGCTTCACCACGTTAATCGCTGCCCCGGCGGCCGGTCGCTCCTCGTTGGACAACTTGCCCAGCCCCTTGAGCAAGTCGGTCAGCGCGCCGCTTTTGCCCAGATACTTGGCCTTGGCCTGCTCCAGATCCACCAAGGTATTGCACGCGGCAAAGTCACGCTGTGCATCAGTCAGAATTTGTTCGAGATTTTGCATGTGTCGGCTGAATGTCGTTTGTCGAAAAAAAAGGAGGCCGTAAAGCCTCCTTTTTTCGGGTACTACCGGTTAAGCAGCGAGGCCGGACTTTGCCAGTTCAGCAAACTTGGCAAAAGCCGCCTTGTCGAACACGGCCAAATCGGCCAGCACCTTGCGGTCCACTTCCACGGCAGACTTCTTCAGACCGTTCATGAAACGGCTGTAGGTCAGGCCGCATTCGCGGGCACCGGCGTTGATACGGGCGATCCACAGGGCACGGAACTGACGCTTGCGCTGACGACGGTCACGGTAAGCATACTGACCGGCCTTCATCACCGCCTGTTTGGCAACGCGATAGACGTTCTTGCGACGACCACGATAACCCTTGGCAGCGTCCAATACCTTCTTGTGACGTGCACGGGCAATTACACCACGCTTGACTCTTGGCATCTTTTCTCTCCTTGATTACTGAGTCGGCATCATGGCGCGTACGCGCTTGACGTCGGTTGAAGAAATGATGGCCGTACCGCGCAGCTTACGCTTTTGCTTGGTGGTCTTCTTGGTGAGGATGTGGCGCAGGTGCGAATGGGTACGCTTGACCTTGCCGTTCCCCAGGAACTTGAAGCGCTTTTTGGCGCCGCTCTTGGT
>CAYUJU010000062.1:0-13193 GCA_964445115.1 uncultured Methylobacillus sp. | reverse complement strand
CCGTCACGCCGCCCGCGGCGAGCGCCAGCTCCTCGAGAAGCGCGGTGCCCCCTGCCTCGTAGAAGCCGAACCCGCCCGACACGACGATCTTTGCCTGCTCCAGCTCGTCTTCCCCGGCCTCCGCGACGTGTCCGATCGACCTCGCGCGGAAGTCCCCTTCCCCGAGCCCGGGCTCGAGGGCGACGACCTCGCCCTTTCGGGAGGGATCGGGGGTGCCCTTCTCCATGACGCCGGGGCGGATGGTGGCCATGACGGGCCTCTTCTCGGGACAGACGATCTTCACCATCATGTTCCCGCGCCATCCCGGGACGGTCATCACCGGCTGCGCGCGCCCGTCGATGTCCTCGACGTGCACGTCGGTGCAGTGGGCCGTCAGCCCCGTCGCGAGCCTTGCCGCCGCGGCGGGCGCCAGGTCCGCGCCGACGGAGGTCGCACCCAGCAGGACGAGGCCCGGCCGGGTGTTCCCGGCGATCCGGCAGAGGATCGCCGTGTAGGCATCGGCCTGGTAAAGACGCAGGCGCGCGTCCTCCACCACGAAGACACGATCGGCCCCGTGGGCAACGAGTTCGGCCGCGCAGGCGCCGCAATCCTCCCCGATCGCGACGGCCGACACCCTCGCCCCGAGAGGCCCCGCCAGCTCGCGGGCCTTGCCCAGGATCTCCAGCGCCACGGGCATCAGCCTCCCGTCCCGCTGCTCCGCCCAGACGAGGATCTCTTTCATGTCATGAGGATCCGGTGCGTTCATCTCTCCCTTTTCCCGAGCCGCACGACCAGGATTCTTCCTGCGAACAGACGGTTTTGGACCGCTCTAACGCTCGCCGTTCGACAGGCTCACGGCCCTGAGCTGGTCGAAGGGCTCCACTGCAGACGCAAAAACTCGCCTTTCGGGCTCAAACAGTTTGCGCTGCGGACGTTGCTCTTCGCGAAGAGCGGTAACCCAAAACGCGCCTGACTTCGCTATCCAGAACCCTGCCCATGCGTCTATTCGGCAACATCGTGCGGCCGTCGCTCATGGCGGGGTGTTGCCTCACAGCGCATCCATTTCCCGGAGCCGCGCGACGAGGGCGCGGGCCGCCTCCTTCGCATCGCCGCCGATCATCTCCACCTGCCGCTTGCGGTGGGACTGGAAGATCCCCGCCACCCGCGTCGGCGACCCCCCCAGGCCCATCGCCGCGGCGACAAGACCGGCGCACTCGCAGGCGGCGCATCCCACTTCCGCGATTTCTTTCTTCCCGGCCTCGAGGATACCGAAAATGGTGGGGAGCCGGCAGCGGTTGATCCGCCTGACCACGGCGATGACGGCGGGAAGCCGCACCTCGACGCGCAGGAAGCCGCCCTCGATCTCGCGCTCCACGCGGGCAAGCATCCCGTCCCGACTCCACTCGATCTTCCGGGCGAAGGTGACGCGGGGCCAGCCCAGCGCCTCGGCGAGCTGGGCGGGCACCTGCCCCGTCGCCCCGTCCACGGACTCGTTGCCGCACAGGACGAGGTCGAACTCGCCTGCGAAACGAATTCCCGCCGCCAGGACGGCCGAGGTGGCCAGGGTGTCGGCGCCCGCGAAGGCCGTGTCGCAGAGCAGCACCCCCCGGTCGGCGCCCATGGCCAGGGCGTCCTCCAGGCACTTCCTCGCCTGGGGCGGGCCCATGGTCAGGACCGTCACCGAGCCCCCGAGGGCCTCGCGGATGCGCAGCGCCTCCTCGAGGGCGTGGCGGTCGACGGGGTTGGTGACCGGCGCGATGCCCGTGCGGTGGATGGACCCCGTGGCCGGGTCGAGCGTCATCCGGTCGAACTGCTCCGGGTCGGGGACCTGCTTGATGCAGACGAGAATGCGAAGCGGCATGGGTCGGCTCTCCTTTTCCCTGGCTTACCACAGCGGCTCTCTCAATACTCCAAGGCCGGCTTTCTAACAGCTTCCCACAAGATCGACGGGCAACATTAGTACGGTTAACGGTACCGTCTATGTGAGGGGCAGGATGATCCAGGCAACGGGGTCCACATTGGCAACGGCCTTCACGGATGTCTTTGCCGGGACCCTTCCAATCCTGATGCAGCCCCGAACAACGAGTATACGTTGCTCTCGGATGATAACAGTCCGGGCTACCTTTTTATACCGGACACTCTGCGTCCGCTACTCACAAAGCTCCAACGAGCATTACTTTTTCTTCTTTTCCTCCACGAGGCTCATCCCAAAAGTAGGCTCCATGGCAAGATCGGCCGAATCATCGAATTCCTTATCAATACCCGCAAGGTAGCGGGCAAGCTTTTTCTTCCGATCATAATCGTAATCGAGATTGAGGGCAATCGTTTCCATAATGGGGGATCCCCCTCCGTGGACGCCTGCGATCTCATACCATGCCGACATGGGCGAGGCGCCAATGTTTTCTACGAACTTCCATACTTTCAGGGAAACGTCCGGCGGCAGCTTGGGATTACGGACGATGAACTTGTCCAGGTACTTCTTCGTGTCCGCCGCGTGGAAGTCGTCCTCGAAGGGCAGCGTCACTGCGATGCCGCCGGCGATCTCCGTGAGAATGTTGTACTCGTGGTAGATAAGCTCGCCCGTCATCCGGCGTCCTACGTTGGCGTAGACCTTGTTGGGAAAGAAGACGCCACTGGAGGTTTTTTCCCCGTAAACGGCTGCGGCTATTCCCGCCGCGTAAGCGAGTTCCGCTGCACCGGCAAATTCGGATAGTTTCTCCCGAACGTGCCCGACTTTTTGGATGTTGTTGGCCTCGGCGGCCAACGCCGTCGTGCCGCACAGAATATCCGAAACGCCGGGCTTGCAGCCGCTGTAACTGTGACGGTGCGAGTCGGCAAAGAGGAGGGCGAGCCTTCTTCCGAAGTCCCATTCACCACACATGAATACCCTCTCCTTCGGCACGAAGACGTTGTCAAAGACCACGACAGAATCGGAAACACCGTAACGACAAAAGGGCGAGGCGTCGGGGTCGTCCTTCTCGCGGTGCCAGACGGGGCGCGTGATCAGGTGCACGCCCTCCCAGTCGGCAGGCAGCACGAAGGCCACGGCAAAGGCCCGGTCGTCTTCCATGAGCGCACGTGTGGGCAGCACGAACATCTCGTCGGCATAGGCAACCTGGGTGATGGACATCTTGACGCCCGAGACGACGATGCCGTCCTTTCGCTCCTCGACGATGTGGACGTAGGCGTCGGGGTTGGGCTGCTCGCTAGGGCGCTTCATCCGGTCTCCTTTGCTGTCCGTCTGGGCGCAACATCCGTTCACGTCCTTCTGATGATATCCGCGCATGTAATTGATGAAACGTTGATGGTAGTCCGTTCCTTTTGCTTCGTCGATCTCCTTGGTGCAGATGGCCAGAGCACTGATGGCATCGTGTCCCATACATCGGTGTATGCATCCTCCCACCCTTCGAGCGGCTAGTCGGATCAGTTTCTGTTTCTGCATAAGGTCGTACGGATTTTGCGGAAGATGCGCCCAGCGGTTGATCTCTTGCCCGGTGATGGACGATGTAGCCGTTGCAACTCCTTTCCACCGAGGATCCAGAGCGATTTCGAATGTCGTGTCCATGACGTTGATTCCGGGTATCAATCGATGGTCATCCCGGCCGACTTTGTCTCCCCCGATATAGATGTTCGGTTTCATTCTAAAGAGTCCCTCGCGGTATTGCTCTTTTGTTCTTAGCATCGAAAACCTCCTTTAATTCAAATTCAAAAAGACAAAGGAAGATGACTCCTGTCGTTTTCCCAAAGCTACAGGCTGCAACCAGCATGCCCGCCGCGAATGGAACATAAGTATTTGATTTTGCACATTAATATCAATTTGCCTTAGCGGCTGTCCCATCGTGCTTGTCCCATAATGAGACACATGTCGCACATCAAAAGACAAGGGACTTACAAAACGGCAGAACGGAAGCGACAACTTGGGGTAGGTGTGATGCGAGGAGAATCAACTGTATCGTGATTGGACTGGGAACGTCATTGAAGAAAAAGAATCATGATCAACCGGGTTACGTTGACTCAATCGTCGCTTCGATTGACGAGCACATCTCATCAAAGGACCCTTGACCGACGGAAGACAAACCTGTCGGTTCGAGAAAACCGGACGCGGACGAGGTCGTCAACTCAAACCCGTTGGAAATCAGACTACATTGAGCACTCGGATCATCTCGAACTCTTTCGACATGTTTCAGATCGAAAGGAATACCCCGACGGCATGAAGGAGGGGACAAACACGGTGTGCCGATACTGACGAAAACCTACGAAAGGTAGAATTTCTCCATTTTCCTATATAGTGTGCTCCGGGAAATGCCGAGATGTTTGGCGATTTCTCCTTTGGTCATCCCGGACTGGATCATTTTTTTGAACATCTGCTTTTCGATATCCCGCAGTGAAGCTTCTTCACGGTCCAACGGTTTCTTCTCCTGCGCCAGCAAGATCTCCTGAGGTATCAGATCGGCGGTTAGTACGTCCGTGGTCGCCACATTGGCCATGCGTTCTATTACATTCTGGAGTTCGCGCACGTTGCCGGGCCACGAATAGTTCACAAAGGCCTGGAGGACTCGGTTGTCTACACGGTTGATCAGCTTCCCCAAACGCCTGCTGATTTTTTTTACAAAATTATCAACCAGGAGGGGAATGTCGTCAGGGCGTTCCTTCAATGGAATCATTTGAATCGTAAACACATTGAAGCGATAGTATAAATCTTCCCGGAAACGCCCCTGGCGAACGTCCTCCTTCAAATCCTTGTTCGTCGCCGCGATGACTCGCACATCCACGGGGGTGATGCGGGATCCCCCGATTCGCATGACCGAGCGATCCTCGATGACCCGCAACAGTGCCGTCTGGAACTCAAGAGGGGTTTCGGCAATCTCGTCCAGAAAAATCGTACCTCCGTCGGCCAGTTCGAACTTGCCGCGATTTCCTCCTCGCCTCGAACCGGTGAACGCCCCCTCCGAGTAACCGAAGAGTTCGCTGGAGATCAGGTCACGGGGGATTGCGGCACAGTTGATCGCCACATAGGGACCGTTTCGGCGGCGGCTTTCGTTGTGGATTGCCTGCGCGAAGATGTCTTTTCCCGTCCCGCTCTGACCCAGGAGAAGCACATTGGAGGTGCTCCGCGACACGACTTTCGCCGCCTCGACGGTTTCCAGGAACGTCCTGTTTTCTCCGCATATGTCCGCGAAGGTTAATTTGGCTTTTGCACCCATCATGGTGGTTACAAGCGTTCTGGCCCGCCGGATTTCGTTCAAGATGACGAGCCGTCCGATATTGTTACCGTCCGCCGTTTCAATCGGGTTGCACGTAAGCGTGTAATCGACCGCTTCACCATCCGGGATGAAAATCCGGGTCTCTGCGTCCGTCAATGTTTGATTGTGCCTCAGCAACCGGTAAAATTTTTCGTTCTGCTTGCCGAAGACATCCTGGATATTCCGGCCGATAACCGTATCGATATCCCATCCGAAAATACGACATGCATTCTTGTTCGCCAGAGAAATATTGCAGTGGTGATCGAGCGTAATGATCGCCTCCGGGATGGACCCGATGACTGTCCTCCGGAAGCCGTCGGCCAACTCGACTGCGGCCAGCATTTTCCGGACCTGCATCTCGTTTTCAATTGCGTAGGCCGCCGCTACTACCATGCCGAGTGTGTGGGGATTCGCTCTTTCCCAGTAACCCGTCATAGCAAGACCACCGATCAATCTACCTGCCGGATCACGTATGGGTGCACCGGAACCTGTCATTTTGTGGGAATTGATGCAATAGTGCTCGCATCCGTATACCTGAACAGGCTCTCCGACTTCGAGAACCGTACCTACCCCGTTCGTTCCGGCTTCCTCCTCGCTCCAACAGGAACCCCTGACGAAGTTGCCTCTCTTAACCCGCTCAATAACGTCTTCATCGCCAATGATTTCAAGCAGATAACCATCTTCATTGAAAACCACTACGATAAATCCCGAGTTTTGTACGAGCCCATAAAGTTTCTTCATAAAAGGGATGCTTATGTTGATCAAATCCGCATGCCCCTCGATCAACCTGTTCAACTCGTCTCCAAATAGCACTTTCCTCACTTTCATGAGGTAAGGATCCACACCAATGGATCTGCAGCGCTCCCAAGATTCCAGGATCATCGGCGAGATCCTCGGCTGCTCCATAGGCGGACGCGAATGTATGAACCGTTTCCACTCCGAGAAAATGCGTCCAAACCGCGCCGTGTAGGCCTCATCCATTCTGATTATGTCTTCGGGGATGTGCTGTCTCATTTGCGCTCCATCTGCAACCAATTTGAGACAATCGTCTCAAATTGACACGGCGAATATGAAACACAACTTTCCCCAAAAAGCAACAAAAAAGAAGATCAAATAATAATATTAAAGTGTTACGGGGATTAATTTCCATGGCACGCTTCATGCCCAATTGGCGGGCGATTGAGATAGTTCCGTCCTTTCGCATCGACAGTCCGACTGAACCAAGAGACGCCATTCGGCTGATCGATCTCGCAAGAGAAAGGAGGTGAGGCCGGGGCAACGGCAATTTTCAATCCTCTCAAGGGCGTCGGCAGGCACTCAATCGAAATACTAAACTCATGGAAAGGAAGAAAAATATGATGCCAGCGAAAGATAAGAAGATGCTCTGGGTACTGGCCGCGTGGATCGTCTTTTTCGGCGGTCCCGGCGCGCTGTTGTTCAACACGCCGAATTACATCCTAGGGCTTCCGGCCCTCTGGACGTTCAGCATCGTGGCTTGGTTGATCGGGATTTTCCTGAACTGGTGGTTCGGGTACAAGTCCGCCATCACAAATGTAGCGGACTACGAAGATTGATTAATCCTATGGAGGGGAGGAAAGAACGATGAAGGAAATCAGCACGCATGCTTGGGTCATGCTGATTGCGGCGATCCTGTACTGGGTCGCCTGCATCGGTGTCGGCCTGTATACGTACAAAAAAGGCGCATCGAAATCGGCGCAGGACTTTTTCGTCGCCGGGCGCGGCCTGGGAAAGTTCGTCCTCGGCTTTGCGATCATGGCAACCACCCTGAGCGCTTGGCTCATGCTGGGCCATCAGGGCCTCATGTACGCCTCCGGGATGCCCTACCTGGTCTATTATATCCATGTCCCGTTCATGGGCGTCGTGGGTCTTTTGATCTTTACAAGGCAGTGGCTCATCGGCAAAAAATTCGGGTTTCTCTCGCCCGGCGAGATGTACTCCCACTACTATGAAAGCCACGGGATGCGCTGGGTTATCGCGCTGGTGACCCTCCTGTATTGCATCCCCTATTCTTCTCTGCAGCTCACGGGTGCAGGTTACGTCTTCTCTACGCTGACGGAGGGCGCGATCCCCTTCGAGTGGGGCGCAATCATCATGGCCTCTGTCGTCCTAATCTACGTTCTTCTGGGCGGTGTGGCCTCGACAGCCCTCGTCGATGCCGCACAGGGTGTACTCCTCGTGCTCGGTCTCTTCGGGATCTGCTGGGCCGTTGTTGCAAACGTCGGCCCTGGCGAGATAGTAACCACGATGCAGAGCTTCGACGCAAAGCTCCTGACCATGCCCGGCGGCAACGGGCTGTGGTTCTGGACGTACACGCTGTCGCTCGCCCTGTCCACATCGGCCATTTACCTCTCGCCGGCGTTCACGATCTGGAGCTATTCGGCGAAATCGCCCAAGATCTTCCGCTGGCAGGCCATGGTCGTGTGGGTCGTCCTGATCGGCGCCGTCTACTACATCCTCTCTCCCATCATCGGCATGGGCGGCAGGATTCTTTTCCCGGCTCTCGCCAAAACCGACACCCTGACGCCCCTTATTATGACGAAGCTCATGCCGATCTGGATGTACGTGATCGTCGGCATCGGGCTGCTTGCGGCGATGAACTCTACGGCGGCAGGCTACATGATCACCTCAGGCGTCATCGTCTCCCAGGACATCTACAAGGACAAGTTCAGGCCGCAGGCAAGCGACCAGGAAACCGTGTGGGTCTCCCGGATCATCATCCTGGCCGTCGTGCTCTTCGCGTTCTGGATCTCCCAGTTCTGGAAGGAGCACCTGGTCCTCATGGGGAACCTAGCTACGGCATTCGCCACGCAGCTGGCCCCCGCTCTCATCGGGGTCCTCTACTGGAGGCGGGCAACCGCAAAAGGCGCCATGTTCGGCATCCTCGCGGGGTTGATCGTGGCCTACCTGACCTACGGTGTCTGGAGATACCCTCTGCACATCCATTGCGCCATGTGGGGACTCCTTGCGAATCTGGCCGTCTTTTTCTTCTTCGCGTTCACGAGCGATCCGCCCTCCAAGGCGAACCGCGACAAGTACGATGAGGTCATTCAAAAAGGCATGGCTGCCTTCCAGAAAGAGGAAGCAGCTCTGGGTGCGGCCGCAGCCCTTGAGAAAAAGGAAGCAACGGTCGGCACGGCTTCCTGTCCTGCAAGACAGTCTTCATGAAACCAGAGTAACCGAAAAGCCCGGATTCGTTGCATTCGGGCAGTAGAACCCGGCAGCTTCGGTCCGCGCACCCTAGAGGGCGACATGTTACGTCCAATGGGTGCGCGGACCGGGGCCACTTCCGAAAACCGACAGGGCTCAACGTCTTCCTCGCAGAACATTCCCGGCAAACGGCAAACCTTGTTCGGTTTGAAAAGCAAAAAGGAGATTAGAAATGACGATCCACGACGTAGTCATGGTCAGTGCCTGCCGCACGGCCATCGGGGACTTTTTAGGAACGCTGCGGGACGTGCCCGCAAGAGACCTGGCGATCACGGCGGCCAGGGGCGCCATCGAACGGGCCGGGATTCCCGCCGACATCATCGACGAGATCACGATGGGGCAGCTCTACACGGCCATGCAGGGATCGCTCCCCGCCCGGCAGGTGGCCATGCGGGTCGGACTTCCACACCGGAGCCTCGCCGTTACGGTGAACCAGAACTGCACGGCAGCCATGCGCGCCCTGGAGATCGCGGCCCACAACATCATGCTCGGAAAAACCGAGATCGGTCTCGTTGTCGGTGCGGAGAGCATGAGTGGCACGCCCTACCTCATCCCCAAGGGCAGAACGGGCTACCGGATGGGGCCCGGAACGATCGAGGATCACATGCTCCACGACGGGCTCATCGACGAGCTGGTCCCCGGGCACATGGGCGTGACGGCGGAGAACGTCGCGGAGCTTCTGGGCATCACCCGGCAGGAGTGCGACGAACTGGCACTCATCAGCCACAACCGCGCCGTGGGAGCCATCGACGCGGGGCACTTCAAGCGAGAAATCGTCCCCGTGCCCGTGAAGGTCAGAAAAGAGATCAAGCCCTTCGAGGTCGATGAACACCCCATCCGGGGCGCCAGCATGGAGACGATGGCGAAGCTGCCCACCGTATTCCAGAAGAACGGCGTGGTGACGGCAGCAAACGCCTCGGGCATCAACGACGGCGCCGCCGCGGCGATTCTCATGTCGAAAGAGAAGGCACAGCAGCTGGGGATCAAGCCCATCCTGCGGCTCCTGAACATCTGCGGCGAAGGCTGCGACCCCAAGCTCATGGGAATCGGTCCGGCTTACGCCATCCCCAAGTGCCTCAAGCAGGCCGGTCTGAAATTCGACGACATCGAATACTGGGAGATCAACGAGGCCTTCGCGGCTCAGTGGCTGGGCGTCGGACGCCTGCTGAAAAAGGATCACGGCATGGAAGTCAACCTCGACAAGGTCAACCACAATGGATCGGGGATCGCCCTCGGGCACCCCGTGGGATGCACGGGTCTGCGCATTATCGTATCCCTGTACTACGAAATGGAGCGTTGCGGCCTCACCCTGGGTGGCGCCTCGCTGTGCGTGGGCGGCGGTCCCGCCATGGCATCGCTCTGGACGCGGGACATCTGAACTGCGAACAACCGGAAACAGGGCATGTCGTGAAGCGGGTGGCGTTGAAGTATTGCGGGGGTTGTGATTGCACCTATGACCGGCTGGAGTACGCGAAAGAGATCAAGAAGGCAGCGGAGGGCCGCATCGAATGGGTGACGATGGACGATGTGGGATTCGACATCGTCTTGATGATCCACGGCTGTCCCGTGGCGTGCCCAGAGGAGAAGCTCGATCCCGGCCACCCCTGGCAGATCGTATCGCTGATCGACGATCGGGTCGCTCCCGAAGAGATCATCAAAAAACTCCTTAAATGAGGTGAAAAATGAAGCGCATCGTTACTAAAGAGGACTACGTCCAGAGTCTTAAGGACCAGAAGGTCGTCATCTACTACAACGGTAAGCCCGTCGAGGATCGAAGCACCCATCCGGGTTTTGTTCCCCATATCAACTCGGCGGCCAAGACCTACGAGCTGGCCCTGATGCCCGAATACGAGGACCTGATGACGGCCAAGAGCCACCTGACGGGAAAGAAGATCAGCCGATTCACCCATATTCACCAGTCCGTCGACGACCTGATCAAGAAGGTGCAGATGCTGAGGCTCATCTCGCACGAGACGGCAAGCTGCTACCAGCGCTGCGTGGGCTTCGACGCCCTGAATGCCATCTACATGACCACCTACGAGATCGACGAAAAGCACGGGACGAGCTACCTCAAGCGCTTCGAAGAGTACCTGAAAAAGATCCAGGCGGAGAACTTCATGCTCGTGGGCGGCATGACCGACCCCAAGGGGGATCGCTCCAAGCGGCCCAGCGAGCAGGCCGACCCGGACCTGTTCACCCGCGTGGTGGAAAAACGAAAGGACGGCGTCGTTATCACCGGAGCCAAGGCCCACCAGACGGGGGCCGTGAACAGCCACGAGATCATGATCCTGCCCACGCAGGCTATGAGCCCCGGCGACGAGGCCTACGCCATCGTTGCGGCCATCCCGCTCGACGCCCCCGGCATCACGATGATCTTCGGCCGTCAGACCAACGAGGAGCGCAAGGTCGAGGCGAGCCTCGACGCGGGAAACGTGGACTTCGGCATGGTGGGCGGCGAGGCCTTGGTGGTTTTCGAGAACGTATTTGTTCCCTGGGAGCGAGTATTCATGTGCGGCGAGGTGGACTTCTGCGGGACGCTGGTGGAGCGATTCGCGACCCTGCACCGCCAGAATTACGGCGGCTGCAAGGGCGGGATTGCCGACATCATCGTAGGGGCCTCGGCCCTGGCGGCCCAGTACCAGGGGACGCTCAACGCCTCCCACATCAAGGACAAACTCGTCGAGATGACGCACTTGGCCGAGACGGTCTACTCGGGTTCGGTTGCCTGCTCGGCGCTCGGATCGAAGACGAAGAGCGGGGCCTATTATCCGGATCCGCTCCTTGCCAACTGCACGAAGCACAACATCACGCGGCACATCTACGAGATCTCGCGGTTGGCCCACGACGTGGCCGGCGGCATCCTGGCAACGCTTCCGTTCGCCCAGGATCTGAAAAATGCCCAGATCGGCAAGTACGTGGAAAAGTACATGAAGGGAATCAGCGGGGTCTCCACGGAGACGCGAATGAAGATCTTGCGGCTTCTAGAGAACATGACAGGCGGCACGGCCCTGGTTGAATCCATGCACGGGGCGGGCTCGCCCCAGAGTCAGCGGGTCATGTACCAGCGCCTGGGCAAGCTCCCGGAGAAAATGCGAATGGCCAAGAAACTGGCAAAGGTCAACGAGTAATTGTCCTTTCCATCCTTTTCTTCGTCCAATGCTAACGCCGGTTACGCAGGATGAAGATTGTGGCATGAATTGAAGAATATCAACGGAGGTTATTGTCATGGTAGAGATCAAACCCGGTCCTCTTGCGGGAATCACAGTCCTCGATTTTACATGGGTTCTCGCCGGACCTCACGCGACCAAGAATCTAAGGGATCTTGGGGCAGATGTTTTGAAGGTTGAGATGTACAAAAAAGGGGGGGCCGAACGGGCTTTTCCCTTCCGAGTGGATCACGAAGGCGTAACGCAGAGTTCTTACTCGATCAACGTCAATCGCGGCAAGAGTAGCCTGTGCGTCAACCTGAAGCATGCAGAGGGAATGGAAATCATCCGGTCGCTCATCGAAAAAAGCGATGTCCTGATCGAGAATTTCGCGCCTGGAGTCATGGAGCGCCTCAGGCTGGACTACGAGTCGGTCCGAAAAATCCGAAAGGACATTATCTATTGTTCCATCTCCTGTTTCGGTCACTGGGGCCCTTACAGCCACAAACCCGGATATGACATTATCGCACAAAGCGCCAGCGGATGGATCGCCCAGACCGATCCGGCCACGCAGGCTCCTGTCTCGATTGGCGACATGAATGCCTCGATGCATGCCACGACCGCAATTCTTGCCGCTATTATTCACAGGAATAAATCAGGGGAGGGCCAAAACATAGACATCTCCATGGTGGACTGTCTGTTCTCGCTTCATGAAAACACCCTTCCCTGGTATCTTATCTCAAGTGCTGTAGGTAACCCCGTCGAACCCGCCCGCATTGGAAGACATCACGCAGGGTACGCACCGTATGGCGTTTACAACGGCAAAAACGGCAGCATTGCCATTGCGCTGCTGACGGATCTCCGCTGGGAAGCGTTACTCGATCTTCTCGGTTCGCACGGGCAACCCCTTCGCAACGATCCTCGTTTCGCAACCGTTGCCACTCGTTGCACCAGGGAGAATTGCGTTCATGTTCACTCCGCCGTCGAGAACTGGGTCATGGCTCAGGATTCTGTGCATGATGCAGAAAAGAAGCTCGACGAAGCAGGCATTCCGTGCATGCGCGTTAAAGATGTAGTAGAGCTTGCAGATACGGACCCCCATCCGAAAGCGCGTGACATGATGGTCACGATAGAGCAGCCTTTCATCGGACCGATGCGCATGTATGGCAGCCCTCTCAAGTTTTCTAAAACCCCTGCAGGTCCGAGAGGCTATGCCCCATTACTCGGCGAGCACAATTCGCAAGTCCTGTCGAAAATGCTCGGTTACAGCGAAGAGAAGATCACGCAGCTCTACCGGGACGATGTACTTTTCCACGAAGACGCCGTGAATCGGATGAAAAAATGAGTGTCGAGCAATCGGCATCAATGCCGTGAATTTGCAGAACCTGTCTCCCTCTCTCTTTACGCAGTGAAGCACCCCGAACCATCGGGGTGCTTCACTGCGAGGGATGAGACTAAGGACAAGCTGGAATTTTCACAAAGGAGAAAATCATGGCAATCAAGAAAGTATGCGTGTTGGGAGCGGGACTGATGGGCAGTGGAATCGTGCAGGTGAGCGCCCAGGCGGGCTACCAGGTGGCCATGCGCGACATCGAGC
>CAYUJU010000061.1:0-13419 GCA_964445115.1 uncultured Methylobacillus sp. | reverse complement strand
CAGTTGCAGGCTGAAGGCGGGGGCTTCCTCGTGTTCGTTCTTCGCCGCGACCAGCCGGTAGGCTTCCGTCTTGTCGCGGGTGCCGAGGGTGGTTTGCTTCTTGGTGACGAGGTCTTCGCAGTAGTAGGTGCCCCAGCCACGGCGGAACACCCGGTATCGGTTCTTCATCGTTTGATTCATGGTTAGAAGCATGAACCAACTCGTTCCGCCCTCGTTAGCGAGCCGTGACAGTGCTTTCAGCGTGCGCTTCCCGAGCTTCTGCCGGGCAGCCGTTTCACTGAAGATTTCACTGAAACTCGACCGTTTTTCCTCCAAAAACCCCAATAAAAGGCTGGAGGCGAGGGTCGGAATCGGACAGGAAATGGTGTTGGCAGTCCCAACCCCCCGTCCAACCACAACTCACGCAATCTCAGACCCATCGCCTGACAGGCAGCGAAATCGCCTGTAAAATGGCCCTTTCCTGAGCGTTTCGTCAAGTCGCTGATTACTCTGCCATTACTCACCAATTAGGAGGAAACAACCCGTTCAGTGAGGCGTTGCTGGCACTTCTGCTGGCACTTTTGCTGGCACTAAAACACTCCGAAACCACGTGAAATCAGGGCAAGCCTGCAAGATGCGTCTGCAACCTCGCATTATTGCTTCAGTGAGGGTCTGAGAGTCAGATTCGTCGAAGAGGATGCAGCGCGTGCCCGGCATCCGCCGATGAGGTAGTCCGTTGTGTTCATCCCGCCTGTGCCCGCGCCTCTGGTTGCTCCGCGCAACCTCGCGCCAGCGGTCGAAACATCTTTCCGCCCGCTGTCACTTCGTTGCTGATGCTCCGCCGCCCGGCGGCACGGGCACAGGCGGGTGCGTTTCGCCAGGAGCGGGGCTGCTCTCTCGGGGCAGGTGAAGAGAGCAGTCCCGCTCCTTCAGAACGAAACGCAAAACATGAACACAACGGAAAACCTCATCGCCACTGGAAGCCCCGCCATCGCTCCGCAACCTGAGAACAACATCGTTAAGCCCATCAAATTCCCGGCTCAACCGCAGGAATGGAAAATCGTATCACTTCGGGAATGTCCCACACCCGACACCATGCAACAGTGTGAAACTCCGGATCAGGCAGCCGCCTATTGGAAAGCGCATATCGCGACCCATCCCTACTTCAATTCTGAATGTGAATGTTTGGTGGTTTTCATCCTCAACACTCGCCGCCGTATCAAAGGCCACTACCTGGTGTCCATTGGAACGATGGATACCATTCTCTGTCATCCCAGGGAGGTATTCCGTTTAGCCATCATGGCAAGCGCTGCCGCAATCATCATCGCACACAATCATCCGAGCGGTGAGCCGACTCCATCCGAGGCGGACATCAAAATCACCCGTGACCTCATTCGAGCGGGCCAACTTCTCAAAATCGAAGTTCTCGATCACATCGTCGTTGGTAACCCAAACCACACCAGTCTTCGCAGTCTTGGCTATTTTTACAGCTAGCCGGTTTCGGCTTCCGCCAATGGAAGCCATTTTTCATCCTCATGGCACACCATACCTCCCGATACTGGAAGAACTTCTCTCAGCGGTAGAATCACTCCGAGCCGCGCGGAGGTCGCTCCGGCTGCTTCTCAACCTCGGTGACCACGATCTCACGAACCACGGGCTGGCCGTCCGGCACGAGTGACCGCTGATTAGGCGGCAACGCCATCAGGAAGGATAGGTCCATCCGTTGTATCCCGGTCTCGATGCGGCGCAGAGAGTAGCCGCGAAGTGTGACTTCGTGCGTGGCGAAGACCAAGCGGAGGCGCTGCTCCTTCCCCTCGCTCTTGAGTTCGGCGAAGGCGAACTGGTCGAAGGGCAACAGCAAGCTTTGTTCAGCTGATACTTCGATTTTGACCGCGCGAGCGTTCGGGTCGCTCGCCCAACATTCGGGTGATTTTGTGCTCATGGTTTTCAATAGGTTGATGACGATGGCGACGAGAGAGTTTCAGTCGGCAGAAGCTGTCAGCCGCGCGACGACCGAACCGCAGCAGGAAGCCATGCAGCCGATCCCAAAGGCGGATGCCGCGACTTGGCGTTGAGCCGGCGGCGAGTTCCAGCGCCAGTGGGCGATGCCCGGAGCGCGTGACGTTCTCGCGCAACTGCTCCTTGTCCGGCGTGAAGATGCGGATGCCTCGCCGACCGCGCGAGATGGTCACATACCACTGTTGCGCATTTGTCGCGGCCTTGATGGTGGAGTCGGAAAACAGGACGTGATCCACCGTCTTGCCCTGCGAGCCGTAGGAGGTGACGGCATAGCCGGGCAGGAACTCGCGAAAGCTGGCGTCCAGAACCCTGCCATCGGCGAGTTCAATGCCACCATCGGCCCAAACGGACTTTACAGCGACAAGCTCGCCGTTTGTGACGCGTCCACCGCTTGCGAGTTTGCGATTGGCTTTCAGGTGCAGTCTGTCTCCCGCCGCCACGGCGATGTCACGCGACTGGCAAACAGAAATGCGGTCGAGCATCTTGTTTGAGACAGTGACAAAGCGCCCCCCGACATCAACCAGCAGCCCGGACTTGAGGATTCCCGACAGCTTGCCCTTCGCCCCAGGCTCGGCTTCGCGCACCTTCTGGTTGAAGACAATGACAGAATCCTGCGGATAGAACCGTTCGTCGCGCTTCTGCGCGTTGGTCAGGTCCAGGCGTTCGAGGATTTGCATTGTCGCGTCATTCGCCCCGAGCAGGCCCTTCCTCTTGAGCGCGTCGCGGACGCGCGAGTTGACGCGGTGGACCTCTGTCCAGGTTTGCGAGACGACGACTGCCGAAGCATCTTGCTCCACCAGTCGCAAGTATTCGTCCGCCAGCTTGTCGGCTTGTTCGCCAACACCACACCCCACGACCGCTCCCATCTTGTCCAAACGCTCGAATGATTCAGTTAAACGGCCCGCCGCAGCGGATTCCACGGCTTTCAGATACCGCTTGATGTGCGTGCGCTCCTCGTTGTCACGACCAAGTGCCGGGTCTTGGCGGCGAATCGTCTGCAATTCGACCGGCTTCACGCCGCCGTGCCGCTCGATGGCGAGGAGCGCGTCAGACGCCTCAACCGCCCCATGCTGTCGCGTATCACCGGAGAGGACTACTCGCGCATTACGTTCCTTTGCCAGCCGCAACAATGCCTGCATCTGTCGTCCGCCGATCTGCCCGGCTTCGTCCACGATGACAACCGCACGTTCGGCGAGTTCGCCCTTGGTCAGAAAGCTTGCCACCGTGGACGGCGAATGGAATCCGTTCTTCTCCATGTCCACGACCTGCTGCCGCTGCGGGGCAAGAACGACCACCGACCGGCCGGCCTGCCGCAGTTGCTCGACCAGTCCACGCAGGACGTAACTCTTGCCCGTGCCCGCGCCACCGCGAAAGACCGATACTGTGTTTGTGGAGGAGAGCAGCGCATCCAGTGCCTGGCGTTGTTCGCCATCGAGCGCCGGGTTCGAGGCAGTCGGATTCGCCACCAGCGGATGGCAAGCGGCAACGCCTTCTTTCGCGGTCTGAACAACTTCCCATTCGCGCAACAGCACGTCCCGCAACGTCACTTCGCCCGGACGCTCCGCGTTGCGGATGTAGCTACGCTGGTCGGTCAACGTCTTGAGTTCCTCAACCGAGAACTCCTCGCCGCGCGCCCGCCCCAATGCCTCCTGCCACACCTGGCATTCCAGCACGACCGAGTTCCGGTCGAACAAATGTTCCTCTGCCCATTGCACCGCCTCGGCGACAGTGACTCGTCGAGTCTTCTCAGTGCTTTCGGCGACCTGGCGCGACAGATCTCTGAGCAGCGCGACCTCCTGCGGCGTCAATTGTGCGCTCCAAAGGGACTGAAGTTGCTCCCGGCTCAAGTCCTTTTGCTTGCGCGTCCGCTTCTCGGTCGCCAGGCGTGCCCGTAGTTCCGAGATGTTCGCGCCGCTCAATTCCGGCTGCTCGGTCAGCAGCGCAGCCAGGGCCTTGTCAATCTCGGCATCCCGCTTGGAAAACCGATCGCAAAGCGCGGCTGGCACACCCTCAATCTGGAAATCACCACGCGGGAGGTTGCGAATGCGGTAGCCGAATCCCCGCAACTCACGGGCGAGTTCATGGTAGTAGGCGTTCTCGGCAAACTTCCGTGCCCGAAGCAGTCCATAGTTTTGCAGTGCCTTCCATCGCTCCTCCGCCGCGTCGAACGTCGCGTTGAAGACGATGCAGTGTGTGTGCAGATGGGGATCGAGAGCGCGAGATGTATCGTGTGTGAACAAGGCCGCAGCAAAATTGCCGGTAGGCCGGTCCGCCTGGACGCCGCCGCCACGGACACGGGTTGAAGCAAATGCCTCGAACTCCCGAAGGGCCGTCTTCACCGCGCGCGCGTGCGCTTCGAGGACACGCGCATCCCCGCCGAGAAACCCCACCAGCGACACCGATTTGGGCGGAGAGAAAGTGAAGTCGTAGAAGATGCGGCGGTTTGCGGCGTCCTTGCCCGCCGCCACGCGGGTTGTGTTCAGCCGCTGCGTCAGCGTATCGCCCGTGGCCGGATGCTGATTCTCACAGAGCCGCAGGAAGTCTTCGGCCCGCACTCGGCCAGCCAATCCGAGCCGTTGCGCTCCCAGCCCGGTCCATTCCCCAGACACCCGCTGCCCCTCGTCGTAGTAGTCGCCGACGCAAAGGTGCTCCTCAAAGTATTCCCGCGCGTTCTTGAGGTTGTATTGCGTTTTGGCCGTGACCACGAACCGAATACTGCGCGGTTCACTCCATCATGTGGTGTAGGTGGAACACTCTGCCCCGCGAACTCAATACCCGAGCCAGGTAAAGGGCGTTTAGACAAATGGCGGACGCGTGCGGTTGGTCCTGACGGGCAGGATCGCCGAAAGGCACAAGAAACCTCAGCGTCAAGTCCTTGCTCCCGGCGCTTCATGCTCCTCGCAGTGTCGGACCTCAACGGTGATGTGGACAAGTTCCTCGTGCTCGTGGAACAACTCCCGGTAGGTCTCCACGGGCTTCGGATCGCGGGCCACGATGCAGACGATGGCGGCGAACTTGCCCGATGCCACCTGCCAGACGTGAAGATCGGAAATGCGTGAATCGCCATCGCTTTCGACCGCGCGGCGAATCTCCTGTGGCAGGTCGGAGGATTCCGGTGTGCGATCCAAGAGGATGCCGCTGGTGTCGCGCACCAATCCGTAGGCCCAAACGGACACGATGACACTTCCGACGATGCCCATCACCGGGTCGAGCCAGTTCCAACCCAGGAACTTGCCGGCGGTTAAGGCGACGATGGCCGTCACGGAGGTCAGGGCGTCCGCTAGGACGTGGATGTAGGCTGCGCGCAGATTCAAGTCGCCATGCCCGTGCCCGTGGTCGTGGCCATGTTCATGTCCGTGCGCGTGGCTGTGGTGGTGAGGCTCATCCCGGAGCAGCCAGGCGCAGACCAGATTGACCACGAGCCCGATGATCGCCACCCCAATGGCCTGATTGAAGTGAATTGGCTGAGGCGCGAAGAACCGGTGGACGGACTCCCCGGCCATGAGGAGCGCGATCACCGCCAGCACCACGGCGCTGGCGAACCCACCCAGCACTCCCATCTTGCCCGTGCCGAAACTGTATCGCGGATCGGTAGCGTGACGCCGACTGAAGTTGTAAGCCATCGCTGTGATGAGGAAGGCGGCGACGTGCGTGCTCATGTGCCAGCCGTCGGCCAGCAGTGCCATTGAGCCAAAGACAATGCCTGCCGCGATCTCGACCACCATCATCGTGGCGGTGATGGCGATGACAAAGCGGGTGCGTCGCTCAGCGGACGAGGAGTCCACTGCGTAGTCGTGCGAGTGTTGCAGGTGCTCAATGTTCATGTGTGTTATTGAAAGCTCTTCACTTCCGCCCACGCCTGCATTACGTCGCGCAGCGATTCCAGGTAGCTCAACTGAACCGCCGCCCAATCACGCCGCACCGGCAGGACTTCGGTCAGACTGATATCCCCGGCAGCATAGCGGGCTTCGGCCGTCTTCAAAACGCTGTCGGCCCGACCGAGGATTTCCGTCTTCAAGGTCTGACTGGTGGCCAGCGTCGCCGTGAGTTCCAGGTAGGACTCGCGCAGCCGCGTGCTCAGTTCATTCTGGGTCATCCGTGCTCGTGCTTCGGCTGCGGCCTGCTCGGCGCGCGCTTCACGCAACTTCCCCTGGTTGCGATTGAACAGCGGCAGTGGAATGCTCAGGCCCACATCGAACGTGTTGGCGCTGCTCGCCTCCAGACGGTGATAGAGCAACTCCACCTTCACGTCGGGAATCCGCTCCGCCTTCGCCAAATCCACCCGCGCCATCCGCGCGCGAATGTCCGCATCCGCCTGCGCGCTCTCCGGCTGCGCTGAGAGGTTTGCCACCAGACTTTCCAGGGCTGGAATCTCGAACGTCGCGTCCATCGTCCCCGCGAGCGACTTGACCGTCAGCGTGGCGTCACCAATCGCTGAGGCCAACCCGATCAGCGCTTGCTCGCGGAGTGACTCCGCTCGCTGCAACTCGACCTTGGCCCGTGCCAGTTCCATCTCCACACGCGCCAGGTCGTCTCTCACGATGTCCCCGGCCTCGACCCGCGCTCGCGTAGCTGCCACGGCCTTTGCCGCGTTCTGCTGGATGTCGCTTTGCGCCTGCCACGCCTTCTCCTGGTAGAGCGCGGTCGCGAAGGCGTTGTGAACCCGTTTCCGAATCTCCCGCCGTTTGACCTCCAGACCGCGCGCCCGGACTTCCCGGTCCAGGAGTTCGGCCTCGCGCGCCGTCGAGAGACGACGGCCGAGCGGAATGGTCTGTCCCACGCCAGCGACATACTCTTTCTCGTTGGGTTGATTGCCCGAGAGCGGAAGCTGCTGTGCTCCCAGGATGGCCTCGGGATTGGGAAACGCGCCGGCCTGTCTGGCCCGCCCTTCGGCGGCCTCAACCATCGCTTTGGCTTCGGCGATTTGGGGTTGCCTGTCCTCGGCCATGTCCAAAGCCAGGTCGAGGGTCAGATTCTCGACCGGCTTGCCGGCTGGCATGGCCGTGTTGGTTGCCGCCAGGACGGCGACGCTGCCTAACGCAAACACCAGATAGAGAGCTGCAAATTGTTTCTTCATACGCACCTCATTCAATCCACTTCCACCGGCCGCCCGAAACGCAGGTAGAGCGCCGGGACGACAATCATGTTCAACAGCATCGAAGTCAGCAGGCCGAACAGGATCACGATCGCCATCGGAGTCTGAATCTCGCTGCCCGGCTTGTGCCCGCTGAGTGCCAGGGGAATCAAGGCCAAACCTGCTGCCAGTGCGGTCATAAGAATTGGCGCGAGCCTTTCCATCGCGCCTCGGAACACGGCTTCACGGAAATCCGTCACGCCTTCGTGTTGTTCGAGGTGTTTGATGTGCGAGACGAGCATGATGCCGTTGCGCGTGGCGATGCCGAACACGGTGATGAATCCGATCAGCGACGCGACGCTTAGCACGCCGCCGGAGACGAACACACCGACCACGCCGCCGATAAGCGCCAGCGGGAGGTTCAGCATCACAAGCGCCGCGTCCCGGCCCGAGCCAAACGCCAGGTGCAACAGGAAGCCGATGCCGATGACCACGGCGATGCCAAGCAGCGTGATGATGCGCCCGGCTTCCGCCGCGCTCTCGAACTGGCCGCTGTATTCCACCCGATAACCGGGCATCTCGGCCACCAGCGGATCAACCACCTTCTTGCAGTCGTTCACAATCGAGGTCACATCGCGTCCGCCCGCATTGCACATGACCACGATTTTGCGCTCCACCTGTTCGCGGCTGATGTAGTTCGGGCCGGTTTCCTTGCGGACATCTGCCAGGCTCTTGAGCGGCACTTTCGCGCCGGCGGGGGTGTCCACCAGCAACTCACCAATCTCGTCAAGCTGCCAGCCTTCCGGTCCGGTCAAGCGCACGACCAGGTCGAAGGAGTTGCGGCCTTCCAGCACGCGCGAGACGGTCACGCCCTTGACCGCCGCCTCCATCGTTTGTGCCACTTGGCGCACGGTCAGGCCGTGGCGGGCTATGGCGTTGCGGTCGAAATGCGCCCGCAGAATCGGCACGTCGGTTTGCTGTTCGATGGACAAGTCCACCACGCCGGGCACGGCTTCCATTTCTTTGCGCGCGCGGCTGGCCAGCAGGCGCAATTGATACAGGTTGTCGCCGAAGATTTTCACGGCAATGTTCGCTCGTGTGCCGGAGAGCATGTGGTCAATGCGATGCGAGATCGGCTGACCGATGATGATATTCATGCCCGGTATCAGGGAGAAGTCCCGGCGCAAGGCTTCCAGGAATTCCTCCTTGCTGCGCTTCTGCATCTTCAACGACACGTCAATCTCCGACGACTCGACGCCCTGGGCGTGTTCGTCCAGTTCGGCCCGGCCCTGGCGTCGCGCCACACCGGTCACTTCAGGATGCGACAGCAGCGTGCGCTCGATGAGATTGCCATACTCGTTGGCTTGCTGGAGCGACGTGCCGGGCAACGTGACCGCGCTCAACGTCAGCGTGCCTTCGTTGAACTCCGGCAGGAACGACCGCCCCATGAACAAGGTCGAGCCCAGCGCCAGCACCAGAGCCAGCGCTGCGGGAAGGGTGACGCGCCAAGGGTGGTTGAGGACCGGGTTGAGGATTTTCGCGTAATGCGATTTGAGCCACGTCACGACTTTCGGCTCGTGACCGGTCAGCACCGCTTTGCTCTTGGGCAGCAGCAAATCGCACAGGACCGGCGACACCGTCAATGCCACCAGCAGCGACGCGCCCAGCGAAACGATGTAGGCGATGCCCAACGGCTTGAGCAACCGGCCCTCGACGCCGCTCAGGAAGAAGATCGGCAGGAAGACCATCGCGATGATGAGCGTGGCGAAGACGATGGACCTTTGAATCTCGATGCTGGCGTCGAACACGACCTGCATGGCCCGCTTGCGATGACCCTCCGGGTGCAGGGTGTTCAACCGCAGCCGTCGGAAGACGTTTTCGACGAGGATGACCGCGTCATCCACTAGCGCACCGATGGCGATGGCCATGCCGCCGAGCGTCATCGTGTTCATGGTCGCACCGAAGGCTTTCATCACCAGCACTGTCACGACCAGCGACAGGGGAATGGCGGTCAGGGTGATGAACGTGGCGCGGACGTTGGCCAGAAACAAAAGCACGATGGCGACTACCAGCAAGCCGCCGTCGCGCAGCGCCGCCATGACGTTGTGAATCGCCACCTCGATGAAGTCCGCCTGCCGGAAGATGTGCCGGTCAATTGTCATCCCGGAGGGCAGCTTCGCGCCGATGTCGTCCAGCACGGCGTCGAGTTCCTTGGTGAGCTTGAGCGTATTCGCGCCCGGTTGTTTTTGAATGCCGAGTATCACGGCGGGCTTGCCGCGCGTTGAACCCTCTCCGCGCTTTGGCTCTTCGCCGATGACGACCTCGCCTAGATCTGCGACCTTCGTGGGAACGCCATTCTTCGCCACGACGACGGTTTCGCCGATGTCTTCCAGCGAGCGGACGCGGCCCACGCCTGCAATCAGCCATTCGGAACTGCGTTCGTTGATGAAGCCCGCTGAGACGTTCTCATTGCCTTCCTCCAAGGCGCGGGTCACCTGGCTGAGCGCGAGGCCGTGCGCCTGCAACTTGGCCGGCGAGAGCAGCACCTGGAATTGCTTCACGCCGCCGCCGATGGGTGTTACCTGCGACACGCCCGGCACGGAAAGAACGCGACGGCGAATCACCGTGTCCGCCGTGGTGCGTAGTTCGATGGGTGTGTGCTTATCGGAGGTGAGCGCGATGAACAGAATTTCGCCCATGATGGACGACACCGGTGCGAGCACTGGACGATCCACCTCCGGCGGCAGTTCACTGGCCGCCACGTTTACCTTCTCGCTGACGATTTGCCGGGCAGCGTAGATGTCCGTGCCCCAGTCAAATTCGATCCAGACGATGGACAGGCCGACAGCGGTCGCCGAGCGCACGCGCCGCACGCCCGATGCGCCGTTCACCGCCGCCTCGATGGGAAACGTCACCTGGCTCTCGACCTCGGCGGGAGCCATGCCCTTCGCCTCGGTGATGACCGTAACGGTGGGCGCGGTGAGGTCGGGAAACACGTCCACCGGC
This sequence comes from uncultured Methylobacillus sp., assembly GCA_964445115.1. Lineage (GTDB taxonomy): Bacteria > Pseudomonadota > Gammaproteobacteria > Burkholderiales > Methylophilaceae > CAIJXJ01. The sequence continues at coordinate 3,341 of CAYUJU010000061.1, read as the reverse complement.
ATCTTCAGCGCCGTGTATCCGCCGATGACGAGCAGCAGCGCCGCCATCACCAACACCGCCGCGCGATTGCGCAACGACCAACTAATCAGAGCATCAATCATGGCAGGCTCCTAGTGGACGTGGCCGTGGGCGGGAATCGCGGAGGACACCGATGCCAGGCGGACGGCATACGCGCCCTTCGTGACGACGCGTTCACCCTCGCTGAGGCCGGACAGAACTTGCACCCAGTTGCCGTCACGGATTCCCGTTGTCAGGTCGCGCTTTTGAAAAGTCTCGCCGGCCAGTTGCACGAACGCTATGGGCCGGCCGTCTTCCTCCACGATGGCGGCGGCGGGTATGGCGAGCGTTTCCTCGGCGCGGGCAGTCTCCACGTGGAGGTTTACCGATTGCCCGACGCGCAGCGCGGGGTCGGAGTTCTTCATCTCGTAGATGAGCGGCACGGTGCGCGTGGCAAGGTCCACCTCCAATCCGAGCGAAATGAGTTGGCCGCCGCCCTCTCCAGTAATGGACAGGAACTTGCCCGGTTGCCCCGGCTGTTCAATCAAGGCGTCCTTGCCCTGCCGCAGACGTGCTACACTCGCTTCGGGAATGCTGGCCTCAATCCAGACGGATTCCGGATTCAGAACGGTGAACACGGCCTGATTGGCGGAAACGACTTCGCCCGGCCCAGCGGCCATCGAATTGAGCACGCCAGCGATGGGAGCGCGCAGTTCCATCAGCAGCGGCGCGTCAACGGATGTCACCCCGCCCGCCTGCTTGAACGTCGCGAGCAATCCAGCCGCCGCGGCATACCGCGCCTTGGCGGATTGGTAGGCCAACTCGGCTTCCTGCAATTCGCGTGGCGACTTGGCCTGTTCGGCGGCGAGTTTCCTCGTGCGTTCATAGGCGGCTTCCGCTTGATTGAGCGCGGCTTTGGCGGTGGTGAATTCGCCGTCTGCCTCGGCGACTTTCGCGGCGGCTTCGGAAAAGTTCGGCTTGAGCAACGCGAGCAACTGACCCACCGCCACGCGCTGGCCTGGTTGCGGCAGCGCTTGTCCGGTCGGCGCGGCCAGTTGACCAGACACCGGAGCAACAATCGTGGCGCTGGACCCCGGCTTGGCCCGGACTCGCGCGGCGGCGCGCACCCGCTCGACGACGCGATGTTTCCCGACCGGTTCGGTTCCGGCCAGAATCTTCCATTGCTGCTCTTTCAGAAAGCTGATGCCAGATGGAGGCTCCGGAACTTCTGCATGTTCGACGTCATGCACGTTGGCGAAGACCTTCACCGGGGGGAAAGCGATGGTTTTGTCGCCTTCCTCCGTCGGCACGACCAGAACGACACTCCAATCGCCCGCCTTGGGAAAGCTGAGCATCGCCTCGTAGATGCCGGCCCGGGTCGGCGCCTTCTCCACTTGCTCGACGGGAGCCTCCTGGCCCAGCTTCATCTGAAACCGCACCGCACCCTCGCGCCGCGGCTCCAGCGTCTTCAAATCCGTCACATGGGTGACAAACTTGGTGGGCGTCCCCGCGACGACCAACCGATGCTCAGCGAATACTTCGTGCCGCTCACCAAACACAGTGATTTGCGCCGTCTTGGGCTCAGCATCGTGCGCGTGGTCATCGTGCGCGGCTCCGTTGCCGCCTTTGCATCCGGGAAACAAAACCAGACCGAGGCAGGCCGCCAAGCCCAGCCCCGCCACTCCAAACTGACCAAACTGACTCTTCTTCATATTACCTGAGAACCGACATGGATTTTGCCCCACGAAAATGCGCCCGGTGGGAATGAAACTCCGTCTGTGAGGCGTTCAGACAGAGACGGGCAAACGCGCCGGAATATGGCGCGCAGAACCGGAAGAAGAATCAGGCAAGCGGGGGAGCGCGGGGCTGAAGCGGATCAGGCGGCGGAAGTCCGGGCGGATTCTGCCGCTCCGTCAGAAAGAGGGAGAGCAGAAGTTGGGGGCGGCAAATCTCGACTGTGGCGGATGGCGCGTAACAGTCGAAAGAGACGAAACTGACCTGGGCCTGGGTTGCCAACCGCAACGAGTGATCCGACGCCAGATGCGGATCGTGGTGCGAATCAGTCGCCTGCCTGGTCGCAGACAGCAACCATGCCTCCACGCCGATGCTGCGCTCTGAGGTTGGTAGATCGCCCAAATGCGTCTCCAGCGCCAGGTGCACCGGGGCGAAGTTCACCCCATACACAAACAGCAGCAACCCGAAGAAGCGCATCCACCAACACCTGAAGAAGGTGCGGCATCGCCGGGCTGTCTGGTTGTTCTGCATCATCAATTGCTGCTTGTCGGCCAAAACTGACCGCAAACTTAATACGCGACTGCCCGTGGGCTGTCAAACTGGACGGCCGTCAAATCGCCTGTCGGCCGCTCTGGATCACGCCATGCTCTTGCGGGGGAGACCTTCACAAGCTCTCCAATCCCGTGCATTTCTTGAGCGGAACGCGGTGCAGCACGATTCGCAGTCGCCCGCCCGCTGGCGGAAGTGTTTCCAAACGAAACGTGTAGTTCGCCGATTCACGGGAACTATGGCGGCTATGGCGGATGGAAGGCGCTGCGGTTTTGGTCTCGCTAATGACGCGCCCTTCCGCGTCCATCGTTTGCGCGTGCAAATGGCCCGGACCGGGATGATGCGCGCCAATGCCCCGCCCGCGGAGATTCCCGGCCACGAGAAACCCATCTGCGTCGCGATAAACACGCGGCGGCGTCACTTCAATGCCGCCGCTGGACTTAGCTTCTGTCGGCACGCTCACCCGTTCCACGTTCCAGGAGGCACATCCGCTGGCGGCAAGAAGCAATCCAATCAATCCAATTGCGACACCAGCCCGTGCTGTGCGATGTCTGAGTGGCAATTCGTAAATCATATCATCGGTCTTCATGTGCGTTTCAGGAGTCGAAGCGCATTGGCAATGACCACCAGCGTCGCGCCGGTATCGGCCAGAATCGCCAGCCAGAGGCTCGTGTGGCCGGTCAGGGCCAGCGCGAGGAAAATCGCCTTCACGCCGAGCGCGAAGGCGATGTTCGCCTGAATCACGCGCACGGTGCGATAGCCCATGCGGATGGCCTCAGCGACCTGGCTCAGGTCATCCTGCATCAACGCCATGTCCGCCGTCTCAATGGCGGTGTCCGTGCCCGCCGCACCCATTGCGATGCCCACACTCGCCACCGCCATCGCGGGCGCATCGTTCACGCCGTCGCCGATCATCCCCGTGTGTTTGTGGCGGGCCATGAGGTCGCGCACGCGCTGCACCTTGTCTTCGGGCAGCAAATCGCCGTGGGCTTGATCAATACCGACCTGCTCCGCGATGGCGTCCACGGTGCGCTGGTTGTCGCCGCTTAACATCACGACCT
>CAYUJU010000060.1:0-13643 GCA_964445115.1 uncultured Methylobacillus sp. | reverse complement strand
CTCTCGCACCTGGTGGACAAGTCGCTGGTCGTGGTGGAGGCGCGCGGGCAGGCGGTGCGCTACCGCTTGCTGGAGACGGTGCGCGAGTACGCGCGCGAGCGGCTGCGCCAGGCAGAGGAGGAAGACCGGGCGCGCAGCCGCCATCTCGATTTTTTCCTGCACTTGGCCGAGGAGGCGAGGCCGCACAAAATGCGCGCCGGGGAGGTGGGCGCCTTCCGCCGGCTGACCCAGGAGCACGATAACCTGTGGGCGGCGCTGGAATGGAGCGCCGTCGCGCCGGCGCACGCCGAAAGCGGGCTGCGGCTGGCCGTGGCGCTGTGCGAGTTCTGGCAGTTCGGCGGGTACGCGCGCGCGGGGTACGGCTGGCTGAAACGACTGCTCGCACAGAGCGGCGTGGCTGCTGCAGCCGTCGTGCGCGCCAGGGCATTGGAAGGCGCGGCCGAACTGATCGTTTGCCTGGGCGACTTTGGCGCAGCGCGCTCTTGCCTCGAACAGGGTCTGGCGTTATACCGTGAGTTAGACGACAAGCCCGGCATCGCCTACACGCTCCTGGTATTGGGTAGTCAGATAGCCGAGGCTCAAGAGGAATGGGCGGCGGCGCGCCCCCCCATCGAGGAGTGCCTGGCGCTGTATCGTGACCTGGGCGACCGGGCGGGGATCGCCGCGGCCACGGTAGAACTGGGATACCTGCGCTACTGGCAGGGCGAGCGCACTGAAGGGCGCGCGCTCATCGAGGAGGGGTTGGCCGTGCAGCGAGAACTGGGCCTGGTGACGTATACCTCCCGCTCGGCCCTCCTGCTGGGACACATCGCCCGCCAAGAAGGCCAGTATGCCCTGGCGCGTTCGCGCTACGCCGAGAGCATGGCAGGCTTTTTGGAGACCAAGCCCCCCTACGGCTTATTCTACGATTTGGCGGCGTTTGGCTGCCTGGCCGCCGCCGAGGAACAGTTCGAGCGGGCGGCACGGCTGTACGGCGCGACCGAGCGCGTGGGCGAGGCGGCCGGAATTGTCATGGTACCGCACGAGCGCACCTGGCATGACCATGCCGTGGCGGCGACGCGCGCCGGGTTGGGCGAAGAGGGTTTCGCCGCGGCCTGGGCCGCCGGCCGCGCTATGACATCGGAGGAGGCCGTCGCCTACGCGCTAGAGGGAACGGCGACCTGCCAGGTCTGGAAACCCCCGTTTTCCGCGAGAAAACGGGGGTTTTTGTTTCCGCGCAACGCTCCAGGGAACGCTCAGGTAACGCTCCAGGAACGGCAGTTGTGGTATGCTGATTGAGACATCGGGAGTCTGAAAGACTTTCGATGTCTAGGAGGCCTATGCCGGAACCACTTACTCCCCACGCCGCCGCACCGCCGTCTCGCTCCCAGTTGTTCACCGTGCGGCTGTGGCGCGAGAACCTGGGCGATGGCCGCAGCGAGTGGCGCGGCCAGGTGCAGCACGCGCTCAGCCGCGAAACGCGCTACTTTCGCGATTGGCCGACGCTGGTAGCGTTCCTGGTGGAACAGTTGGAAAAGCACGCTGCCCCAACAGAAGAAGGATATGAGGGTCAAGGTGACTGAATGGTCTGTGGCGCACACGACGGCTGAGTTGAGCGTCTGCCTGTTGGGTCCGCCCCGCGTGGAATGGGCCGGGTGTGCTCTCGCCATCGCTCGCCGCCAGGCGCGCGCCCTACTCTACCGCCTGGCGGTTCACCTGCACCCTGTCCCCCGCGAGCAACTCTGCGGCCTCTTCTACCCCAACATCCCCAAATCCGTTGCTCGCCGCGACCTGAGCGGTTGGAGTCGCCTTCCTGCGGCGGCGCGTGGGCGCGCCGGAGGCATCGAGCCTGGAGGGGGTCGGTGAGGTGAAATCGGGAGAGTGATACCCAAGGGGCATGGATGACAGATCACAGGAAACGGGGTTTCACTCCTCACAACGCTCAAGAAACGCTTGGGAAATCAGACTTCCGAAGTCTGAGTGGCGCAGGCCGGGGCTGGCGTGGCCGAGCCAGTGGCCGGGTAGTGGTATGAGGTAGAGCGCATCGCGCTGGACGGGGCACGGAGTCTCCTGCGACGGTTTTTCCATTCGAGAGCGGTCTCGACAAGGAGGTGATGGACGGCCTGGACAAACAGCAGCAGGTTTACGAAAACAAGCGGAGTGAAAACCAACATCTCGGGAGGGAAAAATGTCTACCAAAAGAATACTATCCATCGTTCTGGCTGCCAGCGCTGTGATGCTGGCAGTGGGCATTGGCCCACAGGTTGCCAATACGGCCCGCGCGCTGCCGCCAGCCGAGGCTGACGCGCCAGCCGAGGCTGACGCGCCAGCCCTGGCTGGCGCGGTGGCCCAGCAGCCGGGGCCAGGGGGCGCGACCATCCCCTACTCCGGCCGCCTGACCGACGAGGCCGGGCAGCCGGTCCCCGACGGGGCTTACGACTTCACCTTTGCCCTCTACGCCGCCGAGAGCGGCGGGGAAGCGCTGTGGACTGAGACGCAGACGGGCGTGGCGGTGCAAGGCGGGGCTTTCACGGCTGCGCTGGGGAACGTCAGCCCGCTGCCGGATGGCGCGAAGGAGGGCGGGCTGTGGCTGGAGGTGGGGGTGCGCGGGCCGGGGGAGGCGGAGTTCACGCGGCTCTCCCCACGCCAGCAGTTGAGCGCGGCGGCGCTCTTGGCGCCGGCCAGTCCGTCCGCCGGCCCCGCCTGTGCGCACGACCACCTGGGAGAGAATTGGGTAGGTGCGTACTTTCTTGGGCTCAGCGTGGAAAGTACATCTTTAAACGGCACCGGCATCGAGGGGATTGCCAATACGGGATCAAATGCCTGGGGCGTGTACGGTTACTCCACCGACGGGAGAGGCATGTACGGTCACTCCACCAACGGGACAGGCGTGTACGGCAATGGTCCTAACGGTGTTGTGGGCATCTCGTCCAGCACCGGCTGGGCCGCTGTGGTAGGTCGAAACAACGCGGCGGGCGGCATCGGCGTGTGGGGTGAAACTACCGCTGTCACCGGGACGGCGGTGCATGGCCAGGCCACCGCCACCAGTGGTACCAACTACGGCGTGTATGGCCAGAGCAGTAGCTCCGGCGGTTACGGCGTGTATGGCACCAATGCCAGCGGCACCGGCGTGTATGGCACTGGTCCTAACGGTGTTGTGGGCATCTCGTCCAGAACCGGCTGGGCCGCTGTGGTGGGTCGAAACAACGCGGCGGGCGGCATCGGCGTGTGGGGTGAAACTACCGCTGTCACCGGGACGGGTGTGGTGGCCTACAATTCCGTCGTCACGGGTACTGCCTTGAGCATCGAAGGGGGCGCGTTCAGGGTGAAGGGCGCCGGCGTGGGCTCGAGCACAACGGTGTTCATCCACCAGATGCGCACCGGCGGCTGGACTCCGAACTCCTGCATGGGCGGTTACGCTACCGTCATCAACAACCCCCTGACGAACGGTGATCCGAACGCCATCCTGTTTGTCACACTCAACGGGGGTACGCTGGGCTCTGGCGTTGGTCCCGCCAATGCCACGTTGCTTTCTGTGCAGTACGATCAAAACAATATCTGCGGGCTTGGTCAGCGTTGGGTGATCTACAGTAACGCTGCTGCAATACCGGATGACACAAAGTTCAACGTGATGGTGGTGAAGCGATGAAGCGAAAACTCTTCTTGTTGATGCTGGCGGTCGCGCTGGCGCTCGTCTCCATCACGCTCGCGCGCGCCGGGCCTGGCGTGGCTGTTGCCCCGGCTGGCACAGCGATCCTCAGTGGAGGACGCTACCGGCTGGTCGGCGCGAGCGCGTCGGTGGATGTCGTCGCCAGCGGCGGGGGGTATCGGCTGTTAGGACCGGCCAGCCCCAGCGGCGGCAACCAGTGCTGCTGCACTTACCTGCCGTGCGTGCTGCGGAACCATTGACCTCACCCCACCCCCAACCCCCTCCCCTCTCCGCAACGGAGAGGGGAGGGGGTGGCAGCGCAGCCGCCGGGGGATCTGGACTTTTGCCGGCCTGGACGAGACGTTCGAGTTCCTGCGGCGGCGCGTGGGGGGGAACGACTTGATAACGCCGGCCCCGGACCTGCCATCTTATGACCAGATCCATGTTCTATAAGGTACAGGCAGGGCTGGGTTACGATGAAAGTGCACACACCAAAGCGTCATTATTGAGTCTCGCGTTGAAAATCGAACACTCAGCGCTGTTGCCACAAACTATAGGCGTCCGCAGGATCATAATCCTGCGGACGAGCGGGCTATGGCCCGCTCTGCACCTGTAAACGGTGCACCACCTGTTCCTTTTGCGGGACGAAATTCAATAAGAGCAAAACCCTGAATTAGAGGTAAATGATGTCTAAAGATCTCTTTTCTTATCTCGTCATGTCCTCGTGCTGCCTCGGCTTTCTGGTTATCGCGGCTCTATCCATTGCCTCAAAGCTCAAAGCATTTCGGGGGTTCCAGGGCCTCGTCACGGCCAAAAAGCGCAGTTGGGATGAATTCGTCTCGCGCACGGGTCTACAGTGGGAATTGAAAACGCCTGCATCCAACCCGGCGATGGACAAACTGTTCGGCAGCAATGTTGCCAACCTGACCGGTCGTGTGACCGGAACCTATCGCGGTTACCCGGTTGCTCTCAGCAACCTGACACGCGATCAGTACAGCGGACGAGCGATGATGGTCACCGGGCAAAAGTATTTCACACAGTTTCACCTCACCATCCAAAACCCGGCGGGTATCCAGATGACCATCCGAAAAGACGAACAGTTGACGGTTGAGCCGCAAGACCTGGGCAACCACTTGATTGGGGCGGCGCTTTCGTTCGGACGCCTGGCACAAAGTCCCGATGTATTTGGGATCAACGTTCAGCAACAGCACCTGGTGTATGTACAGGCAGGGATGGAGCAAGACTCGAACAAGTTGTACAACATCCTGGAAACCTTGTGCGACCTGGCTGACGCGATTGGCTCTTATCGAGTAGCAAACGCATGATGAAAATCGAACGTGCCTTGGCCTCGCTTTCGCGTGAGCACAATGTGCATTGAGAAAGCGTGTGGCTCGCTGGTCGGCACGACCCTTCAACAGGCTCAGGGTGGTGGCTGACAGGCAAGTGTCATCGCCAGCGGCGGGAGGTATCGGCTGTTGGGGCCGGTCAGCCCCAGCGGCGGCAATCAGTGCTGCTGCACGTACCTGCCGTGCGTGCTGCGGAACCATTGACCTCACCCCACCCCCAACCCCCTCCCCTCTCCGCAACGGCGAGGGGAGGGGCGAGGTCCCTGCCGCTGGTGCTGAAGAACTGAAGGACTGGCGCTGCGGAACGATTGATATGGACCTGGGAGGTCGTGCGAACCCTCGGTTCGCCAGAGACCTCCCAGGTCGGGAAACATAAGGAGGAATCGAAATGAAAACACATTCAATCCCAATGGGTTTTGACCGGAGTCTGGGCCAGAGGACGGCGCGGAGCAGGCGCTTGCTGGCCGTGTTCGCCCTCAGCCTGGGGCTGACCCTGGCCGTGACGTGCCTGCTGGGCGCCGGCCTGCGGGTGGCCCGCGCGGCGACCTTTACCGTCACCACCTTTGCCGACGACTATGACGGCGTTTGCGACGCGCATTGCTCGCTGCGCGACGCGATCGTCGTGGCACACGGCAACGGGCTGGTGGATACGATCAGCCTGAGCAAGGGGACGTACGTCCTGACGCGCACCGGCGCGGGGGAAGACGCCGGCCTCACCGGCGACCTGGACATCGCCAGGGCCCAGGCAATCACCATCGCGGGGGTCGGGGCGGACCTGACGACCATTGACGCCACGGGCATTGACCGGGTCCTGGACATCCACCTGGGGCTGAGAGCAGGGACGGTAGTGATCTCGGGGGTGACGATCTACAACGGCAATCCCGGCGCCGCCGAGGGTGGCGGCATCCGTACCGCCGACAATCTGGTGCTCATCAACACCGTTGTCGTGAGCAACGCCGCCACCGAGGGCGGCGGGGTGTACGTTGGGGCTCGCAGCGTTACGTTTAGCGGGGGGCAGATCGTCAGCAACACCGCCACGTACTACGGCGGCGGGGTGTACGTTGCCCAGGGCCGCGCGACGCTGAGCGGGGGAGGGATCGTCAGCAACACCGCCGCCTGGTATGGCGGCGGGGTGTACGTTGACCAGGCTACGGCGGCCTTCACCCAGACCGGCGCCAGCACCATCGCCCTCAACACCGCCCAATACGGCGGCGGGGTGTGCGTCTACTCGGGCACGGCGACGCTGAGCGGGGGAGAGATCGCCAGCAACACCGCCCAATACTGCGGCGGCGGGGTGTACGTCTGGTATGGCCGCGCGACGCTGAGCGGGGGGCAGATCGTGAGCAACACCGCCAGAGACCCCGGCAGCGGTGCCGGCGGCGGGGTGTGCGTTGTTGGGGGCGCGGCTGCCTTCACCCAGACCGGCACTAGTGTCATCGCCCGCAACACTGCCCCGCGGGGCGGCGGGGTGTACGTCAGCGATGGCCGCGCGACGCTGAGCGGGGGGCAGATCGTGAGCAACACCGCCAGCCTCGGCGGCGGGGTGTACGTTGACTCTGGCAGCGCGACGCTGAGCGGGGGGCAGATCGTCAGCAACACCGCCAGCCTCGGCGGCGGGGTGCGCGTTTACGGGAACACAGCGGCCTTCACCCAGACCGGCGCCAGCACCATCGCCCTCAACACCGCCCAATACGGCGGCGGGGTGCATGTCTACTCGGGCACGGCGACGCTGAGCGGGGGGCAGATCGTCAGCAACACCGCCCAAGTCGGCGGCGGCCTCTACAACGATACCGGCACGCTGACCCTGGTCAACAGCACCGTGAGCGGCAACAAGGCCAGCGGAAGCGGCGGCGGCCTCTATAGCAACGGCGGCACGTCCGTGATGACCTTCACCACCGTCGCCAGCAACACGGCTGCGAGCGGGGGAGGTGGCATCCTCCTGGCGAGCGGCACCGTCCTCCTGCAGGACACCATCGTCGCCTACAACGGCACGAACTGCAATGTCGCGCTGACCTCCAACGGCCACAACCTGGAAGACGGCCACACCTGCGGCCTCGACGCCAGCGGCGATAGGATGGACACCGATCCCCTGCTCGGCCCGCTGACCGTCGAGGGCGGCAGCCTGGTGCATCCACTGCGGGCCGGCAGTCCGGCGATTGACGGCGGCGTCTGCATCGCCGGCATCACCGGCGACCAGCGCGGCGTGACCCGGCCGCAGGGCGCCGCCTGCGACATCGGGGCGTACGAGTCGGAGTGGGTCGGGTGGCAGGTCTACCTGCCGCTGGTGCTGCGGAATTACTGTACACCGGGGGGCGGTTTGCAAATCGCCCCCCATGTTTCAAATACCATCGCGTCCTCCCCTCACGCTTCACGTTTGATTCCTCCCCCTCCGGCGTTCCCTTCTTCAAAAAGACCAGCAGCCCGGCCAGCTCGTTGAACCCCACGCGCTCGCCCGTGGCGATGTTCTCCAGCAGCGCACTGTAGCACAGGATTAATCCTGTGCTACAATGTACATGATAGGCGTCAGGGCGGCGGGGCGCTCCGTTGTGTGGAAAAGCGTTTCGTGGTAGACTGTGGATGCCCCGTGGCTTCAGAGATTGCGCCGAACGCTACCGTTTCGCCAGAGTTTAGTTCCGGCAGATTTGGACTGCAGGAGGGTATCCTTGGCGGCAATCCTGCACATCCGCCTTTTGGGTGAGTTCAATCTGATCTACGGTGACCAGCCCGTGACGACCGTCAACACGGCCCGCTTGCAATCGCTGCTGGCCTACCTCGTGCTGCACTGCGTGCGTCACCATCGCCGCTCCGTGCTGGCCGCGCTGCTCGACCCCGAAGTGTCCGAGTCGCGCGCCCGCCATACCCTTAGCCACGCCATCTGGCAGTTGCGCCGCAGCCTGCCCGACCTGATCGAATCCGACCGTGACTCGGTTGGCCTTTCGCCGGACGCCGCGCTGTGGGTGGACGCGCTTGAATTCGAGCGCCTGGCGACACCGCATATCCAGGAGGCAGCCGGGGCTTTCGCGCCGGAGGCCTGCACCGACCTGCGCCAGGCCATCCAGTTGTATCGCGGCGACCTGTTGGAGGGCCTGTACGACGACTGGCTGCTCGTGGAGCGCGAGCGGCTGCACGAGATCTATCTGCAATCGCTGGAGAGCCTGGCGCAACTGGAAAAGTCTGCCGGGCGCTACCACGCCGCGCTGGACGCTGCGCTGACTCTGGCTCTGGCCGATCCCTTGCGCGGTTCGGCCCAGCGCCAGGTGATGCAGTTGTACTTTTGCCTGGGCCGCCCCGAAGCCGCACTGCATCAGTTCGAGCTTTATCGCCAGATGCTGAGCGCGGAACTGGGCGTGGCGCCGGAGCCGGAGACGCTGGCGCTGGCGCAGGCCATCGCCGACCGCACTCATGACGCCGGCGCGCATTTGCCGGACGCGCTGGCCGGCGTCTCTTTTCTCCTGGAGCATCCCGACGCGATCCCGCTCGTGGGGCGCGGCCGCGAGCGCGCTGAACTGCTTGCGCACCTGGAAGGCGCCTTCGCCGGCGTGGGCGGCGTCGTCCTCGTCGAGGGCGAGGCTGGGATCGGCAAGACGCGCCTGCTCCAGGAGTTGCGCCGCGATGCGGAATGGCGCGGCGCGCAGGTGCTGTGGGCCAAAGCCGAGGAACAGGCCGGCCCCGCCTATGGCCTGCTCCTGGATGCGCTATCGGATGGACTTTCGCCATTGCGCGCCGACCAGATCGCGCGCCTGGTCGAGGCTCCCTGGCTGCAGGCGCTCTGTCCGTTGCTCCCCACCCTCGTCGCGCGTCTGCCCGCGCTGCCCCCGCCCGCCCCGCTCAATCCGGCGCAGGAGCGAGCCCGTCTGGCGGAGGCCACCGCGCGCCTGTTGGCTGCCTGGGCGCAAGTCACCCCGGTCGTCCTGGTGCTGGAGGATTTGCACTGGGCCTCGCCTGACACATTGGACATGCTGGCGGCGGTCGCGCGCCAGATTCGCTCTGTGGGCGCGCTCGTCGTCGGCAGTTATCGCGGCGACGAGGCGCGGGCACGATCGGTGGTGTGGGATAGGCTGCAGGCGCTGGACCGCAGCGGCGTGTGCGCGCGGCTGGCGCTTGGACGCCTGGATGCGGAGGCAACCGGCGAGTTGATCCGGCGGGCGCTGGGGCAGGGCAAGCCTGCGCCGCTTTTCGAAAGCCGCCTGTACGCGGAAACGGCCGGCACGCCGCTCTTCGTCCTGGAGACATTGCGCGCCCTCTACGACCGGGGCTTGCTCTGGCGCGACGAGCGCGGCGAATGGAGCACTCCGTTCGACGAAAGCACGAGCGACTATGCGGAACTGCCGCTGTCGCCCGTCATCGAGCAGGTGATCGCTGTCCGCCTGGCGCAGTTGCCGCGCGGGCCACGCAGCGCACTGAGCGCGGCGGCGGTCCTGGGCAGCCGGTTCGAATTCGCGCTCCTCGACGCGCTGGGTGAGTTCGAGACGCCCACGTTGCTGGCGGCTCTCGGCGTGCTGGTGCAGCGCGGCTTGCTGATCGAGTCACCGCAGGATTACGCTTTTAGTCACGACCGGGTGCGCGAGGTCGTCTACGCTGGCCTGACGCCGGATGAGCGCATCCGCCTGCACCGCCGCGCCGCGCAGGCTGTGGAAGCGCGGCATCCGGATTGGCACGCCGCGCTCGCGCGCCACTGGACGGGGGCGCAGGTGTGGGAGCGGGCGGTTGGCGCTCATCAACGCGCCGCCGAGGAGGCAAGCGCACAACACGCCTACGCGACCGCGGTCGAGCACCTCAGCGCCGCGCTGGCGCTCGCCGATGCCGCCTCCCTCGCCCCCGCAGCGCGTTTCGACCTGTTCGCTGCGCGCGAAGCGGCGCGCGACGTCCTCGGCGACCGTGATGGGCAGGCGAGCGACCTGGCGGCGATGCTGCTGCTGGCGCAGGACGACGCCCCGCGCCAGATGCTGGCGCAACGCCGCCGCGCCGCGTTGCTCACGCACCAGAGCCGCTTTGACGAGGCCCAGTCTGCTGCGCGCCAGGCGCTCGCGCTCGCGGAGCAGTTGAACGATGTGGAGGGGCAGGCGACCGCCCTGATCGCCCTGGGCGCTGCGCTGAACCGACAGGGCCAGACACTGCAGGCCCTGCCTTTCTTGCGGCAGGCCGTTGCCGCCTGCGAAGCCGGCGTCGCGCCGCGGCTGGAGGCGCAGGCGCGCTACGCGCTCGGCGATGCGCTGCTCGGTGTCAGCGACTATGCCACCGCGCGCGCCGAGCTCCAGGCGGCGCTGGCGCACTACGAGCAGTTGAACGACCGGGTCGGGCAGGCCGAGGCGTTGGGGCTGTTGGCGATCATCCAGATGGAGCAAGGCGACCTTTCGCTTGCCGGCGAAACCTATCGCCGCGCCATCGAGATTTGCCGCGCCGTCGGCTATCGCTACGGCGAGGCGCGCAACGTGTTCAACTATGGCAATGTCTTCTATCGCCAAAACCAAATCGCGGAAGCGCTGCGCTGTTACGACGAAGCGATTGCCGCATTTCGCGCTATGGGACACCGGCGCGGCGAAGCGAACGTCCGGGCGAATGTGGCTTCGCTCTATCACGGGATCCTCGGCGACGACGGCACGGCCACCGCCCACGCCGAGTTGGCGCTGGCCTACTTTCGCCAGGCGCAAGACCCCATCGGCATAGCCCAGTGCCTGGGCGTTCTCGGCGAGGTGGCGCAACGCCGGGGCGATGAGGAGACGGCGCGCGCGCTGCTGGAAGAGGGCGTGAGCGTCGCGCTGGAATCCGGCGAGCGTTTCATCGCCGCGCAGGTGATGGCCGCCCTGGTCGAAACATTGCTGGACCAGCGCCGGCCCGAAAGCGCGCTGGAGCGATTGGACACAGCGGACGCTGTGTGCCGGGAACTGGGATTCCAGGATCTGGCCGCCAGCCTGTGGGCGATCCGCGGGCTGGCGCTCCTGGCGCTGGGGCAGCCGCAAGCCGCGCTTGGCGCAACGGCGGAAGCGATGGCGCAGATGAGAGCGGGGGTGGAAAATGCCTACCGCATCCCGTTCGCGCACTATCAGGTGTTGACCACGCTGGGACACACTGCCGAGGCGCTCGCGGCGCTCGAACAGGCGTATCAATTGCTGACGAGGCTCTTGGATGGATTATCGCCGGGACAGCGGGCGATGAGCGCGGAACGTGTGCCGGGGCATCGCGCGATCCTCGCGGCGTGGCAGGCAGCGCAACCGCGCCGGACGCCCGCGCGCCTGGCGCGGGCCGGCGCGCGGGCTGGCCGCCCGCTGCGCGCGGATGAGCAGATCGAGGTCACGTGGACGCCGGCCGCGCCGGAAGACGAGGCCATCGGCGACAAGGTGGCGCGCCGTCGCCAGCGGCTGCTGCGTCTGTTGCGCGAAGCGGAGGAACAAGGCGCCGCGCCCACCGTGGGCGACCTGGCGGATGCGCTCGACGCGAGTTACGTGACGGTCAGGCGCGACCTGGCCGCGCTGCGCCAATCGGGGCAAAGCGCGCACACGCGCGGAGACCGCTTAAGGGGTGGACGCAAGGGCGTGCGCACAAAATGAGCGCAAGGTTTCTCTTGGATCTGCCTGCGCAGAGATAGTAGATAGATACACCTGTGATAGACTGATGCCGTACTTGCGGCATCAGTTTTTTTGTTTTGGGAGGTAGAAGAGAATGTGGCGATCTCCAATACGCCCGTGAGTTCACGTGTGAGTTCGCGCCGTCCCCACCTGTTCACCGTGCGCGTGTGGCGGGAAGACCTGGGAGAAGGCCGCAGCGAGTGGCGCGGCAAGGTGCAGCACGTGCTCAGCGGCGAGGTGCGCTACTTTCGGGATTGGGCCACGCTCATTGCGGCGTTGCAGGAAATGCTCGAGACTCGCGAGGTCTGAGCCAATCATTAGGAATGAGGAGGTTACTATGCGTTCACTGATATTGACTCTGGGTCTGATTGCGGCGCTCGTGCTGATCTTGAGCGCCAGCGCGTTGGCCGCATCGCCACACGCGCCAGCCGCAACCTGTGTCTGGGATGGTTCATCCGGGAATTGGAGCGACGCGGCACACTGGTCGTGCGCCGCAGTGCCCGGCGCAGGCGACACGGTGACCATCAACAGCGGCACGGTGAACATCACCGGCAGCGTCACGGTGCAGAACCTCACCTTGAGCGGGGGCATCCTGCAGGGCAGCGAAAGCATCACGGTGACGCAGGCGATGGCGTGGTCGGGGTGCGCCGTGCTGGGGGGCAGCGGGGCGACCACCATCGGCAGCAGCGCCACGCTGACGGTCACGTGGGGCGGCGGGTCGTGGGCTTGCCCGCAGATGAATGGACGTACCTTGAACATCTTGGGCAGAGCCGTGCTGACGGCTTCCGATGGGCATTACGTGTATCTACAAGGTGGATCGGTCATCAGCAATGCGGGCACGTTGGATCTGCAGGACAACACCCAAATCTACGCGAATGCAGGGGCGGGCAGCGTGAACAACACGGGCCTGTTGCGCAAGGTCGGCGGCGCGGGCACGGCCACGCTGGACGGCGTGGCGCTCGACAACACCGGCACGGTGCAGGTGCTCACGGGCACGCTGAATCTGAACGGCGGGGGGACAGGCTCCGGCAATTTCAACGCCGCGGCCGGGGCCACGCTGAATTTCGGCGGCGGCACCCACGTCATCACCTTGACCCCAGCGAGCAGCATCAACGGCGCTGGCACGCTGGGCGTCAGCGGCGGGACCGTCACCATCGCAGGCAACGGGACGTATGCCCCAGGCGCCACGGCCATCAGCGGCGGCACGCTGAACCTGAACCTGAATGGCACCACAGAGAGGTTCACTTTCAGTGGAGGCACGCTGGCCGGCAGCGGGACGCTGACGGTGACGCAGGCGATGGCGTGGTCGGGGTGCGCCGTGCTGGGGGGCAGCGGGGCGACCACCATCGGCAGCAGCGCCACGCTGACGGTCACGTGGGGCGGCGGGTCGTGGGCTTGCCCGCAGATGAATGGACGTACCTTGAACATCTTGGGCAGAGCCGTGCTGACGGCTTCCGATGGGCATTACGTGTATCTACAAGGTGGATCGGTCATCAGCAATGCGGGCACGTTGTATCTGCAGGACAGCACCGAGATCTACGCGAATGCAGGGGCGGGCAGTGTGAACAACGCGGGCCTGTTGCGCAAGGTCGGTGGCGCAGGCACGGCCACGCTGGACGGTGTGGCGCTCAACAACACCGGCACGGTGCAGGTGCTCACGGGCACACTGAGCTTTTCCAATTTTACGCAGCACAGCGGCGTCACCCTGTTGAGTGGCGGGACGCTGGCCAGCCCAGGCAGTCCGCTCAGCTTCTATGGCGGCGCGTTGCAGGGCGCGGGCACGGTCAACGGCAATGTCGCCAATATCGGCGGCACGGTTTCGCCCGGCAGTTCGCCCGGTCTCTTGCGCATCGTGGGCAACTATACACAAGGGCCGATGGGCACGCTGAACATCGAGCTGGGCGGCGTCGTCTCCGGCACGCAGCACGATTTGCTCGACGTGACCGGTGCGGCCTCGCTCAGCGGCACGCTCGACGTCAGCCTGATCAACAGCTTTACGCCGATCTCGGGCACCGTCTTCCGCATCCTCAATTTCAGCACCCGCAGCGGCGATTTCATCACCGAGACCGGTACGAATCTGGGCTGGTTGACCCTGCGGCCCAC
>CAYUJU010000059.1:0-13685 GCA_964445115.1 uncultured Methylobacillus sp. | reverse complement strand
ATCGCGGGTTGTCCAGCATCAGCTTGGCATAATCCGCAAACGCCTCCGCCGGGGAGTCGTAGGCCCGAAAGGTCTCCATTGACTTCACCGCCCGGCCGTTGATGAACTCGTTCACCTCGCGCGTCACGGTCTTGCCCTGCCAATCCTTACCTGCCTTGATATTAAACAGGTTGTGGCTGGATTCGCCGTTCGCGTCCTTCAGCACGTGCTTGCCCCAGCCCGTTTCCAGCGCGGACTGTGCCAGAATCAGGTGCGGGGAGACGCCCATCGCCTTGGCAGCGTCGGCCGCGTGCGGCCACAGGGTCTGGACGAAATTGCCGGAATGCAGCCCATTGGCACCGACCATCGGGGCTTCTGTCACCGGCTTGTCAGCCTGTTCCACGGCAGCCGTTTCCTTTGGGGCACTGGCGGCCGGCACCATGGGGAAATCGTAAGGACGGGGCTGCGGCTTGATGCCGGGATTGGCCTCCATGGACTGCTTGATTTGCGCTTCCAGCATATCGGCCAGCCCGATCCCATGGTTCTTGGAAATCGTCTGCGCCATCTGCTGGTCGAACATGTCGGTAAACGCCTTGGTTTCCTGACTGTCGAACAGCCCATCCTGCGACAGAGTCTGGCGCATGGAACGCAACATCATCTGCAGGAAATACGACTCGAACTGCTCGGCCGCCGCCCGCACTGACTCGCGCCCGCCATGCATCTTGGCCTGCGAGCGCAGGCCATCGAGACCTTGGGGGTTAAGGGCGAGCGCGTCGGTGATCATGATCAGATAATTTCCAGATCCGCCTTCAGTGCACCTGCGGCCTTCATCGCCTGCAGGATCGCCAGCAGGTCCTGCGGCGTTGCGCCGACGGCGTTCAGCGCCTTGACCACTTCTCCGAGGGAAGCGCCCGCCTTGACCATCACCAGTTCCCCCTTCTTTTCCTTGATGGAAATATCGGTCTGCTCGGCGGTGACGGTCTGGCCTTGCGACAGTGCGTTGGGCTGGCTCACCAGCGGCTCGCTGCTGATCACGACAGACAGGTTGCCATGCGCCACGGCCGCCGTTTCCAGCTTCACTTCGCGGTTCATCACAATGGACCCGGTCCGGGCGTTCATGATGATGCGTGCAACATCCTCGCCCGGGCTGACGGAGAGATTCTCAACGCGGGAGATAAAGGCCACGCGCTGGTTGTTATCCATAGGCGCCAGCACGCGCACCACGCGGCCGTCGACCGCCACGGCCGTGCCGGCACCGAAAGCGCGGTTGATGGTGTCGACCATGCGGGAAGCGGTGGTGAAATCGGTCTGGTTCAGTTCCAGATGCACGAACTCGCCTTGCCCCAGATCTGTGATGACCGCACGTTCGACCGTCGCCCCGGCAGGGATGCGGCCGACGCCCAGATGATTGACCTGCACGCTGGAACCGCCGGAAGACGCGCCGACTCCGCCCACCAGCACATTGCCCTGGGCAATCGCATAGACCTGGCCATCAGCGCCCTTCAGCGGCGACATCAGCAAAGTGCCGCCGCGCAAACTCTTGGCATTACCCATGGAAGACACCGTGACATCGA
This sequence comes from uncultured Methylobacillus sp., assembly GCA_964445115.1. GTDB lineage: Bacteria > Pseudomonadota > Gammaproteobacteria > Burkholderiales > Methylophilaceae > CAIJXJ01. The sequence continues at coordinate 12,132 of CAYUJU010000059.1, read as the reverse complement.
CGGTTTGCCCCCCCTTGGCGAAGGCGGGCAGGGTTGCCGTGACCATCACAGCAGCGACGTTCTTCAACTGCAGGTTGGTGCCGGGCGGCAGGTTCACCCCCATGTTGCGCAGCATGCTCAGGATGCTTTGCACGGTGAAAGGCGTTTGCGTCGTCTGGTCACCGGTACCGTCCAGGCCGACCACGATGCCGTAGCCCACCAACTGGTTGTTACGCACCCCCTGGATCGAGGCCAGTTCCTTGATGCGATCAGCATGGGCCGGCATTGCCAGCAGGGCGGCCAGCAGAGCGACGACGAGGGAGATAGGCTTGCGCATGGTGTGCTCCTTTTAGAACGGCATCAGGGCGACGAAGAAACGGGACAGCATGCTAACCAACTGTGCAGTATCCATGCTCTCCTTGCCCTTGGATTCGATACGGGCATCCGCCAGTTGTGTCGAGCTGACAGCATTCGCGGCCGTGATGTTGATAGGGTTGACCACGCCAGACAAGCGGACGAACTCAGTGCGCTGGTTGATCGCCACCTGCTTCTCGCCGCTGACCATCAGGTTGCCATTCGGCAGCACGTCGATCACGGTCACGGTAATCGCGCCGCTGAAGCTGTTGCTATTGCTGCCTGTTTCCTTGTTGGTATTGGAAATGGCCGAATTCGCGGTCACGTTGGTGTCGAGGTTTGCGCCGCGGGTGAATCCTGGAGGCGTGACTTGCAGTTTCTTGGGAGTGAGCCCGAGCACGGTCGGCGTCGGCACGGACACATCGACTGAACCGTCTCGTGCGGTGCTTTCGTTGGTACTCTTGCTGGCCGAGGTCTTCTCCACGATATTGACTGTCAGGGTATCCCCGACAAAGCGTGCGCGGCGATCCTCAAACAGGGGACGGCTGTCCGCAGCCTGGTAAATGGAGCCATCGCGGTAGGCATTAGGCGCCTTGGCGTTGGGGCGTATCGTCATCGGCTGCGCCACACTGGTCGACGGGTCCGTATTGCACCCCGTCAGCACCACCGCCATCGCTACGACAAACAAGCCAGACTTCATGATCTTCTCCTTAAATCCTGTTCACTCAGAGCTGCACCAGACGTTGCAGCATCTGGTCGGAGGCCTGAATCGATTTGGAATTCAGTTCGTAGGCGCGTTGCGCCTGAATCATGTTGATCAACTCCTCCACCACGTTGACGTTGGAGGTTTCCACGAACCCTTGCTGCAGGGTGCCCAGACCGTTCAGCCCCGGGTTCGAGCTGTTCGGCGTGCCGGAAGCAATGGTTTCGAGGTAGAGGTTGTCCCCCACGCTCTGCAAACCGGCCGGATTGATGAAATTGGTCAGCTGGATCGGCCCCTGCGTGGCGGTCACGTTGTTGGGCTGGGTGATCGTCACCGTGCCATCCTTGGCAATGGTGACGCTGAGCGCGTCGGCCGGCACGGTGATCTGCGGCTGCAACACATCGCCATTGGCCGTCACCACGGTCCCTTCACTGTTGACCTGGAACGCGCCATCACGGGTGTAGGCCAGCGTGCCATCCGGCAACTGCACCTGGAAGAACCCGTTGCCTTGAATGGCCAGGTCGAAACTGTTGCCGGTCTGCTGCAGGTTGCCCTGCAGGAAAATCCGCTCGGTCGCGACCGGGCGTGCGCCCGTCCCGATCTGCAGGCCGGAAGGCACCTGAGTCTGCTGCGAAGCCTGTGCACCCGCCTGACGGATGGTCTGGTAGATGAGGTCCTCGAACACCGGGCGGGACCGCTTGAACCCGTTGGTGCTGACATTGGCCAGATTGTGCGAGATGACGTCGATGTTCGTCTGCTGCGACTCCATCCCGGTCTTGGCAATCCAAAGCGATCTGAGCATGGTAATTTTTCCGTTCTGTTAAGCGGTAAGTGACATGATCTGCGTGGCGCGGTTGGCGTTCTCGTCCGCCTTCTGCATCAGCTTGACCTGCATATCGAAGAAGCGCGACTGATCGATCAGGTTGATCAGCGCATCCACACTGTTGACGTTGCTGCCTTCCAGCACGTTGGGGGCCAGCACCACGCTGGCATCGGCGGGCGCAGGCTGGTTATTGCGCTGGCGGAACAAGCCGTCATCGCCACGCACCATGTCGGCATCCGGCGGATTCACCAGCTTGATGCGCGCCACAGCGGTGGTCGCGTTGTACTGGTTGTTGGTCACGATGGAGACCGTGCCATCCTTGCCGATCGTGACTTCGGAATCGTTGGGAATCGAGATCGGACCGCCATCCCCCATCACCGGGCGCCCATTGCTGGTCACCAGCATGCCGTCAATCCCGACCTGCAGGCTACCGTTGCGGGTATAAGCCTCCTGCCCGGAACTATCCTGCACGGCGATCCAGCCCCTGCCCTGCAGCGCCACGTCCAGCGGGCGGCCGGTGGTTTGCATGGCGCCGGACGACAGATCGGCGTTCGGGGTCGAATTCACGACAAAGGTACGCGTCGCCGCTCCCGGCCCGAACACCGGCAACGCCCGGAAGGCGCCGTTCTGCGCCTTGTAGCCGTGCGTGGAGACATTCGACAAATTCTGCGAAGTCACCGCCTGTTGATACAGGCTGTGCTTCGCACCGTTCATCGCAATGTAGAGCAGACGATCCATCGTTCAGTCACCCGTCAGCGATTAACGCAGGTTCACCAGCGTCTGCAGCACCTGGTCCTGCGTCTTGATGGTCTGGGCGTTGGCCTGATAGACGCGCTGTGCGGTAATCATGCTCACCAGCTCCTGCGTCAGGTCGACGTTGGAGTCCTCCACCGCGGAGGACTGCAGCACCCCGTGCTGACCATCAGAGCCAGGCGAAGAAATCAGTTCAGGACCGGATGCCGAAGTCTGCACCCACTGGTTGTTGCCGACTGCCGCCAGCCCCTGCGGGTTGGCAAACGACGCCAGAATCACCTTGCCCAGGTCACGCGACTGGCCGTTGGTGTAACGACCGACCAGCAGCCCGTCGGCACCCACCGTAAAGCCGGAAAGCTTACCCAGGGTATAACCATCCTGACGCAGGGTATTGATGCTGTAGCCGCCACCGAACTGGGTGGTGCCAGTGAAATCGACATTGAAAGAGAGCGCGCCTGCGCCCGTTCCGAGGTCGGCCACAGCGATATTTTCCGTCAGCGGCATCGCCGTTTGCAGCACACCGCTGGTGTTGAAGGTCAGGGCACCCACCACACCCTGCTGTGTCGTGGTGCCCCCCGTATTAGTAATCGTCGCCTGAACGCTCCAGGTATTCGCCGCAGTTTTCAGGTAATACATGGTGTAAGTATGCGCATTCCCCAAACTGTCATACACCGCGATCGGAGAGGATTCGTTATAGGTGGAAGGATCGCTGGAAACAAAGGACGCCAACGGCTTGATAGCTTGGCTGGAATCCAGATTCAGCTTGGCCACGATCCCTGCAGGACCATTAGTCGCGGCCCCCGTCGCCTGCGGCTGCAGGTCGGAACGGTCCAGTTGCAACGGCACCGGGTTACCGGTCTGGATAATCCCGTCCAGCGCCGAATATCCCATCAGGCGCAGCCCCTGCGAATTCACCACGAAGTCGTTCTTGTCGAACTGAAACTGCCCGTTACGGGTGTAGCTCACCGTACCGGCCGGATCACTCATGCGGAAGAACCCGCCGCCGTTGATGGCGATGTCCAGCGGATTGTTCGTGGAGGTAATGTTGCCCTGCGTGAACTGCTGCACGATGGTGGCCAGCTTCGAACCCAGACCCACCGGCAGCGAGCCCGCGCCCTGCAGCGAGGCCGCGAACACGTCGGCAAACTGGGCCTGACCGTTCTTGAAGCCGACCGTGCTGGCGTTGGCGATATTGTTGCCGATCACATCCAGACTCTTGGAAGAAGTGTTGAGACCGCTTAACCCTTGTTGAAAACCCATGCTATTTCTCCTTAAAGAATCTGACGCACTTGATTCAAATCAACCAACCCCATGCCCGCCACGCTCAGCGCCGGCCCCACTTCGTCCATCAGCACGCTGTTCACCAGCCCGAACGACAACGCCTGAGTTTCGACCTTCTTGCCATCCTGGGTCGCCTTGACCACAAAGCTGTAGCTGCCATCCGCAGCTGCTGCACCGGTATTCGTCTTGCCATCCCACTGAAACACGCCGGCACCCTCTTCCTGCTTACCCAGATCAAGGTTGCGAACCAAAGCACCATCCGCGTCGTAGATCTCGACCTTGACGCTATCCGCAGCGCTGGGCAGCTCAAACCCTCCTGCACCGGCGCCCGCCTTGAGGTTCACAAAATCGCCCGGGGCCAGCACGTAGTGGCCGATCATGCCCACTGCCTGGAAGGCCTGCGCCTTGGTGAACGACTGCAGCGTCTCGTTCAGCTTCTCGATCCCGGACACCGTGGACAACTGCGCCATCTGCGACGTCACCTGCGCGTTATCCAGCGGATTCAGCGGATCCTGATTCTTCATCTGCGTCACGAGCAGCTTCAGGAATCGATCTTCCGTTTCCTGCACCGCGGTCTTTTTCGTTGCCGTCGATGCAGCAGCGGCTGCATCACTCACACCTGCTACGGTAGCCATCACCAGCCTCCTTGATTATTGACCCAGGGCCAGCGTACGCTGCACCAGGGTTTTTGCCGTATTCATCATTTCCACACTCGCTTGATAGGAGCGGGATGCAGAAATCATATTGGTCATTTCCTCGACCACATCGACGTTCGGGCGACGCACATAACCTTGTGCATCAGCAAACGGATTCTTGGGGTCATACACCGTCCTGAACGGCGACGGATCATCCATCACCTGCGCCACCACCACGCCGTTGGCGCCGTTCGGCATGCTGGCGTTCAGCGGTTTTGCCTGAAACACGACCTGCTTGGCGCGGTACGGCTGACCGTCAGAGCCGGTCACGCTATCGGCATTCGCCATATTGCTGGCAACGACATTCAGCCGCATGGACTGCGCCGTCATGGCGGACCCGGCGATATCGAACACATTAAACAAGGCCATCGCTTATTGCCCCTTCAGCACAGACATCGTGCTCTGGATCTTGCTGTTGATGAACTGCAGGGTAGACATGTACTGCAGCGCGTTCTCGGAGAATTGCGCCTGCTCGATATTGGTATCGACCGTATTACCGTCGATGCTGGGCTGAACCGCGGTGCGATACATGGGCTGCACGCCACCCACACCGACCGACTTGCCCTCCAGATGCCCGACCGCAGTCCGCGCCATGTCGACACCACCCACAGCAAACTGCGCCTTGCGCAATGCAGCGGAAAAATCGATGTCGCGCGCCTTGTAGTTCGGTGTATCAGCGTTGGCGATATTCGACGCCAACAGTTGCTGGCGATAACTGCGCATCGCCAGCACTTTGGAAGGGAAATCGAAGGTTCGGTCAATCGCGTTCATCATCTAATTCGCTATACCCGTTAACGGATACACACGAAAAAGCATGAATCATGCCATTAACAAAAAACTATACGATTCATATAGATAAGGATATTTTAGCGCCACATCCAGAACGGTGCGGCAAGGCCTTGCCGGTCAACCGGCAACTACTGCGCTTAATGGGCACAATTCCCGCTACCCGCACACGAAGGCAACGACTACCATTATCGAAACCTTGAATTCAGCGATACGGTCCGCGCAAAGGAAAAATAAAAAGCCCAGCACGAAGGCTGGGCTTGGATACAGACTCGGTCTTTCGACCTCGTCTTTATTGTAGCAACGGCTCTCACCCCGGATGAACTACAACGAGTGCCATATTACGGAGATCAGGCATGACAAGCAAGAACAAAAACCTCGGCCCACTCACTTTCGGATTGGATATCGGTATCGCCTCGGTTGGCTGGGCGGTGCTGAACGAAACCCGCATTGTTGATCTTGGCGTACGCTGTTTCGACAAGGCGGAAACTGCCGATAAGGGTGAATCGCTCAACCTTGCTCGCCGCACAGCTCGTTTGTTACGTCGCCGCCTGCGCCGCCGGGCCTGGCGACTCACCAAGCTGGCGCGATTACTCAAGCACGAGGGGCTGATTGCCGAGGTCGGGGTGCTCAAGCAGCAACCAGCCAAGGGATTCAAGACCCCCAATCTATGGCAACTTCGCGTGGAGGCGCTCGACCGCAAGCTTGAGGCCGAGGAATGGGCGCGCGTGATCTACCACCTCGTCAAGCATCGCGGTTTTCATTGGATGAGCAAGGCCGAGGAAAAGAAAGCCGATGACGACAAGGAAAGCGGTGCGGTCAAAAAAGGGCTGGCCGGCACCAAACGCCTGATGCAGGAAAAACACTACCGCACTGCAGCCGAATTGGTCTGGCAAGAGTATTACCAACGGCGCGAAGATGAGAATGGTGAACCTGTATTAACAAAGAACACCAAAGAACCAATTTTCGATGGTGTAGCACGCAACAAGCGCGGCGATTACAGCAAGGCGCTCTCCCGCCTGTTGCTGGCCGATGAACTAGCAACGCTATTCCAGCACCAGCGTGAGTTGGGCAACCCATATGCAAGCCCAGCGCTGGAAGCCAAGCTTCTCGACAAAAAGACTGGCCTGCTCTGGGCGCAAAAACCCGCGCTTTCCGGCGAAGACCTGCTCAAGATGCTGGGCAAGTGCACGTTCGAAAAGTCCGAATATCGCGCGCCTAAAGCCAGTTTCACCGCCGAGCGCCATGTCTGGCTGACCCGCCTCAACAATCTGCGCATCGTGGTGGACGGAAAAATCCGCCCTCTGACCGATGCAGCACGTCGTTTCGCCTTGCCCTTGCCATATCTTCAGGTGGGCGATTTCAGCTACAAGCAGCTTGGCAATGCGCTCGCCAAGGAAGGCTTTTTATCCAGGGATAGTTTCCGCTTTGCCGGCCTCTCCTACCCCAGCGCCAAACAGAGCGAAGAAGAAAAAGCCAAAAACCCGGAAGACGAAAAACTGGTTAAGCTCACCGGCTGGCACGATCTGCGCAAGGCGTTCAAGGAGGCCGGGCTGGAAACCGAGTGGCAAAAAATCTCCGTTGCCGCGCTGGATGGCCAACCGCAACTGTTGGACAACATCGCCCGCGTGCTGTCGGTTTACAAGGAGGATGAGGAAGTCGAGCGAGAACTGAACAAGCTCGATTTGCCCAACAAGGCCGCCGTGGTGCAGGCATTGCTCACTGTGCGTTTCGACAAATTCAGCAATCTATCGCTGAAAGCACTCTACAACATCCTGCCGCACATGGAAGCTGGCATGCGTTACGACGAGGCTTGTGTGCAGGCTGGCTACCACCACAGCCAATTGCATGACGCAGGTAGCGGCGAACACAAATACCTGCCGCCGTTCTATTGCGGACGCGACAAGGATGGGCGGCTGAAATTCAACGAAGAGATGGACATCCCGCGCAACCCGGTCGTACTGCGAGCACTCAATCAAGCGCGCAAGGTGGTCAACGCGCTCATCAAGGTTTATGGCTCGCCGTTTGAAGTACATATCGAAATGGCGCGGGATTTGTCAAAACCCTTTGACGAACGCCGCGACATCAAAAAGGCGCAGGAGGAATTCCGCGACCGCAACGAAAAAGACCGCGCCGCCTTCAATGCCGAATACAACGCCAGCGGCGAACTCAAAGGCCGCGATTTCGAGAAATGGCAGCTTTACCGCGAGCAACAAGGCAAAAGCATTTACCCCACCATGGACGAGAAACAAGGCATTTGTGCCTATTCGCTGAAGCCCATAGATATTGATCGCCTGTTTGAACCCGGCTATGTCGAGATTGACCATGCCCTGCCCTATTCGCGCAGCTTTGACGACAGCAAGAACAACCGAGTGTTGGTTTTAGCGAAAGAAAACCGTGACAAGGGCAACATAACGCCATTCGAGTATCTGGATGGAAAAAACAATAGCGAGCGCTGGCGGCAATTCGTGGCTTTTGTCGAATCGAACAAAACCTACCGCCAAGCCAAGCGCAACCGCCTGCTCAAAAAGGACTTCGGCGAGGAGGAAGCGCAATCCTTCCGCGACCGCAACCTCAACGACACCCGCTACATCTGCCGCTTTTTCAAGAACTACGTCGAGCGTTATCTCAAGCTGGCGGAGGACAGTACCGCCAAACGCTGCGTGGTGGTAAATGGGGGATTAACTTCTCTCCTACGCGCCAGATGGGGGCTACCTAGCAGCAAGAAAAAACGTGAAGAAAGTGACCGCCATCATGCAATGGATGCTGTTGTCATAGCCGCTGGTGGCCACCAAGTCACAAAACGCATCTCTACTTTCGTTCGCACCGAAGGATGGGTACACAAGCCGGACAAAGGTGGCTTCGTCAATACCGAAACTGGGGAAATACTTACTACTCAAGAATTTGTCCGCAAGGATGATGTTTACAAGCTATTCCCCTCTCCTTGGCCGCATTTCCGCCAAGAACTATTGGCACGGCTCAATGAAGACAATCCGGCCGCATTGCGCGGGGAAATGGAGAACCTGGGTTATCCGGCGGAAGCGCTGGAAAATTTACACCCGCTTTTCGTTTCACGCGCTCCACAACGGCGCAATAGCGGCGCAGCGCACAAGGAAACCATTTACGCCCAACCGGAACGGCTGAAAGCGCAAGGCGGCGTCACACAGAAGGTTGCTGTTGCCGATCTTACGGTCAAAGATTTTGGCGAAAAGATTGATGGTGAATGGGTCAACTGCAAACTCATCGACCCGCATCGCAACGAAAAACTCTACGCGGCATTGCGGAACTGGGTGGAACAGCGCGAGGCCAACGAAAAACGCGCACGTGAAATCGAAAAAACGGCCAAGGAAGCCAAGCGCGAGCTTTCCGGCGATGAAAGAACAAGCATCGAGCGTCTACGTGCCTTACCTCGCAAGCCGGACAAGGATGGCAACCCGACCGGCCCCATCGTGCGCACCGTCACCATGGTCATCGACAAACTCTCCGGTATCCCGCTTCGCGGCGGTGTCGCCAAGAACGACACCATGCTGCGCGTGGATGTGTTTGCCAAGGCAGGCAAGTTCCATCTGGTGCCGGTGTATGTGCATCATCGGGTAACGGGGTTGCCGAATCGTGCGATTGTGGCGTTCAAGGATGAAGACGAATGGACGCTGGTTGATGACAGTTTTCAGTTTCTCTTCTCGCTTTACCCAAATGATTATGTTCGGGTCGCACTCAAGAAAGAACAATTTTCCGGTTACTACGCAGGAGCCGACCGTTCCACTGGAGCAATCAGTCTTTGGACCCACGACAGAAACCACTCGATTGGGAAGGATGGCCTGATCCGTGGCATCGGGGTTAAAACAGCCATTAATGTTGAGAAATTCAACGTCGATGTTCTTGGCAACGTCTACCCTGCCCCACCGGAGGCACGCCGTGACCTGGCGTAGCGTCGTCATCTCGCGCCCGGCCAAGCTGCGGCGCGAACACTACTCCCTCGCCATCGAGCAGGATCAAACCGCCTTCGTGCCGTTCGAGGATATTGCCGTCATCCTGCTCAATCACCGCGAAATCACGCTCACCCACCCCGTGCTCTCTGCCTGCGGCGAATACGGTATCAGCCTGTTCGCCACGGGCGATACGCATCACCCCAGCGGCGTATTCCTGCCCTATTTGCCGCACTCCCGCGCCACGCGCTGGATGCGGCTGCAGTTGGATTTGCCGCGTCCCATCGCCAAACGGACCTGGGCAGCCATCGTTCGGCGAAAGATCGCCAATCAGGCCGAATGCCTGCGGCTGACAAAACGCGACGGCGGCGACAGGCTGGATTCTTACGTCGCCCGCGTGCGCTCCGGCGACAGCGACAACCTCGAAGGCCAAGCCGCGGCGTTTTACTTTCCCCAGCTATTCGGCAAGGGATTCCGGCGCGCGGAAGATGGTTTCGTCAACGCCGCGCTGGATTATGGCTATGCGGTATTACGCGGCACCGTCGCACGCGGGTTGGTGGCACACGGCATGCTGCCCGCATTCGGCATCTTTCACGCTAGCGAGCAAAACGCCTTCAATCTGGCGGATGACCTGATCGAACCCTTCCGTCCGGTGGTGGATTTGTGCGTAAAACACATGCGCCCTTCGCCCGACGACCAATTGCAGCCGCAGGACAAGGTAGCATTGGTTAACCTGCTTAACGTCGATGTTGCCATGCCGCGAGGAAAAATGTCCGTGCTCTCAGCCATCGAGCAATCCGTGGAAAGCCTGGCGCGCATTTATGAAGGCGGTGATGCCGGACTGCTGGAATTACCCCTGTTGATCGGGCTGGAGCAACACCGGCTGGAATGTTAACCATGCGCTATCTTTGCCGTCATTCCCGAGCCGGCGGGAATCCATTCCAAACAGAACCCCTGGATTCCGGGCTTGACCCGGAATGACGAATCGCCACCATGAGCGGGGAGAACAAGCGATTCATGAGACTGATGGTGTTATTCGACCTTCCCGTTGCCACCAAGGCCGAACGCAGAGCCTACACGGTATTCCGCCGTTTTCTCATCAACGATGGTTATGACATGATCCAGTTCTCGGTCTATGGCCGCCTGATTAACGGCAATGACGCGCTGGAAAAACACATGAAACGACTAGTCGACAACCTTCCACCAGAAGGCTCTGTGCGCTGCCTGAGCGTAACCGAAAAACAATACGCGAGCATGAAATTGCTAGTTGGCCTGCCGCTTTTTCAGGAAAAAAAGGTCAAGTCCGACCAACTTCTGCTGTTCTGAAACCCGATTTTAAAAAGAAAAACACCCGCCAGACTGGCGTCTGGCGGGCTTCTGCGTGGGGCCTATGGTAGCTCATCCGGGGTGAGAGAGGGAGCTACAACCCATTCGTTAAAGTCAAAGTTGGTTGTCGTATGGTAGCTCATCCGGGGTGAGAGAGGGAGCTACAACCCTGCGGACGGCTTGCCGCCCGCCATAATCATGGTAGCTCATCCGGGGTGAGAGAGGGAGCTACAACGGACGCGGGCGGCGACGTGGACGAAACAACATGGTAGCTCATCCGGGGTGAGAGAGGGAGCTACAACGCCACGGCAAAAGCTCCGTTGCCGGTGGTTATGGTAGCTCATCCGGGGTGAGAGAGGGAGCTACAACCTGTGGATCTCGATGTCTGGAGCGTCCAGCATGGTAGCTCATCCGGGGTGAGAGAGGGAGCTACAACGAGGTCCCGGTTTTGGGTGCTGTCACTTCCATGGTAGCTCATCCGGGGTGAGAGAGGGAGCTACAACTAATGACGGCGGAACCATCTGGATTTAATAATGGTAGCTCATCCGGGGTGAGAGAGGGAGCTACAACAGTATCGGTTTTGTCCTGAGGCACGTTTACATGGTAGCTCATCCGGGGTGAGAGAGGGAGCTACAACGTTCGTTTTCATGTAAACTCTCCTTGCTCGATGGTAGCTCATCCGGGGTGAGAGAGGGAGCTACAACGCCGCATTGTGCTGGCAGGCGCCTGCCGCGATGGTAGCTCATCCGGGGTGAGAGAGGGAGCTACAACGGCCAGCATGTTGCGTGCCTCGCGCAATGCATGGTAGCTCATCCGGGGTGAGAGAGGGAGCTACAACTTCTGCGCACTCGGTACCGCTGCGACCAACATGGTAGCTCATCCGGGGTGAGAGAGGGAGCTACAACCCCGTGAACGACGAGCGAAACAGCGTTATGATGGTAGCTCATCCGGGGTGAGAGAGGGAGCTACAACCTTTGTGAAGCAGGCTGATTCAACCCACTTATGGTAGCTCATCCGGGGTGAGAGAGGGAGCTACAACGTCGCGGCTGAACTGTTCGTAGGACAGGCCATGGTAGCTCATCCGGGGTGAGAGAGGGAGCTACAACTCGGTATCGTCACACCCCTTCGCCTGGCAGATGGTAGCTCATCCGGGGTGAGAGAGGGAGCTACAACAGCGTCGGCGGTTTCCATAAAGCCATGGATATGGTAGCTCATCCGGGGTGAGAGAGGGAGCTACAACGGCGGTGTGATCACTATGCGCGGTAAATCTATGGTAGCTCATCCGGGGTGAGAGAGGGAGCTACAACTCGCCCGTTTAAGGAGCGTCCTTGATGCTGATGGTAGCTCATCCGGGGTGAGAGAGGGAGCTACAACTACGCCAGCCACACACCGGACACTGAGAATATGGTAGCTCATCCGGGGTGAGAGAGGGAGCAGATAGGACGAGCGTCGGGTAGTGAAAGAGGGTGTGCATGTGTGTATTGCGGGGTGGGAGAGGGAGCTTGA
>CAYUJU010000058.1:0-13690 GCA_964445115.1 uncultured Methylobacillus sp. | reverse complement strand
AGCCGCCCAACCGCACCGCACGCACCGAAGAAGAGGCACTGCGTTGCGCAACCGAAATCGGCTACCCGCTGGTGGTTCGCCCGTCCTACGTGCTGGGCGGCCGTGCCATGGAAATCGTGCAGGAACAGGCCCAGCTGGAGCGCTACATGCGCGAAGCGGTCAAGGTTTCCAACGACAGCCCGGTGCTGCTGGATCGCTTCCTCAATGACGCCAAGGAAGTCGACGTCGACGCCCTGTCCGACGGTACCGATGTCGTCATCGGCGGCATCATGGAACACGTGGAACAGGCCGGCGTGCACTCCGGCGACTCCGCATGCTCGCTGCCGCCTTACAGTCTCTCCAAGGAATTGCAGGACGAGCTGCGTCGCCAGACCGTGATGATGGCCAAGGCCCTCGGTGTCGTCGGCCTGATGAACGTGCAGTTCGCCATCCAGGGCGAGACCGTTTACGTGCTGGAAGTGAACCCACGCGCCTCGCGCACCGTGCCGTTCGTGTCCAAAGCCTGTTCGTTGCCGCTGGCCAAGATCGCAGCGCGCTGCATGGCCGGCCGCTCTCTCAAGGATCAAGGCGTGACGCAGGAAGTCGTGCCGCCATACTTCTCGGTGAAGGAAGCAGTATTCCCGTTCATCAAGTTCCCGGGCGTCGATACGATCCTGGGGCCGGAAATGAAATCCACCGGCGAAGTCATGGGCGTAGGCCGTACTTTTGCCGAAGCCTTCGTGAAATCCCAGCTCGGTGCCAGCACCAAGCTGCCGACCTCCGGCCGTGCTTTCATCAGCGTACGCCGCGAAGATCGCGAAAAAGTAGTAGAGATCGCCCAATCCCTGGCCAAGCTGGGCTTCCAGTTGGTCGCCACCCGCGGCAACGCGCAAGTGCTGTCCGAAGCCGGCCTGGAAGTGACGCCGGTGAACAAGGTGGCAGAAGGCCGCCCGCACATCGTCGATATGATCAAGAATGGCGAAATCAGCTTTATCGTCAACGTGGTCGAGGACAAGCGCGCGGTGCAGGACTCCTACGCCATCCGCCGCAACGCCCTGCAACAGAAGGTGACCTACTACACCACGCTGGCTGGCGCCAAGGCGGCCTGCATGGGCATGGCCCACATGGAAGAGCTCGAAGTGCAGTCCCTGCAGGACTTGCATCGCCAGCTCGGCAAGTAATAAGATAACACCAACATCAAACCACGCCGGCTCATCCCGGTGTGGTTTCGTTTTTTAGGAATAGGAAAAAGAAGTGATCAAGATTCCATTGACCGTCAAAGGTGCTGAACTGCTGAAGGCGGAACTGCAGCACCTGCGCGCCGTCGAGCGTCCCGCCGTCATTCAGGCCATCGCCGAAGCTCGCGCGCAGGGCGACCTCTCCGAAAATGCCGAATACGATGCCGCCAAGGAGCGCCAGAGTTTCATCGAAGGCCGTATCGCCGAAGTCGAAGCCAAGCTCTCCAACGGTCAGATCATCGACCCGTCGCTGCTGGATGCCGATGGCCGTTGTGTATTCGGCGCCACCGTCGATCTGGAAGACCAGGACAGCGGCGAAAACGTCACCTACCAGATCGTGGGCGACGACGAAGCCGACATCAAGGAAGGCAAGATTTCCGTCAGTTCGCCTATTGCCAGGGCGCTGATCGGCAAATATGCCGGCGACATCGCCGAAGTCATGGCACCGGGCGGCATTCGCGCCTACGAAGTGCTGGACGTGCGCTACATCTAATCCGGAAACGAACGACGAGGAGGATGGGGATGAGCAAGTTTTCCGACGCGCTGGCACTCATACTCATCACAGCCTGGGTCGGCGGATTGTGGGCCATCGGCTACCTTGCCGCCCCCGCCCTGTTCTACAGTCTGGATGATCGCCAACTCGCGGGCGTACTGGCTGGCAAGATGTTCACCTGGATTGCCTACGTGGGCATCGGTGCGGCATTTTATTTGATGATCCACCGCGTCCTGCAATATGGCACGCACGCCCTGAAACAGGCCTTTTTCTGGGCCGTGCTGGGCATGCTGCTACTGACGCTGGCCGGGCAATTCGGCATCCAGCCCCTGCTGGCCCAATTCAAGGCGCAAGCCCTGCCGGCGGACGTCATGCAAAGCGTGCTGGCTGACCGCTTCCGCACCTGGCACGGCGTGGCCAGCATCGCCTACCTGATCGAAAGCCTGCTCGGTCTGGTCTTGGTCTTCAAGGCCAGATAAGCCTTCAAGACCTGACAGCAGGTTGCCGGCATGCGCCGGCAACCTGCTCGCATCACTTCGGCAGTTCGATCCGGCTCTTTTCGGCCTTGCGATACACCACCAGTTGCTTGCCAATGTGGTGTACGGCTTCCGCGCCACACTTTTCGCAAATCTCTTCCAGCATCTGCTTGCGCAACTCGCGGTCATCCCCGAACACCTTGATCTTGATCAACTCGTGCGCGTTCAGGCTGACGTCAATTTCCTTGAGCACCTGCTCGGTCAAGCCGTTATTCCCTATCATGACCACGGGATTCAAGTTGTGGCTGAGCGCGCGCAGATGGCTGATTTGTTTCGAGTTCAATTTAGGCATGCTGATATCCTTGGTTAGACGGGCATTATATCAGGCTATGCCATATTGACCCGCGATCCAGATTCGCGGTATAAAGCAGACTGTATAAAAAATATTTACACACTACAGCGTACCACCTGAGCAGGCAAATCATTGCCCATGATACAGGCTGTAGAACACGTCATCTCGAGGGAGGTTGTCATGTCTGCATCACCAAATTCGCGCCATTTTGCCTTCGCCAATGCACTCCCCTTCGGCGTGGCGATCATGCTTGCTGCACCGCAGGCACTCGCATTCAGCTTTGGCGACAAGGATGGCGTAAGTGGGAGTTTCGACACGACAGTCTCTGCCGGGGCCACCTGGCGGGCCACCAGTCCCAATGCCTCTCTGATCGGTCGAGCCAACGGAGGAGGCGGGCCGAGCACGAACGGTGATGACGGCAACCTGAATTTTGATAAGGGCGATTTGGTGTCTTCCGCCATCAAAGCCACACATGAGCTAGACCTGAACTACAAGAATTTCGGTTTCTTTGGCAGAGCCTCGTACTTTTACGACTTTACCAACGCCAACAAGGATTTCGTCAACAACACCTATACCAATGTTTCAGATTCTGAAATCCAGGGAAAAGTCGGGTATGACTTTCAATTACTGGATTTTTACGTACGGGGAAACTTTCAACCAGGCGGAAAAAACCTTCAGGTCCGGGCGGGCAAGCAAGCCGTCAACTGGGGGGAGAGCACGTTCATCGGCAACAGCATAAGCGTCATCAACCCGATCAGTTTGCCGAAACTGCGAGTTGCTGGTGCAGAACTCAAAGAAGCATTAATCCCAAGTCCCATGGTGTGGGCATCGTTAGAATTGAGCGATAACGTCAGCGTCGAAGCGTTTGCCCTGACGCAATTCAAGAAGACCATTCTGGATCCACGTGGCAGCTTCTTCAGCACCAGCGACCTGCTGTCAGATGGGGGTGATTTTCTTTATGCCGGCGGCTTAAGTGGCCGCCCAGACCAGCATCAATTCCCGGCTGTCCCATTCGCTTCAGGTGGCGCATTTGGCGCCCCTCGCAGCGCCGATCGAGATGCCAGTGACCATGGCGAATTTGGCATCGCAGGCCGTTTCATGGCACCAGAGCTCAACAACACGGAGTTCGGACTTTATTTCGCCAACTACCACAGCCGCACTCCGATATTTTCTGGAGTGCGTGGCGGCGTGACCGCCCCCGGGGGATTCCACCCCGCCATGCCCAATTGCAAGGTTTTCAATGCTCAAGTCCTTGTGGGTGGGGGATCTGGCTGCCCCGCAGGCGTAGCGACGGCGGCAAATTACTTCGCTGAATACCCCGAGGATATTCGCCTTTGGGGGGTGAGTTTCAACACCGCAGGGCCTTTCGGGATCGCGATGCAAGGGGAGTATTCGTATCGACCCAACATGCCTTTACAACTCTCCACCTACGATGTTGTGGACGCAGTTGCGGGGCTCGGCAACTTCATTACGGGCGCGGGCAACACGGTAGCCTCGAATGACGTTCCTCTAGGAACTGTTATTCATGGATATGACCGAGTCCAAATGCATCAAGCACAACTTTCTCTCACGAAAGCGTTCGGCCCCACATTGGGAGCGGAACAACTCCTTGTTCTTGGTGAAATTGGCTTCACGCATCTCAATCTTCCCAATGGGCGGTACTACGCGGCCCCAGCGGCGGCTGGCGTTGCACCCGGAGGCTGTACTGTCATTCCTGCCGGCCAAACCGTACCAGTCTGCGGCCCGGTCATACACACCTTCATGACTGAAAACTCCTGGGGCTATCGTGTGCGCGCATCCCTCGATTACCCCAACCTCATCGGCGCCATCAAGGTCTCACCCAGCATTGCCTACTCCGAAGACGTTCAAGGTTACGGCCCCACGTTCAACAATGGCTTCAAATCTGCCGCCGCAACCCTGAGCTTCAGTTATCGTGAACAATGGCGAGGCGACATTACCTACGCAAATGTTTTCGGGAATGAATACAATTCGGCAATCGATCGCGACTTTGTATCCATCAACGCAAGCTACTCGTTCTAAATGCCTACGCCGATTTTGGAGATTCGACGCATGATGAAAAAAAATGTGATGATGCTGGCCGTTCTGATGGCCTTCGGTTTCCTGCCGGTCGCGGCGCAAGCGAATGGAGACGTTTCCCAGTTGGGAAAAACCCTGACCCCCATCGGCGCCGAGAAGGCCGGCAACGCAGATGGCACCATCCCTTCCTGGGAAGGCGGCCTGACTACCGCCCCGGCGGGACACAAGCTTGGCGGACATTACGCCGATCCGTTTGCGGGAGAGAAGCCGCTTTTCACCATCACGGCCGCCAATGCCGATCAATACAAGGACAAACTGTCTCCTGGCCAGTTGGCCATGCTGAAAAAGTATTCCAGTTACAAGTTGCCGGTCTATCCCTCGCACCGAACAGCCGCTTTTCCCAAGCAAGTCTATGACTCCACTATTGAGGCCGCCACCAAGGCCAAACTCGCGCCAGGGGGCAACGGTGTACAAGGTGTGGATGCCGGGTTCCCCTTCCCGATCCCCAAAGATGGCCAGGAAGCCATCTGGAACCATCTTTTGAGCTACCGGGGTGATACGTACGCCACCAACTTCATTCAGGTAATGCCGACGCGCGATGGGGCTTACACCCCGGTGCGCATGGAAATGGAATATGACTATTCCTACGGCAGTCTGACCAAATCCGCCAAGGAAAAGGAACCGAACAAGCTGCTGAATTTCCTGCAGGTATTCACCGCACCAGCGCGCATGGCGGGCACCATCCTGCTGGTGCATGAGCCCATCGACCAGGTAAAGCAATCCCGCAGTAGCTGGACTTATGCGCCCGGCCAGCGCCGCGTGCGCCTGGCACCGGAAGTCAATTACGACAATCCAGCCGGGTCGGCGGATGGTCTGCGCACCAATGACGACTTCTGGATGTACAACGGGGCCATTGACCGCTACAACTGGAAACTGGTCGGCAAGAGGGAGATGTACGTGCCCTACAACTGCTACGCCATCATGAGCCCGAAGCTCAAGATTTCGGATCTGGTGCGCCCTGGCCATCTGAATCCGGAGTTCACCCGTTACGAGTTACACCGTGTTTGGGTTGTCGAGGCCACAGTAAAACCGGAATTCCGCAATATCTACACCAAGCGCGTGTTCTTCCTGGACGAAGACTCCTGGTCTCCGGTAGTGATCGACAAATACGATGCCCGAGGCGAACTCTGGCGTTTCGCCGAATCGCACAACCTGCAGATGTACGACGTGCCGATGCGCTACAGCGCGATCGACTCCATGCATGACCTGCAATCCGGGCGCTATATCGCGATGGGGTTGCGCAACGAAGAACCCTGGTTCTGGAAGCCGCTGAAACGTTCTCCTTCGGACTACACACCCGCCAGTCTGCGCAATCTCGGCGTGCGTTAAACTCCAAAAAACCAACCCTTCCTTTCCCCTTGCGAATGGAAGGGTTTTTTACGCCTGAGGCTTCCATCGCCCAAGGCCGATTGGATTAGAATACCCCGGCACCCACCTTGGATGATGCAACATGTCCTCACGAATCCTGATTGCATTGCTGATCTGCCTAGGCGCCCTGCCCGGATGTCGTGCGCCGAGCGCCGACGTGAGCAATCTTCCCCCTGAAAAGAACCTGCTGATTCTGGATCTGGAACACGCCGGCAATCGATTGGTTGCCGTGGGCGAGATGGGAAGCATACTTGTGTCCGACGATCAGGGAGCGCACTGGAAAAAATCGCAGACGCCCTCCTCAGCGCTGTTGACCGCGGTATATTTTGTCGACAGCCAGCATGGCTGGGCGGTCGGGCATGACCTGCTGATACTCGCAACGCAGGATGGGGGGCTCACCTGGATTCAGCAGTACGCCGCGCCGGAAGAAAGTCGCCCGCTGCTGGATGTATGGTTCAAAAACCCGCAGGAAGGGTTTGCCACAGGAGCCTATGGAGCGCTACTGGTAACCACGGATGGGGGCAAGAGCTGGCAGAACCGACAATCTCCGGACGATGACCGTCATCTGTACGGTATCACCGCACTGCCCGATGGCACGCTATTCGTCGCCGGTGAAACCGGCACGCTACGCCGTTCGGAAGATGTCGGCAACTCCTGGCAACCTGTCACGACACCCTACGGCGGCAGCTACTTCGGCCTCATGAGCGTCGACGATCACACACTGCTGTTATTCGGGCTGCGCGGCCACGTGTTGCGCTCCGAGGACAAAGGGCAGCATTGGGAGGAAATCACGATGCCCACCAGCGCCAGCCTGATGTCGGGGATCAAGCGCCGTAACGGCAATATCTTGCTGGTCGGCGCAGCCGGGACGGTGCTGGAAAGCACGGATCAAGGCAGGCACTTCGCCAAACTCGCCATTCCCGGTCACCAGGCCTGGGCAGATGTCATCGAAAGCAAGCAAGGCCTGATCCTTGCGGGGGAATCAGGAGTGATGCAACCATGACCTTACGCAATCGCATCACGGCGCGCACCGCTCACTGGGTGTTCGATCACCGTCGAGCATGGCTCATCCTGTTCGCAGTGGTCACCGCGGTACTCGGTCTGCTCGCGACACGCATTGGGACGGATGCGGGATTCGCCAAGATGATCCCGCTCGAACACCCCTACATGCAGACCTTCACGGCCTATCAGAAGACGTTCGGCGGGGCCAATCGAGTGCTGGTCGCACTGGTCCGCAAAGATGGTAAGGATATATTCAGCACCGACTTCTTCGACCGGCTGAAAAATGCCACCGACGACGTGTTCTTCATTCCCGGCGTCGAGCGCACCTCGGTCGCGTCGCTATTCACCCCGAACGTGCGCTTCATCGAAATCACCGAGGAAGGCTTTGCCGGAGGCAACGTCATTTCCTCGACGTTCCAGAACACCCCGGAAGACCTCGAGAAAGTGCGCGGCAACATCCAGAAATCCAGCGAATTCGGACGACTGGTCTCGCGGGATTTCAATGGCGTGTTGATCCGTGCGGAGTTGCTGGAACACGACCCGCAAACAGGGGAAAGGCTGGACTATTTCAAAGTTGCGCAGGAACTGGAGCGCATACGGGCCAAATATGAAAGCCCGGAAGTCGGCGTGCATATCATCGGCTTTGCGAAGGCCGTCGACGACATCCGTGCCGGCGCCATTGGCGTACTTACCTTTTTCCTGGCAGCATTCCTGGTCACGGCGGTGCTGCTATACGCCTACACCCGCTCGACCCAGGTCACCGGACTGGCCTTAGTCTGCGCGCTGGTGCCCGTCATCTGGCTGTTCGGTTTGCTCAAGCTGCTGGGGTACGGCATCGATCCAATGTCTATCCTCGTCCCCTTCCTGATCTTCTCGATCGGTGTTTCGCATGCCGTTCAGATGACCAACGCCTGGCGGCTCAGGCGCATGGAAGACCGTTCCAGCCTAGAAGCCGCGCAGGATGCGTTCCGTAGCCTGTTCATCCCCGGGGCGCTGGCGTTGGCGACCAACGCGCTGGGCTTTCTGGTGATCATGCTGATCAAGATCGAGATCGTGCGCGAACTGGGCATCACCGCGAGTCTGGGCGTCGCGCTGATGATCATCACCAACAAGATTCTGCTGCCTATCCTGCTGTCTTACCTCACCGTCAGGCCGGTGGCGCTGCAGCGCGCGCAGCAATTCGATCGTGCCAGCGCGTCAGTGTGGGGAAAAGTGGCACGGCTTGCCGATCGTCGCCATGCCGGCATCGCCCTGATGATCGCGCTGATGGTCGCGGGCATCGGTGCCTGGAAAGCGCGTGACCTGAAGACGGGGGATCTGGGCCAGGGCATTCCCGAACTGCGCCAGAATTCGCGCTACAACCAGGACAATGCCGTCATTACCAAGAGCTTTGCGATCGGCGTCGACGTGCTCGGCGTGGTGGTACAGACGCACGACACCGACAGCGCCTGCACCAAACACGAATACATGGATCCCATTCAGCGGTTCGAATGGGAAATGCGCCGCCTGCCCGGAGTACAGAGCGTGCTGACCACCACCACGGTCGCCCGCATGGTGAACGGCGGCGTTAACGAGGGCAACCTGAAGTGGCGTGCCCTGCCGCGCGACCCGGCCATGATGGCGCAGGTAGTTGGCCCGCTGGACACCGCCAGCGGCCTTATCGACACCAATTGCAATGTCATGCAGGTGCTGATCTTTACCCGGGACCATCAGGGCGAAACCATCGCGCGCATCGTGGAGGCAGTCAAACGCTTCAACGCCGGGGAGGATCACACCAAGATCGAATTCAGACTCGCCACCGGCAATGTCGGGGTCATGGCTGCCACCAACGAGGCCGTCGACGCCGCGGAGTACCAGATGCTCGGCGCCATTTTCGGGGTGCTGGCCCTGCTGTGCTACGCAACGTTCAGAAGCCTGGCAGCTGTGGTGTGCATCCTGCTGCCGCTAGCACTGGTGTCCATCCTGTGCAACGCGCTCATGGCCAGCCTGGGCATCGGACTCAAGGTTTCCACGCTACCGGTGATCGCGCTGGGCGTCGGCGTGGGGGTCGACTACGGCATTTATCTCTACGACACGCTGCAACACCGCATGCACCAGGGCGCTTCGCTGGCAGAGGCGTGTATTGATGCCCTGCGGCAACGTGGTGCGGCCGCAATGTTCACGGCGTTTACCATGACGATCGGTGTCGGTAGCTGGGCATTTTCCGCACTCAAATTCCAGGCTGACATGGGCATCCTGCTGGCCTTCATGTTCCTGGTCAACGCGATTGCTGCGCTCGTACTGCTGCCTTCTCTGGCGGTCTGGTTGCACCCGGTAGACACCGAGAAGCGCTAGCAAACGCGTGCCCCGACCGGCACCGGCTAGAAAAACCGTCAGAAGCGGGTCATCAGGGTAGTAGGCTGTGATCGTTTCGATTCCAGTTGCACCTTGACCCGCTGATGGGCCGCCCGGTTGAGCGGGTAAATCAGCAGCAACGGCAATGCCAGCAGCATGGCCACCGCGGGCACCGGCCCCGTGATCAGACGGATGCCCAGATCCGCCTCGGCGGATTGCGTCACGTTGGGCACGTAGTGGAACCAGTCCAGCCACCAGCCGACCGCCACCGAGCCGAAGGTACGGCTTAATTTGTCCATCAATCCGTAGACACCGTAATAGACTCCCGTACGGCGCTCCCCGGACTGTGCCTCGGCGAAATCCACGACGTCGGGCAGCATCGAATACGGCGCGACCCAGTGTGCGCCCATCCCCAGCCCGACCAGCACCATGATGCCCATCATCACCGATTTCTGGCCGGGCTCGATCCAGTAGGTCAGGATGAGTCCAATCGCACACAAGGTGATACCGAGTACGTAAGCACCGTTCTTGGACCAGGTGGCGCAGACCCAGCGCCAGAAGGGAATGGTGACCGCCACGGTCGCCAGCAGCACACCCATGAGCATGGGTAGCCCCTCCTTGCCAATCTGCAGGCGGTAAATGACATAAAACGCCAGGGAGGTTTGCAGCAGGGTCAACCCGAGGCGGACCAGCGCAAGCGCCGTGCTGAGGATGATGAAGGGGCGTGTTTGCAGTGTCGACTTCATCGCCAACAACAGAGAGTCTTGCGGATGATGGCGATGCTCTCGCGATGAGGGCTCCTTGACCCGCCAGGCTACCAAGCCGACCGAGGCGCCGGCCACCAAGCCCAGAAAACCACCCGCGAAGGCATAACCCAACTGCGGAGTACTGCCCACCGTCACCAGCTTTGGCATCAGCACGCTCCCCAGCACATACCCCACCAGCGCACCGACCGAGCCGATCGCCACGAGGCTCGTGCGATCGTCGTAATCCGTGGTGAGATCGGCCCCCAGCGCTGAATAGGGCATCGTGATCATGGTGAACAAGGTATCGTAGACGGTATAGCTGATCACGATCCACAGGAATGCTGCCGTGGTGGACAGGCCGGGTGGCATCATCCACAACGAAGCCGCCGCCAACGCGAACGGTCCTGCGCCGTAGATCAGATACACCCGCCGACGCCCGAAGCGTGATTTGGTCCGGTCGCACAGGTAGCCGAACAAGGGGTCGTTCACCACATCCCAGAGCTTGCCGACCAGCAAGGCCGTACCCGCCAGCGCGGGGGGCACCAGCGCGACATCGGTGTAAAAAATCAGCAGGAAGAAACTGGTGGCCGCCACCATCATTTGCAAGCCGACGTTGCCGAAGGCGAACATGATCTTGGTGGACAAGGGCATGTGATGGGAGGAACTGGACATCAAGCAACCTCTGGGCGAGAAAATGATTGGGAAAGCATCTGGCGCACTTCACGGCGAAGCACCTTCGCCAGCGCGCTGCGCGGGAGTTCTTCCATGAGCACGAGGCGGTCCGGCAGATCGACCGCAGGCACCCGAGGGGTGAGCCATGTCTGGAGTTCCTGGGGAAAAGCAGCCTCGGCCAGATGATGCCGATAGGCTCGCCGCAACGACACCGCCATGATGGCCAGATCCCCGACCTGGACATACGCCGTCTCCTTGATCGCCGGATGATCATGAATGACCTCCTCGACCAGTCGGGGATACGTCACATGCCCATGGCGACGGATGACATCCTGCTGGCGTCCAAGCACATGCAAGAAACCCGCACGATCAAAATAGCCGACATCACCGATATGGAGCCATCCGCCCCGCAGAACTTCGTCATTCAAGGAAGGCTGGTGCAGATAGCCGCGGAACATGGTGGGGCTGCGGATCAACAACTGCCCGATCTCGCCGCGCTCCAGCGGCTGGTCGTGCTCATCGGCAACCACCACCTGCACGCCAGGAACGGCTCTGCCCACCGAGCTCAGGACCTCACGGGCTGCCAGGACGCCGTCGCGCAGATGCTCATGCGGCTGCAGCATGGTGACGGGCGGCAGTACTTCGGCGCTGCCGTATCCCTGCTGCAAAATCGGGCCGAACACACGCAGCGCCTCTTCCAGTTTGGCCGCTGGCATCAGTTCGGTGCCGTAGATGATATTGCGCAGTGAACTGAGGTCGACACTGCCGATGTCCGGGTGATCCAGCAGATCGATCAGCAGACTGGGCGTGGTGAACAGGCGGGTTACCCGATGGCGCGGAATCAAGGCGAGGAATTCCCCGGCGGTATAGGTCGCGGGAATCAGCATGGAGCCACCGCCCAGCAAGGTCGGCATCACCAGGCCACTCCCGGCGCCCGCGACCGGAATCCCGATCAGCGCGACCTCCGGGGTGGCGGATTTCTTGAGTTCGACGTTATCGAGCACCAGTTTCAGGCTGTCGAGCGACGTCCCATGGCGCGCCGCCAGGGCCTTGGGCGCTCCGGTTGTGCCCGAAGTGAATCCGATGTTCAGCAAATCGTCGGGCAGGATGCGCGCGCGCGCCCCCCGCAACGGCTCGGTGTAGGTTGGCAACTGCCCGACTTCGAGCAGCCGGATTCCGGGCGCCATGCGTTGCACCATCAGCGCAAGTTCCTCGAACTGTGGGTCGTACCACATCACCTTGGGCGCCAGCAGATTGATCGCCTGCTGCAATGCCGCTTCGCCACCCTGACGAGGCGCGCCCGACAGCACCACCCCGCTCTCCATCGCGGCGAGATTGGCGATCACCTGATCCGCCCCATGGGCCAGCATGACGAAACACACATCCCCTTTCGCGGCACCGCAGGCTTGCCATTGCGCCGTCAATTGCAGCACGCGCGACCGCAGCTCACGGTAGGTCAACTCGCCCGTTGGGGAGATCAGCGCCGTGCGATTCGCGTAACGTTTCCATGCGAAGTGCAGCACGTCCCGAGGCACACGGAATTGATGTAACATTTTTTTATACACAAACCGCAACAGCCAGCGCAACAAGCTCATGATTGGGGGGTGTGTTATGATGCAGACAACGCAAGTCTATCGAACTATTCGCCCGCGCGCACCCCATTTCTACCTCGCATGAAACGCACCCGCACAAGCAAGGCCTGGATGCAGGAACACGTCAACGACGAGTTCGTGAAGCGCGCCAACAAGGAAGGGTACCGCGCCCGGGCTGCTTACAAGCTGATGGAAATCGACGACAAGGACAAGCTCATCAAGCCGGGCATGACCATCGTCGACCTCGGCGCCACCCCCGGTAGCTGGTCGCAGGTCGCGATGGAGCGGCTCAAAGGCAACGGCCGCGTGTTCGCACTGGACCTGCTGGAGATGCACCCCCTGCCTGGCGTGCATTTCCTGCAGGGGGATTTCACCGAGGAAGCGGTGCTGCAGCAATTCGAATCCATGCTCGGTGACCAGCAGGTAGACCTTGTAATTTCGGACATGGCCCCCAATATCAGTGGTATCAACAGTACCGACCAGGCCCGCATGGCGTATCTGGTCGAACTGGCGCTCGATTTCAGTCGACAGTGGTTGAAACCAAATGGCAATTTCCTTGCCAAAGTGTTCATCGGCGAAGGGTTCGACGATATCGTGCGCGCCATGCGCGAGCAGTTCCAGACCGTGGTCACCCGCAAGCCCAAGGCCTCGCGTGACAGAAGCAGCGAAGTGTACCTCCTGGGCCTGAAGCACAAGGCCTGAAATCGGTTTAGAATGGCCAAGCACCACCCCACAACTGAAGGATAGGGAATTGAATAACATCGTCAAAAACATCGCCGTCTGGCTGATCGTCGCCCTAGTGCTGATGACCGTCTTCAACCAGTTCGGCGTCAAGCAGGCAGCTGACAAACAGGTGGTCTATTCCCAGTTCATCGATGAGGTGAAGCACAAGCGCATCGCCAAGGTCACCATCGACGGACGCGTGCTGCGCGGCGAGACCGCTGACGGTCAGCGCATCACGACCTTTGCGCCTTCCGATATCTGGCTGGTGTCCGATCTGCTCAAGAACGGCGTGATCGTCGAAGCCAAGCCGGAAGAAGAGCCTTCCCTGCTGATGAACATACTCGTGTCTTGGGGGCCGATGCTGCTGCTGATCGGGGTATGGATCTTCTTCATGCGCCAGATGCAGGGCGGCGGGCGCGGCGGCGCCTTCTCGTTCGGCAAGAGCCGGGCGCGCGTGCTCGACGAGAACACCAACACGGTGACCTTCGCCGACGTGGCCGGCTGCGACGAGGCCAAGGAGGAAGTGTCCGAGCTGGTCGACTTCCTGCGCGACCCGTCCAAGTTCCAGAAGCTCGGCGGCCGCATTCCGCGCGGCGTGCTGATGGTCGGCTCGCCCGG
>CAYUJU010000057.1:0-14144 GCA_964445115.1 uncultured Methylobacillus sp. | reverse complement strand
CGGATGCCAAACCGCTAACCTAAACCCCGTTTACACAAAATTCGGGACACGCTCTCACGGTCACTTTGCCTGCTTGGTTTTTTCGATCACTTCAATCCAAATCAGTCCTCACGATTTCCTCCGACTATTTTAGGCTTCGTAAGCCTCTCGAGCGTAGGCTTTATGAGTTAGCTAGGAAGCACTGTGGGGCACAGCCACGATGGCGGGTAGGTGTTAAGGTGCTGCATGAGAAATCAGGGAGTAGGGATTCTTTATCTGGATTTCGTCGGCAGTTGAAGGCTATTGCAAATGCCAATAATTTACCGGGGTATCGAATTGTGTTTGATGTGGATGGGGACTCAATCAACATCTATGCTAGAGCGGAAAAAGGCAGGCAGTGTGAGGTAAGAGACATTCTTTTGAAAAATCCACGAAAAAGAAGGAGTGGGGGTGGGTTGAGCCTGTGAGTTGGCACGTGGTTTTACACATGAAATAGCTGTGAATCAGCACGTGGTTTCATCCATGATGGGTACGTGGTTTTATACATACGATGGCCTGTCTATCCCTTGCCTAGCAAGGCGTCTAAAAACCTTAACGCGCGCGCGTTTTTAACTTGATTCTTTTAGATCTTTAACGGAAGGCGCGGCTTCGCCGGGGTACCCCTCACGGGGTTCCCCCGCCGGAGGCGGCTCCCCCTCCCCTAATTCCTGACTTGGTTTCGAGTATGGTGGTTGGCTAGCACTTGTTTAATAGCACAGGACAGAAAAGAGAAATTTTAAAACTCCAATTATTCTAATTTTTTCTTTTTAGCTGCAGTTCCCCTTGGGTTTGGATCGAATGGAATTCTGTCCAACCCTTATTTTCCGCGCTAACCGCCTCTTGATTCACTGTGCGTGGCCGTATAGACGCTACTGATGGATCAATTTCCTCGGCAAAAATATATCTGTGGGAATTTTCGATGATAAAGTTCTGAATTTTAACAGCTATCGTCTGGGGTAGTCGTTCCCCTCTAGCAAATCTTGGTTTGCTTCCGACTTGTGTGTAAAGCAGGTACTCAGGGGATATTGGCAGAAAAATTTCCGAGCCTGGATTACCCCATCCCCCTCCGAGATCAAACGTACCATCGTTGTAGTAATTGAGTTTCACCACCGGATTGTCACTGGTAAGCCATTTCATTCCTTTTGGGGTACGGACAACCACCCAGCGGTGTTTCTCCAGATGCTTGACGGTTGTGGTTAATAACACCTCGATTGCGTATAGCCAATAAGCACGCCCGGCAACCGTTTCAAGACACAGTGTTCCGGTTTCCGCACCAGGCTCGAATTTTGTGTGAATCGCAATTGGGAGAGGAATGGAGGCAGCATTATCGCGAACTCGTAAGCTGATGTTATTTTCTTTTGCAGCCTTAATATCCTCAACAGCCTTCTTCAAAACCTCATCGAGCAGAGCAGGCAAATTATTGGATGCGCGGTTGACGATCTCCGTCATCCTCGCCGGAGTGCGAACGTCTTGAAGCGCGACGAAGCGTGCTAGTGCTCTCCAATCATTTGGGGTAAGGGACATGCCAGTGATAACTTTCTCAATCACTGGATTAGCGGGGCTTTCAAAATCCGTGCTAAACCAACGCTCGAGTTCATCGGATTCATTCGTATCCCTGATCCGAGTATAGAGATGCTCTCTCCTGGCAATCGTATCGAGGGAGTGCGATTTCCATAACCCCATATTGTTATGTGGGACAAGTAATCGGTACGTCCACACTTTTGAAGTGCCGCCAGCCCATCGTTTCAGATAGTGTTCTGGAACGTAATGATTACGAAAGCGAAGATTATTTGTGGGCATCGAAGTGCGTTTTATTCGGCTGCGCTGTCACGCTTCGTAAGGTCAATTCCAATTACGCGAACCTCATCAACGCCAGGATGGTAGCAAGATATTTCCTCCCAATGGATTTGTAGTGCCTCGACTAAGCCATCGAACGCAACTTGGCTTCGATTCCCTGGGAGTTCCCAAGCCTTCTTCTCCCCGCGATAGACAAGTACGAACAATCCGCGCCCAGATCTGATATCACGCAGGTAGTCCCCACAAAGCTGCACTCGCAATCGCTCGAATAATGCTGGGCCGGTCCAATTGTCTGCAAGCTTCAACTCCATTGGTACCGGCGCATCGAATCCAACGCCGTGCCAGCGAAAATCCGGTCGCTTGGCATCTGCTAACTCCTCTTCCTGAGGGATCGAGTAGCGCCCTTTTGCACAATCACGACACCAGCCTCCGATGTATTTGCGTATCTCAATTTCGTCGTCAATCCCTTTCAAGATCGAGGCGATACTGCTGTCCCCGTTCTCAAGATCATTCTTAAGGTCACGCATGCGCATTGCAGCCAGATCAAATAGGTCTCGGTGAAAGGCTGGTGTGCGTTCCTGCTCATCATAAAATTCACGCACTTGAGCGGGGGGCCATGGTGGGTTATCTGCGTCCGATTCCGCTTTCGCCCTAGCATGAACCGTGAACCATGGGCGTGACCGTTCGTCTGGGTGCACCGAAGCAATCTCCTGAATAGCCAAAAATGCATCTTTCCCAGGAATTTCTTTAAGTAGTCCAAAAAGTCGATCGCGAGCGTCTTGAGCATCGTCTCTCAACCCGGGGGAATAGACGCCCGAGTTCGCGCGTTCGATGTCTTCGTTTCGCTTGATGTGGCGGTGCATAAGCAGATAGAGCGACTTCAGATGAGTAGGGGTTCTGTAAGCTTCCCGCACTTGTGAACTGCCGCTTCGCCGCCCTCCCAGCAACTGGGTCACGTAAATCATCGCTGTCAAAGTACGTTCTTCACTGCTCTTCAGCGAATTCAGATATTGCTCTAGGGCTGGTATCGCTTTGTCTGGGGCAACCCCAGTCCAGACGGCAAACCAATAAGCACAGCGATCTGGCTGCTCAAAAGAATTCAACTTTTCAGAAGCGAGATGCGAAATCTTTTCGTCCGTCAGATTCGACCCTTGGATCACGTTTAATAAGTAACCTAGGTTGCGCAGGTTTCCTGGCTCGCTGACTGAAAGCCTTTCCAGCAAACAAGGCGCAATTGCATCCCATAGCCAATCACCACTCCAACTTACATCATAGAGCAGGTAAAAGCTTTCCTTTCTCTCGTCTTCCGTTGCCAGCTCATAGGTAATTTCACGGAGCGACATCTGTCGAATCACATCTGGGAACTTCAGAAAGAGACGCGGCATCCACGGCGGAAATCCGTTGAGTTCGTGCATTGCGTAACGAAACGCCAATTCTGCTTCGCTCTCACTCAAGGCTGCCGGCCACTCAGGGGTTTCACTGGCTTCGATGGCCAATCCTGTCAATCCAAATATGGTTGAGAATGCGGTGACATTCGTCGCGGCCCCTTCCGATACAAGCATAGGCCGGTTACGACGCCAGTATGCGACAGCGCCATCTCGAAATGCTCGTGCAACAGCCAGGCCAAACTCGTCTTCCAGAATTGGCCAGTTGCCATGCGATCGGTCACCAGAGTTTTTTGTGCCTTCGCGCATACAGCAGTGAAGGTAATGTTGGGCATTCGAGATTGCATCAGGCTCGTTGAGGCCGGGGTCACGTAACAGCTCGACATTTTCAATGACGTATCGCCTCCAGCCCTCACGGTTACGCTCTTCTCTTTCCCTGTTCTGCTTAGCTTTTCGTTTCCACCCAGCCTCTTGTCTCTTCCATTTTTTTACTTCTTCAGTCATCTGAACAGGGCGCATAAGCTCTGCCAGGCGTTCAGTCAATTCAGCTTCTCCGCGGGTGGCAACTCTTAACTGGGCACGCACCTTCGGTGGCCGCCCAGCCTCGACATACAATTTAAATGCCAATGACAATGCAACCAATTTGTCATCAATAAATGGGCGGCTTTTAATCTCTGTCAGAATGGATTCAATATCTTTGACACTGAAACTTACGTACGAACTCAAAATACCAACGTTCCACCAATCGGTTAGACGTTTTTGTTCGCGATTCAACCAGGTGCGCTCGTCTTCAGCCAGATACCAAAAAAGCGCCAGATTGAGTTCTGGCCACCCTGCGACGAGTTCGCCGAGGCCTAACTTGGTGTCCGTAAACTCTATCGGGTCATACGTCTTGAGGATAGGTATCTTGCGAAGAACTGCCAAGCAGGGTGCATGCAAGGCTGCAGGGTTTCTGAGTTTCACTAAGCGCTTCGTGGCGATAGCAATGGGCTTTAGCAGCCAAGAATACTTAACCGATATTTCACAGTGCCTACGCTCCACTACGGGAGCCTCTTCAAGTAAAGAGTTTCCTGCTTCGACAATCAAAGGCAACAGTTCATCGCTCGATCTCTCGAGAAAACCACATAATTCCTCAACGAGAGGGTCCACGTGAAAGCGCTGTTTTTCCTCAACTTTCCGGAGACAGTGAATTAACCATTGAACGAGTTCTGTTGTTGGAATGGTGCCCTCTAGCAATGCCGCCAGTAAATCACGATTTAAAGTGTCTGACTCGTTCAAGAACGCTTCACGCAATTCGGATTTGTCTTTTCCCGCCCCTAATGCTGAAACAGCCCGAATAGCAGCAACTCGGGCATGATGGCCTAAAGAAGTTGTCCGTGCGACCTGTCTCGCTTCTGGTAATGCTCCAATAAGCTCTCCCTGCCAAACCATACGTAACAAGAACCAGAGCAGTTCATCATGGCTATCGAACCTACGAATAAGCTCCTTTATATCCGGAGTCAAATCGATATTGGCAAAACGTTGCACTGCGGCCAAATCCGTAGTGGAGCGAATAGATGTGCCGTCTGCAAGTTGCTCGCATACGTCTTGAAGAATCCTCCGCCGTGTTTCTAACGGCAGTTGGCTTGGATCTCCACCCTCAAATAGAATCTCGGGCGCAATTCGGCAGATGCGATTCCTGATTTTCTCGTCAAAGATCGCCAGCCAGGGCAATACTGGTCGCATTGCAGGAACAACCACTTCCTGACCATATTGCTCACGAAAGAAAATTTCCTCGATGTTCCGCCGTGATGTTTGGTTGTTGAGCAGGGCCGCGAACCACTCTGCCGTTAGATATTCACGGACCGACCGATGATGGAATCGTACCGTGCCATAAATTGCCTCGTCAAAAATAGGACGAGCAAGCAGCGTTGCGCACTCGACGTCATCCCAGTCGGATAACAAGGATTTGACCCGGAGTCCTTTGGAATTGTGAGAACCATCTGGAACTTGAATAGTCGGCTCGTGCGCCAATGTGGAGGCTGCTGCAATCAGCATAGCCCCCTCATGTACTTTCTTCATCTTGAGCGGGCGAGCCTCTGCTCGATCCTCATCACGCTCTTGCAACCGCCGCTCGATGCTATTTTTCATTAGCTCTAGACGATTGCCGATCCGGCTGTGGTCATTCCAAAACTCCACTAGCTCTTCTAGATCTAATGGGCGAGACGTGAATAACCAAGCATCGGCTCTCTCCACGGCATCCAAGAATGCTTGTGCGTTTGTGACACCTCTTGCTTTTGCAAAGATCTCAACTTGAGAAGGTTTGAGATCATCAAAGGCCACAATCCTGAAACCGGCTGGCTCTTGACCTCTTATTCTTCGCTCTAACTGAATCTGAGATTTTTCTCCGGCTACGCCATCGACTTCATTCGCAGAAAAGGTGGGCTTGATATAAGGCAGGTGCCTTCCGCAAAACACCAGATCTGTTTTAGGTCGCCAGGCGGATGTTCTGCCTGTGATAACGATATGCACCCGTTGTTTTTCGGCGAGGACATAATGTGCAAGCTTTCGGACAGCCGCCTCGAAATCGCTGGGATTTCGTAGGCGGGCCTCATCAACGGAGTCCAATAACAGCCATGCTTCACCATCTGACATCTGCCAAGCAACGAACTCTTCATAAGTCCCTTCCTCAAATGCACTTTCAAAGTCGTGGGCGATGTGCTCGAGGCGAATGAAGAATGCAGGTTTGCCTTCATTTCGCAAACGTTGGGCTATGTGCCGAATCTCCTCTGTTTTCCCTGATCCAGCTTCGGACAACAAAACGACACGATATTCCTGAACTAGATCATTCCAATTTAAAGTCTCTCCTCCAGAGAAAAACAAACGGGAGCCAGAGTCATTTACGTTATCGCTTTCTGTAAGCTCATGAAATGTCCGGTTCAGTTCTATGAACATAAATTCACCATGTGTCGCTATGGGCCAAACTAGACATCAATTATGGCCTCATAGAAATAAGTTGCCGTATTCAATAGCTGTATTTATACAGCTATTGATAAACGCGGAAAAATCTGAAGATTATCATCTTGCTTATTGATAGGTGTGGTTCGATCATTTCCCGTAGCGCATTCAATAAAATCAACCCAATAGGTAGAGGACATGAGCGCATAAATCACTACATAACATTTACTTGTAAATGTTATGTAACCATATGAAATATATATGTTAATTATTCAAAAATGGCTTGCAAGTATTGCTAAATATGCTATCTTGACCAACATGGATAAAGACACATCGATGAAGCAATTTTTCGGCAATCTCGCGTTTGCCGTGGTGGCCTTCATCCTGATTGCCATTGTGGCAGTTCACTTCAAAGGTCAGGCTTTTGACTTTGGCTTTTTCCAAGTCACAGTCAATTTCAATCCTGTGGTGCTTGCAGAGCTTCTGGTCAGCACGATTCTTGTTTCATTTATTGTCAGACTCTTCGCCATCCATGCAGGTTTTAGCTTCTCCATCCAGATTTCCAGCCAGCTTTTTCAAACAGTTCAAAATCTAACTAAATTGTTAATTTCCTTCCTTACCAGAACCACCACTCCCCCTCCTAAAGCTGCCTAAGGCGGCGCTGCCCCTCCTCGTGTAGGGCAGGCAGAGCTCATTCTGGGCTGCGCCACGTTCTGCCAAAAATCAACTTTAGATTTTTGGAGAAATTCCCATGCAAGAACAACAAGCAATCGATGCAAAGGAGCATCGACTCAGCGAGCTGCGCGCGGCAAGGTACAGCCTCCTTGAGCGTCTTACCCGACTTGATCGCAACACTGTGATTGGCATCTATGAACTTGCAGCCCTGATTAACAGATCGGCCAACTCAATCCAGCAGTGGTGCTCAGATTCTCCCCATAAATTGCCTCCTCGCCTGCCAGGTCACGGCAGGAACTGGCGATTGGGGACTGTTCTGGACTGGATTCAGGAGCGAGACACGAATGGGAAGGGGCTGAAATGACTTCTTTTCATGAAAAGACAGCTCTCTTCCTGATTCTCGCCTCACTTTGGGTTCCTTCAGCCGTTGCCGGCGGCGGCCCGGCTGGCGGCGGGGCCACCGAAGCAACTCAGTTGATGAACAACGCTGAGCTAGTGGCTAGTGTAGCCAAGCAAAGCCAGATGGTCGCCGGCCAGATCCGGGACTACACCCAGCAGGTCCAGCAGTACATGACCATGGTTCAAAACCTCAAACAGCTGCCCGCGGCAATGATCGGAAAGCAGCTCGCGCCATATAAAGATAGCCTTCAAACGGCTATGCAGCTTTACCAAGCAGTTGACGGCGTTTACACCGCAACTGACCAAGCCCGCAGGATGCTGGCCAGCCGCCAAGATGAGATGCGCCGGCTGGACATGAGCCCTTCTCAGTATTTCACCTATGAGCATGCATTGGCCCTTGCCCGGGGTGGCCAGTACAAGCAGAAGGTCGACCGTGACATGCAGGTGCTGATGGAAGCCGAAGAAAAAGCGAGAGTGCTGGCTCAAATGGACACTGAGATCTCGAAAATTTCCGGCAACGTGGAGGGCCTCCAGACCCTCGCTCAGCAGAATCAGATGATGGCAGGCGAACTGATTCGTATGAATCAGTATCTCGCGCAATCTCAGATTGATCGAAATGATGAGAAGCGTGCCCAGGCTGAGTCTGAGGCTGAAGCTGCGGCCCGTGCGAAAGCCACGGCCGATGCCGCAGAGGCTGACCGGGCGCGTGTTGAGCAGATGCTCAAAAACGGGAAGGTCAACGCTTCAGAAGCCGCCAAAAAACACGTCTGCGGCCAGAAAGGGTGTGGCAAATGAGATTCGGCAGGCTAATCCATTTCGTGCTTCGCACGCCGCTTGATCTGCGCGATCGTCTCGACCACGACACCCAAAAATACATCGACACCACGGACCAAAAGAAGCTCGACTTTTCCCCGGAGGTGAAGACTTTGCGAGGCATGGTGACCTGGGGCTTTATCCAGTTTTCAGTTGATGCCCCTGAACTCTTTGTTGTTTGCCTCGTGGCTCTGATGGTTCTTCCCGCGCTGATTTTGCGCGACCTTTTGTAAGGATTTTGAGACATGGATGAATCAGCAATTATTGCCTTCAAACCTAAGCTGCTCTCGATGCTCGACGGCTTGCATGCAATGGGAGAAGCCTTTTCAAACGTGTTTGTTCAACACGGTATCCACCTCCTGATGGTGCTCTACACCCTGAGCATGGCGTGGCTTCTTGTTGAGATTCTGCTTGATGACGACAAGATATCCACCGCCATCAGCAAAATGGTCAAAAAGACCATGTTGATGGTGTTTGTGTGGTCGCTTTTGCTGGGCTGGGCTCAGAAGGACGACGGTGGCGGGATGGAGCAGGGGGCCTTCATGGGGATCTCCGTGAAGGACTTTTTCTTCCATACGTCAGTGGCCATCAGTGACGAAATCGGCCGCGTAGGTGCCATGCGAACAGGCGTTGAGGGATGTGGTGAGGACGCTACCTGTGCTGTTGTTGAGCTCTACAGCACGGCGATAGTTAATGTCCTCAAATACCCAATGGCCCGCAGGTTGTTGCAGCTTGATCAAGCCGAGAAAGCCGCCAGCGAAGCCGCTGGAGGCGGGGCGCTGGGCTGGGTGGCTGGCAAGGCGGCACTGGGTTGGGAAAATCTCAAGAGTGTCATCCCTGGCATGACCAGCGGTGACGGCATGCTGGTCACCCTGGTGTCTCACTTATTTAGTTTTGCGACTGCGCTGCTGCTTGTCTGGAGCCTGGCGACCTTTGTGTTCGTTGTGAATTTAGGCGACATCATGATGTACACGGCTATCTGCTTCGGGCCCCTCTTGCTCCCGTTCATCCTTCTGGAGCGTTTCAGTTGCCTCGGCTCGTTGCCGTGCGGCTGGTTCACTCTCGCGATGTCAGGCATGTTTTATAAAGCTGTTGCGACGTTCTTGGCATTCTTGGCAGTTGGCTGCATCCAGTTGGTGGTGCTTTATTCCGCATCGCCTGAAGGCGCCCAGGACAGCGCCATCCTGGTGTCTCTGTTCCTAATCTTTTTCAGCTGGGTTGGAAAAGAAATCATCGAGTCCACTGGCAATTTCGTTAGCGCCCTGGTTGGCGGGCCAGCCATGGGCTCCGACGGTGGCAACGTATTCGTGTCCTTCGTTAATCGCGCAGCCCGTGGAGCAACAGGTGGCGGCAGCAAAAAGCAGCCACCAAGCAACCCGCCTGGCAATCACCCGCAACAACGTAACCCTAAGCCGGCTGGGACCGGCGGCGGATCCATCGGCGCTGCTGGCCGACGCGGCACCATGTAAATCGTCAACCTAACCAAAGTCATTTTTCCACAGAAAGAAAGGGTATTAACCATGATCAAGAAAATCGTTTTCGCAGCACTCATCTCATCAACCCTTGCGGCGCAGGCAGCTCAAACTGCCCCTGGCTTGAGTGATTCAGAGGTGTTGGCCATGACGCCAACCGTCGGAATTGAGACTGATCACCCTGGCTGCGTTATCCACCACGTCCAATCCGGCTCTTTGCCGAGCTTGTCCAGGGATGGAAAGAAGAAGGATGGCTACTTCATTCGTCTGGCTGGCGGCGCCGATTTGCTGGCTGTTCAGTGCACTCAAGATGCCTCTGAAACCCAGCGCCAGCAAGCCGTCCTCGAATTCATGACGCTCATCCCATTCTTGAATATCGATGTTGCTGGAGAGATCGCTTCAGGAAACATCAAGGAGGCTCAAAATGGGTCTTTTCAGTGATCTGTCACGCCGGCTGACAGCCGGCATCACAACCTTCGCGTTCGTTGTTACCGGCGTCATTGCCCCTGCAATGCCAGCGTCAGCTAGCACTGAGCGCGAAATTGCGCAGCCATCTGGCGTGGTTGCCGGCTGGGCCGATTTCGCAGCTAACTCGAGAAACTGGTATTCGATACCTAACATGCAGGGCCTCGGCACTTCCGTCTCAATGCCGAAAGACAACTACACCGAAATTGGTAGATTGACTTGGATGCGGGACGCGGCGGACCCCAACCAGGCCGCCTTCAAATGGGAGATGATCGAGGGGGAGCGCTGGATTTCGTCTGGGCGGGAGGAACTCGGCGCTGCCGGTATTTCTTCTGCGCAGATGTCCTCCCGTATCGACGCTTTCCCTAAGACAGCCAGCTATGTGTTTGCGGCTTACTCCCCGGACAGCGCCGAACTGATCGTGGAGATCCAGAAGGTTGAGAAAACGCCAACTGGCGACCTCGTCGTGTACAGAAGTGATTTCACCCCGTGGCACGGCGAGATCAACAAATGGCGCCGCGACTTCCTTACTCCATCTGAAGCCTCTGATCCGGAACGCCTGGGCTACAACCCCTTCCAAAACTTTAAGGGTGCATCTGTCACTGACCACGTTTTCCACAACATTAGTTGGGAGGCCGTCGGCGTTGTCATTGGGCAGGCATTAAGACACTCAAATGGGCATATCGGGTGGATCGTAAACACAAAACAGCGTTTTGCCCAAAACACCAAAAAATCCGGGAATATTTTCAAGAAAAAGGTCACCACCTATATCGACGGGTACGCGAAACCACAATGGTTCGTGGCTACGCCGATTGAAATGCAGCCGGAAGGCGGCATGTCGGCGATCTGTGTGACTAATGTGGGATTGGCGTCTCCCCATGGGAATACTGCGACGTGCGATGTTGCGGATCATGTCGCACCTTCCAATATTTCTATATCGGAATGGAAAGGTGGCAACCTGCCGGAGCAGGAGGAGTTGCTTTACCATTTTCAGCAAACAAAATCCGGGTTCACTGTCCTGTTTTTCACGATCTTGACCTTTGTGGCCACTTGGGGGATTGCCTCTGCTTTGGCCGGAGTCGTGGGCCCTGCCCTTGCCGCCAGTGGAGCGACTCTGAATGCTGTTGGGGCGGGAGTTGTTGGTGCAGGAATCTACGCTGGTGCCAGTGGTGTACTGTTGGGCGCGAATGGCATCACAGATGTTCAAAATGGATTTCTGGGTAACGTTGGAAATGGGGTGGTTATCCCGAACACCGGGATTATGGACCAGCATCAATTAGGTCTCCGCCAAGCAGTCCAAAACAAGCAAATCTATTCAAGAATCGGGACTGGATTGACTGGAGTGCAGGAGATGTATGCCGGGAATTGTCCGGAAGATTACTCAGCTGAGGAATGTAAGGATGCCGGTCTGTCGCCAGGCACCATGCGTCGGCCCGACAGCTACCGCGAATCGAATACGACTCTTCAATTGCGTGCGCGTGAAGCCGAGTGTAAGTCGCAGTACGGACTGGCTGGAGTTTTGCTTCAGAAATGCGCAGCTCCCAAGGCTGGCGTGTGGACAGTGGAGACCGGTCAATAATTTAACATTTGACGTCTGTGAATTGTTTCAATAGGCTAGAAAAAATGTAAACGGATTGACAGGGTGCTTCGTTGAGTGATTATAAGAAAAGAAGGGAAGCGGCTGGCTACAGATTTGTTGGATTCTGGGTCACGGAGCAACAAGAAGAAGTTATACGTGCGCTGTTAAAGGGCATGGATGATCTTGGGATGTCGCCGAAGGTTGAGCTTAAGCAGCGAGGCGGTGCCCGTAAAAGGCGAAGTGATATTGACAAAAAGCTAGCATAATGATAGACTTTTGCTTGTTAATATTAATTGGGGGTGGAAATGTATATTCCATTTGTTAATTCAAAAGATGCCGTTGTCGTTTCAAGGGTGATTGGCAAATAAAGAAACCGGCGAGTGATCAGCTTGCCGGTTTTGTTGGTCGGAAATGTCGATTGGAAAATCGACGCTAATGCATCTCTTCTGAGACTTCAGTCATGTGCGTGGCAGCGCTCAGGATTGAAGCGTGCACCATCTCTAAACTCTCCACTTGCATGTGGATTATCAGCTTGCATTTGATGGTAAAAAACATGATCAATGAATTTTTAGAGGTGAAAAATGAAAAACAAAACCATAGTCGTTGCCGCTTTGCTTACGACTTCTGCTCTGGCTGGCTGTAGTACGACTTTGCCCCGTGATGTTGCCGAGCGCGTCGATGGAAAGCTCGCATACGCTTATGTTCATCATGTGTCAGGAACTTCCGTTGGGCTCAATTTCTTCCAGGATCGAGGTGAGTTTATTGGTGGCAAGGCGGTTGTGCCTGCTGAAACTCAGGTAAAGGCCGGTGCGATTCTCAAGGTTCGCCTGACCAAGGGCATGCCTGGCAGACCAGTGGACTTCGTCCAGGTCGCCGCGCATGAGCCGACTGCCACTTGTCAGTGGGTCGGCAGCCACGGCGGTTTTGGCGCCGGCGGAGTGGTGTGTGACGGATGGGATTACAAGGTCGATCTGCCGCTCAAAGGTGTGTCACTGCTCGGTAACGCGTACTAAGAGGGAGGGGAGCATGGAAATCTTGAAGAAACTGGGTGTTCTCTACCTTATTCTTGCCATGGCGGTCTCTTGTATGAACCTGGTCGGCTGGCTGATGCACACATTCGATGTCTCGCTTGGCTTAGGGGTCGGAACTTGTTTGGGGTTGATGTCTGCAGCCCTGCTCGGCTTGGCGATGATTTTGAAAAAGCTTGGTCTGAATGTTGGATTGCCATTCATATTCAAAATTTGAACGATGAATCGCGTCGTCATAAGCGATGATGCTTGATGTCATCGAAAGGCCTCGCTGAAGATGACCATGGAGACAACGGTGTCTGCGTCCTGAAATCCTCCCCAAAATAATTATTTTTTTTCAAATAATTTTTGATAAAGCTTTCGATTTGGCGATTTTGTTAATGTGCATCTTGAGCACTAGGGCGGCCAATATGTACAGATTGGCCAGCACCAGGACGATGAGCGCACCAATCTGCAGCGGGCCAATTTCGTTCGGCTGGTAGCCGAAGGCCCAGGATAGGGTGGTTGTAATCAAGTGATCCATCCGCCAATCTTAACTAAGAACCCAGATGTCACAAAGAGGGGTGCCTTCAGCTTCGTGCTCGCGAAACTGAATGTAAGGCGCTTGGCTTAACTGGTGTTCTTCTGCAAAAATGTGCGGCGCCCAAAGCTGGCGTTTGGACCGTGGAGACTGGGCAGTAAAATCCCAAGGCAGAAAATAGATCTAACAAACCCGCTGGAGAAATCTGGCGGGTTTTTGTTTATGTTTACACTGATGAAGCCGTGGTGACTGTGAATCAAATACTTGATGCATTAACGTATCATTATTGGTACACTTCTGTCATATGAAAGTACCCATCTTGGAAGTTCGGTTTTTCAAAACCGACGCCGATAGCGAACCAGTCAGGGAGTGGCTTAAGTCATTATCCGCTTCCGAGAAGAAAACCATAGGCGAAGACATCAAGACGGTACAGTTCGGCTGGCCGCTAGGCATGCCATTGGTGGATCATGTCGATGGCGACATCTGGGAAGTACGAATCAGGCTTGATACGAAAATCGCACGGGTTCTGTTTGTGATGGAAGGGGCAGTTATGGTATTGCTGCATGGCTTTATCAAGAAGCAGCAAAAGACACCCAAGCCTGATTTAGACTTGGCAAAGGAAAGACTGAAGCAATTAAGGAGACGAAAATGAGCACTCAACATATTGGAAGTAGCTTTGACGACTTTCTTGCGGAGGAGGCACTTCTGGAAGAGGCAACTGCCGTTGCTGTAAAGCGTGTTATTGCCTGGCAGATCGAACAAGAAATGGCAGCGCAAAAGCTCACGAAGACCGTCATGGCAAAAAGAATGCATACCAGCCGTGCCGCACTGAACAGACTGCTGGATGAAGCCGACACCAGCTTAACATTGACCACACTGGCAAGCGCCGCGGCGGTCCTTGGGAAAACGATTAAAGTGGAATTAACTGCTACATAACGCCCCGAAACTGGGTGTCTGTATTATCTGGCAAAATGCACCAGCAAAAACAAGAAAGCCCTCCGAGAGGGTGTAAGAATTTTTGTGTAAACGGTCATTTGGCAGGAAACTGCCGCTACC
>CAYUJU010000056.1:0-14372 GCA_964445115.1 uncultured Methylobacillus sp. | reverse complement strand
GGGCGTTGCCGCCGGTGGTGGTTTCCGGGTTGCCGAACATCACGCCGATCTTCATACGGATCTGGTTAATAAAGATCACCAGGGTGTTGGCGCGCTTGATATTGGCGGTCAGCTTGCGCAGCGCCTGCGACATCAGGCGGGCTTGCAGGCCCATGTGCGAGTCGCCCATTTCGCCTTCGATTTCGGCCTTGGGGGTCAGCGCCGCGACGGAGTCGACCACGACGATGTCGACAGAGCCAGAGCGTACCAGCATGTCGCAGATTTCCAGTGCCTGTTCGCCGGTGTCCGGCTGGGAGACCAGCAGGTCGTCGACGTTGACACCCAGCTTGCGGGCATATTGCGGGTCAAGTGCGTGTTCGGCATCGATGAAGGCTGCGGTGCCGCCCATCTTTTGCATCTCGGCAATCACTTGCAGCGTCAGAGTGGTTTTACCGGAGGACTCCGGACCATAGATCTCGACGATACGGCCACGCGGCAGACCGCCAATGCCCAGCGCCAGATCCAGCCCCAGAGAGCCGGTAGAAACGGCCTGGATGTCGCTGACGACATCGGTGTCGCCCATGCGCATGATGGAGCCTTTGCCGAATTGCTTTTCGATTTGCGACAGTGCGGCGGCGAGTGCCTTGCTCTTGTTTTCGTCCATGTCCTGACCTTGGTTTTAGTGCGACTGATAAACGTTGGATTATTTCATAAATCAAGGTGTAAGGTAAGCGCCAGATCAGCCTGAAGCACAGGATTTTTTGGCGGTTTTGGGGTGGCATTCCGGGGCGGTGGAAGCGTCTGGGTCAGCCGTGCTTGCGGCGCGTGATTTCGAGTCTTATTTTTCGCTCGGCGATCGACTGTGTCAGCTGCCGGATCAGGTCGCTCAGCGGGTTCCCGCCCATGGCTTCGGCGGTTTCGATGCTCTTGCGGAGCTGGTAGATACCGGCTTTGCGGTAGAGCTGAAGCTCGTGCTTCAGTTCCGACAGGCGCCGACGCAGTTGCGCGATACGGCGGATGGTTTTGACCAGCCGGGCTGCGGTGTCTTCCCCGGCGATGGATTCCGGGTCCTGACCGAATTCGCTGATCAGGCGTTCGATGGCTTTCAGGTCGCCGCGCTCGTAAGCGCGATTCACGCGCGCCATCAGTTCGGTTCGGCGGATGCGCTCGGTTTCGTTGGTGGCGCGGTCGGGGTGGATCAGCCGGGTGGCCCTGCGGTAGGCCTGCTTCAACTCCGCAGTAATGTCGGCAGGGGGTTCCGGACGGGCGTTGACCAACCCGGCTTCTTCGGCGGATTTTTCGGCTCGGGCTTGTGTGGTCTGCGCATCTTTCTGGGCCTGAGCGTTGCCGGGGGTGCGCAGCATGGCCTCGTAGGCGATCTGGGCATCCAGTTCGTCGAGTTCGGCGAACAGCCGTCCGACTGCCTGATAGTAGCGATGACGAAACTGCTCGGTCTCGGCCTTGTCGGTTTCCAGTACCAGTTCGGCCTGCGTGACCTGTTCTTCCAGCCTGGACTGTTCTTCTTCCAGTCGCTGCAGTTCCTGCTCTTCGGGGAAAATACTCATGGCCTAGTAAAAATCGTGTTCCTGCATCTGGCCCAGTTGCCATTGCGCTTCCGCGTGGCCCAGTTTGGCGGCCTTGCGAAACCAGAAGGTCGCGGCGGCTTCGTCCTGCGGCACCCCGTTGCCTTCTTCGTACATCGTGCCCAGCTTGAACAGACCTTCCTTGTCGTCCTGTGCGACGGCGCGGCCGTACCATTGCAGAGCGTCTTCGTATTCCCCACGCATGCGGTACAGGTCGCCCAGCCAGCATTGCAGCAGCGGGTCGCCTTGTGTGGCTGCTCGCCCCATCCACTCCAGTGCCTCGTGGTTGCCGGCGGCATCGGGCTGGGTGTCATCGTACAGTGACAGTCCAAGCGTCCACTGGGCGCGTGCATACCCGTGCTCTGCTGCCTTGCGGTGCCAGTGTTCGGCCTGCATCGCATCCGTTGTGATGCCATGGCCATTCTGAAACATGTCGCCCAGGTCGCACCACAGTACGGGGTCTTCTTCATCCTGGCGCGAGAGGGCGTGTTCGAATGCCAGGCCGGCCAGCCGATAGGCGCGCGTCGCGTCTTCCTGGTCGCGATCACGTGCCAGCACCAGGACCGAGAGCGGATAGTAGGCCAATTCGAAATGTTCTTCCGCCAGTTGCTGGAATGCGGCCAGCATGCCCGTGATCACCGGGTTGTCCGGCTTCCAACTTCCCAGTGTGGTCTCGCGGTCGAAGGTGGCCCGCAGCTGCCGATAACGCTCCAGTTGTACCGCATGGTCGGGGTTGTTGGCCAAGTTAACGGGTTTGCGTTTTGTCTGCTGCCTAGGCTGTTCCGGCTGGGCGAAATCGGCTTCGCACTCCTTGCAGAAGCGGATGGCGTAGGGTTTGACGCCATCGCCGAATTTCTCGATCGCGAGGCTGAAGAAGATGCGGACAAAGTCGTTGTAGGCGTAGTTGCCGCCAAGATAGGGGCGGGAGATTTCGAGAAACTGCAGCTTGGCGCTCTGGTAAACCGATTCGTCAAATGCGCTCTGATGATGCCGCAGGATGGCGAGTCCGCGCGAGACCAGACTCTCGGCCTGGTCCTGCAGGGAGGGCACCATGAATCGCCTTGCAGGGATTTGTTCGTGCAGCGTCAGTGTCACGGGCGGTCTCCTCCTGGCAAGGCTTGGGGGTTATTTGCCAATGACAGCAAAGCTTGCAGCAAGGTGGCGACCGATTGTCGGCGAATGGCGTCGCGATCACCGTTGAAATGATGGACGACTGAGCGAGGTGCGCTGCCGCGGGTCGACCAGGCGAAGCACACGGTGCCGACTGGCTTTTCTGCTGTGCCGCCATCAGGCCCGGCGATCCCTGTGATGGCGCCGACAATGTCGGCATGGCTGTGCACCAGTGTCCCCAGTGCCATGGCCTCTGCAGTCGGTACGCTGACGGCGCCGTGTTGTGCCAGCAAATCAGCGGGCACTTGCAGCAACTCCTGTTTGGACAGGTTGCTGTAGGTGACGAACCCCCGGTCGAACCAGGCCGAGCTGCCCGGAATGGCTGTCAGCGATTGGGCCGCCATGCCACCGGTGCAAGATTCTGCCAGGGCCACCGTCCAGCGGCGTTGCCGGAGCGCGTCCCCGAGTTCGGCGGCTAAGGTCAGAAGCGGGTCATCAGCCATGAGATTACCCACAGCGTCGCCCAGGCGTAACCCGCAGCGAGCAGATCGTCCAGCATCACGCCGAAGCCGTTTTTGAGGCGCGCATCCAGCGTACGGATGGGGAACGGTTTCCAGATATCGAACACACGGAACAGCAGGAAGGCAAGCACCCAGTGGAGTGGTGTGGCTGGCACCAGATGCAGCAACAGCAGCATCGCGACGATTTCGTCCCAGACGATGCCGCCATGGTCGGGAACGCCAAGATTTTTCCCGGTGACGCTACAAATGTGAATACCGAACAGGAACGACAGCGCGATGAAAATCGGCTCCATGCCGTTGTCGGGCAACAGCCAGAAAATCGGGAAGGCCAGCAGCGTGCCGACCGTGCCCGGGGCCTTGGGGGCCAGGCCTGTGCCGAAGCCCATGGCGATCAGGTGCGCGGGGTGTCGGAACAGGAAGCGAAGGTCAGGCGAAGTGGTCATATCCACCTTTCATGATCGGCATGGCGCCACCGTTGTGGTCGTAGAGATGCAGGCCGGGCAGGGCTTCAATTGCGCCGATGCGGGTCAGCTTGAGGCCCAGCCGATCCGCGATGGCGAGGATCTCTCCTTGGCGGGAGGGGTTGGCGGTGAAGCAGAGTTCGTAGTCGTCGCCGCCCGCCAGCAGACATTCCTGCGCCCAGGATTGCGGCAGAAAATGGGCGAGCGTCGGGTGCGCGGGCAGCCAATCGAAATGCAGGCTGGCGCCGGTTTTGGATCGCTCCAGAATGTGCCCCAGATCGGCGATCAGACCATCTGAGATATCGATGGCGGCATGGGCGACGCCGCGCAAGGCCAGCCCGAGTTCGACGCGTGGTACTGGGCGTTCGAGCGCGGCACGGCAGATGCTCAACGCATCTTCCGGCAACTCCACTTTCCCGGACAGGGCGCGCAATCCCAGCGCGGCTTCGCCCAGCCAGCCGGAGACCCAGATGTCGTCGCCGGCCTGCGCCAGATCCCGGCGCAAGGGTTCCTCCGTGGGGACTTCCCCCAGAATCGTGACGGTCAGGGTCAGCGGTCCGCCGGTGGTGTCTCCGCCGATCAACTCGGTGTGGTAGGCCTTGGCGCAGGCGTGCAGCCCCTGGCTGAAGGCTGTCAGCCAGGCTTCGTCATCCTCTGGTAGGGTAATCGCC
Organism: uncultured Methylobacillus sp.; assembly: GCA_964445115.1. Lineage (GTDB taxonomy): Bacteria > Pseudomonadota > Gammaproteobacteria > Burkholderiales > Methylophilaceae > CAIJXJ01. The sequence goes on along the minus strand of CAYUJU010000056.1, from coordinate 10,047 downwards.
AGCAGCGCCCAGCGCGGTTTCGCGCCCATCGCAGCCATGTCGGACAGGTTGACGGCCAGCGTCTTCCAGCCGATGCCGTAGGGATCGGCCTCGGGAAAGAAATGCCGGCCGGCGACCAGTGTGTCGGTTGAAATGGCGATATCCATGCCTAGGGTGACTGGCACCAGTGCGGCATCATCGCCCACCCCGAGTGTCGCGCTGGGCGTCTCGCGGTGGAAAAACCGATCGATCAGGGAGAATTCCGGGGACATCAGGCGGTGGGCTTCTGCGCGGATTTGGGACGGAACGCCTTGCACACCGCGGCGTTGGTCTCGATGTAGGGGGCGCCAATCAGGTCCAGGCAATAAGGGACGGCCGCGAAAATTCCGTGTACGACCTGTTCTCCCTCAGCATTCTTCAAGCCTTCCAACGTTTCCTTGATGGACTTGGGCTGCCCCGGCAGGTTGATGATCAGACTCTGTTTGCGGATGACGGCGACCTGGCGCGAGAGGATTGCGGTCGGCACGAACTGCAGGCTGATCTGGCGCATTTGTTCGCCAAATCCCGGCATGACCCGATCAGCGACGGCGAGGGTGGCCTCGGGCGTGACATCGCGCGGCGCCGGACCGGTCCCGCCCGTGGTCAGCACCAGGGAACAGCCCTCGTAATCCACCAGATCCTGCAGGGTGACTTCGATTTCCGCCTGCTCATCGGGAATGATGCGCTCGACGCTCTCCCACGGCGTAGTCAGTGCGATACCAAGCCACTCGCGCAATGCCGGAATGCCCTTGTCCTCGTAGATGCCCTGGGAGGCGCGGTCGCTAATGCTGACCAGGCCGATACGTAGCGTTGCCATGGTAAGTGTGTGTCAAAAAGATACGCTATAGTTTACCCCATGAACCTCTTCGATGCTGCCCACGAGGCGTTGATGATGATGGCGCCAGACGCCAAGTGCGCGGCTGCAGCCAGTCTCCATGCAGACTGGAGAGCTGGTCGTTTGACACTCGATAACAGCCGGTCAATCGTGGCACTGGTGGAAGTTCCTGGCCGCCCCGATCGCCCTCTTCTGGTCCCTCCTCACCAAGTGGAGCATCGTGGGCTCGGGACACGGCAAGGGCGTGCTGCGTTGATCCATGCCCTGGCCCACATCGAATTCAACGCCATCAACCTCGCGCTGGACGCGGTGTATCGATTTCGTGAAATGCCATCAGCCTTCTACGGCGACTGGCTGCAAGTCGCCACGGAAGAGGCTTATCACTTCACCCTCCTGCGTGATCACCTGCGTGGCTTGGAGGCCGAATACGGCGATTTCACCGCACACAATGGTTTGTGGGATATGGCCTGCAAGACGGCTGACGATCCCTTGGCGCGCATGGCGCTGGTGCCCCGGCTGCTGGAGGCGCGCGGTCTGGATGTGACGCCGGGAATTCGTGCAAAGCTGGTCGCGGCGGGCGATGAGCGCGCGGCCGAAATTCTCGACGTGATCCTGCATGACGAAATTGGCCACGTCGCGATTGGCAATCGCTGGTACGAACACCTGTGCCGTCAACGCGGGCTGGACCCCGTGGCCACATTCGCGGCCCTGCTCAGGGAATACGATACGCCGCCTCCTCGTCCGCCTTTTAATCGCACGGCGCGGGAAGCCGCCGGGTTTACTCCTGAAGAGATGCGGTGGTTGGAGGCGGGGCGCTAAGGGGCATTTTCATGACACCCCGGAACCAATCCGGTTTTTCGCTATCCCACCGGACAGTGCCTTAAATCGCTGCTTTTGGAAAACTCGGGGGGATACATGCGTGTCGCAATCTTGCTGTCTTGCTTAATGATGACCAGCCTGGCTCAGGCGGAGCAGGGGGATTTTAATCCCTACACCAAGTCCTACGTCACTCGAACGACGGCGGCACAGGCTTCTCAAGCGCCACCCAAACTTTTCGCCGGTCAGGATAGGGTGGAGGATTACTATCGCCTGCTCGAAGACGGCTATGACATGCTGGGCTATTCGTCTTTCGAGACGGGTGCTGTGCCGCCGGAAGAAGCGTTGCAGCAAGCGAAGAATGTCGGAGCAGCCTTGGTGCTGGTATACAACGCTGGCGTGGATCACGTTGCCAATCGTCGCGGCCCTAATAAACCGGCTTCTGACGCATCAGATGGAACGATTTACCAGTATTTCGCCTCCTATTGGGCTAAGCTGCCTGCTCCGTTATTCGGCGTTCATGTCCAACGTGAACGCCCGGACGATGATGCGGCGCTGGAGGTGATGGCGGTGATCAAAGGTTCGCCTGCCGCGGCTGCCGGGTTGCAGCGTGGTGATCTGCTTATCCGTTTCGGGGAGGTCGCTTTGCACAAGCCGGAGACTCTGTCTCTGGCGGCGCAGCGTTACGCAGGGAAAACGGTTGAAATTGTGGGAAGCCGCGCGGGTACGGAGTTCAGTAAAACAGTGACGCTCAACCAGCGCTGAGAGGTCAGTCGCCGGGCTGTGAGGGATTCTGTTCCCGCAGCAGCTTGAACAGTTCGCGACTGCTCTTGGGCGGCTTGCCAGCTTCGGCTTCCTTGCGCGCATTGCGGATCAGCGTGCGAAGTTGTTGGCTATCGGCTTCCGGGTGTTCCCGCAGATAGTTCGACAGCGTCTCGTCGTCGCTCAGCAGGCGTTCACGCAGTTTTTCCAGGCGGTGAAAATGCGCGTTTTCCTCCTGATGGGATCCCTTCCAGCGAGCCAGTTGGTCTGCGATTGGTGTCGTGTCGATCTCGCGCATGAGCTTGCCGATGTACTGCCGTTGACGAGCGATAGCGCCATTGGAGGTGATGCGTTGCGCTTCCTTCACCGCTTCATAAAGCGTCTCCGGTAAGTTGAGTTGCGCGAGACGCGCCTTGTTCAGTGCGATCAGTTCCTCGCCCAGATCCTGCAGGCCCTGCATGGCAGCCTTGCGTTTGGTCTTGCTGAGCGGTTCCTGATCGGTGATTTCGTCTGTTTTGGCCATATGCTGCGGTATGATATCAGCTTTTTTCGAAAGCCCTGCCCGTGAGCGATACCCGTTTCAGCTACACCCTGGATGACCTGCGCCAGAAAAGCGCCGATGTGCTGCGCATGGCGAAGGCGGCTGGCGCCTCCTCGGCGGAGGCCGAAGTCAGCCTCGGGGTAGGCCAGAACGTGTCGGTGCGCCTCGACGAGGTGGAGACGATCGAATACAACCGTGACAAGGGCATGTCGGTCACCGTGTACTTCGGCCAACGTCGTGGCCATGCCAGCACCTCGGACCTGTCCTCGCAGGCACTCAAGGATACCGTCGAGGCGGCATGCAGCATCGCGCGATACACGGCACACGACGAATTCTGCGGCTTGGCGGATCCTGACTTGCTGGCGTCGGATTTTCCCGATCTGGACCTCTATCATCCCTGGGACATCTCGGTGGAACAGGCCATCGAACTGGCCCGGTCCTGCGAAGGGGCTGCACGAGGTGTGGACCCTCGTATCAACAATTCCGAAGGCGCCTCGGTCTCGACCTACGAGGGGCTGTTTTCCTACGCGAACAGCAACGGCTTCAATCATGGCTACCCGACTTCGCGGCATTCGCTCAGTTGCTCGGTCATCGCGGAAGCGGGCGAGGATATGCAGCGTGATTACTGGTACTCCACCGCTCGTGCGGCCGGCGATCTGGAGTCTGCCGTTCAGGTCGGACGCAAAGCCGGGGAGCGTACCGTGCGCCGGCTCGCTGCACGCCAGCTGAAGACCATGCAGGTCCCCGTGCTGTTCGATGCCAGTCTTGCCGGGGGACTCATCTCGCATTTCGTCTCCGCGATTTCCGGCGGTAGCCTCTACCGGAAGTCTTCCTTCCTGCTCGATAGCGTGGGGCAGCAGGTGTTTGCGCCGCATATCCAGTTGTCGGAGCAACCGCATTTGCCACGTGGTCTGGCAAGTGCGCCGTTTGATAACGAGGGTGTGGTGACGCGATCCCGTTCTTTGGTTCAGGACGGCGTCGTGCAGGGGTATGTGCTGTCCAGCTATTCGGCGCGCAAGTTGGGGATGGTGACCACGGGGAATGCCGGAGGTAGCCATAATCTGATCCTGCAAAGCGGCGATCTGGATTTCAACGGATTGCTGCAATCCATGCACACCGGGCTGCTGGTCACCGAGCTGCTTGGGCACGGCATCAACATGGTGACCGGGGACTATTCGCGGGGTGCTGCTGGCTTCTGGGTAGAAAACGGGCAGATTCAATATCCAGTCGAGGAAATCACCATTGCGGGGAATCTGAGGGATATGTTCCGCCAGATCGTGGCTGTCGGTAACGATGTGCTGGTCCAGGGTTCCAGGCGTACTGGGTCTATCCTGGTGGAGCAGATGACCATCGCCGGGCAATAAGCCTTCTGCCAATCTTGCAGACAACAAAAAAGCCCCGCATTCGGGGCTTTTTTGTGGGTGTGGTGCTGATTACTGAGCCGCGGCGACCGCCTGCGCGTCGTCCACTTCAGCCCCAGTGTCCTGTTCCGGCACGTTGCCGTCGTGGATCTGGCTGTTGCGGCGCTGCATGTACGCATCACGCATGAAGGAGTACGGATCAAGTGCGGCTTCGTCCAGCAGGTCGCTGCCCGGCAGGTAGCTGGCACGGGTGTCGACGAACTTGGTCAGCAGCAACTGGTTGCGATCAGTCGGGTCCTCGACGTAACCGATCGGGTCGAAGAATGCGCTGTCGACCACCAAGCCGCCAGTGTCGCGCAGGGTGCTTGGGCCAAAGAACGGCAGGACCAGATAGGCGCTGTCTTTCCAGCCCCAGTAGGCGAGGGTCTGTCCGAAGTCTTCCTTGCGCTTTTCGATGCCGTCCATGGAGGCCCAGTCGATCAGGCCTGCGATCCCGAAAGTGGAGTTGATGACGAAGCGGCCGGAGTCATCCAGTGCCTTGTCAAACTTGAACTGCAGCAGGTCGTTGATGACGGTGACCACAGTGCCCAGGTTGGAGAAGAAGTTGTTAACACCGGTGCGGATCGGACTCGGCAACACTGCCTTGTAGGCGCCGGCAACCGGCTTCAGGGCTGCCTTGTCGACCGTGTCGTTGAACTTGTAGATCCCGCGGTTCAGGCCTTCGAGCGGATCCTTGTTGGCTTGGGTCGCGCAACCACCCAGCATCGCTGCCATGAGTGCGCCGATCAGAAGTCCCTTGAAACCAAATGTACGCATGCGTCATCCCACTTTAATTTTATTTTTCGGTTGAAGCGGTATTACCCGCTTGTACTCAGTGACGGACTTTAATGGACGCTGCCTGTCGTGTCCAGCCATTTGGAAGCGGTTTGCCTGCCATGGTACAGTGGTGTTGTAAAAATGTTACACGTGCAGCACGTTGCCAGCCGTTGGCTTAGAGGAGGGGAAACCGCATGCAAGGCATTACCATTACCCAGTTTTTGATCGAAGAACAGCGCAAGGTGGGGAGTGCGACGGGGGAGTTCACCTTGCTACTCAACCATATTGTTACCGCGTGCAAGCGGATTTCCTGCGCCGTGAACAAGGGGGCGCTGGTCGGCACCATGGGCAGCCTGGATTCGGAAAACGTGCAGGGAGAGACCCAGAAACAGCTGGATGTCATCACCAACGATATTTTCCTGGAAGCCAACCAGTGGGCGGGATACATCGCCGGGATGGCCTCCGAAGAGATGGATGACCCCTATGACATCCCGGAACGTTACCGTCAGGATGGTAAGTACCTTCTGCTGTTCGATCCGCTGGATGGCTCCTCCAACGTCAACGTCAACATCACGGTCGGTACCATCTTTTCCATTTTGCGCAGCCCGCAGGGGGTGACCAACCCCAAGGTCGAGGATTTTCTGCAGCAAGGGACGCGGCAAGTCTGTGCAGGGTACGCCCTGTACGGGTCATCCACCATGCTGGTGCTGACGACCGGGCACGGGGTGAACGGCTTTACGCTGGACCGCGAGGTGGGCGAATTTTTCCTGACCAATCCCGACATGCAGACTCCGGTTGAGACCAGCGAGTTTGCCGTGAACATGTCCAACCAGCGCTTTTGGGAAGCGCCGGTGCAACGTTATGTCGCGGAGTGTCTGCAGGGCGTCGAAGGGCCGCGCGGGCGGGATTTCAACATGCGCTGGGTGGCTTCGATGGTGGCGGAAGTACATCGCATCCTGATCCGGGGTGGCGTGTTTATGTATCCCATGGACGAGAAACTGCGAAGCAAGGGCGGCAAACTGCGTCTGATGTATGAGGCCAACCCGATGAGCATGCTCGTGGAGCAGGCCGGAGGGGCATCATCGACCGGGCGCGAGCGTATCCTCGAAATCCAGCCGACGGGGTTGCACCAGCGTGTCCCCGTGATCTTGGGGTCTCGCAACGAGGTGGAGCGCATCGTCGGCTATCACCGCGACTAGCTACCCCTAAATAAAAAGCCGCCTTCGGGCGGTTTTTTATTGGCCAGCGTGTTTGTATAGCGCCAAGGCGCGTTCGCGCTGCATGGCGTGGTCGACGATAGGCACAGGGTAGTCCTGGCCGATCATGACTCTGATCATGTGTTGCCGCTCGGCTGACATGGTCCACGGGGCGTGGATTTCCTTGTCGCTGCAATTAGCCAGTTCCGGCACGTACTTGCGAATGAATTTACCCTGCGGGTCGAACTTCTCGGATTGTGTGACCGGGTTGAAAATGCGGAACCAGGGCTGGGCGTCGCAGCCGGTCGAGGCGGCCCATTGCCACCCGCCGTTGTTGGCGGCGGGATCGAAGTCGATCAGGTGGCGGGCGAAATAAGACTCGCCCCGGCGCCAGTCGATCAACAAGTCCTTGACCAGAAAACTGGCGGCGACCATGCGCAACCGGTTGTGCATGTAGCCCGTCTGGTTGAGTTGGCGCATGGCGGCGTCCACCAGTGGATAGCCGGTTCTGCCTTCGCACCAGGCGGCGAACCACGCATCGTCGTTGGGGAACGGGAGTTTGTCGAACTCCGGTTTGAATGCACGCCCCTCTGCGACCTCGGGATGGTGATGCAGCACCTGAAAGTAAAAATCCCGCCAGATCAGTTCGGACAGCCAGGTTTCTGCTCCGCGCCCGCCGCGTTGTAGCGCCGCCCGTACCAACCCGCGGATCGAAACCGTACCGAAACGCAGATGCACGGAGAGGTAAGAAGGTCCTTTCAGCGCCGGAAAGTCGCGCGCCTCTTGGTAGCGATCCATGCGCTGCTCAAAGTCGGCGAACAGCATCGCGCCACCTGACATGCCGGTGGGAAGTTTCAGCTGTGACAGATTGGTGTGTGCGAATCCGAGTGATTCCAGGGAGGGCATAGGGCACGCGAACTCGGGCGCATGCAGATGCCCGGCATAACGCTCGATCGGGTAGGGCTTCAGGTAGAAGTCGTCAAGTTTTTTGAGCCAGGCGTTCTTGTAGGGCGTGAACACACCGTAGGGCTTGTTCCCCTGCGTGAGGATCTCGTCCTGTTCGAACACGACCTGGTCTTTGAATTGATGAAACTCGATGCCTGTTTTGCTAAGCGCGTTGGCGACCTGCCGATCTCGAGCCACGGCGGCAGGTTCATAATCACGGTTGCTGAAGACAACTTGCACCTGCAGGCGCTCGGCCAGTGACGGCAACAGCTGGGAGGCGTCGCCGTGCAGCACGATCAGGTCTCCCCCTGACGCTTGCAGAGCCGTTTTCAGTTCCTGCACGCTGTGCCAGATGAACTCCACACGCCTGTCTTGCCGATCTGGCAGGGCTTCAAGGATATTCGTATCGAAGACGAACGCTGCATAGACTTGTCGAGCTCGCTTCAGGGCATGGTAGAGCGCGGCGTGGTCGAAGTTGCGGAGGTCGCGCCGGAACCAGACGAGGGCGCTATCCATTTGGGCAGTGTTCATGATGGTATTGTAATTTCGGGAACCGGGTAGGGGAAAGGAATCACGTAAAATAGGCATTTGTTGATACGCAGACAGGTTCGGATGCACGGGGTTCCCTACTGGCGATTGTCCAGCTTCTATTTCTTCTACTTCGCTTTCGTCGGTGCGTTCTCACCCTATTGGAGCCTGTACCTCAAGGAACTCGAATTCAGTGCTTTCCAGATCGGGGTGTTGATGTCGCTGTTGCAGGTGGCGCGTATTTTTGCACCCAACGCATGGGGATGGCTGGCGGATCATACGGGGCGCCGCGTGGCCGTGGTGCAACTGGCGGCCTTGCTTAGTCTGATCAGCTACCTTGGCGTATTCATGGGCGACAGTTTCGCGTGGCTATTCGTGGTGATGCTGGCCGTCAGCCTGTTCTGGAGCGCCTCGCTGCCGTTGGTGGAGGCAATCACGCTCGGGCATTTGGGCGAAGGGGCTGCCGGCTACGGGCGTATCCGCCTATGGGGTTCCGTAGGTTTTATCATCGCCGTGGTGGTGCTCGGCTACGTGCTGGATATTGCGTCGGTACGCGCCCTGCTCTGGGTCGTGCTGGGCTTGAAGTTCGGGGTGCTGCTCTTCACGCGTCATATCCCCGAGCCGCGATTCGTTCCGCATCACACCGATGATCAGTCAGTCTGGGTGATCGTGCGGCGACCTGAGGTCGCGTCTTTCCTGACAGCCTGCTTCCTGATGGCGGCTGCGCATGGCGTGTATTACACGTTCTACTCGATCTATCTGGTGGATCATGGTTACAGCAAGAGTTCTGTTGGCTGGTTGTGGGCGCTGGGTGTCATCTGCGAAGTCCTAGTGTTTTTGTGGATGCCACGGCTGACGGCGCGATTCAGCCTGCAACAGATCCTGCTAGGCAGCTTCGTCCTGGCCGGGTTGCGTTTTCTGGTCATCGGCTGGGGTGTCGAATGGCTGTGGGTGATGGTGCTGGCCCAGACGCTGCACGCGGCCAGCTTTGGATCGTACCACGCCGCCGCGGTGGCGCTGACGCACCACTATTTTCGCGGGCGGCATCAAGCCAAGGGACAGGGCTTGTATACCAGTATTTCGTTCGGGCTGGGCGGCACGCTGGGCGGCATCGTCAGTGGGTATACCTGGGACGTTTGGGGTGCCGGCTGGTCGTTCACCTTGTCCGGTGTGTGCGCGCTGGCGGGTTTCCTGCTACTGTTCTTGAGGCTTCGTCGCAGGACGGCGTAGAATGAAATTCCAAAAATCACCGGTGAATTATGATGCGCACCCTGATGGGATTGCTCCTGTTGACGATGTGGCCGGGGCTGGCGAGTGCCGATACCCGTGTCAACATCGTCGGCCTGTTTAGCGGCAAAGCAGTGGTAGTCATCAACGGGGCCGCGCCTCGCACTCTGTCGGTGGGGCAATCCTCCCCGGAGGGCGTCAAGTTGGTCGACGCGGACAGTTCTCGGGCGGTGCTGGAAATCGAGGGGAAACGGCAGACACTGGGTATGGGTCAGGGTGCCGTTGTGGCAGGTGGTGCGACCTCGGCTGGTGATGGGGTGACGCTCTACGCTAACCGTGATGGGCACTTTTTCGGGGATGCCAGCATCAACGGGCGCCCCGTGAAGTATTTGCTCGATACCGGCGCAACGGCGGTGTCGATGAGCAGCGCCCAAGCGCGCAAACTTGGGATTGATTACGTGGCTGGCAAAGAGGGGACAAGTGCAACGGCTGCTGGCGTGGTACGTGCCTGGCGAGTGACGCTTAACAGCGTCAAACTGGGCGGCGTGACGCTCAATCAGGTCGAGGGGACCGTGATCGACGGCGACTCTCCTTCCATCGTCTTGCTCGGTATGAGCGCGCTCAATCGGATGGAGATGAAGCGCGAAGGCATGACGATGACGCTGACCAAAAAGTACTGAGTTTTGGCTAGATATACGCCCGGCGACGCGCCGAGCGTGATGGTCGCAGGCTCAAAAGTTAGCCGGCGAGAAACTTACCCGGCGCGCTTGTCGCGTTCAATGAGCGCGTAAGCGGAATGATTGTGAATCGACTCGAAGTTTTCCGACTCGACGACATAGGCATCGATACGGTCTTCCAGATTCAACTGTGCCGCCACGTCACGCACCATGTCCTCCACGAACTTCGGATTGTCGTAGGCGTGCTCCGTCACGAACTTCTCATCCGGGCGCTTCAGCAAGCCATACAACTCGCTCGACGCCTGCGTCTCCACGATACGGATCA
>CAYUJU010000055.1:0-14779 GCA_964445115.1 uncultured Methylobacillus sp. | reverse complement strand
GTTTCCTGCCGGACAAGGCCATCGACCTGATCGACGAGGCGGCCTCGCGTATCAAGATGGAAATCGATTCCAAGCCGGAGTCCATGGACAAGCTCGACCGTCGCCTGATCCAGCTCAAGATCGAGCGTGAGGCGGTGAAGAAGGAAAAAGACGAGGCTTCGCAGAAGCGCTTTGCCCTGATCGAGCAGGAAATCGAGAGCCTGTCGCGCGAGTACGCCGACCTGGAAGAAATCTGGAAGGCGGAAAAGGCGCAGGTACAGGGCTCCGCGCACATCAAGGAAGAAATCGACCGCCTCAAGGCGCAAATGGCCGACCTGCAGCGCCAAGGGCAGTACGACAAGCTGGCCGAGATCCAGTACGGCAAGTTGCCACAACTGGAAGCACAGCTCAAGCAGGCCGAGGCGACGCAGGGCACCGAGATCAAGCACAAGCTACTTCGCACCCAGGTGGGGGCGGAGGAAATCGCCGAAGTGGTATCACGCGCCACCGGCATCCCGGTATCCAAGATGATGCAGGGCGAGCGTGACAAGCTGCTGCAGATGGAAGACAAACTGCACGAGCGCGTGGTGGGGCAGGACGAGGCGGTGCGATTGGTCGCTGATGCGATTCGACGTTCGCGTTCTGGCCTGTCCGATCCCAATCGCCCTTACGGTTCCTTCCTGTTCCTCGGCCCGACCGGTGTGGGCAAGACCGAGCTGTGCAAGGCACTGGCCAACTTCATGTTTGACAGTGAAGAACACCTCATACGTATCGACATGAGCGAATTCATGGAGAAGCACTCAGTGGCCCGCCTGATCGGTGCGCCGCCGGGGTATGTTGGCTACGAGGAAGGCGGTTACCTGACCGAAGCGGTCCGCCGCAAGCCGTATTCCGTCATCTTGCTGGACGAAGTGGAAAAGGCGCATCCGGACGTGTTCAATGTCCTCTTGCAAGTCCTGGACGATGGCCGCATGACCGATGGCCAGGGCCGTACCGTGGATTTCAAGAACACTGTGATTATTATGACGTCCAACCTCGGTTCGCAGATGATCCAGAGCATGGCGGGTGACGATTACCAGGTGATCAAGCTGGCGGTGATGGGCGAGGTGAAGACCTATTTCCGGCCGGAGTTCATCAACCGCATCGACGAAGTGGTGGTGTTCCATGGCTTGGGCGAATCTCACGTCAAGTCGATCGCGTCCATCCAGTTGCAGAACCTGTCCAAGCGCCTGCAGGCGATGGAGATGACGCTGGAAGTTACCGATGCCGCGTTGGGTGAAATCGCCAACGCCGGCTTCGATCCGATCTACGGCGCGCGCCCGCTGAAGCGGGCGATCCAGGCGGAGATTGAGAATCCCCTGGCGAAGGAGATTCTCTCCGGCAACTTTGCTGCCAAGGACACGGTCAAAGTGGACTTCAAGGGCGGACGCATGTTGTTCGCAAAGGGCTGACGAGCGCGCTGACCAGGCGCAAAGGGGCAAACATGGCAGGTTGGAACATCGTGGTATGGCTGGTGGCGGGCGCATTGCTGGCTGGTTGCGCCAGCAATCCACAGAAGCAGGAGCCGCCGCCTATCCAGCGGATATCCGAAGAAGAGCTGGAGAAACTGCTGCCCAAGCCTGATCCCAACCTGACTTACGAGGAGCTGGTCCGCCTGTCGCGAGAGGGCGTGACGGCTGAGGAGATCATCGAAAAGATCAAGGCCTCCCATTCCAGTTATACCCTTACGCCGACACAGGCGCTGGAACTGTCGAAGCAGGGCGTCAACTCCAAGGTGCTGGATTTCATCCACGCCGCGCGTGAGCAGGCTTTGCGCGACAGTTTTGCCGAAGAGCTCGGCAAGCGCGATCGCGAACATCGGGTGGAAGTGGAACGATTGATGCGCGAGATGCAGATGCGGTCGATGATGCGCGATCCGTTCTGGGGGCCGTATCCGCCGTATTGGCGATATCCCTACTATCGCCGTTAGGGCATCAAACCTGACGCACAGAGTCCCTGATTCTGCCCACGGCCGGTTCAGGGTTACCCTATGAAGGGCTACGCAGGTCCCGGTTCGCTTCCAGCAGTTGCAACCGCCTCGCATGCCGGTGGCGAGCGCGTAGCCGATCATCCCGGATCACGTGGGAGGCGGTTTCGCCGATCACCATGAAAATGCCAAGCACGGGGATGACCAGCATCAGCCCCGCGATCCCTGCGATGGCATCGCCAATGAAAAACATCAGCAGGATAAGCAAGGGGTGCATGTGCAGGCTCTTGCCCATGACGTAAGGCAGAAACACGATGTCGTCCAGCAGGCGCACCAGCACGAACAGGCCGATGACGCCGTAAACCGGGGTCAGATTGCCGGGGAAATCCGTTGCCGCCACCATCACCATCATGGCGCAGCCCAGCAGGGGGCCCAGATAGGGGATGACGCCGAGCAGGGCGGCGATCAGGCCCAGCGCGATCGGCGAGGGCAGGCCAAGTGCCCAGAGCCCTCCGGAAAGCAGCACCGCATCGATGGCGAACAATTGCATCAGGCCGAGAAAGTATTGCTGGGCCGTGCGATCCAGCGCGTGCATCAGGTTCAGCGTTTTTTCGAAATAGGCGTTCGGCACGGCGCTGCCGATGAACTTGCGCAGGCGCGTCCCGTCCTTGAGCATGAAAAACGTGATGATGGGGGCGAGCAGGAGCGAAGGCAGCCAAGTCGCAAAGGTCGAGAGCGCGCGACCCAGATGCTTCTCGGAGAAATGCCCGGCCAGTTCCAGCAGGTTCTGGCGGAACGTTTCATCGATCTTGAGGCGGTTGAGCAGGGAAAATTTCTGCTGCAGCGCGGTAATGCTGGATTCCAGCGCTACGCTGCCGCCCGTCAGATAACGCTGGGCGTTATCCTGCCAATCGCCCGCGTGGGCAATCACCCAGGGATACAGCAACAACAGCCATCCGCCCACCAGCAGCAGGAAGGCCCCGCTCAAGCCTGCCGCTGCGACTTCGGGGCTGACCCCGGCCATGACCAGACGCCGGGCAAACGGTGCCAGCAGGTAATAGAGGACAAAAGCGAGCAGAAACGGCACGACCAGCCACAGGATTTTCTGGAACAGAAACAGGCTCAGGCAGGTGGCGCCGATAACGACCACCCAGGTCAGCGGGCCGGGACCGCGATGCAGGGCGGCCATGTCAGACCACGAACCGGTTCACGGTCTCGCGCAGTCGGACCCCGAGCATGTGGGCCAGCGCGAGGGATAACTTGGAGGCGATCATGGCGTGCGTGTGCAGCAGACCGTTGAAGTCCTCGCGGAACAGCACCGCCAGGGTGCAATCTTCGGCGGCGCGTACCTGAGCCATACGCGGGGCATCGTCGAGCAGCGCCATCTCGCCGAAGCACTGGCCCGGGCCCAGCGTGGCGATCGCGCCGTCTACCGGACGCCCCTGCCGGCAAATCAATACCTTGCCGCGCAACACGAAATAGACCGCCTGGCCCTCTTCGCCCTCGTCGAAAATGATCTCGTCGTGCACGTAATCGCGCCGGTGCAGCAAGGTGTCCAGCGTGCGCAGTTCGCGCCGGCTCAAGCCGGAGAACAGCGCGATGCCGCGCAGGGCGGCGAAATGCGGGGGGTTCTGGTGTTGCGTGGAGCAGGCGACGCAGCATGGTCGGATTCTTCAGTCGGGGGACTCTCGCATGTTAATCTTATCCATCAAGGGATTCAATTTGACGGAAAGCATGTATGCAGCCGGATTTCTGGCATGAGCGCTGGATGCTCCAGCAGATCGGTTTCCATCAGGAAACCATCAACAGCCATTTGACATCGTTCTGGCCGGCGCTCGGGTTGGCCCAGCGCCAGCGGGTCTTCGTGCCCTTGTGCGGCAAGAGCGCCGACATGTTGTGGTTGCGTGCCCAAGGCTACGAGGTAGTCGGCGTGGAGCTCAGCCCGTTGGCCGTGCGTGCCTTCTTCGACGAAAACGGGCTTGCATTCACGGTGCGCCAGCAAGGCTATTTCGAAGTGTACGAAGGCAATGGCATCCGCCTCTTCTGCGGGGATTTTTTCCGGCTTTCCAAGTCGGAACTGGGCGATCTGCACGCGGTGTACGACCGCGCCTCGCTGGTCGCACTCCCGCCGGAAATGCGGGTGGCCTATGCGGCGCACATGGCGACCTTGCTGCCGCCCGGGGCACGGACGCTGCTGGTCACCTTCGATTATCCCCAGCACGAAATGGCCGGCCCGCCGTTTAGCGTGCGGCAGGAAGAAGTACGTCAACTGTATGCCGGTACTTGTGATGTCGCGCTGGTGTTCGAGGAAGATATCTTGCCGCGTGAACCTCGTTTCCGTGCACGTGGCGTCACACAGTTGCACGAAAAGGTGTACGTGCTGACGTACAATCCGGCCACTAAGGAAGTTATCTGAATATGCACCAATTGACCCACCAACTCCAGGTCGCAACCCGTGGCCGTCGCATTTATGATGTCACCGCGCAGATCTGCGACTGGGCCGCGGCGAGTGGCATCACGACCGGCCTGCTGACGGTCTACATCCAGCACACCTCGGCCAGCCTGCTGATCAACGAGAACTACGACCGTGACGTCATTGCCGACCTCGAACGTTTCTTCGCCCGGCTGGTGCCGGATGGCGACCCGCTCTTCGTGCACACCATCGAAGGCCCGGACGATATGCCGGCCCACGTGCGCACGGCCCTGACGCAGACGCACCTCTCCATCCCCATGGAGCAGGGGCGGCCTGCACTGGGCACCTGGCAGGGCATCTTCCTCTACGAGCACCGGCACGAGCCGGCGACCCGCAAACTGGTGCTGCACCTGATGGGGGAATGACATGCACGTCACCATGGTCCATGTCCACGTCAAGCCCGAGCATGTCGACGATTTCATCGACGCGACGCGCAAGAATCACAAGCACTCGGTCAAGGAGGCTGGCAACCTGCGTTTCGATGTGCTGCAATCGCCGGATGACCCCGGTCACTTCGTGCTCTACGAAGCCTATGCGAGCGAAGCGGATGCCGCACGGCACAAGGAGACCGAGCATTACCTGAAATGGCGCAACCGGGTGGCTGACTGGATGGCTGCGCCGCGGGTCGGAGTGCGCTATCGCGGGCTTTATCCGGAGGTGGGCGAATGATGTTGTCGCCGTTTTCCATTACTGCGCTGCCCGGCATCGTGTTCGGCGATGGGGTGCGTTGGCGCCTGCCCGAGCTGGCTGCTGGGTTCGGCCAACGCGCGCTGCTGGTGACGGGCGCCGCGTCTTTCGTCGATTCCCCTGCCTGGTCGGAACTGCTGGGCGGGCTGCAGGCCGCAGGCATATCGCATGCCCATGTCCGGGTGAGCGGTGAGCCCTCGCCGCAACTGGCGGATACGCTGGCGCAGCAATTTCGACATGACGCGATCGATGTCGTGATCGGCATCGGCGGCGGCAGCGTGCTGGATGCCGCCAAGGCGGTGGCCGGGTTGCTTCGCGTCGACAACAGCGTGATGGATTACCTCGAAGGCGTGGAGCCGGAACTGCCTTATCAAGGCCCAGCGACGCCCTTCGTCGCCGTGCCCACGACCGCAGGCACCGGCTCCGAGGCGACCCGCAATGCCGTACTGTCGGTGCAGGGGGAGGGCGGCTTCAAAAAGTCCTTCCGACATGAAACGCTGGTGCCGAAATACGCTGTGGTCGACCCGGAGCTGCTGGCGACCTGCCCGAAGGCGCTGGTCGCCGCGGATGGCATGGACGCCCTGACCCAGTTGCTGGAATCCTACGTCTCGCTCAAGGCTAACCCCTTCACCGATGCACTGGCCCTGTCTAGTATCGCCGCCGTACGCGATGCCCTGTTGCCCTGGTATCGCGGAGAAGGCGACCTGGCGGCACATCGCCGTGCCATGGCCTATGCCGCATTACTGTCCGGCATTACGCTGGCGCAAGTCGGCCTGGGCTCGGTACATGGCCTCGCGGCCCCATTGGGGGCGTTTTTCCCCATGCCGCACGGCGTGGTGTGTGGCACGTTGGTGGCCTGCTGCAGTGAGATGAACCTGCAAGCCCTTCGTGCACGCGCGCCCGACCATGTGGCGCTGCACAAATATGCCGAGTTGGGACGTTTGCTTTCCGGCTGCGCCACGCTGCAAGACGAACCTGCCCGCCAGGCGTTGCTCGATACGCTGTCGGCATGGACCGCGCAACTGGCACTGCCGCGCCTGTCGGCGTTCGGCATGACAGAGGCCGATATTCCGCGCGTGGTGGCAAATTGTCGCGGTAGCAGCATGAAAACCAACCCCGTTGTCCTTGAGGATGACGAGGTCACCACCATCCTGAAAGCGAGACTATGACCGATCGTCGCTATTATGGCCTGTTGCTGGGCATGCTGGCGCTGGTGTTCCTGTGGTCGGCCACGGCACCGAATGATCGCTTTACCTGGTGGCTGGAAGTCTTCCCGGTGCTGATCGCCTTGCCGCTGCTGCTGGCGACGGGGCAGCGCTTCCGGTTTTCCCGGCTCGCCTACGGGCTGATGCTGGTGCATGCCGTGATCCTGCTCGTGGGCGGGCACTACACCTACGCCGAAATGCCGCTGTTCAACTGGCTGCGCGACACCTTCGAGCTATCCCGTAATTACTACGATCGGGTCGGGCACGTGGCGCAAGGTTTCATCCCCGCCATCGTCGCGCGCGAGATCCTGCTGCGAAACTCGCCCCTGCAGCCCGGCAAGTGGCTTTTCTTCATCGTGACCAGCATCTGCCTCGCTATCAGCGCCTGCTATGAATTCCTGGAGTGGTGGGTGGCCATCGCCTCCGGCAGCGACGCCGTCGCGTTTCTCGCCACACAGGGCGATGTCTGGGACACGCAGTGGGACATGTTCCTCGCCATGCTGGGGGCGATTGCTGCCCAAGTGTGGTTGGCGCGTGCGCACGATCGTTCCATGGCCCGCGCGGCGGCTAGGCTGTGAGTAACGTTTGTGATAGCGTGTTTCTCCTCGTGTAGATGCGCCGCACTTTTCGGGAAAGATCGAGATGATTATCGAATACCTTGAAATCCGCAGAAGCTTCATGGACACCCTCGAATGGCTGCTGGCGTTTTCCGTGCGATACAGTTGCCCCCTGCAATTCGGCTTGGTCTTGCTCGAACTGGGCGAGCACAACGAACTGGGGGAGGCCTACGGCGCGCAAGAGGCTGCGAAGGAGTTGGCGGAACTGACCCTCCACCTTCGGCAGACCTTTCGTAAAACCGACCTGATCGCCCGTAACGGCACGGATTTCTGGATGATCATCCCCTACGCGGCCGCCACCGAGAAACTCTCCGACCGCGTGATCGACACGCTGGGCGCCGTCGAACACGAGGGGCTGCAAGTGGTCAATCCGGAGATTGTCGTGTTCAACCTGCTCGACCATCTCGGCGTGCTCCAGCAAGAGATACCGCACCTCGCGGCGCTGGAGGTGCTTGGGTACTTGAGGACCCATCGCGAAACGTTGGCGCAGCATACCTTCTGCCTCGATTATGTGTATGGAGACGCGCACTGATCGTCAATGGGATGCCGCGCCAGAATTTCACCGCAGGATTTCACCAAAACAGCGAACTAAGTGTATCGTGCCTTGTCTGACAGGCATCCTCGGCAGCCCCCGTCACCCCCGGGATGCGCCACGGATCTGTATCGTGAGGCGTCTGGCGCTGGCCTGACCTAAGAAAAATCAACCAAAACTTGTGGAGCAATGCATGCCTATTTCAAGTATCAACAAGCTGTTTCTCGCGCTCTCGTTGGCGGTGACAGCACAGGTGGCCCTCGCCGACGAGGCCTCGACCTATCTGGACTCCGGTCGCCCTGGCTTGCCGATTGCCGAGGCGGATCCCAGCCTGTTCCGCGTCTGTGCCCCTAAGGACAACCTGCCCTTCTCCAACGAGCAAGGCGAAGGCTTCGAAAACAAGATCGCCGAACTGCTGGCCAAGGATCTCGGCAAGAAGCTGGAATTTTTCTTCTGGTACGACCGTCAGGGCTTTTACCGCAACTCGCTCAACGCCAACCGTTGCGATGTGGTGATGGGGACGGCCGAAGATGCGGACATGACCCGTAACTCCAAGCCTTACTTCCGCTCTGGCTACGCCTTCGTCTACAAGAAGAGCAGCGGCTTCAACATCACCGGCTACGATTCCCCCGACCTCAAGCGCGCCAAGATCGGCGTAATCGGCCAATCGCCGCCGTCCCGTCCGCTCAACGACTACGGCCTGATGGAAAACTCCCGCCCGTACCGTCTGCAGCGTGACCTCAACCTGCCGCCCAGCTTCATGATTGACGACCTGCTCAAGGGCGACATTGACGTCGCCATCGTCTGGGGGCCGATCGCCGGCTATTTCGCCAAGAAAGCACCGGAAGAACTGGTCGTGGTACTGGCCCCGGAATACGGACAGGAAAACCCGCACGGGCAAACTTATTGGAACATTTCCATGGGCGTCCGCAAGAAAGACAAGGACCGCATCGCCATGATCAACGAGGCGATCGACCGCAATCAGGCGCAGATCAACAAGATCCTCGACGACTTCGGTATTCCACACGTTCCGGTGGTGGAGAAGAAGAAAAAAGGGAATTGATCCTGACGTAAACAAAAACCCCGGTGCCTCGCGTGAGGGCCGGGGTTTTTTGTTGCCCACGATGCTTCTGGCGGTATTGCAAGTGATCTGCAATTAAGTGCGTGTGAACTGGCGCGCCCGAGACGATTCGAACGTCCGACCCCTGCCTTCGGAGGGCAGTACTCTATCCAGCTGAGCTACGGGCGCGTGGCGCGCAGTATAGCAAAATCACCCTTGACTGTCCTTGTTAGTCGACGGTGAATCAGTATAATAAAAGGGCTTTTCATCATTACGGGGGTTCAATCATGACTGCACATCAAGAAGATTTTCCCAAAACCACAGTGGGCCAGTTTCTGGCGGCAACCTTGGTTGCACTGATACCCGCCGGAATTACGATTTTTCTGATTGTTAAGCTGATTCTTTCGATTCAGGCGACCCACATTTAATTTTAGGAATTTTGAACATGAGCGATCACCACTACGATTTCCCCAAAACGACGGTTACCCAATTTGTCCTGGCACTGCTGGGCGGTCTGTTTGCCCCTGGCTTGGTCATTTTCATGATCGTCAAGATGGTTCTGGGGATTCAGGCGACCCACCTTGAGGATACCGATCCGGTGGTGGCGGCTGCCAAGGTGGTCGAGCGTGTTCAGCCGGTGGCTGAGGTCAATGTGGCGGATGCTTCTTCTGGTCCGCACGTGGATAAGCCGGGCGAGCAAGTGGTGAAGGAAGTTTGCTCTGCCTGCCACGCAACCGGTGCACTTGGCGCTCCGAAGATCGGTGACAGTGCTGCCTGGGGCCCGCGTCTGCCGCAAGGCTACGAGACACTGGTCAAGCACGCGATCGAGGGGATTCGTACCATGCCGGCACGTGGCGGCAACCCGGACCTGACCGATACTGAAGTCGCCGGTGCCGTGGCTCACATGGCCAACCAGGCCGGTGCCAACTTCAAGGCGCCCGAGCCCAAGGCGGCGGAAGCGGCTCCTGCAGCCGCACCAGCGAGCGGCAGTTAACCAGAAAGCCCGCGCAAGCGGGCTTTTTTATTTCCGGAAATTCTGAATATGGCCACGTATGCCATCGGCGATTTGCAGGGCTGTTACACGAGCTTTCTGCAGTTGCTGCAACACATCGGTTTCAATGCCGGGCGCGATCGTCTGTGGCTGGTGGGCGACCTGATCAATCGCGGCCCCGGTTCCTTGGAAGTGTTGCGTTGGGCGCAGGCGCACGATGCGTCGCTGCATGTCGTGCTGGGCAACCATGATCTGCATGCGCTGGCAGTGGCAGAGGGCTTCGTCGAAGCGCATCGGCACGATACCCTGCACCCGTTGCTGGCAGCCCCCGACCGGGATGCGTTGCTCGCATGGTTACGCACGCGCCATATGGCATATGCCGAAGATGACTATCTCATGGTCCATGCCGGCCTGCTGCCGCAATGGACGAGCGAAGAGGCGCTGGGGTACGGGCGCGAGGTCGAGCGGGTGTTGCAGGGGGCGAATTATCGTGATTTCTTTGCGCACATGTACGGCAACCACCCGAATCATTGGGAAGACACCTTGTCAGGCATGAGCCGGTTGCGCGTGATCACCAATGCGCTGACTCGCTTGCGTGTTTGCCACCCGGATGGCGCCATGGATTTTCGCTTCAAGGGTGAAGTGCAGGATATCCCTGCCGGCATGACGGCATGGTTCGACATGCCGGACCGTCGCAGCACTGAAAAGACCATCGTGTTCGGTCATTGGTCTGCGCTTGGACTGGTGGTGCGAGACAACCTGATAGCGCTGGATACCGGCTGCCTGTGGGGCGGACAGCTTACTGCGATGCGTTTGGAAGACCGGCGTGTGTTTCAGGTGCCTTGTGCTTCGGAAGATGCAATAAAGAAGATATGGCATGCCTAGCCTGATGTGACAGGTGGCGGCGTTCCGTACCCGTCGCAGCGATGGGCTCGGCGAAGTGCAGTTCTACAGTGATTTCCCTTTGTTTCAGTACCGCCAGCATGGATTCCAGCAGCGTGGTGTCACCGTCATAGGCAATGGCCGTGTTGATTCCACCATCCGCTCTTGGGTAGCGTAAGGCGACAGGCCAGACGGTGGACTCGGTGTTGATGGCTGACTGCAGTAGCCCAGTCTTGAATGGTTTCAGCTCCGTGCCGTCGGTGGTGGTTCCTTCCGGAAATAGACAAAGGCACGCATTCTGACGCAATCCTTCCTCCATGCTGGAGGCGGTGCGCCCGGTATCGTGCCGTCGTGCGCGTTCGATGAACAGCGTCCCGACCCGTTGCGCAAGCCATCCGATAACGGGCCAATCCCGCACCTCGGACTTGGCCACGAAGTTGACCGGGAACGCCTGCTTGATGGCCCAGATATCGATCCATGAAATGTGGTTGGCGACGATCAGCGCGCGTTGCGGCGGTGTGGATGGGACGTGGCCGTGGCAGACGATGCGGATATTGAGGATGTCGAGAAATTTGCCCGACCAGGCGCGGATACAGGCCTCGCGCGCTGGGGAGGCCATGTGGGGAAGCCAGATCAAGGTTTTAAGCACCCCGTGCAGCAGGTGCAGACCGATGCGCGCGATCCGGAACAGCCTGATGGGGAGCGGTGTTGGTGTAGAGCCAGTCAGAAAGCACACCTCAAAAAAATGCCGGCGGGGTGCGCCGGCATGTCGATAATATCGGTCAGTGTCAGTGCGAGACGCGTGTCGCGCCGTTGCCGTCCAGAACGCGGACCCGCTCACCTGGATGGAATTGTTCCGTAGCTTCCTGCACGATGGCGAGCATGCTGCCATTGTCCAGTTTGACCGTGATTTCCAGACCATCGGTTTTCATCAGGCCTTCTTCCGCGGCGGAGCCAGCAAGGCCGCCTGCTACGGCACCGATGACTGTGGTGAGGATCTTGCCTTTTCCACCACCCATGGTGCTACCGGCTACGCCGCCCACGACGGCTCCGGTGCCTGCACCGATGCCGCTCTTGGTCCCCTCGATCTTGACCTGGCGCACACTTTCCACGACGCCCATGCGTACAGTCTGGGCCTGTCGCGTTTGTTCGCGGGTATACACATCGCCAGAATTGCTGGTGGCACAGGCCGTCAGCAGGGTTGCCAGCGATAATCCGATTAACAAGTTAATTTTGTTCATCATAACGTCTCCTTATGACAGTGAGATTGCAGTGCCGAATGCCTTCAAATAGCGGGCTTCGATTTCAGCGCGGCTGGGTTTGTGGTTCTGCCCACCGCGGCTCGCGATTTTGATCGACCCCATGACAGAGGCCAGGCGTCCACATGCGGTCCAGTCCCACCCTTGTGCGAGGCCGTACAGGAGGCCTGCACGGTAGGCATCACCACATCCGGTTGGATCGAGCACCTCATCTGCTTCAACGCAGGGAATGTCGATGCGTTGACCGCCAGTGTAGATCGAGGACCCTTTCGCCCCTTGCGTGACGATCAAGGCCTTGAGCTTTTCTGCCAGGGCTTCCAGTGTGAGGCCAGTCTTTTCCATGGTGAGTTGCGCTTCGTAATCGTTCAGCGCCATGAAGTCTGCCTTGGCGATGAATTGCAGCAGTTCGTCCCCGTTGAACATGGGCAGGCCCTGGCCTGGATCGAACAGGAAGGGGATGCCGGCCTGACTGAATTCATCGGCGTGCTGGAACATGCCATCGCGTCCGTCCGGCGCGATGATGCCGAGCTTTACCTGTTGCGTATCCTTGACGCTGTTGGCGTGCGAATGGTTCATGGCCCCAGGGTGGAACGCCGTGATCTGGTTATCGTCCAGATCGGTGGTGATGAAGGCTTGCGCCGTATAACTGCCGGCGATGCGGCGGATGTGCGCCATGTCCAGGCCATTGTCCTGCAGCCAGGTGGCGTAGGGGACGAAATCGTCGCCCACAGTAGCCATGATTTTGGGCTGGCCGCCAAGCAGGTTGAGGTTGTATGCGATGTTGCCAGCGGTGCCGCCGAATTCACGTCGCATTTCCGGCACCAGGAAGGCCACGTTCAGGATATGAATCTTCTCGGGCAGGATGTGGTGCTTGAAGTGGTCGGGGAACACCATGATGGTGTCGTAGGCCATGGAGCCGCAAATCAGGGTAGACATAAGTAAGCGTTCAGTAGATTAGAAAGGTTTGACGACGACCAGCATGACCACCGCGAACAGGATCAAGACTGGAATTTCATTGAACCAGCGGTACCAGATGTGGCTGCGCCGGTTGCGGTCATGGGCGAAATCCTGCACCAGCAGACCACAGTAAAAATGATAAGCGACCAGACCCAGCACCAGCGATAGTTTGGCATGCATCCAGCCACCCGTGATGCCGTAGCCCAGCCATAGCCAAAGGCCGAAGACGAATGCCAATATCGCCAGCGGTGTCATAAAACGGAACAGCTTGCGTTCCATCAGTTTCAGGCGGTCAGAGGTTGCCTGATCTTCGATCATGGCGTGATTGACGAACAGGCGTGGCAGGTAAAACAGCCCGGCGAACCAGCTCGTCACGAATACGATATGCAGCGCTTTCAGCCAGAGCACGGTTATTGGTCCGATTCCCGCATGTGCTGCAGATGTTCGCCCATTTCCAGGCGATAAGTGAAGTAGCCCATGTCCGGGTAGGGTGCCCCAATAGAGCTGGCAGCGGCGGAGATATGGCCGCGTTCCAGTGCGCCGTAGGTGAATACATGGGTCAGTGCATCGCGTACCCAAACGCCTTTGTCTTCATGGTTCAGGGTACGGCGGAAGCTGAGCTGTGAATCAAAATAGGCATCTGGCTGTTGCTCCAGCCAGTGCTGCAAAGCGCGGACTTCATGGCGCAACACGTTCTTCAGTTCGCGCCAGTCCTGATGCACACGGCCGGTGTAACCTTCGCTGAAAGACTCGCCCTTGAGTCGGGCCAGCCATTTGCGATGGAAGAAGACCAGATGATCGACGCTGTCGTGGATGCTGCCGAAATAGAGTGTCTTGGTGTTGGTGCGTGCCGCGTCGTCCAGACGATCCAGCGCGTTGAACAGGATATCGTTGGCCCAGTGCTGGTAGTCTGCCTGGTAGATGAAGTAGTTCTTGAAACTCATGCGCCTGCCCTCCCCAATTGCGATTCCAGTTGTTGATCCAGTTTGGCGAAATCGAGTTCGCCCACGGTGGTGGCAATGATATTGCCCTGTTGGTCGATCAGGACGGCCGTGGGCGTAAGTTTGACGTCGCCGAAGGCCTTGGCCAGCGTCCCGTCGGCGTCCAGCGTGACGGGAAAAGGAAGCTGTCGTTTGGTCGTGAAGGTGCGAACCTGTTCTGCGGGATCGTAAGACATGGCTACGGCGACCACTTCGAACCCCTTCGGCTGATGCTTGCGATAGGCCTGAATGAGTTGCGGCATTTCGGCAATGCAGCCGGGGCAGGTGGTCGCCCAGAAGTTGACCAGTACCATCTTGCCCTTGAGTTGCTGCATGTCGATGGTCTTCCCCTCCAGCGTGGTGAAGGTTACGGCAGGGGCTGCCTGCTTGCCACTGAGTGAAAATGCCAGGCCGAGCAACAGTACCGTGAGCAGAAAGGGGATGACGAATTTCTTGAGCATGGTGACGATGGACATGGTCTCCGAATATTTCGGGAATTCTACGCCGAATTGTCACTTGCTGCTTGTCCGGGCCGGCGGCGAGGAAGCTTTAGAGGGCTACGGTGATGTCCTCGGCCGAAGTTCATGGAGGATGATCTTCGGGAGGGAAAAACAAAAAAGCGCCCTTGAAAGGCGCTTTTTTGCTGAATCATTTGGCGGAGAGCGAGGGATTCGAACCCTCGATACAGGTTTAAGCCCGTATGCTTCCTTAGCAGGGAAGTGCCTTCGACCACTCGGCCAGCTCTCCGAAGGGTGGCAAGAATACCCGTTTAACCAGAAAAAATCAAACGGGGATTCAGGTTACGCTTAGGCGTTTTCCAGGCCAAAGGCCTTGTGCAGGACGCGCACGGCCAGTTCCAGGTACTTCTCGTCGACCACGACCGAAATCTTGATTTCGGAGGTGGAGATCATCTGGATGTTGATGCCTTCTTCCGCCAGCGTGCGGAACATCTGGCTGGCGATGCCAACATGCGACTTCATGCCGACACCGACGATGGCAACCTTGGCGATCTTGTCGTCACCGTTGATCTCGCGGGCGCCGATGTGAGCCTGCACGCCCTTGAGAATGCTCAGGGCCTTGTTCAGTTCGTTCTTGTGTACGGTGAACGTGAAGTCGGTGGTGCCATCGGCACCGACGTTCTGGATGATCATATCGACGTCGATGTTGGCATCGGCGATGGGGCCCAGGATC
>CAYUJU010000054.1:0-15795 GCA_964445115.1 uncultured Methylobacillus sp. | reverse complement strand
CCAAGGCCCGTTTCGAATTCCGTTGGGAAGACCAGTTCAATCTGGGGCTGGACCCGGACAAGGCCAAGGAATTCCACGACGAAACCCTGCCGCAGGAAGGTGCCAAGCAGGCGCACTTCTGCTCCATGTGCGGTCCGCACTTCTGCTCGATGAAAATCACACAGGACGTGCGCGACTACGCCGCGACCCAAGGCATTTCCGAACAGGAAGCCTTGAAGAAAGGCATGGAAGAAAAGGCCGTGGAGTTCGTCAAGAAAGGCGCCGAAGTCTACCAGAAGGCCTGATTTCAATTGCATTCAACCGAATACTGCGTTGTCGTCGCTTACCGTACCGCCTGTACTGTCTGCGCGACTCCGCCTTGTCTTCGATTGAATGCACGTTGAAATGATGCAATGTCGTGAGGGCTGCGGTGCGTGTTGCATCGCCCCCTCCATCACCTCACCCCTGCCCGGCATGCCGCACGGCAAGCCCGCAGGGGTTTCTTGTGCCCAGCTGTTGCCGGACATGCGCTGTGGGGTATTCGGCAAGCCGGAGCGACCCGCCTTCTGCGCGGGATTGAAACCCAGTTCGGAAATGTGCGGTGAAAGCCGGGAGTTCGCCATTGCCTGGCTGGCGCGACTGGAGCAGCAGACGCAACCCTAGTCGATGCGCTCACGCCTCATTGGCAGCAGCGCAGATTCTTAGAAAATCTTCCGTCACCAACGAAGCGCCGCCAATCAATCCACCATCCAGATCCGGCACCTTGAGCAATTGCGCGATGTTGTCCGGCTTGACGCTGCCGCCGTAGAGAATCTGGATCTGCTCTGCCACTTGCTCGTTCAACAGCGCGATGTGCCCGCGCAGGAAATCCAGAATCGCTGCCACGTGCGCCGGCGTGGCTGCCTTGCCGGTGCCGATGGCCCAAACCGGCTCATAGGCGAGCACTCCCTGTGACAACCGCTCGATTCCAACCTGTTCGATCACGGCATTGAGTTGGCGCACGGTCACGAGGTCGGTGATGCCTTCCTGATATTCCTCCAGCGTTTCGCCGATGCACAGGATGGGCTTGAGGCCGGCACGCAACGCGGCATCGAAACGCTCTCCGCAACTCTGGTCGGTCTCGTGGCCGCGGGCGCGACGTTCGGAGTGGCCAATGATGACGTACTCGCAGCCGAACTCGCGCAGCATGACGGGGGAGACCGAACCGGTGTAGGCGCCGCATTCGTGCCGGCTCATGTTCTGCCCGCCCCAAGCAACCGGCGTCCCCTGGAGGACGGATTGCGCCTGGAACAGGTAGGGGTGCGGTACGCAGACGGCACAAACCGCTTCGCGCATGTCGGCGGTGCCCGTCAGCACGCCCTCGAAGAATGCCTGGTTAGCAGGAATGGACCCATACATCTTGCGATTGGCGACCACCAGTTTGCGTCTCATGCCCTGCCTGCCTCCCCGTTTTCTCGCTTAGCTGAATTCAAACCCGGAGGCCACGACCTGCTCGCAGGCATCCACCACCGCCGCGTCGTAAAGCGTATCACGCCCATTCCGGATTTCCTCCAACGCTGCCGGCACTCCCAGAGCCGGACGGTAAGGGCGATGCGAGGCCATGGACTCAACCACATCGGCCACAGCCACGATCCGAGCCTCAAGGAGGATGGCATCCCCCTTGAGCCCGTCCGGATAACCTGAACCATCCATGCGCTCATGGTGCTGGTGCGCGATCTCGGCCACCGGCCACGGGAATTTCACATCCTTGAGGATGTTGTAGCCCATCACGGCATGTTCTCGCACGATCTGCATCTCGACCGGTGTCAGGTGAGAAGGCTTGCTGAGGATCTCGGCTGGAATGCCGATCTTGCCAATATCGTGGATCATCGCCCCCAGACGCACCCCACGGATACGTTCTTCCTCCAGCCCCATCACCTTCGCGATCGCACACGCCAGATCCGCGACCCGTCGCTGGTGACCAGCGGTATAAGGATCGCGCAACTCGACCGCCATGGTAACGGTATGGATCGTACCTTCCAGCGTCATCTCCAGAGACTTCTGATGCTCGCGCAGCGCCCGCTCAGCCTGCTTCAGGGTCGTCACGTCCTGCACCGTACCCATGGACCGTATCGGCTTGCCCTCGTCATCGAACGCGGTCTCGCACTTTTCCAGCAGATATTTGATCCGGCCATCCGGCATGAGTAGCCGATGCTCGATCTGATAGGGCGTACGGGAGCGCAGAGAGGCCTGATAGGCAGCATCGACAGCCTCACGATCCTCCGGGTGCACCAGCGCGAGAAATGCCTCGTAAGTGCCTGCAAACGAGGCTGTTGTCTGCTCGAAAATTCGATACACCTCATCTGACCAGGTCAGTTCATTGGTCACCAGTTCCAGGTCCCAATGCCCGAGGTGTGCCATGCGCTGGGCTTCTGCAAGCTTGTACTCACTCTCGCGCAAAAGGTCTTCTGCACGCTTGCGATCGGAAATATCCAGCGACACGCCGAGCAGGTGCGAAGGACGATTGTGCTCGTCCACCAGAGCAATCTTGTAGGTGTGAAGCCACTTCTCGACGCCGTCGGCGGTCTTGACCGGCTCCTCCGGGATCTCCACTGCGCTTCGGCTCTCAAGTACCGCCCGGTCTTTGCGGGTAAAGAAATCTGCCTGCTCCCGAGGGAACAGGTCATAGTCATTCTTGCCGATCAGCTCATCCCGGGTATATCCCAGCAACTTCTCGCCCGCAAGGTTGAACAGTTCGAAACGCAAGTCCTCGGCACGCTTGAGGAATACCATCGCGGGAATATTTTCGATCATCGAATCCAGCAAGGCGCGGGATTTACGCAGGTCTTCCTTGACCTGCATCTGCTCGGTCACATCAATAAAGGTCACAACCCCGCCGACCACGTTGCCATCGAGCAGCACCGGATAGGCCCAGAAGTTCACTGGGAAGGCATTGCCGTCACGACGCCAGTAAAGCTCGTCTTCGCCGACTGCGAATGTTCCGGTGTTCAAGGCCTTGACGATGGGGCAGTGTTCACGCTGGCAAGGGCTGCCGTCCTTGCGCGTATGGTGGATTAACTGATGCATGTCCCGTCCCAGCAATTCGGACTGGTCGTTGTAGCCCAGCATCCCCACGCAAGCGTCGTTTGCGAAGGTGCAACGGCCTTCCAGGTCGACACCATAAATGGCATGGGCAATCGCGTTGGTGAGCAAGGTCACCTGCGCCTCACTCTTCTGGATGGCCAGTGTCGCCGCCTGCTGGCGCCTGCCGCCGATGAGCAGCACGACCATGCCCAACATCCAGATCAAACCATGCCCCCAGGCCAGCGACTGGCGTTCAGCGGCCTGGGCCATGAGGATATTGTCGACCGGCATGGACACACTCACGCCACCGCGAATGTCGCCGAGCTTGTCGCCATATTGCGCATGGCACTTGAGGCAGGATTGCTCCGTGACCATGGGCTTCATGAAGCGGTAATAGGATTTACCATCGCTCAATCGATCGATGGACGCCATTTCCTTGCTACCTCTGGCGAAAGATTCCAGCGCACGCCGTTCCCAGGGGTCTGCCGCGTTCGAGGGGTTGATTGGTTTGAGGCTGGAGATATGCATGCGCACGTTGGCACCGCTCTCCGCCATCAATTGCTGCACCAGTCGCAAGGCATAGGAGGAGTTGAGCAAGGTCAGCTTCTGGCCGGATGGTGTCGTGATGTCGCGCTCTGGCACATGGGCCAACCAGGGACTGGGCTGCACCTCCGGCGTCACTGGCACATACACGCCACCGCTGTGGATGATCCAGTTGCGGTATTCCATGTTCATGGCATGAATCGCCTGGACCTGGGCGTGCAGTTCCGCCTTGAGCGTCACTTCCTGCTGGTGCAGGTTCCAGTACAGGGAAAGGCACAGGGCGAGCGTCCACCCCAGCATCAGGAAGAGAATACTGTGCTTGAGTTGCCTGATCTGAGACAGCGTAGCGGAGGGTGACATGCGATAACGAAATCCAGTGATTTCAGGGCATTCTAATCCTTAAGCTGCCGATCGTCCTGCTTTGCACCACCAGCAACCACGGCACTACGGTCCAGATCCAGCACGCCAGCTGGGCGTGGCACACCCTGCCGATCCAGCTTGGCGACGTGCACCTGCCAGCGGATCTCACCGTTTCCGGTAAACGCCAGCTCCAGCGCCCAGCCTGTGCGCGCATCGTCATCGTCAAACCCGTTGAACACGAAGTTGCCGAGGCTGTAGAAAATCGGCTTGCCACGGTACACCTCGATATTCTGCGTCACGTGGGGATGCCCACCCACCACGGCGTCCGCGCCGGCCTCGATCAGCCGATGCGCCAAAGCCTGCTGGCGTGCCGAGGCCAGTTTCTCGTATTCCCAGCCCCAGTGCGGATAGACAATGACGATATCTGCCTTGTCCACCTCACGCGCCCGCCGGATGTCGTGCACCACCTGATCGTCATCACTCCACGCAACACCTGCACGGTCATGCAGCGCTTCGAAGCTCCTGGGAAAGAATTCGTTGTATCCCAGGACAGCCACTCGCCGGCCCTTGACCTCGGTGAGATAGGGGCGATGTGCCGCACGGAGGTCGCGCCCGCCGCCGAAATAGTGCACGCCACGCTGCCCCAGATGATCCAGCATGTCGTTGAAAGCCTCGGGGCCATAGTCACCGCTGTGATTATTGGCGAGCGAGACAGCGCTGAAATAGCGTTTCAGGAGCTTTGTCACGCGCGGATGGGCGCGGAACACATAAGGCTTGTCTTCGGCTTTCCCCCAGGTACTGACCACACACTCCAGATTGCCAATACGGATATCAGCACGCTGGAACACATCATCAAACGCCGCCAGCGGGTTGCCCCCCTGCTGAACGACCTTGCCCGGCAGCTCATCCAGCATGACATCCCCCACAAACAGCATGGTGAGATCAGCACCATCAGCTTGTGCCAGGGTTATCCACCCAAGCAGCGACAACCACAACAGGGGCCGCATCATGGCGCGCGCTCCCCGCGACAATCCAGCTGGCAACGAAACAGGAACTCTCGCTCCAGCTGCGGGGAATACACGCGGTTCAGTCCGGTCAGCGTGGCATCATGGCCACAGGCTTCGGCGTCCACCGGGTAGTCGCCGGCATGAATCAGCACGAAGCGGTCCTTGGATTGCTGATACACATAGGTTTTCAATTTGCCAGATGAGTGGAGATACTGACCGGAAAACCGGAAGCCGCCCCCCGGCTCGATGTTCAGTGTGGCATAAGGGTCATCCACCGGCGGAAGCAGTAGCGCTGTCGTCTGGTTGCCGTATTCGAGATCGCAACTCACGGCGACCGCCCCTGCGGGCGAGGACGCACCCATCAGCATCATCCCCACAAGCCAGATTGCACTGAGATTCCTGATACTTCGCATGACGGCCCCATTCCCCCTGTCGAATGCATGGATTATAAAGAGGGCCCTGCGTCTTGTCTCAGGGCAAGCCTTTTAGGAAAGCCCTGAACAAGTGAGCGAACGGGATGAAGCGCAAGGCGCACGGCGCGGAGAACACGAGACATATCAAGCGGATAGGCGAGTGATCGAGCACCGCGCAACGCCGCGATTCACCCGTGCAGCCACTTGTTCAGGGCTTTCTTAGACGATCCTGTCCATCAGCACTGGGTGCAAAGGCTTTCCGGTCGCCTCGAAACTGCTGATGTTGCCGACCGTGATGCGGGCAATCTCAGTCAGTGCCTCCTGCGTCAGGAAGGCCTGATGCCCGGTCACCAGCACGTTGGGGAAAGTCAGCAGGCGGGCGAACACATCATCGCGGATCAGCGTGTTGGAGAGATCCTTGAAGAACAGGTTGTCTTCTTCCTCGTAGACGTCCAGCCCCATGCTGCCGATGATGCCGGATTTCAGGCCACGAATCGCCGCACGCGTGTCAATGATCGCACCGCGACTGATATTGATCAGCATCACGCCACGCTTCATGCAGTGGATCGCGTCCATGTCGATCAGGTGGTGGGTGTGGGGCGTCAATGGGCAATGCAGGCTGATGATGTCGCTGGAGGAGAGCAGGGTTGGCAAATCCACGTACTCCGCACCGGCCGCGATGCACTTCGGATCTGGGTTGGGGTCATGTGCCAGCACCTTGCAGCCAAAACCGGCCATGATGCGGATGAAGCAATAGCCAATCTTGCCGGTACCAATCACCCCGACCGTCTTGCCGAACAGGTCAAACCCCAACAGGCCGTTCAAGGCAAAGTTTCCCTCCCGCACCCGAGCGCTGGCCCGATGAATCTTGCGGTTCAGCGTGAGGATCAGCGCCACCGCATGCTCAGCCACCGAATGTGGAGAATATTCCGGCACGCGCGCCACGGTGATGCCATGCGCGACAGCGGCAGCCAGATCAACGTTATTGAAGCCAGCGCAGCGCAGGGACACCAGGCGGATATTCATGCGATCCAGTTGTTTGATCACCGCCTCGTTGACGTGGTCGTTCACGAACACGCATATCGCGCCGGAGCCCTCCGCTCCCAGCACGCTGTGCTTGTCGAGCGCACTTTCCAGATAAACGAAACGGTGTTGTTTCGACGCGAGATTGGCCTGGTCGAGAAACTGCTGGTCGTAGTTCTTGGTGCTAAATACGGTGACTTTCATGGTGCGCCTTCCGGCAAGATATGAGTGCTTTCGACAGGAGCGGATTGTAGTCCAATCTGCCCGTGATCTTGATGCTACTGTTCAGGCGTGATGCTTACCCATGCCCCAACAGCGAAATCGATTGCGCCTTGACCAGGCACACCACGGGCTGGCCTAACGTGAGTTGCAAGTCCTGCACCGCCTTCTCGGTGACCTCGACCACCAACGGTGTCCCGGCATCGACCGTCACCAGCGCCCGGTGTCCGACTAACCGCACCTGGGTGATCCGGCCGGGAAGCTGGTTCTGGATGGTGACGCCCGACAGCACGGTGCGGGCGAGTGCAATGGCGGCGGCCGGGATCACCGCCGTTACCTGCTGGCCCGGCTGCAACTCAGGATAAGGCAGCACCAGAGGATGTTCCCCCACCATCGCCACGGCCTGCCCCGAAGCCGGGTTCGACTGTGTGATCACCAGCGGCACGAGGTTGTCGACCCCCAGTGCCTGCGACAACCCGGAGCCAGCCATGCCGGTCATCACCTCGCGATACGGCCCGCAGGCCAGCACGCGGCCGTCCTCGATCACGGCAACCTCATCGGTCAGCTCCTGAATTTCGCGGATGCTGTGGCTGACATAAATCATCGGAATCGCGATTTCTTCCTTCACCCGGCGCAAGAACGGCAGGATCTGGGATTTCAGACGCGCGTCGAGCGCCGCCAGCGGCTCGTCCAGCAACAGCATCTGCGGCGAGGCCAGCAGTGCCCTTGCCAGCGCCACGCGCTGGCGCTCCCCGCCCGACAACTGGTGGGGTCGATTGTCCAGCAGGGGTCCAATTTCGAGCAGATCGACGACATGTCGCAGATCGAAGCGCTGTTGCCCTGGCTTTAGCCAGCGCGCGCCGTAGGTCAGGTTGTTGCGCACGCTGAGGTGCGGGAACAGCCGCCCCTCCTGGTAGACAACGCCCAAGCCGCGCGCATGGACCGGGACGCAAATGCCCCGCACGCTATCCAGCAAGCAACGGCCATCGATCACCACTTTGCCACGGACCGCCGGCAGGCTGCCCACCAGCGCATTGAGCAGGGTGCTCTTGCCGGCCCCGGAAGGGCCGAACAATCCCAGCACGCGGGCATCCGACCGCAACTGTGCCGCCAGCTGGAACGCCCCTTGGGCGAGTTGCAGCTCCAGGTCGATCATCGTCCTTGTGTCCCCAGCGCACGCATCACGCGCCGTTCCAGCAGATCGCTGATCCACAGCGCCGCTACGGCGAGGATCACCGACAGGATCACGAGCCGCGCAGCTGCCAGATCGCCCCCAGGCATCTGCGTGTAGGAATAGATCGCCAGCGGCAGGGTGCGCGTCTCCCCTTCGATGTTGCCGACGAAGGTGATCGTCGCACCAAACTCGCCCAGGCTACGGCTGAAGGCAAGGATCAACCCGGTCAGGATCCCCGGCAACGCCAACGGCAACGTAATGGTCAGAAACACCTGCAACGGTCGCGCGCCCAGCGTCTCGGCGGCCACCTCCAGATGCCGGTCGATTTGCAGAATCGCCAGCCTCACCGCGCGTACCATGAGCGGAAACGCCATGACTGCCGAGGCCACCACCGCGCCCTTCCAGGTAAAGGCGATCTCGAGGTCGAATGCCTGTTTCAGCCACCGGCCCACCACACCCTGGCTACCCAATAGCAGCAGCAACAGGTAACCCGGTACCACTGGCGGCAGCACCAGCGGCAGGTGCACCAGGCTGTCCAGCAGCGATTTTCCGGCAAAGGTTTTCCGAGCCAGCAACCAGCCAGTCATAATGCCCGGCACGGCGCTTGCCAGTGTGCACCACAGGGCCACCTTGACTGACAACAGCAGGGCTTCGACTTCAGCGGGTTGTAGCTGCCAGAACGTCATCGTTTATTGCTTGATCAGGCTGAATCCATACTTGAGAAACACTTCGTCTGCCACGGGCGACGCCAGATAGTCCAGAAACGCTTTGGCCTCCGGCTTGCCGCCTGCGACCATGGCGACAGGATAAACCACCCGGTCGTGGCTGTCTTCCGGGAGCCGCGCCACCACCTCGACCTTGCCCGAAATTTTGGCATCGGTCTCATACACGATGCCTGCGCCGCACTCGCCACGCTCCACGAAAGCAAGGGCGGCACGCACGTCCTGCGTGCCCACGATGCGCGACTTGATGCCCTGCCACCAGTTGAGTTTCACCATGGCCTGCTTGGCGTAAATGCCTACCGGCACCGATTCGAGATCACCGGTGCAGAGGCGGCCTTCAAACGCCTTGCTCAGGTCGGAAGGCTTTTGCACATCCAGGGCGAAGCCCTTGCCCTTCGGGGCGATCAGCACCAGCCGATTTCCCAGCAGATTTTTTCGCGTCGCCGTGTCCACCTTGCCCTTGCTCTGCAGGTAATCCATCCACTTGAGGTCGGCAGAGACAAAAATGTCAGCCGGCGCGCCGTTCTCGATCTGCTTGGCCAACGTCGACGAACCGGCGTAGGAGCCTGTCACCTTGATGCCCTGCGCCTTTTCGAACTGCCCTGCGATCTCGCCCACGGCATTGGTCAGGCTGGCGGCGGCATACACTGACACCTTGTCTTCCGCCCAGGCCGGCACCGCTGCCAGCGCCATCAATACGCTGAGCAAGCCCAGCCATTTGTTGAATTGTTTCATGTTAATTTTTCCTTGATCAGACATCATTGAATCGCCCCGCCCATGCGCCCCAGACCAATCTATGCCTGAACGGGAATAGTTGTATACGAAAAAAATTCGCCACCAACGGCGAACATTCACTCACGCAGAGCGCGATCCCTCCATTCTGCGCTTTTCCAGCAACATCGCCCTTCCTGTCGTCGTGTCAGTCCCGATCCTTCGCGAGGTGATCGGTAATTCCCTGCAACTCCTTTTCGCACGCCAGCTGCACGCGGGATTCCAGATCCCGATAGCTCTTGAGCACTTTCAGCCCGGTCCCCGTAACATGCGCACCACTGCCGTGCCCGCCGCCCGGAACCGAATGGACAAGCGGTTGGGCGAAGCAATGGTTCATGGCATCCACCAGTTCCCACGCCCGCCGATACGACATTTTCATTTCCTTGGCCGCTGCCGAAATCGAGCCACACCGCTGGATCGCCTCCAGCAAATCCGCCTTGCCGGGCCCCATCGCGGTCTGCATGCCAAGCGAAATCCGAATTTTGAGTTTTGCCTCTGCCATGCCGCTATTCTACAGATGCACAGCCGGATTGCCGCAATCGCGGCGTGCATGCGCGATCAAATGGCGTTGAGGTACTCGACCAAGGCATCGCGATCCTGTTTGGGCATGTGGATGAAGGCCTGGGAAGACACCTCCGCTTCACCGCCATGCCAGAGAATGGCCTCTTCCAGCGTTCGCGCGCGCCCATCGTGCAAAAACCCTGCCCTGGGTTCGACTTTTTTTGCCAGGCCGATGCCCCATAAGGGTGGCGTGCGCCATTCCCGCCCGCTCGCCATGAAATCCGGCCGGTGGTCGGCCAGTGCCTCGCCCATGTCGTGCAACAGCAAATCGGTATAAGGCGCGATAGTCTGGTGCGCAATACGGGGAAACTTCTCGAAACTGCCGGTCTTGAGGGTAGGCACATGGCAGACGGCGCAATACGCCTCCCGGAACAAACCAGCCCCACGGCGCAGACGTTCACCTCCATGCGTCGGGAGGCTGGCCGCCTGCGGCACGGCAAGCGCCAGATGGTAGAACTCGAGTTGACTCAATGACTTGTCGCTCGCTTCCGTCGCGCCGAAAGAAGCCGCCTGTAAACAGGCTTGCTGCGTCGGCATGCAGCTATCGTGCGGAAACATGGAGGTCGTGATGCTCATATCGCCCACCAGCGCACCCGCAATCTGCTGACGCAAGCTAGGCATGTTCGCCTTCCAGCCAAACCGCCCAGCCACGGTCTTGCCCTGAGCATGGTCCCAGACCCGGTTCATCCTGCCGCGAATGCCCGCAGGTTTCGCAGCCTTTTCCAGCGCCATCAGTTCCGACTCCGGCACCGCCTCCAGTAACCCCAGGCCATTCAGCGCCGGACCGATTCTGGCTGAGGCCATGAAATCCGCCGGGAGCGGTCCATAGGCAAGCTCGGTAAACTGCAACGCAGGCTTGCGCAGCATCACCGTTTCGCCATCGCCCAGCCGGACCGGATATTCACTAAAACGCACTTGCGCCAGCCCCTCGCCCGGTACTCCGGGCGCCCCATGTTCATTCAACTGGTCGCCATACGCGGGGACCGGCACAGGCTCGCCATGCGGGCCATGGCCGGGAACGCTCAAACGCACGAGCATGCTGCGCATGGTTTCATCGGGGCCATCCGGCGAAAAACCTCGACCATTGCCAGGATGGCACGCAACGCATGAGATGCGATTGTAGAGTGGCCCCAGACCGGCGATCTCCGGATTCTCGCTGGGGGGAATCACCCAACTCTGGCGCACCAGGGATCTGCCCCGCAGAAAATCGACACGCTGTGCTTCGCTCAGCCCGGAAACCGGCTGGTTGTAGGCGTCTCGAGAACGATCTGCCGTGACGACCGAGTTTTCATCCGCGATGATCGGCAGGCTGACCAGCACCGCACTCAGGATGAACGATATCTTCCCACGCCAGTAAGGCATCATGGCTGTGCAATCACCTCTTCCGCCAGTACCAGTGCTTGCCGATAGTGCTCGGCTGCCGCCGCCGACCAAGCGACTTCTTGCGTGGTCGGCCCCTTGCCGCGCTTGAAGCTTGCCTGCAACGCCGCCTGGTTCGCTTCGTCCACGGTCACAGGCACCCAGTTCGCAAGCTCCTTGGCCTTGCCGACCCTGGCATCATTCGGGGATGTTTTTTCGGCGAGATGAATCTTGTCCCACAACTGCACAAGTACCGCATGGTGTCGGGTAATCAACGCGTCGAAGAGCGCCGCCACCAACTCCTGCCTGTTCAGGCTATTCTGAATATCGTAGGGGTAATTCGCCTTCTCGGCAGCCTGGTATGGATCAAAGTAGCCTTCGGGTTTTTCCCGATAGACTTCCGGGCTTACCGGGAGCTTGCGGATATCGGGGTGAAACAACAGCTTCTGCCCCTGCGCGGAAAGCACGAATTTCGCAAACGCCTCCGCACCCGTCGGATTAGCGCTTTCGGTGAATATCGCAAGGTGGGCGGGCGAATACCCGACTTTTTCCGGATAGGTAAAGCGGATCGGTTTTCCGTTTGCGATGGCAGAGACCGCGAAGAAATCAATCGTGGCCCCCACGGCGGCACGCCCTTCTCCCACGTCATCGGAAATGAAGGTCGAGCCCGCGTCCGCCAGTGTGGCGTTGGCCGCGATCTGCCGCAACACGTCCCAGCCCTGAGTCCAACCGTAACCTTCCAACAGGGTATCCACCAGCATCGGGGCATACCCCACCTTGGAGGGAATCGGGAACACCACCTGCCCCTGATAAAACGGCGCGGTGAGATCCTTCCAGTCACGCGGCGTCTGCAGCCCATGCCGGCTCAGGGCGTCCGGGTTGTAGGCCATGCCAAACCCGGCCACCTCCGTGGCGACGTAGCGCCGTTCACGGTCAGAAATTTCGAACCCGCCGATAGTTTTCGGCAGATCCCCCATGGCGGGAGGCAGCGGTTTAAATCGCCCTTCTTCGGCCAACTGCATGAAATTTCGCTGTGCCGGCGTCCAGTAAACGTCGACGGGTGCATGCTGCTGATGCAGGTAGGTCATGGCATCCCGTGATTGTCGCCACAGAATTTCCACCCTGTACTGCGGGTAAGTCTGCTCGAAGCCACGCTCGAACTGGGTCACCACTTCCTGCGGGTAACTGGTCAGCACCACGACTTTCTCCGCCGCCACCACCTGTGTCGATGTCAGCCACAGGCAAAGCAATGCGCCCCAGATTCTCATGCCCATTTGTTTTCCGCGCGCCACGTCCTGGTTAGAACACGTAACTCAGGTTGGTAAACCACATGCGACCGGGGCTAGGGAACCCATAGTCGAGTGCATAGTTTTTGTCCGTGAGGTTGTTCACCCCGACCTCGGCCGTCAGCCCCGGCTTGGGTTCCCATACCCCCTTCAGGTTCATGGTGGTGAAGTTGCCCAACTCAACCGTATTGCTGGCCCAACGACGGCCATTATGTTCGGCAAAGCCAACCACCTTCACTGCCGGCAATGCCTTCCAGACCGCGTTCAGCACCATCTTGGTCTCAGGCACACCCACAATTTTGACCGTCGGATCGCTGATGTTCTCGATCTGCATGCGGGTCAGATTGCCCCCGATTTCCAACGACTCGCCGACAGGCGTAGTCAGGCTCAATTCGATCCCCTTGATCTCCACCTCGCCGACGTTCTGCATCTGGCACTGGTTGACGTTGGAGCAGGTGGCCGCCCCGTTCAGGTTGACGGTCTGAATCTTGTCCTGGATCTTGTTGACGAAATAGGCAACTGACGCTTGCGCACCGCCCCATGGCAACGCCTTCACGCCCACTTCATAGTTATGCGCCTGCTCCGCGGACAAGCCGGGATTTTCCACATAATTGCCCAGCCGCTGAGAATAGCGATCTTTCAAAGTGGGTAGCCGCGTTTTCTGCGCCACGCTGCCGTACAGGGTGACCGCCTGGTTGAGATCATAGCTCAGCGCCGCCTGCGGATCGTTTGCCGTTTGCTTCTCAGGCAGTGAGTAGGCCTGACCAGGCTTGTAGACTTTTTGTGGATCCAGCACATGATGGGCATAGCCCAAGGTTAGCATCGCACGCTCGCCAAGCTTGACCGCATCTTCCAACGCAATCGTCTTGTAACTGTCCTCGAAATCCGCGCCCAGCACGCCCAACCCATCCACCTCTTCATGCCGGTCGTTCTTGTACTGCGCGACCAGACGGAACGTGTTGTTGGCGATGCGGCTCGACTCCAGTTCCACAGAACCACCATGCGTCTTATCGTGGTATATGCTTCTGCCCGTGCCTACGCTACCCGAGCCACTCTTCTTCAACACCGAATAGGAACTATCCGTGTAGCTATCCACTTCGTTGTCGAACTTGTCGTGATACAGCCGCAACTTCACCGTTTCGTGTTGACCCAAAGCGGTTTTCGAGACGAAATACAGGCTTTCCTTGTCCCACATCGGCCATTTCCAGAACCGGGCTGTGGGCACGGTCGACGGAGGTTGGCCTTTCTCGCCCTCCTGTTTGTAGTACGACAGCGCGTATTCATCCGTCTCGTTCGGCGTCAGGCCAAACTTGAGTGAAACCTTCTGATCCCGCGACTGCGAGTTGTCGCGGCGACCGCCATCCTCGGTGGCTGTCGGCTTGAAATCATCCGACAGACGGAAACCGTCGCTGTCTCGATAACTCGCCCCAGCCTGCACATACCATGTGCCCTGGTTGGTACCGACGTTGGCGCTGACCTCTTTAGTGTTCTCCTGGCTAAAGCCGATACGGGCATCACCCTCCAGTTCCTTGGTCGGTTTTCTGGAAACAAGGTTGATCGCACCGCCCAGCGTATTCGGGCCAAACGAGACGGAACTATAGCCCTTGGCCACCTGAATCGCCGCGAGGTTGCCGGTCGTGAAGCGCCCGAGATCCACATAGCCGTCATAGGGCACATATACCGGAATCCCGTCGATGAACAACGGCACCTGGCGCGCATCGTAACCGCGTACCGATACCATTTGCTCGTTACGCAGATTGTTCGACAGCGTTACGCCCGGTAGAAGGTTCAGCGCATC
Organism: uncultured Methylobacillus sp.; assembly: GCA_964445115.1. Classification (GTDB taxonomy): domain Bacteria; phylum Pseudomonadota; class Gammaproteobacteria; order Burkholderiales; family Methylophilaceae; genus CAIJXJ01. The sequence goes on along the minus strand of CAYUJU010000054.1, from coordinate 1,517 downwards.
GCCCACAGTCGTACGATTATGCAACCGGATCTCCTCCATCCCGATCGTTTCCGTTGCAACCGGCAGGCTGTCGTCCTTGGGCGCCGTGACCAGAATTTCCCCCAGGTTAAACACATAATCGCTCTCTGCGACCGCACTCTGCGCCGATAGCAAGCCGCACACGCCAGCGACCAGTACCGATATTTTTCTATTCATCTTGTCTTCCACCCTGTAAATCCACTCGATCCATTTAGATATGGACGAATTAGCTGTCTATTCCATTGCTGGTGAGTGCATATCGCACCACCAATCTATTCCCGAACGGGAATAATACCATCTATTCCCGTTCGGGAATAGATTTAACCTGCCGTCCAGCAAGCGGAGACTACAGGGGACAAAGAGATTGAAATTTCAGGGAATGGAAAGCAAATCCGCGACCGAAATCCCGCTTTCATTGGCAGACGGGAGAGAACGCAGGATTATCTGCCGAAGCTTTTACATCACTATTTCATTGGGTTGATGAGCACCGCCCCAACTTGTCGAGCAATCCATATTGCGCAATGAACCACCTCGACCGATCATAGAACATTCTCGAGCAACCACTCCAAAAAGAAGCGGCTCACATCGCTGTGAGCCGCTCCAGTTTTGGTGGGCCTCCTCGGAGTCGAACCGAGCACCAACGGATTATGAGCAGGTCAGAGCGTCGGAGGCTTGGTGTCGAAACCGGAAGAAACCTAACAAAATTTTTGATCGCTCATTTTACCACACCCTTAAAACCGAACCTGATACCGAACCCGGTCGTATATGAAGGCTCCGTATTTATTGGGTGAAAACTACTGAATTCAACGAGTTATGCTCACTTCCGTACCGATCTGACACCGAACTGGCCCCGGTTTGGAAAAGGCGAGTATGCTTTCCGGGAGGATTACTGGGATTCGATTACCCGAGCAACTTCGCTTTGGCATTTTGAGCAACGTCCTTCAAGCAATAAATCGCCTTTACGCACCACACCTTTGAAGTCGGTAATAGTGACTTCGCTCCGGCAATGACTACACCACACATTCGACAACAGCAGCTTTCGCGTCTTCGGTGGAATGGATGCCCACAGCTTAGCTGCTTGCGGGCTGAATTCTGGCAAAGCTTCAACAGACATCGATTGAATCCAGTATTTAAAGGTAAGAGATTGTGAGGGCGGCTAAGGGTTGAGTCAAAACAGGCGTCAAGGATAAGGCAAGATAACGGCACATTGGCTCTCTCTGGGATACCTCACCACTACCGGCACCAGGTTCACTGACCTATGCCCTAAGGGGAGTCCGAGGCAAGGCAGTTTTCACCACCCCACCCCGGAATTTCGCAACTTACTCTGTTGCCTGTACCTCTACTGCGCTGGTGGAACTACGCATGGCCAAAGACGCACTGTTGGCTGCCTCCTGCAATGCCTTGGTGCTGAGATGAGCGTAGCGCTGCGTTACCGAGGGATCACTGGACTTCACCCGCTCTGCTAGACAAATCATAATGTCTAAAACGGAACGGAGAAA
>CAYUJU010000053.1:0-16074 GCA_964445115.1 uncultured Methylobacillus sp. | reverse complement strand
CGGCGGGATGATGCAGTAATCTGCGTTGACCTCAACGAAAGAATTCGGGTCGAAGTTCTTCGGGTCGACGATGGTGCTGTTCAGGTTGGTGAACAGCTTGAATTCGCTGGAGCAGCGGATGTCGTAGCCGTAGCTGGACGTGCCGTAGGAGACCAGTTTCTGGCCGTTGGCTTCCTTCACCTGGCCGGGTTCGAACGGCTCGATCATGCCGTGCTGTTCTGCCATGCGGCGGATCCACTTGTCGGATTTGATGCTCATCGTCGTTATTCGCTATAAGTCACTGAAAATGAGGGGGCATTATAAGGCGCACACGCACAGATTTGTGTGAATTTTGCAGGCGAAAAAGACGCTTAGTCTTCTTCGCCCTCCGCGTTCGCCTTGCGTCGTGCGCGCACACCTTCCGCAAGGGTGTCGAGCAGTTTGACGCTGTCTTCCCAACCCAGGCAGGCATCGGTGATCGACTTGCCGTATTCCAGCGTGCAACCTGCCTGCAGGTCCTGGCGGCCTTCGTTCAGGTGCGACTCGACCATCACGCCGAAAACGCGCTGATCGCCGGAGGACAGTTGGCCTGCGATGTCGCGAGCGACGTCTGTTTGCAACTTGTAGTTCTTGCGGCTGTTGGCGTGCGAGCAGTCGATCATGACGCGCGGTGCCAGACCCGCCGAGGCCAGATCGGAACAGGCAGCATCGACGCTGGCTGCGTCGTAGTTGGGCTGCTTGCCGCCACGCAGGATCACGTGGCAATCCTCGTTGCCGGAGGTCGAGACGATGGCGGTGTGGCCTGCCTTGGTCACCGACAGGAAGTGGTGCGGGCTGGCGGCCGCCTTGATCGCTTCGACCGCGATGCGGATGTTGCCGTCCGTGCCGTTCTTGAATCCGACCGGGCAGGAGAGGCCGGAGGCCAGTTCGCGGTGGATCTGGCTTTCGGTGGTGCGTGCGCCGATGGCACCCCAGGACACGAGGTCGGCCGTGTATTGCGGCGTGATCACGTCCAGGAACTCCGCGCCGGCCGGCATGCCGAGTTCGTTGATGTCGACCAGAATCCGGCGTGCCAGGCGCAGGCCCTCGTTGATGGCGAAACTGCCATCCATATGCGGATCGTTGATCAGGCCCTTCCAGCCCACGGTGGTGCGCGGTTTTTCGAAGTAGACGCGCATCACGATCAGCAGGTCGGCCGACAGGCGCTTGCGCTCGGCGAGCAACTTCTTGGTGTAATCGATGGCGGCATCGTGGTCGTGGATCGAGCAGGGCCCGATGATGACCAGCAGGCGGTCGTCTGCGCCGTGCAGGATGCGATGGATTTCCTGCCGGGTCTGGACGATGTTGTCCGACGTGAACGGGCTGGCCGTCAGTTCGGACAGGACGCGGGAAGGCGGCACGAGTTCCTTGATTTCCCGGATGCGGACATCGTCAGTGGCAGGTTGATGCGGGGTATTCATAGCGGACTTCAATCGGCGACCATAGGCCGCGGCACGTAAAAAGGGGTGCATTTTACCGCATCGACAGCCCTGCGAATACCCGCAGCGAAGGTTGTGGCTTGATGGAAAAGGAGTTTTCGCGCACGCCGGAGTATTTTCGACGTGCGCGAGGTGGAGGCGGCGATCAGGTGTTCTGGATCACGATATTGGGGAATTTGCTGCTGTGGTCCAGACTCATTTCTGACAACTTGACGGCCGTGCGACGGGCGATCGCCTTGTACACGCCGGCGATCTGGCCATCCGGGTCGGCAACCACGGTGGGGCTGCCGCCGTCCGCCTGTTCGCGGATGCGGATATCCAGCGGCAGCGAGCCCAGCAGTTCGACGTCGTAATCCTTGCACATCTGTGCGCCGCCGCCGGCGCCGAAGATGTGTTCTTCATGACCGCACTTGGAGCAGATGTGCGTACTCATGTTTTCCACGATGCCGATGATGGGGATGCCGACTTTCTCGAACATCTTGAGTCCCTTGCGCGCATCCAGCAGGGCGATGTCCTGTGGTGTGGTGACGATGACCGCGCCGGTCACTGGGACCTTCTGCGACAGGGTGAGCTGGATGTCGCCGGTGCCAGGGGGCAAATCGATGATCAGGTAATCCAGGTCGCGCCAGTTGGTGTCGCGCAACAGTTGTTCCAGTGCGCCAGTCACCATGGGGCCGCGCCACACCATGGGGGTGTCGGTGTCGATCAGGAACCCGATGGACATGGCCTGGATGCCGTGGCGTTCCAGTGGTTCCATGCTCTTGCCGTCCGCGCTCTCCGGACGGGCGTTGATGCCCAGCATCTGCGGCTGGGAAGGGCCGTAAATGTCCGCATCCAGAATGCCGACCTGCGCGCCTTCGGCAGCCAGGGCCAGGGCCAGATTGACGGCGGTCGTCGACTTGCCGACGCCGCCCTTGCCGGAGGCGACGGCGATGATGTTCTTGACCTTGGGTAGCAACTGCACGCCACGTTGCACCGTGTGGGCGACGATCTTGCTGGTGACGTTGACGAACACGCTGCCCACGTCGGGGAGGCTCTTCAGCTTGCTGGCCACGATGGCCTGAATGTCGGCCGCCACCGATTTGCCGGGATACCCCAGCACGATATCGAGCGCGATGTTGTTGCCGTCGATGCGGATGTTGCGTGCTGCCTTGGAGGCCATGAAGTCCTTGCCGGTGTTGGGGTCAGTGATCTCCCGGAGTGCGGTCTGGATCTGGATTTCGGTGAGCGACATGAGACAGTAATTCCTGACTAATTAAATCAAGTATGCATTTTAGCGCATGTGCTGGAACGCGTCATTTGCTAAAATGGCAGTCTTTTCATCTGGTTCGAGTTTTCGCGCTTATGTCCCGCAAAATCCTTGTCACCTCTGCCTTGCCATACGCCAATGGCAGCATCCACCTCGGTCATTTGGTCGAATACATCCAGACCGATATCTGGGTGCGTTTCCAGAAGATGCAGGGGCACCAGGCGCACTACGTCTGTGCGGACGACACCCACGGCACGCCCATCATGCTGCGCGCCGAGAAGGAGGGCATTACGCCAGAAGCGCTGATCGCCCGGGTGCATGGCGAGCATAGTGCGGATTTTCGCGACTTTCTGGTCGAGTTCGATAACTATTACTCCACCAATTCCGAAGAAAACCGCGAACTGGCCAGCACCATCTACAAGGCCTTGCGCGGCAACGGCAAGATCGCGACGCGCACCATCGAGCAATACTACGATCCGGTCAAGAACATGTTCCTGCCGGATCGCTTCATCAAGGGCGAGTGCCCCAAGTGCCACGCCAAGGATCAGTATGGGGATTCCTGCGAGGTTTGCGGGGCGACCTACAGCCCGACCGAACTGATCAACCCGTTCTCCGCCGTCTCCGGCGCTGCTCCGGTGCGGAAGGAGACCGAACATTACTTCTTCAAGCTGTCCGAATGTGCCGATTTCCTGCAGCAGTGGACCCGTGCCGGGCATCTGCAGGACGAGGCCGCCAACAAGATGGGCGAGTGGTTTGCTTCCGGGCTGTCCGATTGGGATATTTCCCGTGACGCGCCATATTTCGGCTTCGAGATCCCCGATGCGCCGGGCAAGTATTTCTACGTCTGGCTGGATGCGCCGATCGGCTACATGGCCAGCTTCAAGCACCTGTGCGCGCGGCTTGGGCTGGATTTCGACGAATACTGGAAACAGGGCAGCAAGACCGAGCTCTACCACTTCATCGGCAAGGACATCCTGTATTTCCATGCCCTGTTCTGGCCGGCGATGCTGGAGAACAGTGGCTACCGTACCCCGACCAGCATCTACGCCCACGGTTTCCTGACCGTCAACGGCGAGAAGATGTCCAAGTCGCGCGGCACCTTCATCACCGCGCGCAGCTATCTCGATCACGTCAAGACGCCGGAATACCTGCGCTACTACTATGCAGCCAAACTCAACGGCACGATGGAAGACATCGACCTCAATCTGGAAGACTTCGTCGCGCGCGTGAACTCCGATCTGGTCGGCAAGTACGTCAATATCGCCAGCCGTTGCGCCGGCTTTATCAGCAAGCGTTTCGACGGCAAGCTGAAGGCGGCTGGTGCCAATCCGGTGATCGCCGAATTGAAGGCCGCCTCCGCGAGCATTGCTACCTGCTATGAAGCCCGCGATTACGGCCGTGCCCTGCGCGAAATCATGGCGCTGGCCGACAAGGCAAATGCCTTTGTCGCCAATGCTGCGCCGTGGGAGATGGCCAAGCAGGAAGGGCGCGAGGCTGAGTTGCACGCCGTTTGCTCCGAAGCGCTGGAAATGTTCCGTCTGCTGACCTTGTATCTCAAGCCGGTATTGCCGCGCCTGTCTGCCGAGGTGGAAGCCTTCTTCAATCTTCCTGCACTGGCCTGGGATCATGTCGCCCACTCGTTTGCCGATGGCCACGCGATCAACACCTACCAGCACCTGATCACACGTCTCGACCCAAAACAGATCGACGCCATGGTCGAAGCCAACAAGGAAACCCTGCAGCAGCCGCAAGCCCATTCCGAGCAGCGCCATGCCGAGCATCAGAAAAACGAGGCCAAAGCTGAGCAAGCTGCGGCGGAATCGGAATGGGATGCCTACATTTCCATCGACGACTTTACCAAGGTCGACCTGCGCATCGCGCGCATCGCCAATGCCGAGCACGTCGAAGGGGCGGAGAAATTGCTGAAGCTCACGCTCGATATCGGGGAAGAAAAACCGCGTCAGGTGTTCGCCGGCATCAAGTCAGCCTACGATCCGGCCTCGCTGGTCGGTCGCCTGACCGTCATGGTGGCCAATCTGGCACCGCGCAAGATGAAATTCGGCCTGTCGGAAGGCATGGTGCTGGCTGCCAGCGACGAACGTGGCGGACCGTTCATCCTGTCGCCAGACAGTGGTGCGCAACCCGGGATGCGTGTGAAGTAACCCAAGTCTGCCACAACAAAAGCCCCGCATTGCGGGGCTTTTTGTTGTGGGCCGAACTCAGTTTTTCTTATCGACAGGCTTGTCGGCCGGCTTTGCCTTGGGCGCAGGGGCGGTGGGCTTCACGCTTTTGACCTCTGCAGACTTGCCTGCAACCGCTGCCTTGGCATTTCCGACTTCCTTCGGTTTTGCTGCCTTCGCTTTGGCGTTGTCGGATTTGACGTTGTTCGGTGCTACCACGGTGGTGGTGCCGGAGGTGGTCACGCTGCCACGCAGATTTTCCACGGTTTTGGCCCCGATCCCGTCGACTTTATCCAAGTCTGACGGGCTCTTGAACGGGCCGTTTTTCTTGCGGTAATCGATGATCGCCTGCGCTTTGACCGGCCCGATATTGTCCAGGGTTTCCAGTTCCGCTTGGGTTGCGGTGTTGATGTTGACGGCCGCATGACCTGGGGCGGAAAGCATCAGGCCTAGCAGAAGGGTGAACAGAAAACGTTTCATCAGAATGCCTCCGTTTATGTAAAGAAACGGTAAGTTACCAAATAAAACGAAAATCATCAATTTCTGACCGGCCTGTCCCGGCATATGAGCGGTCAAGGAGAAGTCTGGCGCTGAATGGCCCGTTTCAACCTTTGAATGCCCACAGTTAACTCGCCGGGATTGAGGCTGCCGAAGCCGAGTCTGATGCCGTTGATCACATTTTGTTCATCCGAGAACGTCGATCCCGGAAGGACACGTACGCCTTCAGTCAGCGCTGTTTTTGCCAAGGCATCCATGTTGATGCCTTCGTTGAAACTTAGCCAGAGTGCAAGTCCACCGACTGGGGGCTCGAAGGTGACGAATTCCCCAAGTTCATCTCTGACCAGTTCGATCAATATGTTGCGTCGCTCATTATAGGTTTTCAGCGTTCTGCGGATGTGGCGCCTGATTTCACCGGACTCCATGAGTTCGGAAACCGCAAGTTCCGTGACAGAGTTGCCCTGGCGATCAATCAGCATGACTTCTGACAGACATTGATCGATGAACGTCTTTGCGGCCACCAGGTAGCCAACACGAAGGCCTGGTGCCAATACCTTGGAGAGCGACCCGACATACACCACCCGTCCGGACGCGTCGTCGCTGGCCAAGGGGAAAACCGGATGATGGTGAAAATGGAATTCGTGGTCGTAATCGTCCTCCACAATCACAAAATCATATTGCTCCGCCAGCATGAGCAGTTTCAGGCGCCGTTCCGCCGTCATCATGACCGTGGTCGGGAACTGATGATGGGGCGTGACGTAAATGGCGCGTACGCGGTGCTGTTGGCACAGCTTTTCCAGCGCGCCCACATCCAGTCCGTGCTCATCCAGCCCGACACTGAGGATGGTGGCACCGCATGATCGGAACGCCTCCCGTGCGGGTGGATACGTCAAATTTTCGACCACGACGCAATCTCCCGGGCGTGTCAGGATGCGTGCGGCAAGGAAGATGCCCATCTGGCTGCCGCGAACAATGCACGTATTTTCAATGCCGATGCTTAACCCCCGTTCCATGTTGAGCATGGCAGCAATTGCCTGTCGCAGAATCAACATGCCTCTGGGATCGTCGTAGCCCAGACGATTGGCGCGCGAGGAATCGACCAGCGCATGACGAAAAGCGCGTGACAGCATCTCGAACGGAATCAGTCGTGTGTCCGGAATGCCATCGTTGAAATCAATGTGTTGATCCAGAGCGCCATCTTCTTCAGGCGCGAGATGACGCGCATAGGCGTTGAACTCGGGCGCATGCGTGGGCGTGACCTGGATATTGGCATGCTCGCGAGGAACAAAACTTGGAAGTTCGGCGGAAACGAAGGTGCCCCTACGTTGCTCTGTCGTCAGCCAACCTTGCGCGATCAATTCGTCGTAGGCGAGCCTGACGGTTTTTCGGTTGACCTTGAGTGTGTCCGCCAGTTCTCTGGTACCGGGCATGATGGTTGAGGGCAGCAGCCGTCCGCGCTTGATTTCATCAATGATCTGTTGCGCGATTTGCAAATAGACCGAAAGGGTCGAGTCTCTCTTCAGCCTTAAGTTGAGGTTCCACGAACGTAACATCGCTTTCTCCAGTAAAACGCACCGCTGCTCTGTCTTATTTAACCATTTGAAATTCATAAAAATAATGCCAAGGATACCTTGTGTCCGTTATCTGGGCCATCAAGATTTAGCATTCTGGGGGATTCATGGTAATCCAAATTTGGTTACAGTTGCCTCCGGTTTGTTACAAATTGTTACAAATAGACCTCGCGTCTTTATTTAACCACTGTTACCAAAGGAACCTACATGTCTCCTCCACTGGATAATCAACTCTCGGATTGGCGCAGTCATGCCTTGAAGCTGGAAAATGAAGTCAAGAAAGTCATCGTCGGGCAGGATAAGGCCATCCGGCTGATGAACATCGCCATTTTTGCCCGTGGCCACGTGCTGCTCGAAGGCGGTGTCGGCGTCGGCAAGACCACGCTGCTGCAATCCATCGCACGCTGTATCGGCGGCGCTTACGAGCGTATCGAAGGCACGGTAGACCTGATGCCGAACGACCTGATCTACCACACCTTCCTGGGGGAGGATGGCCGCCCGAAAATCGACGAAGGTCCGCTGCTGCGTGCCGGTGAAAACCTGTCGGTATTCTTCTTTAACGAAATCAACCGTGCCCGTCCGCAAGTGCACGCGCTGATGCTGCGTGTGATGGCCGAGCGTCACCTGCATGCCTTCAAGAAGGAATACCGCCTGCCGCACATGGTGGTGTTCGCTGACCGCAATCAGGTCGAGAAGAACGAAACCTTCGAGATTCCCTCCGCCGCGCGCGACCGCTTCATGATGGAAATCCCCATCGAAATTCCCGAAGACCGTGAATTGCGCAAGGCCCTGATGTTCAACGTCAAGTTCCAGCATGCGGAAAACCTGACCAAGCAGGTCGAATCGAATGTATTGCAGTTCGACCAGCTCAATGACTTTTCCGACCGTCTGCAGAGCAGTATCCGCTCCAGCGACACGATCGAAGAGTACGCACTGGACCTGTGGGAAGCCACGCAATCGCCGCAGAAATTCGGCATCCAGCTTGACAGCGTCGACGTGAATCGCCTGATCCAGACCGGCGCCAGCCCGCGCGGCATGGGTATGCTGCTGAAGGCTGCCCGCGTCCATGCCTGGTTGATGAACCGCGATAGTCTGTATCCGGAAGACCTTCATGCCGTGTTCCATGAACTCATCGCGCACCGGCTGGTGTTCCATTCCATGTACGAGAATCGCCGCACCGTACTGGCACGCGAGCTGACTTCGCACATCCTGAGCACGGTCGCCGTGCCGGCACAGGTCAAAGCGGCATGATCCCGGCGTACGCCAAACCGTTCACCTACCAGATTCCCTGGAAATCCAGCAGCGTGCATGCCGGCGACCACCGCGGCCTGCAGCGCGGCCTGGGCTTCGAATACCGGGGCAATGTGTCGCTGGTGGATTACCCGGATGCGCGACGCATGGACCTGCGCCAGACGCTGCGCGACCCCTACGAGCAGATTCAGGTCAAGCTGTTCAATCAGGACAATACTACGCCCATCTTTGCGGTGTGCGACCTGTCCAGTTCCATGCAGTTCAAGGGGCGGCAGCGCAAACTGGACAAGGCCAAGGAAGTCGCCGCATCGATCGCGCTTTCTGCCTTCAACGCCGGCGATCTGTTCAGTCTGGTCTGCTATCACCAGCACGTGGTCGAGGACCTCACGCTGCCCTTGAGCCTGCACTTGCATCAGTCACTGGAACTCATCGGCGAGTTGCACGACTTCCATCAAATGCGTGTCGGCTCCGACGGCATCATGGAGGTATCCCAGTACCTCAGCCAGCACAAGGGCTTGGTGTTCTGGATCTCGGATTTCCACATGCCGCTCGCGCAGATCGAACAGGCCCTCAACGCCATGTCCGCGCATCAGGTCGTGCCGGTCGTGCTGTGGGACGAGCAGGAATACAAGCATCTGCCCAGGTTCGGCTTTGGCAACATGATCGACCCCGAGACTGGCATGAATCGGACCATCTTCTTTCGCGATGCTATCCGCGCGCAATTCGAGGCCGCATTCGCAGAGAGGAGGGCGGCGCTGGACCAACTGTTTTCCCGCTTCGACAACCAGGCGCTGTACCTCAGCGGCAAGTTCGACCCCGAGGCAATGACACATTACTTTGAACAGTACATGAGCTTATGAAAATCCACACATTACGCATCATCTCACTCCTCGGATTGCTGCTGATGAGCCATGCCAGCATGGCAGAGGAATCGGAGATCCGGACGCTTAAGGTCGTCAACCCGCCGCAAGCCATAGGCATCCACATCGGTGATGTCCTCGACCGCAAGATTGAAGTGCGGGTGCAACTGCCGTACCAGATATCCCAGCAGGCGCTCCCGCTGAAAGGCCTAGTGCGCAACGGTATCGAACTGGCCAATATCGAGCTCGAGCCTCTGCAAAGCGCACGGGCTCCGGGCTATCTCATCAAGCTGCGCTACCGGGTGTTTGCGAACGCGAATGTTCCCACTCGCATGGCGCTTCCCGCGGAGAGTTTTGCCCTCACTGGCGGCCCCAAAGCCCTTTCCATCCAGTTGCCGGCCTGGTCGTTCTGGTTTTCGCCACTGGCGCCGGCGGATCTTCAGGAGGTGAAACCGCACCTGATCCCGCAATTCAAGCCTTCGCTCATTGATGTCGCCCCGCACCAGCATAGGCTGGCCGTGCTGTTGTCCATGTGCGTGATCGGGCTGTTCGGCCTGCTCTACGCCAATGCCGATGCGCGTTGGCTGCCATTCATGAACGGCGCATTTGCCACCGCGCACCGCAGGCTGAAGAAGTTGCCCAGGAACGAGTCCAGCGAAAAGGAGGCCTTGTCGCAGCTGCATCAGGCGTTCAACCGCGTGCATGGTGCCAACCTGTTCGAGAGCGACCTCGCGGCGTTTCTGGAAAAACATCCGCAATTCAGAAATCTCAGGAGCGATATCGAACAGTTTTTCCAGCACTCGAACCAGGCCTTGTTTGGCGAGTGGCCGCGTGACAGCGCGCAATTCATCGGCGAATTGACCGTATTGAGCAAGCGTCTGCGAGACTGCGAACGGAGAGTGTCATGATCCTGTTGCAGCCCTGGGTGCTATTGCTGCTACCGCTCGCCCTGATTCCGTTCCTGTTCAAAAGCCATCAAGGCCAGCTGTATTCCTGGCTGCCCATCATGCCGGAAGACCGCCTGTCCGAGATCGCTAACCTGGCGGTCAAGGCGCTGATCTCATTGCTGCTGGTCACCATCATCCTGGCGCTGGCCGGGCCACATGGGCCGGATTCGAAAGTGCGTAAAGTCGGCAAGGGGGCACAGACGGTGCTGGTGATCGACCGTAGCGTCAGCATGGACAAACCATTCGCCGGCGATCCGACCAGCGGGCGCGTGGCAGAGATCAAATCGACTGCTGCGCGGCGGCTCATCACCCAGTTCATCGACTCGCGTCCCGACGATATGATGGGCGTGGTGGGCTTCACCAATTCCGCACTGTACGGGATCAAAATCACCACCAATCGCGATGCTATTCATGCGGCGATCAATGCCGCCACGAGTTCGGCGCTGAACCAGACCAACATCGGCGCCGGGCTGACGCAGGGGATCACCCTGTTTGATGCCATCCAGAACTCCGGGTCGCGCGCCATCATCCTGTTATCGGATGGGGCCGGCAAGCTGAGCCCGCGCGTCAAGCAGGTCATCACCAACGAGTTGACCAACAAAAAACTCAACCTGTACTGGATCGTGCTGCGTGAACCGAACGACGTCAGCATCTTCAGCAAGACTGAATTCGTAGGTGACCGCATTCCGAATGCCATTCTGCTGGATCGCTTTTTCCAGTCGCTCAAGATCAAATACAAGGCCTTTGAAGCGGACAATCCGACTGCCCTGCAATCGGCCTTGCGTGAAATCGATTCCAAAGAGAAAAACATGATCCAGTATGAGGTCATCCAGGCCGGGCACGATTACTCCCGCGATCTCATCGTGTTGGCGCTGCTACTCAGCCTGCTCATTATCGTCATCAAGAATCTGAGGGTGCATTCATGGAAAACCGCATAAAAAAAAGCAATGTCCTGTTTGGCCTGCTGTTGCTCACCGGCTTGGCAGGGAGTGCCTTTGAAGGGCACCAGCTCTGGAACAAGAACCGGATCAATCGGGCTATCCTGGCCGGTGAAACCATCGCCGATGACGCTTTCCCCTATCAGAAGAAGTTTGTCTCCGCCTATCTGCAAGGGACAAATCAGGGGTACAAGCATGCCGTGCAAACCTACGGCCAGTTGCTGGATACCTCGCCGTCCATCGCCGAGCAGGCAAAGATCCAGTTCAACATCGCCAACAACCTGTTCACGATGGGGCTGCTCCGCAGGGTCAATGACGACGGTACGCTGCAAGACGATGCGCGCTATGCCTACACCCAGGCCAAGCTGGCTTATGAGCAATCCCTGCGGCTGGTTCCCGAGTCGCCTGAGGCCAAGTTCAACCTGAGTCTGTTGCACGCGATCATGGCGCGCGGCATGAAGCCCATGGAAAAGGAAGAGTCAAACATGGAACTCAGCAACCTGCCGATCGGTTTGCCATGAAACGAGCAATGAAATTCCTGAGGGAGAACCACGAAACCGCGCTCTATGTCGGGGCGGCAGGTGTGCTGCTGCTGGCGCTGCTGAAGCCGAACATCCAGCTGAAGCAGGAGGTGCACAACTACCTGTTGCTGGCGGACGTGTCCCAGAGCATGAACGCCGAGGACGTGAAGCTGAACGGCAAGGTTGTCAGCCGTATGGCCTATACGCGTCACCTGATGAAGAAGATTGTCGAGACATCACCCTGCGGCACTTACATCAGCGTCGGCGTGTTTGCCTCCGATGCCGTCGCCTTGCTCGTGACACCGCTGGAAGTCTGCGCCAATTACGACGTGTTGAATGACTCCATCGACCACCTGGAATGGCGCATGGCATGGAAGGGCGATAGCCGCGTGGGGATCGGCGTCCGCGCGGCCGCCAGCATGTTCGACTACCTGAACGTACCTGCCCAGCTGATGTTCTTCACCGATGGCGATGAAGCCCCCACGCTCAACGTCACCATCAAGCAGGATCTGAGCGGGGTCCAGATTGGCCAGAATGTCGTGTTTGTTGGCGTGGGGGGCCCGGAAAATGTCCCTGTCCCAAGATATAACGCGAAAAATACCTGGCTTGGGTTCTGGCCTGCAGGTGACAACCATAGCGAAGGTGGAGGCGTCGTTTATACCGATACCAGCCAGGATGAGCCGGATCCCCCTGTGGCCTCTGCAGAGTTCGATCGCTATCTATCCAATATGGACGCCGAATACCTGAGGCAACTGGCCAGCGAGATCAACGGCAAATACATTGAAGGCCAGGACAAGCCGGCGTTCTATGACTATGTGCAGCAGCAAAAACCGGCGGCGAGCTTCGTCACGGATTACTCCATGCGGTGGATTTATCTGCTTCTGGCAGGAAGCCTGATATTGCTGACGTTCCTACCGAACGTGCGATATCGTTGGCAGGAATGGCGCGGGAGAAAGGCGTAGTTGCTGTCAGAGGGCGTACGCAGCGTGATGATGATTCAGACCGCAGCAAAACACACCGCGAGTGTCTCCACTCGCGGTAGTGGATTCACTTAATCCGCCATTTCCTGAATGATGGATTGCAACGCCGCCAACGGGTCTTCAGCTCGCGTGATCGGACGCCCGATCACCAGATAACTGGAGCCCTGTTGCAGCGCATCGCGCGGTGTGACGATACGCGTCTGATCGTCCTTGCTGGCATTGGCCGGGCGTATGCCGGGCGTGACCAGCTGAAAATCCTGGCTGAGACTTGCCCGCAAGGCCGGGGCTTCCTGCGCGGAGCAGACCACGCCATCCAGACCGCATGCCTGGGTCAGGTGCGCCAGCCGCAGCACCTGATCCTGCAGCGCGCCGGTCACGCCGACTTCGTGCAGCCCCGGTTCATCCATGCTGGTCAGCACGGTCACGGCGATCAGTAGCGGCTGTGAGACGGACTTGTCGATGGCTTCCCTGGCAGCAAGCATCATGGCGCGCCCGCCAGAGGCATGCACATTGACCATCCAAACACCGAGTTTTGCTGCGGCCGCACATGCCTTGGCCGTGGTGTTGGGAATGTCGTGGAACTTGAGATCAAGAAAAACACCAAAATCCCTGGCAACCAACTGTTCGACGAACTGCGGCCCTTCCGCGGTAAACAGTTCCTTGCCGACCTTGAGGCGGCAAAGCGTGGGGTCGAGGCGGTCGACGAGCTGGAGGGCGGGTGTCGCCTCGGCATAATCGAGGGCGACGATAATTTTCGGGTCGTTCATCTGAGCGGTTGTTCCTTGGGTTCCGGCGGGAAAGTTTCCCAGCCGTTGCAGCCCGGGCATTGCCAATAATATTGGCGGGCCTTGAAGCCGCATTGGTCGCAGCAGTAGCTGCGGCTGTTGCCGAGAAAATAATGGATGGTCTTTTTCATCAGCGGCACGTCCTCTGGCGAGGCGACGGGCGCCTGTTCCAGGGCCTGTAGCAGCCGATCCAGCACTTTCAGGCTGGGTTGCCGGGCCAGCTCGGCGCGGGCCAGTTCGGCGGCGGCACTCGGGCCTTCCTGTGCCAGCGTGGCTTCGTAGACGACGTTCAGCACCGCAGGTAGGTTGTACTTCTGCATCCAGCTGCGCAGCAGCGCCAACCCCTCGGCTCCCTGGTTCAGAGCCTGGTAACTCTGCAGCAGGCGAGCGGCGACGAGGCCGAGGTATTGGGGTTTTTGCTGCTCGATGTTGCGCCAGGCTGCGATGGCTGCCGCATGGTCACCTGCCTCAAGCGCCATATCGCCCCGCATGACGTTGGCGCGAATACAGTAGGGGTTGGCTTCCAGGGCCTTCGCCAGATGCTGCGGCGCATCTGCCGGATGCATGGCGGCCATTTCGCACAGAAACTCGGCGATTTCCTTGTGGAAAGGGACGCCGGAGACACTTTGCAGGGTTGTTGCGGTTTCGATCGCGCGCAGCCATTCGCGCTCGCGGATGTAAATGTCGAGCAACGAGCGCAAGGCTGGCTGTTGGTAGCTGGGCGCGTCACATAGCTGAATGAACAGGGACTCCGCCCGGTCGAACAGACCGGCCTTTAAAAAATCCTGTGCCAGTTCGACCATGATGGCGGTTTTCTGCAAATCCGAAAGCTGCGGACGTGCCAGCAGATTCTGGTGCAGGTGGATGGCGCGGTCCACCTCGCCGCGACGGCGGAACAAGCTGCCCAGGGCAAAGTGCAGTTCCAGCGATTCCGTGTTCGATTTGACCGCCTCGATAAAGGCTTCGATCGCCTTGTCGTGCTGTTCCTTGATCAGGAAATTCAAGCCCTTGAAATAGGCGGCGGGCAGGGCGCTGGATTCCGTCAGTAACTGGTCCATGTCGACGCGCGCGGCCAGCCAGCCCAGCGCAAAAAACAGGGGCAGGGCGAGCAGCCACCAGTATTCAAACTCGATCATACGGGCGGCAGTTCCTGACGTTGCTGTAGGGAATCCAGCTCATGCTGCAGCGCGCGAATCCGCTTGCGCTGTTGTGTGATATGAGAAAGGCAGGCGATCAGGGCGATGCCGACGCCCGCGACAAAGGCTACCAGCAGGGTGAGCGACAAGGGGGCCTGCCAGGCAAAGCCGAGATAGTATCGTAGCGTGATCGGCTCGGCGTTTTTCAAGGCAAAACCCAGTGCGATCAGGAACAGGAGAAAGCCCAGAATGGAGTTGAGATAGCGCATGGCGTAATTTTAACCAATTCAGCTGGGTGCATGACGAAATCCTGGCGCAGGGCGAAAAAAAAGCGGCGGAATTTGCATTCCGCCGCTTTGTTCAGGTACCAGACCGGTTTAGTCCTCGAAATCTACCCGTTCACGCAACTCCTTGCCTGCCTTGAAGTGCGGTACGTACTTCTCGGGTACCTGCACCTTGGCGCCAGTCTTGGGGTTGCGACCGAGGCGAGGGGGGCGGTAGTTCAGACTGAAACTACCGAACCCTCTGATCTCGATACGTTCACCGGTAGCCAGCTTGTCCGCCATGGCGTCGAGGATGGCTTTAACCGACAGCTCGGCGTCTTTGACGACGAGCTGCGGAAAGCGACCCGCGAGCTTGGCAATCAGCTCCGATTTGGTCATGGCGTCCACGCTTTACTCGTTGTTTTTGCCGTCGAGCTTGGCCTTGAGCAGTGCGCCCAGGCTGGTGGTGCCTGCGTTGCCGCTATCGTTGCTGTACTTGGAGACAGCATCGGCTTCATCAGCAAAGTCCTTCGCCTTGATGGACAGGTTGATGCTGCGGTTCTTGCGATCGATGTTGATGATCTTGGCTTCGACTTCTTCGCCGTCCTTCAGCACGTTGCGAATGTCTTCCACCTTCTCGCGGGAGACTTCGGAAGCGCGCAGGTAGCCTTCGACTTCACCATCCAGCGTCACCACGGCGCCCTTGGCATCCATGCTCTTCACGGTACCCTTGACGATGCTGCCCTTGTCGTGGGTGGTGGTGTAGGCGTTGAACGGGTCGTTGTCCAGTTGCTTCACGCCCAGGGAGATACGTTCCTTCTCGACGTCGATGGCCAGCACAACGGCTTCCACTTCGTCACCCTTCTTGAAGTTGCGGATGGCTTCTTCGCCCGGCTGGCTCCAGGACAGGTCGGACAGGTGGATCAGGCCGTCGATGCCACCGGACAGGCCGATGAACACACCGAAGTCGGTGATGGACTTGATCTGACCACGCACCTTGTCGCCACGCTTGTGGCCAGCTGCGAAATCATCCCACGGGTTGGACTTGCACTGCTTCATGCCCAGGGACAGACGACGACGGTCTTCGTCGATTTCCAGAATCATGACTTCGACTTCGTCGCCCAGCTGGACGATCTTGGCCGGATGCACGTTCTTGTTGGTCCAGTCCATTTCGGACACGTGGACCAAGCCTTCGATGCCCGGTTCGATTTCCACGAACGCACCGTAGTCGGTCAAGTTGGTCACCTTGCCGAACAGGCGGGTGCTGGCCGGGTAGCGGCGGGACAGCGCAACCCACGGATCGTCGCCCAGTTGCTTGATGCCCAGGGAAACGCGGTTCTTCTCTTGATCGAACTTCAGGATCTTGGCTTCGACTTCTTCACCGACGGTCAGCACTTCGGACGGGTGCTTGACGCGACGCCATGCGAGGTCGGTGATG
>CAYUJU010000052.1:0-16850 GCA_964445115.1 uncultured Methylobacillus sp. | reverse complement strand
AGTCATACCAACCTTGTAAACATGCTCACCGAAAGAACCGATATTTGAAATAATAAGGCAGCCGGATTTTACTGTGGGTGAGGGGTTAGAACTGCCCATCATCGATCAAGCGTAATAATGTGGGTATGTCGGTTCCGAGGTTCACTTCCATGGTCACTGTCCTGATGTCATATTCATCTTCCATCCGTCCAAACGACATATACATGATGCCGTCGTTCAGCTCGTTGAACCGTTTGCGTTTCACTTTGGTCTGCTGCTGAACCTTGACGCGCTTTTGCAGTTGGTCTGAGAACAGCACCTTCGCCCGTAGCGCCTCGAAGCTGTAACCATGACCGTCGCGGTATTTTTTCCGGATCTTCGCATTCATGCTTTCCGTGAAGGCGTTGGTGAGCCTGGCATCATCGAAATGATTCAGGATGTACGGCCGCCAGCTGCGCCATGCCACCGGGATAGGCTTGAAGGCATGCGCCAGGTCTGGCGGAATGCTTTTATCCCATACGGTGTAACGCTCCAGCGCCTCATCCCGATCCTCTGCATCATAGACCTTGAAGTATTCCTCCTTGAGTCGGTAGGCGGCCTCCAGTAGCGGAAATGATCGCAACCAGCCTGAGACGATCAGCTGCTGGGACACATCCAGTTCGTGCTCTCGCATGGTCAGGAGCTTGCGATCGTGCTTCAGGCCGATCCGCACCTTACCAGTCAATTCGGCGTTCAGTCCGCGCCGGACGCGCTCCAGCGATTCATTGCCCATGCGAATGACGTGATACTTGTCCACCACGACAATCGCGTGCGGCAGCACTTCATGAATGGCCTCACGATAAGGCTTCCACATATCGATGGCGACGTGCGTGATCATATCCTGATTCTCAAGGCTGGCCAGAAACCGGATGATGGTTTCCTTCTTGCGGTCCGGCAACATATCGACAAGCGTATGGTCTTCGATGTTGGTGATGACGCCACGAGCGCGACCAAGGTAAATTTCATCCATCCCCATCCAGCGTGGCGTCTCGCGTTGGTACTGGGCCTTGAGCTGAGTCGCATATTCATCGAAGACATTGCGGACAGTTTTCTCGTCGACGCCGACTTGTTGGGCTACAGCCGCAAAGGTGTAATCGAGCGACTGGCGACCAATCCAATGAACCAGCCGTTCCGTCATCTGGCGCTTTTCGTCCACCTCGGGAATGGTGGCGGTGAAGGTCTTACCGCATGGCTTGCACATCAGCCGCGGCGCATCGAGGTGGATCATAACCTGCTTGCCGTGCGTGGGTAGATCGCGCACGTAAAGCGGCAGCTTGCCGTGGCCAATCACCTCATGGCTGCGGCCGCAATGCGGGCAGAGCCTAGAAACTGCAACAGGCTCTGCCTTGATGTGATATTCCCGTTCGCTTTCCTTGAAGTCCAGAACCAGCAGTCCGGAGAGGTTCAGGATGTTGACAGGCACAGGTTAGCAACTTTCAATGTAAAGTGTAAATTGAGTATTTCCCCTAGTCCCAACTCAATGCTCCCCCTGTCTGATATTCCGTTACGCGGGTCTCAAAAAAGTTCTTTTCCTTCTTGAGGTCTATCATCTCGCTCATCCATGGGAAGGGATTGGATGCACCTGGATACAACGAGTCGAGTCCAATTTGCTGGCACCGACGATTAGCGATGAAACGTAGATACTCCTTGAACACTTGGGCGTTGAGTCCGAGCACGCCACGCGGCATGGTGTCTTCCGCATAGCGGTATTCCAGTTCGACCGCTTCCCGCATCAGGTTCTGGATTTCCTCACGGAAAGCTGGCGTCCACAGGTGTGGATTCTCCTGTTTGATGGTGTTAATCAGGTCGATGCCGAAATTGCAGTGCATGGACTCGTCACGCAGAATGTACTGGTACTGCTCCGCAGCACCCGGCATCTTGTTCTGGCGACCCAGTGCCAGGATCTGCACGAATCCGACGTAGAAGAACAGGCCTTCCATCATGCAGGCGAACACGATTAGCGAACGCAGCAACTGCTGGTCGGCTTCCGGTGTGCCGGTACGGAAAGCGGGGTCGGTGAGTGTATCGATAAAGGGAATAAGGAACTCGTCCTTGGCGCGGATGCTGGGGATTTCGTGATAGGCGTTGAATACTTCACCCTCGTCCAACCCCAGGCTTTCAACGATGTACTGGTAGGCGTGGGTGTGAATGGCCTCTTCAAAGGCCTGGCGCAGCAGGTACTGGCGGCACTCAGGCGCCGTGATGTGGCGGTAGGTACCCAGCACAATGTTGTTGGCAGCCAAGGAATCAGCCGTGACGAAGAAGCCCAGGTTGCGCTTGACGATCAAGCGCTCCTCTGGCGACAGCGCAGTGCTGTCCTTCCATTGCGCGATGTCACGGCTCATGGAGATTTCCTGCGGCATCCAGTGGTTGGCGCAACCCGCCAGGTACTTGTCCCAAGCCCAGTGATACTTGAATGGGACTAATTGATTAACGTCGGTACTGCCGTTGATGGCGCGCTTGTCGGCCACATTCACGCGGCCGGTGTTGATGTTGCCGGCGGTCGCTGCAATTTGGCTCGCTGCGGCTTTAGCCGGTGCACTGGTGTAAGGCGTTGCGCCATCCAGTGACGATTCGCATCGGGTGTCTTCGAAATCAGGCATGGTCATATCCTCAAGGTCTGGTTATTGGCAGGATTCGCAATCCGGGTTGTCGATGGAGCACATCTTTGGCGCTTCAGGTACCGGTTCTGCATGCGCTGACACGGCATTCAGCTCACCACCTTGCCCAGTCGATTTCTCGGCGGCCGTAGCCCCCAGAGAACGCAGATAATAGGTGGTTTTGAGGCCGCGTTGCCACGCCAACAGGTAGGTGTCATTCAGCTTCTTGCCGGACGGCGCGGCAAAGTAGAGATTGAGTGACTGAGCCTGGTCGATCCACTTCTGGCGACGTGCCGCAGCCTCGACCAGCCAGGCCGGATCAACTTCGAAAGCCGTGGCGTACAGCGATTTCAGTTCGGCCGGGATGCGCTCGATGGCAGACAGCGAGCCATCGTAGTATTTGAGGTCGGCCACCATCACTTCGTCCCACAGGCCGCGCTGCTTCAAATCCGCGACCAGTGCCTCGTTGACGATGGTGAACTCGCCCGACAGGTTGGATTTGACGTACAGGTTTTGGTATTCCGGCTCGATACTGGCCGAGACGCCAACGATATTGGAAATGGTGGCGGTTGGGGCGATGGCGACGCAATTCGAGTTGCGCATGCCCACTGCCTGGATGCGCTGACGCAATGCATCCCAATCCAGAGTCGCGCTGCGATCGACCTCGACATGGCCGCCGCGCTGCTCCTGCAAAAGGTTCAGTGTGTCGGGGGGTAGGATGCCCTTATCCCACAGGCTGCCGCGGAAGGTTGAATAAGGGCCACGCTCTTCGGCGAGGTTGGTCGAAGCCAGATAGGCGTTGTAGCAGACGGCCTCCATGGCGCGGTCAGCGAATTCCACGGCAGCATCCGAGGCATAAGGAATGCGCAGCGCGTGCAGGCAGTCCTGAAAACCCATGATGCCGAGACCCACCGGGCGATGGCGCATATTGGAGTTGCGCGCCTTGCCGACGGCGTAGTAGTTAATCTCGACCACGTTGTCCAGCATGCGCATGGCGACATTGATCGTAGTTTTAAGCTTGGCCTGATCCAGTGCGTAACCATCGTCCTCGCGCTTGAGATGTGCCAGCAGATTGACCGAGCCGAGATTGCACACGGCGATTTCGCTGCCTGAGGTATTGAGCGTGATCTCGGTGCACAGGTTGGAGCTATGCACCACGCCAACATGCTGCTGCGGGGAACGGATGTTGCACGGGTCCTTGAAGGTGATCCACGGGTGGCCGGTCTCGAACAGCATGGACAGCATCTTGCGCCACAGTTGCACCGCCGGGATGCGTTTGAACAGCTTGAGCTCGCCGCGATCCACACGGCGTTCATACTCAGTATATGCGGACTCAAACGCCTGGCCGTAAAGATCATGCAAATCCGGCACATCAGAGGGTGAGAACAGGGTCCATTCGCCGTTTTCCATCACGCGCTTCATGAATAGATCGGGAATCCAGTTCGAGGTATTCATGTCGTGTGTGCGACGGCGGTCATCGCCGGTGTTCTTGCGTAGGTCGAGGAATTCCTCAATGTCCAGGTGCCAGGTTTCCAGGTAGGCACACACCGCGCCCTTGCGCTTGCCACCCTGATTGACGGCCACGGCGGTGTCGTTCACAACCTTGAGGAAAGGGATAACACCTTGGCTCTTGCCGTTGGTACCCTTGATGCGGGCACCCAGGGCGCGCACCGGCGTCCAGTCGTTACCGAGGCCTCCCGCGAACTTTTGCAGCATCGCGTTTTCCTTGATGCCCTGATAGATTCCATCCAGATCGTCCGACACCGTTGTGAGATAGCAGGAGGACAACTGCGAATGCAGTGTGCCGCTGTTGAACAGCGTTGGTGTGGAACTCATGAAGTCGAAGCTGGACAGCACGCGATAGAACTCGACGGCGCGCTCCTCACGGTCGATTTCGTTGATCGCCAACCCCATGGCGACGCGCATAAAGAAAATTTGCGGCAGCTCGATGCGGCGTTCATCGATGTGCAGGAAGTAGCGGTCATACATGGTTTGCAGCCCGAGGTAGCCGAATTGCAGGTCGCGGGTGACGTCCAGGGCAGCCGTCAACTTGGCATGGTCGAACTGTGCCAGACGGGGGTCGAGCAGGCCTGCCTCGATGCCGAGTTTGATGTACTTGGGAAAATATTCGACATGCGCGGTAGCCAGATTGTCCTTGGCAACAGGCGTACCAAAAACTTCACTGCGAATCTGGTCCAGCAGCAAGCGTGCGGTGACGTAGTTGTAGGCTGGCTCACGTTCGATCAGGCTGCGTGCCGACAGGATAAGTGCGCCGCGTACCTCTTTTGAAGAAATGCCGTCATACAGGTCACGCACTGCTTGTTCCACCACGCGCGCCGGAGAAACCGCATCGCCCAATCCTGCACAGGCTGCCGCGACGGTGGCTTCCAGCGCGTGTTGATCCAAGGGCTGCTGGCGACCATCGTCGGTCACGAAATGCAACATCGGAGCGCCGGATGCATGCTGCGCACGCTCGGCAGAACGCTTTTCGCGATACAACACATAGGCCCGCGCCACATCGTGTTCACCAGAGCGCATCAGCGCCAGTTCCACCTGGTCCTGGATATCCTCGATGTGAACGGTGCCGCCGGCAGGACGACGGCGCGCCAGCGCCTGGATTACGCTCTCCGTCAGGCGTGCAACCTGGTCACGCACCGCAGTGGACAACGAAGACTCTTCACCCTGCACGGCAAGGAAGGCCTTGCTCATGGCTAATGAGATTTTTTCCGGATTAAATTCGACCACCGCGCCGGTACGGCGAATGACCTGAAATGACGGAAACCCCGTAGAAATGTTGCCGAGCGTGTTGCCGCCCATGACGATGTCGTCCATGTGATATCTCCCTGATGCGGGACGGGATTTGGCGCGGGGCGATGGGATTCCATGGAGGTCACGGAAACGCACATCACAAACCGAACGAGCACGATGCAATCGACCGCATCGAGTACCTGCCGAGGACACCCCGCCTCAAACGTTGTAGAAAAGTTCCACGGCAGGTCTCCTGGCTCCCGGGTCGTCGCGTGTCGCAAGCCTTCCCGGTAGTCACCAGTGGCTCAGAATTTGCGGCACGCTCGCCGGATACAGTTGCGGGGGCAGCTCCGGATTCCAGGCGTTGCGCCTGTGACCGGATTCCCTATTATCCCGACCCTCATGTTTGAAGGACAGGCACCGTAGTGGCAGCTATTAAACACAACAAAGTGTGTTTGTGTCAATTGGTAAACACAATATATTGTCATTATGGATTTGTGAGGCCCAATCCGAGAGATCAATGAACCCCTTGTGCCAGCCATTCGGTTTTCTCATGGAGCCTTAGAACCGCAGAGGTTAGGGCCGTGCTAGAATTGAGCCAGTTGTCAGGTGTCCTTAGCTCGTTCGAGCGATAGGGTGAAACGGGAAATCAGGTTCCAAACCTGTGCTGCCCCCGCAACGGTGAGTGAGTGCGGGTTTGCCAATATGCCACTGGGTTGATCCCGGGAAGGCGGCAAATCAAAACTTGCGAGTCCGGAGACCGGCCTGCCGACCACGTTGGAAATACCGCGGGGTGTCGGTGTTCAGGCCGGGAGGCATTGTGCTTTCCCATCTTGATTAGGTATCCCTTTGGTTTTCCGTTTTTTTGGTTGCATGCGGGGTCGCATGCACAAAGGGAGCAATCATGAAAAAAATCATTCCGGCCGCCTGCGCCGGGTTGCTGGCGTGCGCGCCAGCCTTTTCCGCTGAAGTCGTGCAAACCGACGATGTCATCGTCACCGCGACACGCCAGGAAACCCGTGTTTCCGAAGTGCTTGCCGATGTTACGGTCATTGATCGTCAGGAAATCGAGCGCAATGGCGCTGGCACGGTCGCTGATTTGCTGGCACACCAGCCTGGCATCCAGATGAGCAGTAGCGGCAGTAATGGACCAGGATCCTTTACCAGCATTTTTATTCGCGGTGCGAATGCCGAGCACACCAAGGTGCTGGTCGATGGCATCCCCATCGGTGGTGCCTATGACCAGGCTGGTACCAAGGCGCTGACCAATCTTCCGCTTGATAACGTAGAGCGCATCGAAATTGTGCGTGGCCCCGCTTCCAGCCTTTATGGCGCCGATGCTATCGGCGGCGTGATTCAGGTGTTTACCCGCAAGGGCACCCCTGGTCTGAAAGCCGATGGCTTTGCCGGATTCGGTTCCTGGGGTACGACCAAGGTCAACGCAGGGGTTTCCGGCGGAGACGAGCGCTGGCGCTTCCGGGTCGAGGTCGGCCGCGACAAGACCAATGGCTTCTCCTCCCAGAAAAATGCCACCAATCAGGATGCCGACAGGGATGGCTATCACAATAATGCGGCTGCAATCTCTCTCTCCTTCATGCCCGCCCAGGGGCACGAACTGGGCCTGACATACCGCCACAATGATGGCCAAACGCGTTATGACAGCGGTGACTTTCTTGGTAATGTTGTCTGGCCGGCCGACAATACCTACGACTACCGTGTGGATTTCCGCACCGAGCAGTGGCAGTTATACTCCCGCAACCAGATCACCGACATCTGGACCAGCAAATTGCAATATGGCCAAACGCAAGAAAAACAAGCCAATTTCTTCAGCGATTGGGACTGGGGGAGTTTCAGTTTTGTGCACAGAAGCAGTTCGGCTGAAATCGAAAATCGCCTGCTGAGCTGGCAGAACGATGTTAGTCTGCCACTGGGTAAGGCCCTGCTAGGGGTCGAGCGTCTGGAGCAAAATGCCGTCAACCCAGATCCAACGTACGGTTTTGGTAGTAAGGATACGACTAATAATGCTGTTCTCGCCGGCTGGACCGGTAACTGGAATGCCCACTCCTGGCAGTTAAGCGGGCGCCATGACGATCATTCCCAGTATGGTGGAAAATCGACAGGCACGATTGCTTACGGTTATCAACTGACCCCAGAATGGCGCGCGCGCGGCAGCTACGGCACCGCGTTCAAGTCACCTACGTTCTCTCAACTTTATATGCCAGCCATTTCCGGAGGTAACCCTCTGCTCAAGCCGGAAGAAGCCCGCAATGGCGAGCTTGGACTGGTGTGGGAAAGCGGGACCCAGTCTGTATCGACAACTTATTATCTTAACCGGATCAGAAACCTGATTATTAGTGGTCCGAACTTTCCTTTTCCATATGAAAACGTCGCCAAGGCTCGTCTGGAAGGCGTGACGCTCGCTTACGCTGGCCGCTTCGACGACTGGGACGTACATGCCAACTATGACTGGCTGGATGCGACCGATGACACTACCGGCCTGCAACTTCAGCGTCGCGCACGCAACAAGGCGCTATTCACCGTGGACAAGCGCTGGGGATCCCTGCAAACCGGTGTTGAGGTGGTCGCAGAAGGCAGCCGCTACGATGGCAAGAACGAGGTTGGCAAGATTGGCGGTTACAGCCTGGTCAACCTGACCGCACGCTATGCGGTCAACAAGACAGTCGCCCTGGAAGGTCGCGTCAACAATCTTTTCGACCGGGATTACGAACTTTCACGAGCCGACTGGCTGAATCACACTAGCAACAATACCTATAATACCCCTGGCCTTAACGCCTTCTTTGGCATTCGCTACACGCCTGAGTGACGCATAAACTGGCCCCGTCGCTTAGGCGGGGCGCAGTTTGCGCACATATTGATAGAAAGCCTTGTTTCTGATTGTTGCTGCCTATCAATTAGCTTAGCGCAACGTGCTACTGGCACGACTTTGGAAACCGGAGCGCAAGTTTGCATGAAACCAGGAAAAAACATCGACGAACTATGCTATCCCTTCATCTACGAAACCAGCCATCTATGCGATTTCGAGGTGGTGACGGATCAGTTGTGCGGCATCGTCGGCGCGGTGATGGCGCAGTTTCCCGAGCAGCCCGCTGACATCCTGCAGGATCTCGACCGGCTGCAGCCTCTGGTTTTCCATCTCAACGGCTCCATTCGCGGCCGCCTGGCGATTGAGGAAAGTGATCTCCAATGGCTGCAATCCAGGCTTGCTCACTACAAAACCGAGGTCGGTGATCGCATCGACGGTTTTGTGCTGCCAAGAGGCAATGTGCCCATACCTCAGTTGCATCAGGCCCGCTCCGCTGCAAAAAAAGCCGTGCGCTGCATGGTGCGTATTGAGCAGGAAGGTCGGCAGATTCCCATGATATTGCCCCGTTTTTGCAACCTGATGTGCAATTTCTTTTTCGTGCTGTGCCTCGTCATCAACCATCGTCGTGGTCGGGAGGAGATTCATTTCATCAGCAAAAGTTACGGGGTGCGTCGTACGTGACGCATGTTGGCATGACTATCGCCAACCAGCAACGTGACTTTCCAGAGTGGCATCGCGGCAGGGCGGAATTCATGCTGTGGGCACTGGATGTCGATTTTGGCATTGTCAGGCGCTCGCTTGCTGAAGCCCAGACATCTCTTGCGGAATGGCTGCTGGATGACTATCGCCGCCAGCCGCACGTCACCTTGGGCTTATGCGGATTTCCCACCCACACGGTTCAGCAGGCGGACGAGTTTGACCTCGACATGCTGGCAATGCAGATACAGGCCTTGCAGGGTCTTGCCCCGTCACCTTTTGAGATTGAAATCGGAAATCTGGCGACTTTTCCTTCGGCACCCTATCTGGAAGTGCATGCCCCAGCAGGCAGTTTCCAAGCATTGCGCGAATGCCTCGCCGGCAGCCTGTTTGATCAGGCGCACGCCGATTTTGTGCCGCATGTGACCGTGGGTTTGTATGACGGAAGTTGGCCGATGGTAGACATCCTTCAACGAATAAACGCTGCCAGCCCGATCATGACGGCGCACGTCCAGGTCGAATCTTTATGCTTGATGTCCTATGCTGCCCGCGACATCAACGGACCGCTCACCACGTTGGCACGTTATGATTTCCGGCACCGCACTCTGAATTGGAGGATGCACCATCCCATCCTGAATGCAATGCAATGAGCAACTCTGGCAGATTTCCTAGCCCGAGTGCCGGATTTCTTATGCTTGCCAAGTATTCAATGATTGCGCCTGAAAGATATACTATCCTGCTGAACCGCGTATTTGCGGAAGCATCATTTTCGACGATAAGGTACTAAACCATGACCACACTCCAACGCTCTTCACTGCTGACTGGCCTCACGCTCTTCGCACTCATGGTGCTGACACGCGGCAGCCATATGGGCACTGTTTTTTCGCTACCGGACGCCACGATCGCGGTGATGATGCTGGGCGGCATGCTATTCCGTCGCGGCCGCTGGTTTACCCTGGCGATGGCGGTCTGTGTTGCTGTCGATGCCTACGCCATCGGTATTGGCGGGATTTCGAGCTACTGCCTGTCGCCGGCCTACTGGTCGCTATTGCCGACCTATGCAATGGTGTGGTTCGGTGGCGCGTGGCTGGCGGAGCACGATAAGGGCTTCCGTCCCGTGCCTTATTTCGCCGTTGGTGCGCTGCTGGCCAGCCTCGCCTTCGTGCTTTCCACCCAAAGCTTTTATCTGTTCTCGGGGCGTTATCCCAACGTGACGTTATGGGAAGCGTTGCATCACGGCTGGGAGTATTACCCGTCTTATGTCGGCTATACCATGATGTACCTGGGCGTCGCCTGGGTGGTGCAGCGCGTCGCTGGCCTGCTGTCTATGGCGCAGCAGGGCCGCTCCACCTAGTTCTTGCTTGTGATCGATGCGTTAACTTTGTTGAAAACAAGCGATGTTTTTTATTGAAATCAAAGTCGATTCGAATCTATGGATTAAGCCGTCTATGGTTTCAGAAATATTCCAGAAATTCGACCAAGGTTTTCCAACATTTGTGGAAGCCTCATATAACAAGCGGGAAATTAAAGGGGCGTTTCAATCAAACTCGGGTATCAAAAAGATGCCTGTCAGAGTGATTGAAAGAAAATAGGACAATGATGGGCGTAGAAGAAACCCCTTTACAGTATCAGCATTGATACATGCTCGCTTCCTTTACATTCTCCCAGACATACAAGCACAGCATCATTCAGGTTTTTTATCCTTGAAAGTTGTTCCGGATGGCTTGAAGTCGTGAAGATCGATCTTGGTCTCCTCGGCCTTCACGGCACAACCCCAGTCCAGGCGCTGATCCTGGGCATAGCGCTTGCCAAGCTGCCACGCGATTTCGGCGCGCGCCAGCTCCACGCCCAGATAAAAGGCGTGCCCGCCGTCGCCCTCGACATGTAGTTGGGGATAGAACTCGAAGGGGTCATGCGCGGTGTGCATACCGTCGCGGTTGAACACATGCATGCCTTCATCGCTGATCTGGATGCGGAAGCTGGGGTCCTTGATCTGGGCGGCGATGGCTTCGATTTCCTGCCGGCTGTAGGGGAAAGGGTTGCTGTCGTGCACGGTGAGCAGGTCAGGTGCGATGTGCTTGGGCAGGCCGTTATGCTGCTTGGCCGCGAACATGATGCGGCGTGCCCGGTCCGCCTCATAGATGGCACGGCGCGCATGCGGGCTGACTTCGGTAGCCAGGATGTGGTTGATGTTGAGTTCCGAGCAGATGCCCAGCAGCAGTGCATTGATGCCCGAGGTGTCGGCGTGCGTGAGTTCGGTCAGATTGCCGACCCCCATCATCATTTCGAGATCGGGGTGACGCCGCCTGAATTCGTGATAGCGCGCAACGGATTCGCTGAAGCCGAAGTGGATTGGGTCCAGGATGGGATCCACCACGAATGCCCGGTTCTTGGCTTGCATCAACCGGACGGATTCCTCCACGGAATCCAGATTACCGTGTTCGTCCGGGATGATAATGGGCGTGGACGGCACTTCATCGGCGATCCACAGGCTCTTGCTGTTGAGGCTTAACAGATAGTCTGCACCCGCTTGGCCGCCAACGATCAGGTCTTCAGGTTCCAGCGAATCCAGGCTGACGGTGTAACCGGCCTCCTTCAGCGCGCGAATGGAGTCGGCCAGGTGCGGGAAAGGTACGCTCGGCTGGCAGCCGATGTCGATCACGTCCGCGCCGTTGCTGCGGTAGTATTCGGCCCGTTTCAGGATGCCTTCCACGCTGAGATGCGGCGCTTCGACCACTTCCGCAAAGATGCGGGTCTGGTAGCCGCCCAGATCGTATTGTTTGATCTTTCCTCCTAGGTACAACGGCAAATCCTTCACCTCTTCCGGTCCTCGCTCCACAGGCACCCCCAGTTTCTCCGACAGGGCGACCAAGTCGCCCGGACACCGTCCCGGAATGATGATGCGGGTGGCGCCGTGCGTATCTTTCAGTCGCCTGGCGATCATGTCCGCATTCATCAGCGCGGCGACCTTGATGCCCATTTCCAACACCGTGTAGCTGAATGCTGGCTCCATGTCGGCCAGAATCTGCCTGAGCTGCTTTTCAGCCAGTTTGCCGGTGAGAAACAGGATGTGTTCCGTCATAACGGCGACATTATGCGCTATCTCACACTAAACTCCCGCCATTTGCCTCAGCCGTATACGGGAAAACGTTTCACCAGTGCCGAAACCCGTTCGCGCACACGGGCGATATTTTCTGCGTCATGCGGATGGTCGAGCACATTGGCGATCAGATTGCCCACCAGACGCGCTTCTTCTTCCTGGAAGCCGCGGGTTGTCATCGCCGGCGTACCGAGACGGATGCCGGAGGTCACGAAGGGCTTTTCCGGATCATGTGGAATGGCGTTCTTGTTGACGGTGATATGGGCTTCGCCAAGCGCCTTTTCGGCATCCTTGCCGGTGATGTGCTTGCTGCGCAGATCGACCAGCATCACATGGCTTTCGGTGCGGCCGGATACGATGCGCAGACCACGCGCGATCAGCGTTTCGGCAAGTACGGCGGCATTCCTGATCACTTGCTGCTGATAGGTCTTGAATTCCGGCGCGAGCGCTTCCTTGAACGCGACTGCCTTGCCCGCGATCACGTGCATCAGCGGTCCGCCTTGCAAACCGGGGAACACCGCCGAATTGATCGCCTTTTCGAACTCGGACTTCATCAGGATGACGCCGCCGCGCGGACCACGCAAGCTCTTGTGCGTAGTAGTGGTGACGAAATCGGCATGCGGCACCGGGTTGGGATACACGCCCGCCGCAATCAATCCTGCATAGTGCGCCATGTCGACCATGAAATAGGCGCCGACTTCCCTGGCGATTTGTGCGAAACGCGCGAAATCGATTCGCAGTGCGAACGCCGAAGCCCCGGCAATGATCAGTCTGGGCTTGTGCTCGCGCGCCAGGCGTTCCATCGTATCGTAATCGATGTCCTCCTGGGCGTTCAGGCCGTAGCTGACCACATTGAACCACTTGCCGCTCATGTTGAGCGCCATGCCGTGGGTGAGGTGACCACCTTCGGCCAGATTCATCCCCATGATGGTGTCGCCCGGCTTGAGCATGGCAAAGAACACCGCCTGATTGGCCTGCGAGCCGGAGTTGGGCTGCACGTTGGCGGCTTCCGCGCCGAACAGTTGCTTGACACGGTCTATCGCGACCTGCTCCACGACATCCACATTCTCGCAGCCGCCGTAATATCGCTTGCCTGGGTAGCCCTCGGCATACTTGTTGGTGAGCTGCGAGCCCTGCACGGCCATGACAGCCGGCGAGGTGTAATTTTCCGAAGCGATCAGTTCGATATGGTCTTCCTGCCGCTGGTTTTCCTTTTCTATGGCAGCAAAAATTTCCGGATCGATCTGGTCGACCGTGTAGCGTGTGCGTTCAAACATGTGTGTCCTTTCAGACGCATGCATCCCAAGCCGGCTGGGAGGTATAAACGGAAAGAGCCGTGTGCGGCGCCCAGATGATGGTGCGCCACACACGGCAGAATGTTGGTTAAACGGCTGCCCGCAAGGTTTTGGCTGCCTCCACCATGTTGGTCAACGCGGGGATGACCTCTGCCCACTGGCGCGTCTTCAGGCCGCAGTCCGGATTGACCCACAGGCGCTCGGCCGGGATACGCTCCGCTGCTTTGCGCATCAACTGGACGATGTGTTCCTGTGTCGGGATGTTGGGAGAGTGGATGTCATACACACCGGGACCGATTTCGTTGGGATAGTTGAAGTGGTCGAACGCATCCAGCAGTTCCATATCGGAACGCGACGTCTCGATGGTGATCACATCGGCATCCATGTCAGCGATTGCGGCGATGATGTCGTTGAACTCCGAATAGCACATGTGGGTGTGGATCTGGGTTTCGTCCTGCACACCATTGGCGGTAATACGGAAGGACTCAACCGCCCACTTCAGGTAATCGTTCCACTGGGACTTGCGCAGCGGCAAGCCTTCGCGGAGCGCTGCCTCGTCGATCTGGATAACACGCACGCCGGCCTTTTCAAGGTCCAGCACTTCCTCGCGGATGGCCAGGGCGAGCTGGTAGCAGGACACCGAACGCGGCTGGTCGTCGCGCACGAAAGACCAGTTAAGGATGGTGACCGGACCGGTCAGCATGCCCTTCATCGGCTTGGTCGTCAGCGACTGTGCGTACTTGATCCACTCCACAGTCATTGCCTTGGGGCGGCTGATGTCGCCGAACAGGATAGGCGGTTTCACGCACCGGGAACCGTAGGACTGCACCCAGCCGAACTGACTGAAAGCATAGCCGTCGAGCTGCTCGCCGAAGTATTCGACCATGTCGTTGCGCTCAGCTTCGCCATGGACTAGCACGTCCAGCCCAAGCGCTTCCTGCTCGCGCACGGCACGC
The DNA here is from genome assembly GCA_964445115.1 of uncultured Methylobacillus sp. Classification (GTDB taxonomy): domain Bacteria; phylum Pseudomonadota; class Gammaproteobacteria; order Burkholderiales; family Methylophilaceae; genus CAIJXJ01. The sequence continues at coordinate 2,613 of CAYUJU010000052.1, read as the reverse complement.
TCAATCTCGGCACGCATCGCTGCCTGGTAGCCGGCATTATCCAGTTCGCCAGCCTTGAACGCGCTGCGTGCCTGACGGATTTCCGCGGTCTGCGGGAAGGAACCGATGGTCGTGGTGGGATAAGCCGGTAGATTGAGCAGCGCCGCCTGCTTTTTCGCACGGACGGGATATGGGCTCTGACGCTGACCCAGCGCTGGGGTGATGCTTTCCAGCGCGGCCTTGACCTTGGGGTTGGTAACGCGCGGCGAATTGCGGCGCGCGGTGATCGCGGCCTGGTTGGCCGAGAGTTCAGCCGAAACCGCGTCACGCCCATGGTTCAGGGCCTTGGCCAGCACATTCAGTTCATCCAGCTTTTGCAGGGCAAATGCCAGCCAGGACTGGATTTCAGCATCCAGCTTCTGCTCGCTTGCCAGATCCACCGGCACGTGTAACAGCGAGCACGAAGGTGCGATCCACAAACGGTCGCCAAGACGATGGGCGAGCGGTTCCAACCAGTCCAGTGTGGTATTGAGATCGGTCTTCCAGATATTGCGGCCGTTGGTGATACCTAACGACAGCACCACATGGGCCGGCAGCTGGTTGACCAGTGGCAGCACTTCGTCGCGTGCGTTGATCGCATCCAGATGCACACCGGCCACCGGCAGTTGGGCCACCAGTGGCAAATTTTCGCGCAATTCACCGAAATAGGTCGCAAGCAGCAGTTTGACAGGGCTGCTCTTAAGGCGATGGTATGCGAGGTTCAAGGCATGCTGCCATGTATTGTCCAACTCGGTGACCAGGATCGGTTCATCGATCTGTACCCATTCGACCCCATGCGCGGCCAGTTGCTTCAGCAATTCAGCATAGACCGGCAGCAAGCGCTCCAGCAGGGCCAGTTTGTCGGAATCGTCCTTGGCCTTGCCCAGCCACAAGTAAGTCACTGGGCCAATAATGACAGGTTTGGCCTTGACGCCTTGAGACTTGGCTTCGTCGACTTGCTCCAGAATGCGTGAAGCGTCCAACTTGAATTCGGTATTGGCCGTAAATTCCGGGACGATGTAATGGTAGTTGGTGTCGAACCACTTGGTCATTTCACCCGCGGAGACTTCGCCGCCGCAGCATCCTGCGTGGATGTCCGTCGCCGCCGAACGGCCGCGTGCCACACGGAAGTAATTATCCAACTGGTCACCTTGGAAGCCGTGCACGCGCTCCGGCAGGTTACCCAGCGTGAAGCTCATGTCCAGGACCTGGTCGTAATAGGCAAAGTCGCCAACCGGCACCAAATCAATGCCGGATTGATTTTGCCAATGGCGCAAACGCAGTTCCTTGCCCAGCGCCTTCAGCGCATCACGTGAAGATTGTCCCTTCCAGTAGGACTCCAGTGCAAATTTCAGTTCCCGCTTTGCGCCTATGCGCGGAAAGCCGAGATTGTGAGTGGTAACCATAATTGCTCCCGCTTCTGTAACAATGAAAGTGATGGCATGTTAGGCAAGGCAATTCATGAAGTAAAATGGTATTATTTCAACAACCTATGAATATATTTCATTATTTGTCATGATTGAACGTGCACATCTTGCTATCGTCCGCGAAGTTGAACGCCGGGGCTCCCTCACTGCTGCAGCCAATACACTGTGCCTGACCCAGTCAGCCTTGAGCCACGCCATGCGCAAGCTTGAACAGGGGCTGGGTACCGACATCTGGCTGCGCGAGGGACGCAGCTTGCGTCTTACGCAGGCCGGCCACTATCTGCTGGAGGTCGCTAATCGGCTGCTGCCGCAACTGGACCTTGCGGAGGAGCGGCTGCGGCAGTATGCGAAGGGTGAGCGCGGCGCCCTGCGCATCGGCATGGAGTGCCATCCTTGCTATCAATGGCTGCTCAAGATCGTCTCTCCCTATCTGGCAGAATGGCCGGACGTGGATGTGGATGTGAAGCAGAGATTCCAGTTCGGGGGCATCGGTGCCTTGTTCGGCTATGAAATCGACTTGTTGGTGACACCAGACCCCCTCTACAAGCCGGGACTACATTTCGAGCCGGTGTTCGATTACGAACAAGTGCTGGTCGTTGGGCGATCACACCCTTTGTCCAAGGAAAAGTACGTCGAGCCTGAGCAATTGGGGAGTGAGGTACTCATCACCTATCCTGTTGACATTGACCGACTGGACATCTACAACCAGTTCCTCCAGCCGGCCGGCATCAGCCCGAAACGCCACAAGACGATCGAGACAACAGACATCATGCTGCAGATGGTGGCTTCTGGCCGTGGCGTGGCAGCATTGCCCCGCTGGCTTGTGGAAAATTATTCCAAAGAGATGGATATCGTTCCGGTGCGCTTGGGACCGCGTGGGATTGCCAAACAGATTTTCCTGGGGACGCGAGAAACAGATACCAACATTGATTACTTGAATGCCTTTTTCATCCTGGCACGACAACAGAAATTCTGAGGTGCAAGCTTTAGATGAGGCATAGCATTGCCTTGGGGCATATACATTTTTGGAAGCAACCCACACAAAAATCCGGAGATTAGAATGTCCGGCACCGTCCAGAAAATGGCTCTACCCACAGTAGAATCCGGATACCCAAATAATATAGACATGTCCCGCCTTGGTTTGCTGGGCCATCGACAAAGCCCGCTG
>CAYUJU010000051.1:3757-17819 GCA_964445115.1 uncultured Methylobacillus sp. | reverse complement strand
TGGGTCCACCCGAGACTCGTCGGAGGCGGCCCAAAGGCGGCGCAATGTCATGAACACCTCAACCCAAACTTGTGTCCAAGGATCCGGGTGCGGTACAATCTCCAAAGACCTTAAACCCTCCGCACCATTACCCAAAGGATTTCAGTTTCGGTTGCTGCTGAGAAATCATGCATCTCATTAACAAACAACTAAGGGACTTCTCCTTGGACGATTCCCTTTCAGCGACGCTGCTGAGCATTCTGTGCGCGTCCTCAGTGCCTCTTTCCACGAGGGAGCTGGGAGCACGCCTGAGATCACACGGCGTGCGCCTCCCAGACCACGAGGTAGGTTCACTTCTCCGCAACCTGCTTACCGAGGGCAAAGTCAATTTCAGAATAGGACGTTGGAGTACATCCGATCGGTCAGGGACGGTGCCGGTTCTCTCTCCCAAGTCTCTCCCGCCGCTAAGCGGAGAGACACTCTCTATCCTGGGCTTGAAGTCACCTGCTCCTCCAGTTACTCCTCCTTCCGGGGGCACAATCCATCCAGCGGCAGAGAACGATGACACTGATGCCGAGATGTATACCGGGCGATGGGGAACGTTCCGGAGGTTGCTCGCATATTACCGTCAATGCATTCGCCAGGAAGAGGGTGCTGATGCTCGGGCTTTTCAGAATGAGATGGGTAAAAGGTTTATCTATCTTCGTCGGATAGGGCATTGGCATCCCAGGCCAGGTGTATGCTGGCAGACCATCATTCCACTAGGACCGCATCTATCACCCCTGCTCAATGCCCTCCCTGGCAACAGTGACGACCAACCTCTGGTCATCGGATATCCGGTCCATGCATTCTACAAAGAAAAAGAGGGTGAGCCGGATGTGTCGGTCATTCGACCGATCTTCTTCTTCGCAGTGGAGACAAGAATTGCCCCAAATGGGTTGGTCGTTATCTGTGAAGACCCTCGACCCGAAGTCAACTTGGGATGGCTTGATTTTGCCTTTTCCAGCAATTTGGAGCGGCAGAGGGGTTTCCTTTCGGCCTGCGGTTTTCTTAATCGTGAGAAACCAATCGATGAGCCACTCGGGTTTGAGGGCATTGAGCGAGTTCCCGGGTTGGAGAGTTTGGTTGCTGCCCTATCAGCGTTCATGCCCGAGAAGATCCGAGAGCCCTTGCTTATGTGTAGTGTGCCGGAGGATCCGCTTCGTGAACCTTTTTCTAATGGTATCTACAATCGCTCGGTTCTGATGGTTGCCAGACGAACCAAGTACACGGCAACTCTGCTCAAAGAACTGGTTGCCATAGAGCGAACACAGGATGAGGTACTTGATCGTACGGCGCTTAGCCACATATTTACTGGTAATCGAGAGCAAAAGACGCACGAAGAACTCCTCCATGAGGCAATCATAACCGATACCGCTCCACTTAATGCCGAACAACGACTTGCCTCGGCTTCCCTCCTCGTCAGGGATCTGACTGTGGTGACAGGTCCTCCCGGAACTGGCAAGAGTCAGGTGGTCAGCAGCACCATAGCAAACGCTCGCCTACAAGGACAGACGGTCCTCTTCGCAAGTCGAAACCACAAAGCCATCGATGCAGTAATTGGTCGCCTTTCCGACCCTGATGGACGCCCGTTGATAGTGCGCACCAATTCTAAGGACGATCCAGGATTGAATTACACGTTTTCTGATGCAATCCGCGACATGCTGGCAGCACGACCGTGTCCTGAGTCAATTGCGCGTTTGCAACGTGCTCGTGAAGAACTCAGCTCACTGCTTCAGGAACGAGGGAGGAAAGCGGACTTTGCCCGTCGAACTGCAGAGATTGCAGAGGCTCTGGGGAACCTGGAGGAGCGACGTAGCTATCTAGCCCAAGAGCTCCCCGGGGAAATGGTCCACTCTATTGATACTAAGCCGGAGCAGTTTCCCAGGAAGGCCCTGCACAAGACATTGCAAGTTATCCAGAGATTGCAGTTGAGGGGTCGGGATGGGAACCTTTCACAAGGTTTCCAGAATCTGTTTCGACTCTGGATGGCCCTACCTCGATATCGACTGACACGGCGAGCCCTTCGCCGCATCCCCGGATCACCAAAATTGCCAGCCCTGCCGAGGGAATCGGGACTAAAGGCTCTGCTTCTCGAGTTGTCAGTCTTGGACAAGGCTCTGGAGTATACCCGCCTGAGCATAGAGTGCCGAGATTATGAGAACAAACTTGCTGAGCTTCCTGAACTTGAAGCTACCACGGCTGCCGTTTCCGATCTCTCTTCCCGGATTCGCGACGTGGCGTTACGGGCCATACCTCTCGATCTTGACGTTCGCTGCAATCTCGACGATCAGGTTAACCGCGCAGAACTGGACGGCCTTCGCGCAGCTCTGAACGCAATGCGAACGGGGCTTGATGAGGGAACCATCCGTCAAGAGACAATCCGGGTTCTTGAAGAGCGGGCGCGGCATATCATTAACGCGTTCCCGTGTTGGGCCGTAACCAATCTCTCGGCAGGTTCGCGTATCCCCCTGATCGCAGGGCTCTATGACCTCGCTATTGTGGACGAAGCAAGCCAATCCGATATTCCGTCTGCCATCCCCATACTTTTTCGTGCTCGCAGGGCCGGAGTGGTGGGTGACCCATGTCAGCTTTCACACGCTTCACGTCTAACCACAGCCAGAGACACCATGCTCCGAAGGAGTGCGGGCCTCAAACGTGTGGAAGACGTTCGCTTCGCCTACACTGAAAGTTCCCTGTACGATCTATTCGCAGGCACCAACGGCGTGGAGCCCGTGTTTCTCAGTGAAACCTACCGTAGTGCCGAGGAAATAGCTGAATACTCCAGCCGCGCATTTTACAACGGGAGGCTCCGGGTAGCCACAGACGAAAGCCGACTCAAAGTACCGCGTGGAATGCCTACCGGTATCCACTGGACAGAAGTAAGTGGCGAGATAAGAAGTGCAGGAGGCAGTGGCTGCACTTGTCGGGAGGAAGTGGACGCGGTCGTGAGCCTGATGCGCACCATGATACTGGAAAACAATTTCATCGGTACTGCAGGTGTGGTGACTCCTTTTCGTCAGCAAGCCAATCGCTTGAGAGACGCCCTCTTTGAGAGCGACTCCCTCCTTTATGAGGCTCTGATCCGGTGCAGCGTGCATGTGGATACTGCGCACGGGTTTCAGGGCGATGAGAGGGATGTGATAGTGTTCAGCCTCTGTGCTGGCCCAGGCATGCCTGCGGGTTCACGGACCTTTCTGCGCGAAACTGGCAACCTCTTCAACGTGGCAGTGAGTCGGGCCAGAGCTATCCTGCACGTTGTGGGCAACCGAGAATGGGCCAAGAGTTGCGGCATACGGCATATTGAGAATCTGGCGTTAACGAGGGAACGGTCATCAGGGACGCCGCAGCAAGGGCCGTGGCACCCACACGAATCCCCTTGGGAGCAGAAGCTCTATCGCGCGATGGTGGAAGCCGGGCTTGACCCGCGACCACAATTTCCAGTTGGCGGCAGACGGCTGGATCTTGCTCTTGTCCGACAGGGTGACGCACCATTGAAGATAGATATTGAAGTAGACGGTGACTGCCACCGTAACCCCGATGGAACACGAAAAATGGACGACCATTGGCGTGACATCCAACTTCAGGGCATGGGTTGGAAAGTCATACGCTTCTGGACTTACATGCTCCGTGAAGACATGGGGGCTTGTATAGAGAAGATTCGAAAGGCATGGAGCGAGCGATGAATGATACTGCTATTGGGCAGACGTCCCGTACACAGACCGCAGAGGCAGGGAGATCAGATGAAAACAAGGGAAAGGCGTTAAGCTTTCCGACAGTTGCCTTCATGTTCGCTGCCGTGTTCTTCGTGGTTCTGATGTTGTCTCTTATGGGCTGGAAGATCGTAAACCTGGATAATGAACGGGCTTTGCTCAATACCGAGCGGCGCCTCCTGGAGCGCGACCGGCTAGCCTACACCAAGATCGTTGAAGAGCTCCCCAACCTTGAAGATCGCCGCCAGGGCCTAATCCGGGAAGTAAGTGAGCTCGATGGCAAGGTCCAAAGCGCTCGGGCCGCCTACGATAGCCTGACGACTCAGAGGAATGCAGCACGTTCCGAGTTGGATAAGGCCAAGGCTTCAAGCACTGAGGCTCAGGAGGCAACGAAGATTGCACGCGATAGTTTGGCCACCATCCAAGCGGAACTCCAGGTAAAGAGGCCCGAATTGCAGAGCCTTCAAGATAAAGTTGCTGCACTGACAGAGGAAGAAAAGGCCCTCAGATTGAGCAGAGACCAACTGCAGCAGGAAACATCGAAGCTTCAAGCCGAACTTGCCGGATTGGAGCAACAGAAACAAACCAAGAAGCAGGTTCTTGAGCAGATGACTTTGGATACCAGTGCACTCCAATCACTTTCCGCCCGATTCGTGACCATTGCGAACAGTCTCGAGGCTTCAAACAAGAGTGTGGACAAGACTGTGGAAGGTTGGAAGACACAAACGCAATTTATCACTGAGACTATGGGAGGCATTCGGGAAAAAGCTCAAGACTTTGCCAAGCTGGTCCAAGGGATTTCTGGCGAGACAGGGAATCTTGCAAGTGCTGTCAAAGGTATCCAAACATCAATAGAGACTGCCCAACAGGCGGCCGGAAGACTCGACATGTCCGGCAACGCTCTCGGAGGAGCCATCAGCCAAATCCAAAAAGCCGCGACGAGCGCAGACAAGGAAACTCAGCGACTGTCTCAAACCTTCGACGGCTCGACAAGCAGCATTCAAAGCGGGATCTCCACGCTCAACAAGTGTCTGAGCGATCTCAGCAAAGGAATTACCTTACTAGATGGTCACATTGGTTTGCTGCAGAGCAAAACCGCAAACATTGATGGGTCCACGACGAAGTTTTCACAAACATCGGCCGAAGTTCGTCGGACAGCCGATGAAATATCGAAGACTCGCACGGATCTGGCCAATGAGCTCGTTGCGATCAGAGAACTGATTACGGAACTAAAAACGGTGGTCCAATCCCTAAAGGTCGTCGAGCAGAGAGTTCCTCAGGAGCCAGGCCCGGACAAGGCCCAGTAGGAACGGGCTGCAGCCCATAGAGTGAATGCAAGCAATCCAGAGAGGAAGGTAGTATGGACAGCGTGAATGTACCTTTCCTGCCCAGTAGTTTGTGGATATTGGCAGGAGCCATGACAATCCTGATCCTGCTCGTGACGTTCGGCCTTTACGTCTATTGGCGCAGATGGGCGATCGATTTGACTGAAACTGGCTCTGACGTGGCATCTTTGAAAGCGAAGAGACTGTCTCTTGAGAGAGATGTGGAGGCCCTGAGAGAGTGGATCACGACAAGCAAGAGTGAACTGGAACGCCTTGGGGCAGAGCGCGAGGATCAGGAGCGCCTCAGGGCAGTTCTAGCAAATCTCGAACAACAGATTGCCATCAAGAATCAGGAGAACCAGACCCTCCGTAATGAAGTGGGTGAATTAGAAAACCAGCGCCATCATCTCACTCAAACGCTGGATAGAATACAACGGGAAATCGGTGACTTGGAAGCGAAGAGAGCTGAGAAGGAAGCTATGGAGTCTCTCCTGGCCCAGTTGAGGCCACAGCTTGAAGAAGCCCGAAAGACGGTTCAGAACCTGGCGGCGATGAGAGCCATGCAGAACGTTCTTGCTGGTGAAAAGGAAGCATTGGAGAGAGCGATCGAGAGCCTCCGCTCAGCCACAGAATCGGCGCGGACCGACGCAGACCGTTTGCGAAATGATGCCGCGCAAGCTCGTATCCAATTCGAGCAGATTGAGCGCGAATTGAATGGTGCGCGTAAGGAAAGAGCTGAACTGGATGTGATCATAGATACATTGCGTCAGGAGCGACAAGCCCTTGAAAACTCCGTTGAGCGATTGGAGGATAAACTCGATCCCTTGAAGCAAGAAATTGAAGACCTCAATGAATCCGCCAGGGAGGCTCAAAAGGAAGCAGAGGGGTATAAACTTAAGGCCGGCCGCGCTCTGGCCGAGTTGGAGCGCGTTGAGCACCAACTAGCGTCCGTCCAGAAGGAGCGGCATCTTATAGACATGCAGGTTGGTGAACTTAATTCCCGAAAAGCGACATTGGAAAATGAGATCCGTCGCCTTGAAGGAAGAATCGCTCCGGGCCAGGGCGGGGATGGAAGAGACCCCCTGCGTTCCTATGCAGACCTTCTCGAAAAGCAGCCTCTTTGCTTGAGCAAGGATGCGTTCAAGGGGAAAAGGGACGATGAAGATGAGTGGGTTCTCTTGCAGCGAGTCAAGAGAACGCTTCGCAGTGAGGGCCTGGTTTTTTCCTCCCGAATCATTGATGCCTTTCACACCTCCCTAAAATGCCACGATATAAACCCCATCACAGTCTTGGCTGGTGTATCGGGCACCGGCAAGACGCTGCTTCCGGTCCGTTATGCAGAGATTATTGGAATGCATCGACTGGTTATGGCCGTCCAGCCACGCTGGGACTCACCACAGGATATGTTTGGTTTCTACAATTATCTGGAGAAGGAGTACAAGGCGACGGAACTCTCCCGCGCGCTTGTGCGAATGGATCCATACAATTACCCCGAGACTGAATTCCACGGACTCCAGAGTCGGTGGGTTCGTGACCGATTGCTGCTGGTCCTCATCGATGAGATGAACCTCGCCCGCACTGAATATTACTTCAGTGAGTTTCTCTCGCGCCTTGAGTTAAGGCGGGCGGTGAAGGACCCCTCACTCGCCACGCAACGCAGTGAGGCCGAAATCGAACTCGATGCAGGACCCGGCAAACACCGTTTTCGGCTGTGGGTGGATTCAAACGTCTTCTTTGTCGGAACTATGAATGAGGATGAGACGACCCAGACCCTGTCAGACAAGGTCCTCGATCGTGCTAATGTTCTCCGTTTCGGCAAACCCGACGAGAAGGTCAAAGCGGCCATGAACGGAAATGCTGGGATGACAGCTTCCAGTGAGAAATATCTTTCTTTCGGGCAATGGAGAAAGTGGCAACGCGAGTTCAGAGAGAATGCTGAGTGGCATGACAGTGTATCCCAATGGACATCCCGGTTGAATTCTGCACTCAACCGTGTTGGCCGTCCCTTCGGCTATCGTGTACTTCAAGCCATCGGACATTACGTTGCGAACTATCCCCGTGTTGAGGATGACAACCGTTACAAGCTCGCTTTTGCGGACCAAGTTGAACAGAAGATCATTCCCAAGATCCGGGGAATAGACTTGAGCACCGATACCGCCAATGAATGTTTGAATGAAGTCGAGGCAATAATAGCGGATCTCGGCGATAGGGAATTAAGCGACGCTTTTTCTTTAGCGCGCACGGAAAGCAGAATCACTGGCATGTTCCAGTGGCGAGGAGTCACACGCAGGGAAGAGGAGGATCTCGCCAGGAATGCCCATTGATGTCCAATTACATCGCTGGCCTTGGTCTAAAGGTATCCGAAAAGAAACGGACAACCTAACCTCAGGCGAAGTCTCTTTTCCTTTTTTGGGAAGTCCCGTGTTGTCCGTTTCTGAGCGCGCAACGCTTTTCCTTCCCCGGCGCCACGAGCGCTTCCTGCCTTTTGGTCCGAGTTTTGACACCCTTGCAGGAGAATACCGTCTGTATGAAACGCCCCATGGTGTATTAGCATCGGGCAATACTCCAGATGCGACTCACGGAGGTGAAATCCGCGTGAGGTCTGGAGGATTGCGAGAGACTGTGCGCCTCATGCCTCACGGGGCCAAGCCGCGATTCTTCAGGCATGGCATCAAGCAACAAGCTGGAGAGACACCGCTAGCACGCACAGTGATTGCATGGTCACAATTTTTTGATGACTTGTTGGATGATGCAAAAAGGACCGGGCGCGAGAACAGGTTGCCCTGGGCTGAAGCAATAAAGCGCATTCTTGATGTTGCTGAAGAGCCAATACAGCCTCGCAAGTCACTGATTGTGGACATCGCTGAACGCATGCAGGGCAGGCTTCCTCATATTGTGGCAGCTCTCCGCAGAGTTCTTTACCGGGAGCGCCTGTTGCTTCCGGCAGGTCGTGTGGCTGAAACAGATACAGCTTGTCTGCGATGGATGGTACGCCAACCTGGTGAGACGATGGCTCAGAAAGCGGCAGCCAATCGCCAGCAATTGCTTGGAATGGCGAGACGCGAATCCTTCGACACGCTTGAGAATAAAATACTCAAAGACTTCCTCAATCGATGCGCGTTGGAGTGTCGTCGTTACGACAGGACTGAGGTGGGAGATAACCCAGGACTAAAGGCATCCGAGAGGGCGGCCAGGGTGCGCCAATACCATTACCTTTGTGCGGATATGTGGCGAGCCCCTGTCCTCTTAGACGTGACGTCACCACCACCCGTGCCCAGACCCAATTATGTGCTGCAGAATGATGTGCGCTACAAAGAAGTGTGGCGACATTATGTCCGGCTCCTGAAGCGCGAGGATGAAGAGGACTGCCTTTGGGATTGGCAGACACGCACATGGGCGGATGTCGCTCGCTTCCTGGTCTGTGCTGCCCTATTCCAACTTTCATTAGAGTGTTCGAGGAAAGTGTACGTTGAGGAACTCATCTCCTCCGGGATTCGTCTGGCCAGCGAACAGCGTTTGGGAAGCCGCATGCTGCCAGGCTCGGAGCCCGGTCCTTTCCTGGTTGGTCTCCAAGGAGTTGGGCGGCGTCGGGCTTCCATCCTTGAGGTGGTGCACCCGGACCAGGCTGGACAGCATCCTGCCACTCGCCTCCTGGGTAGGGTTGGAGGCCATCTCTATCTCGTTTTGACCCCTTTGGACGGTGGCAGGCGCCTGGTCCTAGCCGTCTGGGCAGTGAACACCGCAGCGGCAGAAGATCATCCCTCGTGGATGGAAATTGGCCGTTCTGCGGGGGGTGCGTTACAGACTCACTCTCGTATCCTCGACGAATTGGGAGATCCCAACCTCCCTCAGCTACGAGGTTTTGTTGTTGCGAGCGATATGGAGTCGACAGCTGCAGATCTGCACCCTGGTTCGGGAGAAGACCTTCACCTTGTTCAAGTAGCAACCGACCAACGATGCTGGAGTGAGGCTTTAAACTGTATCCTCCTTGTAATTGAAGAGATTTTGGAGGCTGCACTGTGAAAACCGTGGTCGGCGTCTCAGCTTTTGGACTCAACGACTGCGTGGCTCAACTTGGTGCAGGCTGCCAAGAACTCGGTTTCTATCCCACAAGCGCGGTATTACCAACAAGTCCATTTGGGCGCATCCTCACCGGTGACGAAGCTTATCGGGAGAGGACTCACTTGGGATTACCCTGGCCACCTGAGGCGCGGATTCAGCCGAATGAAACACTGCAAAGATCGCCCATAGCCGCTGTTTGGCGGGCATTGGTGGAAGCAGGAGATCGCACGGTTCGCTGGAACACAGGGCGCGGCGTCTCCTTCCCGCTGGCTCGCATCCTCGCGAGTCATATCAAGGGATTAATAACAAAGGATCGCGCGGGAGAAGGCCATTTCCCGTCTAGTGGTCCCGGGAAACAACCAGCAGTCCTTGCAGTAGCCATCCCAGACCATTTGGACGAATTTGGACAAGAACTCCTGCTAAGGGAACTCACTGCTCTAGAATGTTCTGAGCTCAAGCCCTTTTTGGTGTGGCGTCCAGTAGCCGCCGCCTTGTCTTGGCTTGACAAGGTCGAGGGAGACTTCCCCAAGCGCATGGGCGAAAATGATCATATCCATGTAATCTGCCTAAGTCCTGACGCCCTTGAGTTCACGACTCTTCGTTTGCGAGTGAGGGAGCATGCCAATCAGTTTTATGTGCTTCCTCTTCGAGACAGACCCAAGGATCTGCCGCCCTTAACTGGGATGGACTGGGCAGGGAGGCTCCTCGAAGTATTCTTTAAGGGGATTGATCAGGCTGCGTTTTGGCAGGCCTTTATACAATTTCCTGAGATTTGGCAGACCCTGGCATGCCGGACCTGGAATCCGCAGGACCTCCCCCGCCCGTGGAGCAAGGGTCAGGAATGGACGCTATGGAACCCTTCTCCAGATATTGCTCGCTGTGTCTACCAAGTCGAAGCAAGGTTGTGCAAATCTCTCCGGCAAATAGTCGAGAAGTCTTTGGAACTCAACGATGATAAGAGGGCTTTGTCCGGTTCCTTTGGAGAAGTGTTTCGGAGGGAAGTGCGCCGCATGGGCCAACGTTTTCCAGGAGGACGACTGCGCGGAATGATCGTCTGTGGACCATTGGCGCCAAGTGTGATTCAACCTTGGCTAGATTCGGAATTGCAGTTCCTCACTACACGTGGGTTGAGAACGGATGGAAACCTTGCCTTGCCCGAGGCTGGCCGACTATGGCTTTGCGCAGATTGCGACGATCCCGTCTCGCAAGGGGCGGCGATCTACGCTCAAAGGAGAATGGAGAAAATACCTACCTACCTCGACACGATGCCCCAGCTTTCCATTCTTGCCCAAGATCGGGGCCGGTATACATGGATTCCACTGCTGGAGGCACAAGAGGTACAGGGAGGGGACGAACACAGGGATAGGATTGAGCGGCGATTTCAACTCGACGCCGGCAAACGGAATCTTCATGTCTACCTTCACAAAGGACCAGTCGATGATGCACTGACCGAAACTCTGGACCCCTTTGATCCTCAGTCAATTCCCACGGATGGAATCCCCCCTTGCAGGGCACGTCTCGTGAGGGAAATTGTACGCAGGCTTGGAAGCTTGAAAGCCGTTCAGAGTCGCGATCCCTTTCGCTCATCCAACCAAGAAGCTCGCTATGGTCATGCGTTCGCTGAGGCGATTTTTGCATCAAAAGGTGCCGACGATAGTGCACCTCCTGAGCTCTCCAAAGAGGAGCTCATTCGCACTCCACTGCGCCGCGCTGTGTTCGACTTTCCGTCAGCACCTGAGCGTGACACTGTATTGGACATTGAGGTGCGTATTCGTCCTGCAAGTGGTCTGGCCAGGATAGAGATTCTGCCGGAGGATGCATCTTTCTTGCAGGGTGAGAGAGTTTTGCTCAATTATTCCACCATGCGTTTCGCTTCGAGACTTCCAAGGCGCATGCGCGGCTGGCCCCGCACTGAGGAGATCGTTGTTCATCCTGAAGACGATGTTCTTCTTTCTCGAGAATTCTGGGTCAACAGTTTTGAACGTACCCAACCCACTGCAGGAGACTACATTCGAGTCCTGGATGCCGTACGCAATAATGTGCTCAGGGGAAATACTCGCATTCAGATTGCCGGTCTGCAATTCTATGTGGGTGCTATCGATCAGAACGGACGAGCATGTACAGACCCTGGCAATGCGGTTGTCCGCCGAATTGCACAAAAGTTGGAAGACGATTTCCAGCAACTTCAGTCCGCAAGGCAGACACAAGATGTCAGAGACATCACAAAGAAAGTCATTTCACGGGCCGGATGGCTTTACACCTGTACTCCCCCAATCATTCTCGCGCATGTCAGAAAGATCCTCATGTCTAAATCAGCTGCTGGCATTTGGAGATCTGCAGTTGAAGCTGCAGGCCGAGCATTTTCCGATGTGGAGGACTTTCGTCTGCTTTTTGAATCGGTGGCCCGTCGATGCCAAAGTCAGGCCTCTGCCAACAATAGGTTCACCGAGTATGCTGGTCGCTCCATCTGCCGCATCCTAATGTACAGGGAGGATGGGCAAAGAGGTCTTGATCGCACCAACGCGCAGCTTTTTGCAGGGCTCGCTCTCGAAAGGCTCTTGCAGGAGCAGACTAGGAATAACGTGAGCAGGGTATACTTCCAGATGGTCCAGCTCCTTCTCTACCTGCTTCGTTACCGCATAACCGACCCATCATGTTTTGACCCCACCTCATCTCACAGTATCTCTGCATTCAAGAAGGCCCAGGAAAGCATGGCGGTTGCCAAGAACTCCCTCCCGCGCCATTCCCCAAGGGCTGGGCAGATCCAGAGGATTATCGAAGGGTTTGATCAATACCTGCACTACGAGGGCACCGAGGATGTGATCTCTGTTTTGAGAGATCTGGCAGAAGAAGATGGTGATTCGTAGCCAATTCCTTCCTGCAGAGCATGAGGCTGGAATGTTTCAATTAAATGAATGTCTTCCTTCGAAATGAATTCAATGGAGTCCTCGCGGTTCGCGTCAATTTTGCTCAGCATTCGACCGGCCTAGTGCGAGTGGAACGACCATTAATTGATGTGCGACATGAGGATCGGAGTTTGGGATGATCAGCGCCAGTTTCGATAGCACAAAAACAGCGTTGCACGACCTGCTTGTACGGGCAGGTAACGGTAAACTTCAGCTCCCGGACTTTCAGCGCGGCTGGGTCTGGGACGACGACCGCATCCGTAGCCTTCTCGCCAGTGTGTCGGTCTCCTTCCCGATTGGCGCCGTGATGCTACTTGAAACAGGGGGGTTGGGCGTGCGCTTCAAACCCCGACCGCTCACCGGCACTGCCGAGCAACTGTCAGCGGTGGAACCGGAGACGCTGATTCTCGACGGGCAGCAGCGCCTCACTTCCCTCTTTCAAGCTCTCATGGGTGGTTCTGCAGTTGAAACCAAGGATGCCAAGGGTAGGCGCATGCTCCGTTGGTACTACATCGACATGAAAAAGGCTATTACCAACAACGATGACCGTGAGGATGCGGTTTTGAGCGTCCCTGAAGATAGGCGGACCAAAGCTTTCGGCGGCGAGGTCACACTGGACGTGAGCACACCTGAGCAGGAGTACGAAGCCGACCGCTTTCCCGTAAACAGGCTCTTCCGGAGCCCAGAGTGGCGTCAGGCCTACAACAAGCACTGGAACTACGCGCCCGAGAAGATCCAGCTTTACGACGAGTTCGAGCAGCAGGTTATCAAACGCTTCGAGCAGTACCAGGTTCCCGTCATCGAACTCAAGAAGGAAACGCCCAAAGAGGCTGTATGCCTCGTGTTCGAGCGAGTCAACACAGGCGGCGTGGCCCTCAACGTGTTTGAACTCCTGACTGCCTCCTTTGCCGCTGATGATTTCCAGCTCCGTGACGACTGGAATAGGCGTGAGCAGAATCTGAAGAGACATCACCCAGTGTTGGCTGACCTCCAAAGCGACGACTTCCTTCAAGCCATTTCACTTCTGGTGACCCAAAAACGAAGGCGTGAAAGCCTTGCCCTCGGAGTGCCGCTGGACAAAGCTCCCGGTATCAGCTGTAAGCGCAGGGACATTCTCAAACTCGAGGTGACCGATTGGAAGTTGTGGGCAGATAAGGTGGTGGATGGTTTCGTGCGGGCTGCACGCTTCCTTTATGCCCAGAAGATTTTCAAAGCGCGGGACCTACCCTACCGTACGCAACTTGTGCCGCTCGCTGCCATCCTTGTCGAACTCGGCAAGAATGGTGAGACGGAGGGCGTGCGCCAGAAGATCGCCCGCTGGTACTGGTGTGGGGTGCTGGGTGAACTTTATGGTGGCGCGATCGAGAGCCGAATTGCACGCGACCTCCCCGAGGTAGTGGCGTGGGTGCGCGGTGAGGAAACAGAGCCGATCACCATCCAGGAATCGAGCTTTCAGGCGAATCGGCTTACCACGCTGAGAACGCGCAACAGCGCTGCATACAAGGGACTTTACGCACTGTTGATGCACTACGGCGGGCGCGACTTCCGCACCGGCGAGCCGATCGACGCACAGATCTTCTTCGATGACAAGGTGGACATCCACCACATATTCCCTGAGACCTGGTGCAAAGAGTCAAAGATCAGCAACGCCTTCTACAACAGCATCATCAACAAGACAGCACTCTCAGCGCGAACTAACCGACAAGTCGGCGGCAAGGCTCCATCCAAATACCTCAACGCACTCGAAAAGACAGCTGGCATTCCATCCGAGCGCATGGACGAAATCTTGAGGTCGCACTTCATTGAGCCGGAGCATCTGCGTGCTGACCGCTTTTGGGAGTTTTACGAGGGGCGCGCTGAGGCTCTACTCCAGCGCATTGAGAAAGCGACGGGCAAGACGATTTCCCGTGAGCCGGGGTTGTTCAGACTTGGTGTGGTTCCGGAGACCTATGAAGATGGAGTTGAGGAATGGGACGCCGAGGAGCCGCTAGAGAATGTTGGATCTTGATGTGCGCCTTCGCGTGTTTATCCAATTGGG
>CAYUJU010000051.1:0-3657 GCA_964445115.1 uncultured Methylobacillus sp. | reverse complement strand
GTAACGTTCATCCTCGTCGCAGCTTCACCCCAAGCAGCTTTCGCACATCAACCGCCTCCCAGGTGCCCCGGTCGAAGAGCCAACCATCCTGAATGTAATAGTACCGTCTCTTATACTTGACCACCCAGCGCGGCTTCCTGGTGTTGAGTATCCTGGGTTGCGGGAGAACAGGGGCACCTGGGGTCTTCTCCAGCCGGGTCTGCTTGTGGAATACCCGGCCAAACTGAACATATCGGTCACCCCATGCCTCGAAGGGCAGGCTCTTATCCAGCATCAGGGGTCTCGCCAATTCCTCCCTGGCGCGCCTCGCCCCTTCCATCACCGCCAGGGCGATCTTGCTCAACGCTCCACGCGGTCGCCCAGCGGGGTTTCCGGATTGCCCCGGCTTCCAGGGACGGCCTCGTGGTCGCTTCTTCATCACCGTTAGCTGTTCATTCATAGGCCCGATGCGCTCCCGGCGATGCATTGCCGCTCTATGTTGAATTCTCCTGATTTTGGCTGAATTTGTGGTCGTGGCTGACTTCGATCTTTGCTGTTTTCCAGCCCTTTGGCACTCAGTCTCCAAATTTTCAGATCGGCCATTTGCATGCCTCACGCGGGGATTTTTCCCAAATACCATCTTTTACCAATGTGGCACGGCCTGTTTGATTGTGGTCTCCACACTACGAGAACCCTGTAACGAAGCAGATGGATGGTGACGCGAACCATGACGCCACTGATCCCCAGATGAACGAATCATTCACACCCATGAAGGCTGGCCCTGATTGGTATTGCGGGCTCAACCTATGGCTTCCCCGTGACGCGAAGTGACGCGAGTGACGCGAAGTGACGCGAGTGACGCGACTTCCTACATCTTCTCTTATTCAATGAGCAGTGAGTTCGCACAAATGTCGAAACTGGCGTCACTGACGTCACTTCGCGTCATCGCAATTCGATCCCATGAATCAGGCGTGTTTGCCCTGTCCTGCCGCTCTCACAACCCAACCGGACGAGTCTTTCTGTGAGATTCCGATGGTTCAGGATATGTTTGATTCCGGCCTCTGCCGCCCAATCCTTGTATGCCGCATACAGTTGACCGGAAATCTCCCTGAGGCCAGGCCCCATACGGCATCGGTCTTCAACGAACTGGGCCACCTGATCGCAGTTGATGCGCCATGAGGACTTCAGTTCCTGGGTGCTCGCTGGAACGGTGAAGTGCCCTCTGGTGATGACCCTGGCAATGGCCTCCAAGCCTAGACCCAGGATTCCCGGCAATTCCTTCCGAAGCTCATCTGCGAGGTGCTTATCCTGCTCGGCTTCGGAAAACACCCTGTTGAAGCCGATGAGGACCGCCCGCCGGAAAAGAGCTTCAGAAAAATCCCTGGTGTGTGGAAGATGGTTCGTCCCAAAGATACAGGTGCAGAATGGCCGGAAATCAAAGGGCGGTTTGTGCTTGTGCTCCGCAGTAGTAAGTTCCCCCGACACGATGGCCTTGAGTTGAGCATCGGCAATCTCGTGCCCCTCGGCAATCTCGGTGACTAGATTGACGAGTTTCCCATGCAGGTGTGCTCGTTGGAAACGGTTTTCAAACTGGGATGGCTGAACGGCACAAACATGCTCCCGGCCTACCAGAGCAGCGATGGTATGCATGAGGACGCCCTTGCCGTTTGCCCCTGGCCCATAAAGAATGAAGAACTTTTCGTATTCACACGATGGTAGGAGGCAGTAGCCAATCATTTCGCAGACAAGGATCGTCTTGTCTTCGTTGTCGGGATCGTCCCTGAAGATTTCCCTGAGGAACCGCTCAAACCTCGGTGCTCTCGCCCCAGGGTCGTACTCAACGGGTATGATGGTCGTCCGGTAGCTCTTCCGGCAATGTGGCCGAAGCTCCCAGGTAGGACTGACCCAGTGGAGCTCCCCGTTAAGGACATTGACAGCCCTCCTATCAGCATCGAACTGGTGGTCCTTGCGGAAAGCCTCGGTCTTGACCATGTCCAGGATTGAAGCCACGCTGTGTTTGTTAAGCGAATCGATGTCAGTGAGAGTATGGATTTTCTGCTTGATTTCCCGGTCGTCCATCGCATGCCACACGCCCGCGCCATTCCAGGCGTATGTAAATGCCCCGGTATGGATGATATTCTCACCCCCAAAAGATCTCAGCACTTGCCGAGCTGTTACAAGATGCGGGGTCCTTGCTGCGGGCAAGGTCATTTCCTTCTCTTTGGGACACACTCAATGGATTGGGATGCGTGTGCACATGCGGCCCGGTTATCCAGCCTTCCCTCCTCGATCAACCGATCAAGCTGCTCCAAATCGAGGAAGAGGGCTCCACCGAGTTTCACAAACAGCCCTGGAAAACGTCCAAGATGGCGGAGCTTATACAAGGTGCTCTTTTGGAAAGGCAGCTCATTGGGTTTGACTTGCGAAATCCTCTTGAGATTTGACATGTTTTCACCTCGTTAGGGTTGGACCAACAAAAAAAGGCATCCGTTAGGACGCCCTGAGTAAAGCACAGCCAGAATGGCAAAAACAAGTAAATGATAGTTGATTCAATATGTTATGTAGATCAAATTTCAATCTACATGGCTTTTTTGATCTACAGGTCAGTAGATCCGTTGTGCATACAATTTCCCTTCTTCCTGGCGCTTCTTGCTAATAAATTGGCTCTTGTACTTCCTCTTGCATTCTTGAGAATAGCAGATCTTTCTTTTGCTATCCTTTGCAATAAACAAGATCGAGCAAACTCCACATCTCTTTAGTTTCTTTGGATTATTGTGAATGAGAAATCGAGCGAGGCTGTAACCAACAAAAGACTCAACACGGTCATGAAATGATAAGGGCGCTGGCGACTCATCATATTTACTAATGGGAGGAAAGATACCAAATGGCTGTTTCCAGACTGTCTCTTCAAATAGCTTCTGGCCTTTGCTGTTGAGCACTTTCTTGAAATACTTCCCGTGGGTTCTGAGATAGAACATCAGCCCAGGAATACTTGAGAAATCTTTGCCAGCTACTATTTCGCCCAACATGTGTCGAAAATACAGTACGTCACATTCTGAACAGGATATGCCGTTGGGAAAGCTAGTCCTTGCCTCAACCAGTTCCCCTATTTCATTGTCTGTCATCCCTTCTTCATTATCGGACGTATCACCGGAGACTGGTAAGTCCCTGAATTTCTCTGAGATCACCCTCAGAATGGATGGACATCCTTCACGACCATCCTCGTTGGGGAATACCCATGAGATCGATTCCGAGTGAGCTTGTGGACGGGCGCAGAAATGGGACTGAGACCCCATTGGCGATCCACTTAGACACTCCGCAATATTCCTTGCACAATCTTTAAACTGGTCTCTGAAAAGCTTTCCAACAACCCCTTTGAACACGTGATCGACAGCGACAGCGAAGTCCACCAAAGCTTGTCCATGTTCTGGTCCGGTGGGCAGGTTGGCATAATCCAAGAAAATCGTATCAATCTCAGCCACGCCCGTTCTCCATTTATGGGTCTCTATGGCACCTAGGGAAGCCCGGCCAGGATATCCGGGTTTGTCGCCGCGTCCGGCTATCCCCTGGAAGCAGATCATTTCTTGTACACCGTCCCCCTGAATTCAGCTTTGAAGATGAAAAGCCGGTCAGTGGTCGATTCAAAGAGAACTCTGATTCTGCCGACACGCAGCCGGT
>CAYUJU010000050.1:0-18066 GCA_964445115.1 uncultured Methylobacillus sp. | reverse complement strand
TGGGGCTGTCGCTGCCGGGCAATGGGTCCATCGTGGCGACGCATGCAGACAGAAAACAATTGTTCCTGCGAGCCGGCCGCACCATCGTCGAACTGGCGAAGCGCTATTACGAACAGGACGACTATAGTGTGCTGCCACGCAACATTGCCACTTACGAAGCCTTCCAGAACGCCATGAGCCTGGACGTGGCCATGGGCGGCTCCACCAATACCGTGCTGCACCTGCTGGCGGCTGCGCACGAAGCCGGCGTGGATTTCACCATGTCTGACATCGACCGCATTTCCCTGCGGGTCCCCTGCCTATCCAAGGTCGCCCCCGCCACGCAGAAGTACCACATGGAAGACGTGCATCGGGCCGGTGGCGTGATGGGCATCCTGGGCGAGTTGGATCGTGCCGGCGTCATCAACCGTGACGTGCCAACCGTTCACGCCCCCAACATGGGTGCCGCACTGGATCAGTGGGACATCCAACGTACCAACGATGAAGCCGTAAAGGAGTTCTACCGCGCGGCGCCGGGTGGCATTCCGACCACGATCGCCTTTTCGCAATCCATGCGCTATCCGACCCTGGATGACGACCGTGCCGAAGGCTGCATCCGCGACAAGGCCCACGCCTACTCACAGGATGGCGGCCTGGCCGTGTTGCACGGCAACATCGCACTGGATGGCTGCATCGTCAAAACCGCCGGTGTGGACGACAGCATTCTCAAGTTCACCGGTCGCGCCCGCATCTTTGAAAGCCAGGACGCTTCGGTCGAAGCCATCCTCAACGACCAGATCGTCGCCGGCGATGTGGTCGTCATCCGCTACGAAGGCCCCAAGGGCGGCCCCGGCATGCAGGAAATGCTCTACCCGACCAGCTACCTCAAGTCCAAGGGCTTGGGCAAAGCCTGCGCCCTGCTGACCGACGGCCGCTTCTCCGGCGGCACCTCGGGCCTCAGCATCGGCCATGCCTCTCCGGAGGCCGCCGAGGGCGGCGCGATCGGCCTGGTGGAAGAAGGCGACACCATCGAGATCGACATCCCCAACCGCCGCATCCATCTCGCGGTCTCCGCTGAGGAACTGGAACGCCGCCGCGAAGCCATGGAAGCACGCGGCAAGGATGCCTGGAAGCCGCGCAACCGCGAACGCCATGTCTCGGCCTCGCTGCGCGCGTATGCTGCCATGGCCACTTCGGCATCCAAGGGTGCCGTACGCGATGTCAGCCAAGTGGAACGCAAATAATTGCTCACCGTATTGGTACTGGGCGGCTATGGCAATTTCGGCGCCCATATCTGCCGTGCCCTCGCACAGGACCCGGACATCCGCCTGCTGATCGCGGGCCGCAATCTCGAGAAGGCACAACTGTTCGCGGTGGAACTCGGACTACCAGCACGCCGCGGACAGTACCTCGACGCCGAACTCACCACACTAGCCAGCGAATTGCGTGGCTTGGGGGTCGACCTGCTCATCCACGTGGCCGGCCCGTTCCAGGACCAAGACTACCGCGTTGCGCGCGCCTGCATCGAGGCTGGCTGCCACTACGTCGACCTGGCCGATGCGCGCGAATTCGTCACCGGCATCCAGAAACTCGATGGCGCCGCCAAGGCGGCCAAGGTGCTGGTCACCAGTGGTGCCAGCTCCATTCCGGCATTGAGTAGCGCCGTGATCGACCACTTCCTGCCGCAGTTCTCGCGTCTCGATGCCGTCAGTCTCGGCATTGCCGCCGGCTCACGCACGCCTGGGCTGGCGACCGTTCGCTCGGTGCTCAGCCACTGCGGCAAGATGATCCCGCGTTTCGAGGCTGGCGTACGCACCAGCACGCCCAGCTGGCAAAACCTGCAGAAACGCACCTACCCGTCTCCCGTGGGCACGCGCTGGCTGTGCGACTGCGACGCGCCGGACCTCGTGCTTCTGCCGCAACGCTACCCCGACCTGCAGCACCTGCGCTTTCAGGCAGGGCTAGGAGTCCCCGGCACGCACCTCGGCCTGTGGATACTGTCGTGGCTGGTCCGCTCGCGCGTGTTGCTCGATGCGTCGCCATGGGCCAAGGCCCTGCGCTGGTTCAGCCAGCGACTCGAAGCGACCGGCACGGGCAACTCGGCCATGCACGTCGAGATGACCGGGCTGGGGCTACGGGGAGAACCGCTGAGCCGGACATGGCATCTGCTGGCCCTGAACCATGACGGCCCCCGCATCCCCGGTGGCGCAGCCATCGCCCTGGCGCGCAAACTGGCGCGTGGCGAGCAGCTCGCCCCCGGCGCCAGACCTTGTGTCGGACTACTCACCTTGGAAGAATACCTGTCAGCCTTGGTCGGACTGGATATCCGCCAGGTGCTGAGCTAACCACTCTCAATCCACATAACCATTATTTCTATAAAAAAGTGAACATCCCCTCGCTCAATCAACAATTCGGCATTGCCGACACGCTCACCTTTCAAGAGGCTCAGAACGGGCTGATCGTCGCCGACATCGACACCCCACTTGCCGTGGCCAGAATCTGCCTGCAAGGGGCCCACCTGCTGAGTTGGCACCCGCGCAGCGCGGCAGACCCGGTCGTGTGGCTGTCTGAAGATGCGCAATTGTCGCCCTGGAAATCCCCGCATAGCGGTGCACCCATCTGCTGGCCGTGGTTCGGTGCACACGCCGATAACCCAGCGTACCCAGCGCATGGCTTCGCCCGCAATCTGCCCTGGGAAGTGACGCACACTGCCCTTGACACCAATGGGGTCGCCCGGCTGGCATTGCGCCTGCTACCCAATAGCGCCACGCGCTCCCAATGGCCGTACGCGGCCAGCCTGGAACTTGAGGCCCTGATCGGGGACACCTTGCAGCTCGCCCTCAAGACCACGAACACCAGCCCCGAACCGATCACGATCAGCGAGGCGTTCCATACTTATTTCCAGGTCGGTGACATCGCTCAGACCCGCGTCAGCGGACTGGAAGGCGTCACCTACGCGGACAAAGTCGTGGATTTCGCGCGCAGCACCCAGCAGGGGGCCATCACGTTCGAGGGGGAAGTCGACCGTGTCTACGTCAACACCACGGAGACCTGCGTGATCCATGATCCGGTGTTGCAACGTCAGATCCATATCGCCAAATCCGGCAGCCACTCCACCGTGGTCTGGACGCCTGGCAAGGAAAAGGGCGACAGACTTGGCGATCTCGGCGTAGAAGGCTGGCGTCACATGGTCTGCGTGGAATCCGCCAACACCATGGAAAACAGTGTCCTGATCGCGCCGGGGGAGACGCATACCCTGACCGTGAGCTATCGGACTTCACCTCTGTGAAAAATTCCATGTTGATCGTGTCAACGCCTCCGATCGACGTTACGTTGAATGCTCATGAGCCGAGCGCTGGATGAATGGCGCACAGGCAAGCGGCGCCACTTGGCAAAGGGCCAAAAAGCCGTTTATGATTAAGCGTTTTTAAGCGATAAATCAGTATCAACATAAGATCGAGATCGAAGGAGAAAGCATGAAAGCATTGATGATGATCGCCGCTGCTGGCACCCTGGTTCTGGCAACCCAAGCTAACGCAGAAGATGCCAAGGCACTGGCACAGAAGAGCGGCTGCCTGGCCTGCCATAGCGTGGAGGCCAAGGTTCTGGGCCCGGCTTACAAGGACGTAGCTGCCAAGTACAAGGGCCAGAAGGACGCTGAAGCCAAGCTGGTCGAAAAGGTCAAGAAGGGTGGTAGCGGCACTTGGGGCCCGATCCCGATGCCGGCCAACAGCCCGCAAGTGAAGGACGAAGACATCAAGACCATGGTCAAGTGGATTCTGTCCCTGTAATTCCAGTCTCACTGGAATGCAAAAAGCCGGTCATCTGACCGGCTTTTTTATTGCCCGCTTTATTACCTGCTACCCCCAGATCAGATCCCCGATCGATTTTCTCTCTCAGGCCTGAAAAACGCCCAGCAGGTAGAGAAAAACCGCCGCGATGGCCACCGGTGCGACGTAGCGCACCAGGAATCGCCAGAACCGGTATCCGGCTTCCGCCAGCCCCAGTTCTTCCTGCACCTGCCGCGACTTCATGGCGTACCCGGCAAACAGTGCCATCGCCAGCCCCCCCAACGGCAGCATGATAGTACTGGTCAGTTTATCCAGGGTGTCGAAAATCCCCAGGCCAAACACGAGGCGAACGTCATGCCAGGCATTGAAAGAAAGCAGCACGGCTATGCCGAGCAGCCAGTCGCCGATGCCGATGAGCAGGGCAGCCTGCTTGCGCGTCAGCCGGGTGTTCTCCGTCAGCCAGGCGACAGCGGGCTCCACCAGGGAAATGGCCGAGGTCCAGGCGGCGAAGGCCACCAGCAGGAAGAACAAGGTACCGATCACATCGCCCCATGGCATGCTGCCGAACGCGATAGGCAAGGTCTGGAAAATCAGCCCGGGGCCCGCAGCCGGTTCAAGGCCATTGGCAAACACCAGAGCAAAGATGGCCAACCCCACCAGCAGGCCGACACTGGTATCCGCCACTGCGATGATGACGGTAGTCTTGGTGATCGAGACATGGCGCTGCAGGTAGGAGCCATACACCATCACCGCCCCCATCCCCAGGCTGAGCGAGAAAAAGGCGTGCCCCAGCGCTGACAAGATGGCCACGGGGGTAATGCGAGAAAAATCCGGGGTGAACATGAACGCGACGGAGCGTGCGAAATCCCCCACCGCCATGCTGTAACCCACCAGCACCAGCAGAATGGCGAAGAGCGCAGGAATCAGGATATTGTTGGCCTTCTCCAGCCCGGCATTGACGCCACGGGAGACTACGCCCAGGGTCATGACGATAAAGACCGTGTGCCACAACAGCAAGCGCAATGGCTGGGACAGAAAGGTTTCGAACTGCGTCTTGGCACCAGCACCGTCGATCCCGGCGAATTCGCCGCTCGAAGCACGCACGATGTAGTCCAGCACCCAGCCGGCGATGATGCTGTAGAACCCTAGGATCAGCAGGCCGGCAAACAGGCCGGAAATGCCCACCCAGCGCCAGGCTTTGCTGGCACCTGCCTCCTGAGCCAGCGCGCGCATGCCATCGACCGGGTTGCGCTGCGCGCGCCGCCCCAGCATGGTTTCGCACATCATGAGCGGGATGCCGACCAGGAAAATGCAGGCCAGAAACACCAGCACGAAAGCGCTGCCGCCGTTCACCCCGATCATGTAGGGCAGCTTCCAGATATTCCCCAGCCCGATCGCCGAGCCAGCCGTGGCCAGCATGAAGGCCCAGCGACTGCTCCAGGCGCTGCGGTGCTGGGGCTGGGTCATGCGGAATCCTTGAAATACCGCTCGGTCTCGGCCTTGATGATCCTGGACAGCAGCAGCAAGCCAATCAGGTTGGGGATGGCCATCATGCCGTTCATCAGGTCGGAGAAGTTCCAGACGAACTCGAGGCTGGTGGTCGCACCGATGATCACCGCAGCGACGAAAAAGATGCGGTAGATCCGGATCGAACGCGGGCCGAAGAGATATTCCACCGCCTTTTCGCCATAGTAATTCCAGCCGATCAACGTGGAATAGGCGAACAGCGCGGTCGAGACCGCGACGATGACGGCACCCGTATCCCCCAGCGTTTCCGCCATGCTGGCGCTGGTCAGTTCCCCTGCCCCCACGCCTTGCGTCCACGAGGTCGCCGTCAGAATCACCAGCGCGGTCATGGTGCACACCACCAGCGTATCGATAAACGTCTGCGTCATGCTGACCAGCGCCTGCTTGACCGGGTCATTGGTACGCGCAGCCGCTGCGGCAATCGGCGCGGAACCCAGGCCCGATTCATTGGAGAAGACGCCCCGCGCGATGCCGTAACGCATCGCAGCGGCAATTGTCGCCCCGGCGAAACCACCCGTCGCCGCGGCCGGATTGAAGGCGTGGTAGAAAATCAGGCTCAGGGCATGCGGGATTTCTGACACATTCATCGCCAGCACCACCAGCGAAGCGATGACATAGCCGCCGATCATGAAGGGTACCAGATAAGAGGTGAAGCGTCCGATGGAACGGATGCCGCCCAGAATGACAAGTGCGGTCAGGACCATCAAGACAACCCCCGTCACCAACACTGGCACGTGAAAGGTCGTCTCGAAGATCTTTGCAGTCGCATTGGCTTGGGTCATGTTGCCGATGCCGAACGCCGCCAATGCGGTAAATACCGCGAACAGCGTCCCCAGCCAAGGCAACCCCGCCCCCTTGGCTAGGTAGTACATCGGGCCGCCGCGCATGCCGTGCTCGCCGTGTTCGCGATACTTGACCGCGAGCACCGCCTCGGAATACTTGGTGGCCATACCGACCAGGCCCGTCATCCACATCCAGAACACCGCGCCCGGACCGCCCAGCGTGATCGCCGTCGCCACGCCGACGATGTTGCCGATGCCGACCGTCGCCGCCAGCGCTGTCATCAATGCCGCGAAATGGCTGATGTCGCCGGTCTGACTGTGTTCCTTGTGAAAAATGAGACGAAAAGCATGGGGCAAGGCACGAAATTGCATCCCCTTGAGCAGAATGGTGAGGTAGAGCCCTGTCCCGACCAGCAGGGTCAGCATCGGGGGGCCCCAGACCCAACCGGACAATGTCGAGATCAATGCTTCGATGGCCTGCATATGGTGCTTTCCCTGATACGTTATCGTTGTTTTTCTAGGCCAGCCAGTCCTTGCCAATCAGAAAATCGCTGTACAACCTGGCTTCTTCGGAACCGGCTTCCGGCTGCCAATCATAGCGCCACTTCACGATGGGCGGCAACGACATGAGGATGGACTCGGTGCGTCCGCCGGATTGCAGGCCAAACAGGGTACCCCGATCGAACACCAGGTTGAATTCGACGTAGCGTCCACGACGATAGGCCTGAAAATCACGCTCACGCTCGCCGTAGTCGATATCCTTGCGGCGCTGCAGAATCGGCAGGTAAGCCTGCAGGAAGGCATCGCCGACGCTTCTCGTCATGGCGAAACTCTGCGCGAAGTCCAGCCGGCTAAAGTCGTCGAAGAACACGCCGCCGATCCCACGCGGCTCCTTGCGGTGCTTGAGATAAAAGTAGGTATCGCACCACTGCTTGAACTCGGGATACAGGTCCTCACCGTGTGGTGCCAGCGCCAGTTGGCAGGTGCGATGGAAATGTTCGGCATCCTGCTCAAAGCCATAGTAGGGCGTCAGGTCCATGCCGCCTCCAAACCACCAGACGGGATCCTCTCCCGCTTTCTTGGCCATGAAGCAACGCACGTTCATGTGCACGGTCGGCGCGTAGGGATTGCGAGGATGCAGCACCAGCGACACCCCAGCCGCCTCGAAACCGCGCCCCGCCAGTTCAGGCCGCCCGGCACTGGCGGAAGGCGGCAACTTATCGCCCATGACATGGGAAAAATTGACACCGCCGCGCTCAAAGACATTCCCCTCTTCGATCACGCAACTGATACCGCCGCCCCCTTCCGGGCGCTGCCAGGCGTCGTGCAGAAAGGACTTGCCATCGGCCAACTGAAGGGCTTCGACAATCCGGCTCTGCAGGTCGGTGAAATAGGTTTTGACGGCTTCAAAGTCCATGGCGGTCACTTTCGAATGATCTGTTTGGTAATCAGGTGTTGTATCGTGGAGGGACGACGACGCGTGCCGATACGTCCAGCAATCACCAATACGCGCTGACCGAAGATGCGGCGACATTCTTCGGCGGTCTTGGCCGGCTTGCCGCCACTCAGGTTGGCACTGGTCGATACCAGCGCCATGCCAGCCATGCGACACAATGCTGCCGCGCCCCGATGCGCTGTGACGCGTACCGCCACCGTATCATGGTGGCCTCGCAAGAAAACGGGGCAAGTAGACGAAGCCGGCACCAGCCAGGTATGCGGCCCGGGCCATGCGGCACGCATGTCGCGTCGCATCATTGGGGACAGTGCTGCAATGTAAGGGGAGAGTTGGCGCGCATCGCAGGCGATCACGATCATGCCCTTGGCCAGGCTGCGGCGCTTGAGCGCAAGCACGCGTCGGACCGCTTGGGGGTTTTGGGGATCACAACCGAGTCCGTAACAGGACTCGGTCGGGTAGGCGATCACCCCGCCGCGCTGCAGATGACGACGAATGCGCGCGGCGTCGATCAATGACTCAGCCCTTGATGGCGCGCCAGCCGATATCGCGGCGCATCTGGCTGCCTTCGAACTGGATACCTTCAGCAATCTGGTAGGCGCGGCTCTGGGCTTGCTTGACCGAGTCGCCCAGCGCCGTCACGCACAGTACCCGGCCACCGCTGGTGACCGGCTGCCCATCCTTCATGGTCGAGCCGGCGTGGAACACGTGGGCATCCTCCAGATCCTTGGGCAGGCCGGTAATGACATCGCCCTTGCGCGGTTCATCCGGGTAGCCCGCAGAAGCCATGACGATGCCCAGCGCGGTACGACGATCCCACTCGGCTTCAATCTGGTCCAGCGTGCCCTCGACGGCATGCTGCATCAGCGTCACCAGGTCGCTCTTCAGGCGCAACATGATGGGCTGGGTTTCCGGGTCGCCCATGCGGCAGTTGAATTCCAGCGTTTTCGGGTTGCCATGCTTGTCGATCATCAGGCCGGCGTAGAGGAAGCCGGTATAGCGGATGCCGTCCTTCGCCATGCCCTTGATGGTCGGCGTGATGATCTCGCGCATCGCCTTGGCGTGGATTTCCGGCGTCACCACGGGCGCCGGGGAATAAGCACCCATGCCACCGGTGTTGGGGCCTTGATCGCCGTCCAGCAAACGTTTGTGATCCTGGCTGGTCGCCAGTGGCAGAATGTGTTCGCCGTCGCACATGACGATGAAACTGGCTTCCTCGCCTTCCAGAAACTCTTCGATCACTACGCGAGCACCGGCGGCACCCAGCTTGTTGTCGGAGAGCATGGAATCGATGGCGTCATGCGCCTCCTGCTCGGTCATCGCCACGACCACGCCCTTGCCGGCGGCCAGGCCATCGGCCTTGATCACGATGGGCGCGCCCTGCTGCTTCACGTAGGCATGCGCCTCGTCGGCATCGGTAAAAGTCGCGTAAGCGGCCGTGGGAATGCCATGGCGAATCATGAAAGCCTTGGCGAAATCCTTGGAGGATTCGAGTTGTGCCGCAGCCTTGGTCGGACCGAAAATCTTCAGTCCGGCAGCCATGAAGGCATTGACCACACCCTGCGAAAGCGGCGCCTCGGGGCCGACCACCGTCAGCGCAATCTGCTCGTCTTCCGCAAATTTGACCAGTTCGGGAATCGCCGTGATCGGCACATTCACCATGTCCGGATCCAGCGCCGTACCGGCGTTGCCGGGGGCGACGTAGACGCGGGTCGTCTTGGGACTCTGCGCCAGTTTCCAGGCCAGTGCGTGCTCGCGACCGCCATTGCCGATGACCAGTACCTTCATATCAAAACCCTTTTCACCACAGTGATCACGGAACTCACGGAGCTACACATTCATCTGTGTTCTCCGTGCACCCCGTGCTTCAAGATTTTAGTGCCGGAAGTGACGCACGCCGGTCAGCACCATGGCCAGACCGTGTTCATCCGCTGCCGCGATCACTTCTTCGTCACGCACGCTGCCGCCCGGCTGGATCACGCAGGTCGCCCCAGCCTCTGCCAGCACGTCCACGCCATCGCGGAACGGGAAGAACGCATCCGATGCGACGGCAGAGCCCGCCAGCGACAGGCCGGCGTTCTGCGCCTTGATTGCCGCGATACGGGTACTGTCCACGCGGCTCATCTGGCCTGCGCCGACCCCCAATGTCATGCCGTTGCCACAGAACACAATCGCGTTGGATTTGACGTACTTGGCCACACGCCAGGCGAACAGCAAGTCGCTGAACTGCTCCGGAGTCGGCTGCTTCTTGGTCACCACTTTCAGCTGATCACGGCCGACGTTGAGTGCATCCGGGGTCTGCAGCAGCAGGCCGCCACCGACGCGTTTGTACTCAAGCGCGTTCTGTCCCTTGCCCAGCGGCACTTCCAGCACGCGCAGGTTAGCCTTGGCCGCCAGTGCTGCCTTGGCTTCAGCGCTATACGACGGCGCAATCAGCACTTCGACAAAATGCTTGCGGTCATTCATGGCGTTGACCACGTCGAGGCCGACTTCGCCGTTGAAGGCGATGATGCCGCCGAACGCGGAAGTGGAATCCGTCTTGAACGCCTTTTCGTAGGCAGACAGCAGTTGTACGTCGACGGCCACGCCACACGGGTTGGCATGCTTGACGATGACGCAAGCCGGCACGTCGAAGGTCTTCACACATTCCCAGGCCGCATCGGCATCGGCGATGTTGTTATAGGACAGCTCCTTGCCCTGTAGCTGGGTGAAACTGGCCAGTGCGCCTGCCGGCACATTGGCGTCACGGTAGAACGCTGCATCCTGGTGCGGATTCTCGCCATAGCGCAGGTCCATCACCTTGGAGAACTGCGCGTTGTAACGCTCCGGAAAAGCCTGCTTCTGGTTCTTTTCGTCTAGTGCCGTCAGGTAGTTGCTGATCGCACCATCGTATTCGGCAGTATGCGAGAACGCTTTCTTCGCCAAACGGACGCGAGTTTCGGCGCCAATCGCGCCATTACTGGAATCCATTTCACGCGTGAGTGCGGCGTAATCGGCCGGGTCGGTGACAATGGCCACGCTGCCGTAATTCTTGGCCGCGGCACGCACCATGGTCGGCCCGCCAATATCGATGTTCTCGATCGCGTCTTCCAGCGAGCAATCCGGCTTGGCGATGGTCTCGCGGAACGGGTAGAGATTGACCACGACCATGTCGATGGCAGGGATCCCAGCTTCCTTCATCGCCGCCACGTGCTCCGGCAGATCGCGACGACCGAGAATGCCACCGTGCACCTTGGGGTGCAGCGTCTTGACCCGACCGTCCAGCATTTCCGGGAAGCCGGTATAGTCACTCACCTCGATCACCGGGACGTTGTTCTCGCGGAACAACTTGGCGGTGCCACCGGTAGAAAGGATTTCGACGCCGAAGCGGGTCAGGGTCTGGGCAAACTCGAGAATGCCCTGCTTGTCGGAAACGCTGATCAGCGCACGTTTGATGATGGTCATGGGGAAACTGCCGAAGAAAAAAATTAAAGAAAATGTGATCGAAACAAAAAGACTATTGCATGCCGTGCTGCTTGAGTTTCTTTCGCAACGTATTACGGTTAAGGCCGAGAATTTCGGCAGCCTTGCTCTGGTTGCCGCCGGCGTGGTTGAGCACGTATTCCAGCAAGGGCTTCTCGATACAGTTCAGCAGCATGTCGTAAACAGCATGCGGCGGCTGGCCATCGAGATCGCGAAAATAAGCCTCCAAGGAGCCGCGCACACAGGCGGCCAGATCGTGTTTATCCTGCATGCCCATTATGCTGCCAGCGCCTCTTCCTGATCGGATTCCACATACTGCAAATGCTGCCCCTGCGACAGCAGATGCCCAAAGAATTCGTTGACCGCCTTTAACTGCTCCTCAATGGTAGGCAACTGATTCATAAGGTGGCGGAAATTGGCCGAGCCAGCCAGCCCCTTGGTATACCAGGAGATATGCTTGCGCGCGACGCGCACGCCGGTGATCTCGCCATAAAAGGAATAGAGGTCGTCCAGGTGATCCAGCAGTACCTGATGGATTTCGGCGACCTCGGGCGACGGCAGGTGCGTGCCTGTCGCCAGATAATGTTCGATTTCACGGAAAATCCAAGGGCGCCCCTGCGCCGCACGACCGATCATGATGCCGTCCGCACCGGTCATATCCAGGACCCGCTTGGCCTTCTCGGGCGTGGTGATGTCGCCGTTGGCGATGATGGGAATGCCGACCGATTGCTTGACCTCGGCAATCAACTCGAACCGGGCTTCGCCGGTATACAACTGGCAGCGGGTGCGGCCATGAATCGCCAGTGCCTGAATCCCGCTTTCCTCGGCGATCTGCGCCACGCGCGGCACATTCAGATTGGCGTCATTCCAGCCCAATCGGGTCTTCAAAGTCACCGGCACGCCGGGCACCGCATTCACCACAGCTTCCAGAATCTGCCCAACCAGCGGCTCATCGCGCAGCAGGGCAGAGCCAGCCATCACATTGCAGATCTTCTTGGCCGGACACCCCATGTTGATGTCGATGATCTGGGCACCGTTATCCACGTTGTAGCGGGCGGCCTCAGCCAGCATCTTCGGATCAGCCCCGGCAATCTGCACCACCTTGGGCTCGGGCTCGCCTTCATGGTTGGCGCGACGCTTGGTCTTCTCGGACCCGTACAGCAGCGAGTTGGAAGTCACCATCTCGCTCACGGCCATGCCAGCGCCCATGCGCTTGCACAACTGGCGGAAAGGGCGATCCGTCACCCCCGCCATGGGCGCGACGACCAGATTGTTCTTCAGCTTGTAAGGTCCGATTTGCACAAATATTCCGCAGCGGGTGTTCGGGAAAAGCTGCACATTTTATATGCAATCCACTTCACAGTAAAAGGGAATCGGGCGCATTCTGACATCTTGATATACTGGCGCTTTATGATTCAGCGAGACCTCCCATGATCGTCATCACTGGCGGCGCCGGCATGATCGGCAGCGTGATTGCGTGGCACCTCAACCAGCAAGGGCGCGACGACCTCGTCATCGTCGACCGTGTGCAGCACGAAGACCAATGGCAGAACCTGTGCCACCGCCGCTACGCCAACTACCTGGACAAGGACGAACTGCTGCCATGGCTCGCCTCCGGCGTCAAAGTCGATGCCGTGATCCACATGGGCGCCATCAGCGCCACGACCGAGCGCGATTTCAACCGACTGGTGCAGGACAACATCCGTTATAGCCAGCAGCTATGGCAATGGTGCGCGGACCAGCAAGTGCCATTCCTCTACGCCAGCTCGGCCGCCACCTACGGCGATGGCGAATTGGGCTACGACGACGCCTCCAGCGAGCGCCTGCGCCCGCTTAACGGCTACGGCTACTCCAAGCAGTTCTTCGACCAATGGGCGCTGCAGCAGGTCGCCGCCGGCAACGCACCGCCTCAGTGGGCCGGCTTCAAGTTCTTCAACGTGTACGGGCCCAACGAATACCACAAGGAGCGCATGGCCAGCGTGGCCTTCCACAGCTTCAACCAGTACCGCGACACCGGCACCATCAAGCTGTTCCGCAGCCACCGCGCCGGATTCGAGGACGGCATGCAGCTCAGGGATTTCGTCTACGTGAAAGACGCCGCCGACGTGGTCACCTTCTTCCTGAACAACCCGGCGCAATCCGGCATTTTCAACGTCGGCACCGGGCAGGCACGCGCCTTCCTCGACCTCGCCAAGGCCGTGATCACCAGCCAGGGCGAAACGCCGGACATCACGTTCATCGACATGCCGCAGGACTTGCAAGGGCGATACCAGTATTACACGCAGGCCAACGTCGCCAAGCTGCGCGCGGCGGGATACACCCGCCCCTTCACGTCACTGGAAGAGGGCGTGGCCGATTACGTACGGAATTACTTGATGAAGGCTGACCCCTACTGCTAACAGGCGGCCTCGAAAATTCGCGAGGAGGCTTGCATGCAAGGCGCACGGAACGCAACGACCGAGACAGTATATAGCGTACGGCGAGGAAGTGAGTACCGTGCAACGCCACAGACAGGCTTCCGCAGCAATGTTCTGGGTCAGAGCTTGTGCGGGCAGGGCTCCTTGTTGCAGTCCGCATAAATGTAGAGCGAATGCTCACGGATGGTAAAGCCGCGCTCTGAAGCGGCTTTTTTCTGGCGTTGTTCGATTTCCTCGTCACAAAACTCTTCCACCCGTCCGCACTGCATGCAGACGATGTGGTCGTGGTGCCCGCCCTGATTCAGCTCGAACACCGCCTTGTCACTCTCGAAATGGTGGCGCACCAGCAAGCCCGCCTGCTCGAACTGCGTCAGCACCCGATATACCGTCGCCAGGCCAACGTCCTCGCCGCTGGTCAACAGCATGCGGTACACGTCTTCCGCCGACAGATGGCGCTGCGTGCTGGACTCGAACAGGCTCAGCACCTTGAGGCGCGGCAGCGTGGCCTTGAGGCCGGCGTTCTTGAGATCTTGAGGGTCTTTCATGGGGTACAGGACAGACAAAGGAACGTGGTATATTAGCGCCATTTTCCGCCAAAGTCATAAGCGCCTGTCCAATCAGGAACCCTACGATGCGTAAAGCGATACTTCTCGCGGCAATCTTTCTAGCCGCCTGCTCCAACTATTCCGCCAACCTGCCTTCCATCAAGCCCTACAAGATGGACGTGCAGCAAGGCAATGTCGTCACCCCCAAAATGATGATGCAACTGCGCCCCGGCATGACCAAGGCCCAGGTCCGCTTCATCATGGGCACGCCACTCATCGCGGACAGTTTCCACGCTAACCGCTGGGACTATTTCTACCGCATGCAGAAGGATGGCAAAGTCGTCGAGCAGCGCCGCGTGATCCTGGACTTCGAAGACGACAAACTGAAAGGCGTACGCGGCGATGTCGTCCCCGCCGGCGGCACCGATGCCGGCGCTGCCGATCGCCCCGCCAGCAAAGCGCCGGTGACGCTCAAGTCCACCAGCGATGCCCCGAAGAAAGAAGAAAAGGGCATGCTGGACAAGCTCAAGTTCTGGAAGAGCGACGAGCCGGAAAAACCCGCCAAGCCCGCAGAACCGCCGAAACCGGCCGCGCAATCCGCGCCTGTGGAAGAGCAGCCAGTGCTGCCGCCAGTGGCTGAAGAAAAAGCCGAACTGCTACCACCGCTAACGAAAGAAGCGCCCGCTGCCGCAACGGAAAAGGCGGCGCCCCAGCCCGCGGCAAAACCGGAACAAGCCAAACCTGCTGCACAACCGGCCGCCAACCAGCCGGAAGAGAAAGGCATGCTGGACAAGCTCAAGTTCTGGAAGAGCGACGACCAACCGGCACCGGCGAAGCCCGAGGCCAAGCCTGTGCCCAAGGCCGTCCCGGCCCCCAAGCCGGAACCTCGCCCGGAGCCCAGGATCGAGCCGAAAGTCGAATCCAGACCAGCGCCGGCACCGAAGCCGGCATCCAAGCCGGTCCCCAAGCCATCCGAGGATCTGCCGGCAGAGGACGACCCGACCTATTTTGAAAGAATGTTAGAAAAGATCGGTTTCTGATCTTTCAGAGAAGGCATCGCATGCCGCAAGCATGTGATGCCGTAACCAGGAAGCCCTGCACAATTGAGCGAGCGGGATGAAGCGCAAGGCGCACGGCGCGGAGAACACGAGACATATTCAAGTGGATAGGCGAGTGATCGAGCACCGCGCAACGCCGCGATTCGCCCGTGCAGCCACTTGTTCAGGGCTTCCCTAAAAATTGGTTTAACTATGACACAGAACATCATCATCGCCGGCAGCTCCGGCCGCATGGGCCACGCCCTGCTCGAATCCACCCTCAACGACCCGGAACTGAGGCTCCACGCCGCGCTGGACCGCGCCGACTGTCCGCAACTGGGCAAGGATGCCGGTGAGGCATTCGGCGTCAGCAGTGGTGTCGCCATCAGCACCGACCTGCAAGCCGCGCTGCAAGGCGCCAACGTGCTGGTCGACTTCACCCGCCCCGAACCCAGCCTGGTGTATCTGGAAGCCTGCCGCCAAGCCGGCGTCGGCATCGTGATCGGCACCACCGGCTTTACCCCGGCGCAAAAGGACATCATCGCCGCCGCGGCCAAGGATATTCCGGTCGTCTTCGCGCCCAACATGAGCGTGGGCGTCACCCTCCTGATCAACCTGGTGCAATCCGCTGCCAAAGTACTGGCCGAGGGCTACGACATCGAAATCATCGAAGCCCACCACCGCCACAAGGTGGATGCGCCTTCGGGCACCGCGCTGCGTCTGGGCGAGGCTGCCGCCAGCGCCCTCGGTCGCAACCTGGAAGAATGCGCGGTCTACGGCCGCGAAGGCGTCACCGGCGAACGCGACCCGAGCACGATCGGCTTCGCCACCGTACGCGGCGGCGACGTAGTGGGCGACCACACCGTGTTGTTTGCCGGCATCGGCGAGCGCGTGGAACTCACCCACAAGGCCAGCAGCCGCGCAACCTTCGCGCTGGGTGCGCTGCGCGCCGCCAAGTTCATCGCCGACAAAAAGAACGGCTTGTACGACATGCAGGATGTGCTGGGGCTGCGCTAGCTTCCCTCACCAGCAGTCGATACGTTCGGGAGAACATTCGGAACCGACCAAATCCGGATTGAAGCAAAGAGCAAGTTCGGCTATAATTTCGCCGATTCAAAGCGGGATGAGCGCACAGCTCGTCCCGCTTTTGCACATCCGCCACCGGAAGCAACAAAACCAAATCATTACAAGGAGTTAGACGTGCCACCCACCCAGCCAGCCATCCTCGTGCTTGCCGATGGAACTGTTTTTCGTGGCACATCTATTGGTGCCGCAGGCCACACGGTCGGCGAGGTCGTGTTCAACACCTCGATGACCGGTTATCAGGAAATCCTGACCGACCCCTCCTACACCGAGCAGATCGTCACCCTCACCTATCCACACATCGGCAACACCGGCGTGAACAGCGAAGACGTGGAGTCCGGCAAGGTCTATGCTGCCGGCCTGATTATCCGCGACCTGCCGCTCACCACCAGCAACTGGCGTTGCGAGCAGTCGCTGTCGGATTACCTGATTGCCAACGGCGTGGTCGCGATTGCCGATATCGACACCCGCAAGCTCACCCGCATCCTGCGTGAAAAAGGTGCGCAGGCAGGCTGCATCGTGGCCGGCGAAATCGACGAAACTCGCGCGCTGGAATTGGCACGCGCCTTCCCCGGCCTCTCGGGCATGGATCTCGCCAAGGTGGTCAGTTGCAAGGAGTCCTATGTCGCCAACGAAGGCGAGTGGGATCTGGTCGAAGGCTACACAAAACCCGCAACGCCAGAGTTCCACGTGGTCGCGTTCGACTACGGCGTCAAGCGCAACATCCTGCGCATGCTGACCTCCCGCGGCTGCAAGGTCACCGTGCTGCCGGCACAAGCCACGGCCGAACAGGCGCTGGCGCTGAATCCTGACGGCATTTTCCTGTCCAACGGCCCCGGCGATCCGCAGCCTTGCGATTATGCCATTAGCGCCATCCGCACCTTGGTCGACAAGGGGATTCCGACCTACGGTATCTGCCTCGGCCACCAGTTGCTCGCGCTGGCCAGCGGCGCCAAGACGCTGAAGATGAAATTCGGCCACCACGGCGCCAACCACCCGGTGCAGGATCTGGACGACAAGCGCGTGTTCATCACCAGCCAGAACCACGGGTTCGCGGTGGACGCCGACACGCTGCCCGCCAACGTGCGCGCCACCCATGTCTCGCTGTTCGACAACAGCCTGCAGGGCATCGCCCGCACCGACAAGCCGGCCTTCAGCTTCCAGGGCCACCCGGAAGCCAGCCCCGGCCCGCACGAAATGAGCTATCTGTTCGACCGTTTCATCGACCTGATGCGTAGCAACAAACGATAAGAGCCGCCATGCCAAAACGTACCGACATTAAATCCATTCTCATCATCGGCGCCGGCCCGATCGTCATCGGCCAGGCCTGCGAGTTCGACTACTCCGGCGCGCAGGCTTGCAAGGCGCTGAAGGAAGAAGGCTACCGCGTCATTCTAGTCAACTCCAACCCGGCCACCATCATGACCGACCCGGAGATGGCCGACGCCACCTACATCGAGCCGGTGACTTGGCAAGTGGTGGAAAAAATTATCGCCAAGGAGCGTCCCGACGCCCTGCTACCCACCATGGGCGGCCAGACTGCGCTCAACTGCGCGCTCGATCTGGACAAGCATGGCGTTCTGGAAAAGTACAACGTCGAACTGATCGGCGCCTCGAAGGAAGCCATCGACAAGGCCGAGGACCGCGAGAAGTTCAAGGCCGCCATGACCAAGATCGGTCTCGGCTCCGCGCGTTCCGCCGTGGCGCACAGCCTGGAAGAAGCGCTGCAGGTACAGGCTTCCATCGGCTACCCGGCCATCATCCGCCCCTCCTTCACCATGGGCGGCAGTGGCGGCGGCATCGCTTACAACCGCGAAGAATTCCTCGCCATCTGCGAACGCGGTCTGGAAGCTTCCCCCACCAGCGAACTGCTGATCGAAGAATCGCTGCTGGGATGGAAAGAGTACGAGATGGAAGTGGTGCGTGACCGTAAGGACAACTGCATCATCATCTGCTCCATCGAGAACCTGGACCCGATGGGCGTGCATAC
>CAYUJU010000049.1:0-18724 GCA_964445115.1 uncultured Methylobacillus sp. | reverse complement strand
GCCCGCGCCTCTCGCCGCACGCCCTCGTCCAGGAGTACCTGAACCGCTCCGAGGCGCTGTGGGGACTGGTGACCAATGGGCGCACGCTCCGCCTGCTGCGCGATTCGACCTTCGTCCGCCGCCAATCCTATGTGGAGTTCGACCTGGAAGCCATCCTGGAAGAGGAGCGCTTTGCCGACTTTGCCCTGCTCTACCGCCTGCTGCACCGCACGCGCCTGCCCCAAGCCGACCACGCCGAAGACTGCCTGCTGGAACAGTACTACCAGCACTCCATCGAACAGGGCGGACGGGTGCGCGAACACCTGCGCGAAGGCGTGGAACAAGCCATCACCACCCTCGCCAACGGCTTCTTACAGCATCCCCAAAGCGCCTCCCTCCGCGCTTCCCTCTCCCCTCTCCCCTCTTCCTCTTCCCTCTCCCCTCTCCCCTCTTCCTCT
This sequence comes from uncultured Methylobacillus sp., assembly GCA_964445115.1. Taxonomy (GTDB): domain Bacteria; phylum Pseudomonadota; class Gammaproteobacteria; order Burkholderiales; family Methylophilaceae; genus CAIJXJ01. The sequence continues at coordinate 18,287 of CAYUJU010000049.1, read as the reverse complement.
TCCCTCTCCCTTCTCCCCTCTTCCTCTTCCCTCTCCCTCTACCGCCAACTCCTCCGCCTCGTCTATCGCTTCCTCTTCCTGCTTGTCTCCGAAGAGCGTGGCCTGATGGGGGGAAACCCGCTCTACCAGCAAAGTTATGGCGTCACCCGCCTGCGCCGCCTGAGCGAACAGCGCGCTGCCTACAACGACGAGACCGACTTGTGGCACGGCCTGCGCGCCCTCTGGCAGGTACTGACCGACGAGAAACTTGCCCCGCTGCTCGGTGTGCCGCCGCTCAACGGCGAACTCTTCGCCCATCAGGACCTGGACGACGCCGTCATCTCCAACCGCGACCTGCTCACCGCCTTCTGGCATCTGGCGTTCTACGATTCCCCGCCGCGCCGCGTCAACTACGCCGCCCTCGATACCGAAGAACTCGGCTCGGTCTATGAGAGTTTGCTCGAACTGCATCCGCAGATGGAATGGCGCGGCAACCGCCCGTTCTTCCGAATGGAAGCGCACGGCGAGGAACGCCGCTCGACCGGCTCGCATTACACCCCGCCCGAACTGGTCACGCCGCTTATTCAGCACACCCTCGAACCGGTTTTGCAGGAACGGCTGGCAGCCTGCCGCACCGCCGCCGAAAAAGAGACCGCCATTCTCAACCTGAAAGTCCTCGACCCTGCCTGCGGTTCGGGACATTTCCTGTTGGCGGCGGCGCGCCGGCTGGGCAAAGAACTCGCCCGTCTGCGCACCGGGGAAGATGAACCCGCCCCCGAAGCCCGGCATCAGGGCGTGCGCGATGCCATCACGCACTGCATTTACGGCGTGGATAAAAATCCCCTGGCGGTGGAACTCTGCCGCGTGGCGCTCTGGCTGGAGGGTCACGAAAAGGACAAGCCGCTCACCTTCCTGGAGCATCACATCCGGCACGGCGATTCGCTCCTCGGCGTCAGCGACCTGACCGTCCTCGAAGACGGCATCCCCGATGAAGCCTACAAGCCGCTGGGCAGCGATGACCGCAAACGCCTGGCTGAAGCCCGCAAGCGCAACGCCCGCGAGCGCGCCGCCTCGCTCTTCCGGCATGGATTCGTCTCTCAGCCCCTGGCGGAGTTTGCCGGAAAAATGCGCCAGATTGCCGCCATGCCCGAAGAGGCCATCGCACAGGTGCGCGCCAAGCGCGACGCCTACCGACAGGCGCAAGCCAGCCCGGAATTTCAACGCCTGCAACTCGCCTGCGACACCTTCACCGCCGCCTTCTTCTCCACTCTCCCCACCACCGCCGCCATCCACGAAGCCCTTTCCCGCGGCGTTCTCCCCGACCCGCAACTGGCTGGTGACATGCTTGCCGTCCGCACCGAACGCGCCTTCTTCCACTGGGCGCTGGAGTTTGCCGAGGTTTTTGCCCAAGGCGGCTTCGACGTCCTCCTCGGCAACCCTCCCTTCATGGGCGGACTGCGCATCAGCGGCAATTTCGGCGAACCCTACCGCAAGTGGCTGGAATACGCCTTCGCCCCCTTTGGCGGCACCGCCGACCTGTGCGCCGCCTTCTTCCGCCGCGCCTTCAACCTGCTGCGCCCCGGCGGACGCCTCGGCATGATTGCCACCAACACCCTTGGCCAGGGCGACACCCGCGAAAGCGGCTTGGCAGTCATCCTCCAACAGGGCGGCGTCATTCACTTCGCCCAACGCTTCGTCAAATGGCCCGGCCAAGCCAGCGTCGAAGTCAACCTCGTCGCCCTCTCATCTTCCCTCTCCCCTCTTTCCTCTTCCCCCTCCCCTCTTCCATCTTCCCTCTCCCTTCTCGACTCCCACCCCGTCCCCTTCATCTCCTCCCGCCTCGACGACCAGCCCGAACGCGAACCCGCCCGCCTCAAGCGCAACGAAGGCAAGGCGTTTATCGGCGACTTCGTGCGCGGTATCGGCTTTGTGCTGGAGCCGGACGAAGCCGAGCGCCTGCTGGCGCAGGACGCGCGCAACGCCGAGTGTCTCTTCCCCTACCTGAACGGCGAAGACCTGAACAGCCACCCGCAGCAGCAGCCCTCCCGCTGGGTAATTTGCTTCCACGATTGGAGCCTGGAGCGCGCCAAGCAATACCCCGACCTGCTGCGCATCGTCGAAGAGCGCGTCCGCCCGGAGCGCGAGCGGCTGAGCGGCCCCGGCGACAAACGCAACCGCGAATTCTGGTGGCAGTTTGGGGCATACCGTGCCGGAATGCGCCAAGCCATCGCCCCCCTGCAGCGAGTGCTGGTGCGGGCGCGTATTGCCGAGATACACTCCATGGTCTTCGTTCCAAATGGATGGTTGTACAACGAGAAGACTATCGTCTTTGCCTTCGATGACGACTACCACTTCGCTTTATTACAATCTGCAATACATGAATTCTGGATGCGTCGTTTCACTTCTACAATGCGCACCGACATTAACTATGCCCCCACCGACTGCTTCGACACCTTCCCCTTCCCGCCGTTGGAATATCAGAGAGCGGGAGAGCGGGAGAAGGGGAGTGTAGAGGCGTGGCCGGAGGCGTTTCGGCGAGCTGCGCGCCTCGGCGATGAGTATCACGAGCACCGCCGTCAGGTCATGCTGGCGCGGCAACTGGGCCTCACCAAAACCTACAACCTCTTCCACAACCCCGCCTGCCAGGATGAAGACATCCAACGCCTGCGTCAGTTACACGCCGAAATGGACAACGCCATCCTCGCCTGCTACGGCTGGGAAGATTTAAACTTGCAGCACGACTTCTACCAGAACGAGCGCGGTCAAACCCGCTTCATGCCCTCCGCAGCGGCCAGGCGGGATGTGATCTTCAGGTTGATGGAGTTGAATCAAAAGATGGCAGAGGAGGAGCAAAATGGCTAATGTACAACTTCAACCCGGCATTTACACCAACATTTTCCCGGTCGTGTTGCCTGATGAGCCAGTAACATTGATGGAAATCCAGCGTTCCCTTGCGCAAGACCTGCGCGCTTTGAGAGATGAAATTGACCAGGCCAATTTGCGCGTCCATGTGTATGCTTACAAAGACCATGTTTACGGCTACGGTCAAGAGGCCAACACCTTTCTCTCGACCAAAGGTTTCAGTCCAACCACTGTGTCTTTCCATGAAGTTCCCGCGCTTACGGCACATATGGTGCTACAAGGGGTGATTGACCTGGCGCTGGGAAAAGGTTTTTGGCAGAGATGGAAAATGTCGCTCAAAGGGGTGGACGCCAGGACAAAGATTTTTCGTCCTACACCAAAAGGCATAACGACGCAAGGCGGGGTCAGAGTTTTTGCTGGCTACGATTTGCGCTGTGCATATTACCCGGCGGTAGAGTCCTTTGGCATCGTTGTAGACGTTACTTGGGCCTATAAGGATGAGAACGGGATGCCGCTGAACACACCAAACATGCGTGCTCAAAATGCGATGAATGAGGCCCTGGTGATTCAAGAGGAATTTCTGCGTGGAACCAATCGTTTCAATTTGCAGATTTCCCAAATTCGCGTGCGCGATTATTTGCTTCCCTTCGCTCAAGAATTTCAAACCATTCCTTTGCCTTGTGGTGGGCAAGCGCGTCTTGAACCCGAACCGTTTTCAGTCATCTTAGGGAGATAGGGACATGTATTTTGTTGGCGAACAACTATTACCCCCGGCTTTGCGCTTTAGCGCGTCATCAACCAGTCATCGGGATTATTACCTGCGTCGTGGCATTCGGAAATATGGGCCTTACGATGCAATGATATTGGGAAAAAACCAGGCAAACTGCCTGGTCATTTACCCTGCCGGGCTACAACGTGCAAAGCAAATCGTTGTCAGCGGCTTGCAAAATGGAAACGGCTCTTTTGCGGGTTTCCAAAAACTGTTTCGCCTTCCTTTGAATATCTATGAGGAACGCAGTATCCCCGCAGAAACGCCAGAACAGTTAAACGCTGTACTTCCCAATCTCTTGCGCAATAGCACGCCGGACATTGTGCTCATTTTCGCTTCCACGCGCAATCCTGCCTATTATGTCAGAGCCAAATCTATTTTGCTTGGGAACGGCATTTCCAGCCAGTTCATCACGCAGGAAAAACTGGGAACCCCCTCGCAATTACCCTGGCTGCTGGAAAATGTTGCTCTGCAAATGTATGCCAAAATTGGTGGCACGCCCTGGACGGTGCTATCCTCCCAAAAGCAGAGGAGCCTCGTCTTAGGCATCAGCCGCGCCCAAGATGAACAAAAGAGGCTGGTTGTAGGCTTTGTTACGCTCTTTAGCAGCGATGGAGACTACCTGTTCTTTTCTACAATTGCCCCTAAACCCATTTATTGGGATCAGCCGGAGGCTTATCGAGATGCCTTGACTAGTGTCATCGTAGATGCCTGTAGAGATTACTCGGCTCGTAACGGCCAACCTGACGAGATCGTCATCCATTTGTGTAAAAAGCCCGGCAAATTTCGCGAGTTCCCGGCGGCAGAACGGGCTATGAAAACCATTGGGGGTAATCTCCCTTATGCCATCTTGCATCTGAATGAGTACAGCAGTTACCGTCTGTTCGACACGGCGCATTCCAGTTATGTTCCTCGTCCCGGCATCAAGGTAATCTTGTCCGACACCAATGCGTTGCTGTTTCTGGATGGTCGCAAGAAGGATTTCAGAACAGATGAAGAGATTCGCAACAGAAGAGGCGTTCCCCGTTTGTTTGAAATTGGTTTAGACCAAAGATCAAGCATAGGGGTGAGCGAATTTCCACGACTGATACGGCAAATTTACGAGTTTGCCGCCGTCAACTGGCGTGGTTTCAATGCCCAAACCATACCAGCAACGCTCAATTACTCACACTTGATTGCTAATTTGATTGCTGAAATCGGCGCTGACAATTGGAGTCAGGCCGTTGGTCAAATTGGACGGTTGGCGGATAAAGCATGGTTTCTCTAAACCTTTTCCAGTATCGGGATGACGTAAAGCGCGCTTTGCTCGCACGCAAAAATAGTCTGGATATAGAATGGGACCCGTTTGCCGCTTCCTGGCTGGCGCATGCCTTTGCCTGTGAAAGCAAACCGGGCTTCTCGTTGTCTCAGGAAATGCTTCAACGCTTGGATGCCTGGGCGCAGGAAGAGGAGGTTTGGCAATCCCCACGTAATATTGGCCCGCTGTTCTTTCTCATCTGGCTGCGCCAACAACAAGGCCTTTTGATAAATAAATCCTATGCCGAAAAGGCAGCGCAAATGTTCGACCGCCTCCGCCAGAACGCGGATGACAGGTTCTCCCCCTTTCGTTCTCCAGAGCAGATGTTCATGATAGCGTTGGGGATTTCTGCCCTGGAACGACACGAACTGCATGAACAGTTTGTCCAAATTCTCGCTTCACAGGTGAGAGGCACGCTGGCGCGGCAGATTGTATTCACGGCGGCGCTCAGAGAATTGGGAGAAAACCTTCGGTTTCCTTCATCGGAGCCAGCCGATGTCACCGATGTTCTTGTTCAATTATGGTGGGCGGAGAGATACGGTGTCAACGCTGATAAGAACCTTTGTTGGTCGCAATTTGAGGGCATCGCCGACACTATTTTGCTTGACAGGGTAGAAGAATTCGATACCAGGCGCGTGTTATCGGAATGGGAACTATCAATGCTTTACGAAGCCCTCATACGCCAAACCAGCCAGCCTGACCCGGTAATGTTATTTGATTACTATCCTTTGCATCCCAGGGTCAAAGAAATTGCAGAAGAGGACTTCAAAAAAAAGAACTATTTCGGTGCGGTATTTGAGGCTTGTAAGGTATTAGAAGATTACCTGAAGACAATATCAGGTTTTACAAGTATAGGTGTTCGCCTGGTATCAGACGTTCTCGGCAAACCCGATATGAATTCAAGCAATTTCTCGCCTCCCAAAGTGAAATTAAACCCTCTCGATCAAACTTGTACAGACTTTGTATCTCAACTTGATGAACAGAAAGGATTCTCTGCGCTAACTATGGGAATCTTTCAGGCATTCCGTAATCCCAAAGGCCATCAACCTAAAGATAAAAACTGGGTTGAAATAAGCGCTTATGAAGCCTTCGATCAACTGGTGGCGATCAGTTTGGTGATGAAACGGCTACAACAGGCAACAGGAATCACCCCATAACATGTCCCCCGGCGAAACCTTCCGCGTGCTCAAAGAGAAAGAAATCCGCGCCTACGGCGAATACCGCACCCGCCGTCTCGTGCTGGAAGCGTGGGGGCGGTTAGGGTAAATCATACTTCGAAAATTACCAGAATAGTAATTATCGTAGTATAATACACACAAATGAAGCCCTTATCTTATGCCCAATCACAAGGCATCCGCCTGCTGGAGAGCGCCGTCCAGGAACACGGTCCGCTCTTCACGCGGCAGGATCTGGCGCCGCTGGCGGAACGGCAGGGGCTTTCCGGGGGGCATCTTTCTAAACTGCTCAGCCTGCTGAACGCTTCCGGGCAGATTGCCATCCTCAAGCGTGGCGTGTATGCGGTACAATCACCGCTCTACGCCGGGGAAATCCATCCCTTCGCCATCGCCGCCGCCCTGGTGCAGCCCGCTGCCATCAGCCACTGGTCGGCGCTGGCGCAGCACGGTTTTACCACCCAATTGCCGCGTATGGTGCAGGCTTCGACGCCGGTCAAGGTGGTCACGCCTGAAATGCGGCGCGGGCAGGCGCTTCGTCCACGCGGGCGCGCCGTCTGGCAGGCGGGGGAGGTGGAAGTGGAATTCATCCGCGTCCGCCCGGCGGCCTTTTTCGGCCATCAGCGCATCTGGGTCAGCCGCTGGCATGCCGTGAACATCACCGACCCGGAACGAACCGCCCTCGATCTGCTGGTACGTCCTGACCTGTTCGGCGGAATGCGCGCCGCTCTGGAACTGCTGGAAGCGGCCTTGCCGCGTCTGGACGTGGAATCGCTGGTGAATTACGCCCTGCGCCTGAACGTTGGCGCCGCCATCAAGCGGCTGGGCTGGGCGCTGGAGCAAATGGGCGTTCCCGCTGAGGCGCTCGAACCCTTGCAGGCTTTCCCTGTCCGTACAGATTACCGCCTCGACCCGCAAAACCTGTCTGCCGGGCGGCGTTCAGCGCGCTGGCGCATCCTCGAAAACCTGGAGAGCGGTCGCCATGCCTGATCTCGCCTCCCTGCTCAAACAGCGCGCCCGCGAAAGCGGCACCCGGCTGGATATTCTCGAAAAGGATTACGCCCTCGGCTATCTGCTGGCAGGCATTGCCCGCTCGCCGCTGGGAGAACGCCTGGTCTTGAAAGGCGGCACGGCTCTCTCCAAGTTTTACCACCCTGGCTATCGTTTTTCGGAAGACCTGGACTATTCGACTCACCCCGCTGGCGCTCTTGCCAATCCGGAAAGTGACCTGGAAGCCGCTCTGGCGCAAACCCGCGCCCTGGCTGCCGAAGTCAACTTCTTCCACTGGCCGCTGGAGTTCCCGGAGGTGTTCGCAAATGGTGGTTTCAACGTCATACTAGGTAATCCCCCCTTTAGTGCCGAGTTAAATCAACGAGACCAGAAATTCCTAAAATCGGTCCATGCAAACGCAGGTTCAGTTAATACAGCAATTCTATTCTGGTTTGCGTCTGTAGAATTGACCAATATTGGTGGAAGGATTGGGTTAGTTACTCCAAAATCAATCATATATTCAACTAGATGGAGTAAAGCACGTGCCTTCTTGCTCCCTTTTATTGAAGAGATGATTGATTGTGGACAAGCCTGGGACCAAGTTCTACTGGAGCAAGTACTTGTAGTTGCTAGCAAAATATCAAGATCTCAATATGTAAAAACCCAAAGGTTGTTCTATGGGACATCTGGTGTCGTCAGTATATCAAGACAAACGCTAGAAAAATTCGATGTTTGGTTTATAAGTCCAGAGTCAGCTTTACTTGAAATCCTGGAACGCGTTCAAGATTCACCTCAAAGATGGCTATCTCTTGGTAAAATTCTCTCAACCCAAAGAGGAAAAGGGCTTCAGCGAATTATGAAAAAACAAGGTGAAATCCCGGTCATTGCGGGAAAGGACATAGCACCTTATACACTCAAGTCCGTTTCAGGTTTTCTGACGCAAGATCAAATGGACGCTCTCGGACTCTTTGAGAGTCCCAAAGCTGTGTTTCAAAATATAGTTGCTTATATTTCACGTCCGCGTCCTCACATAAAAATCATTGGGGCGGTCGATTATTCAGGTGCAGTTTGTCTAGATACTGTCAACATCGTCAGATGTCCAACAAATGCATTTTCACCAGAATCTATTGTATCTATACTGTCTTCTAAACTCATAAATTGGCTTGCGCATCGCGTAGTCTTCGGATTTGCGCAAAGAACTATGCATTTTGATCAATTTGCTCTTGATCGTATTTTCATTCCTTGTACGCTTCTTGACATGGAAGAGGAAATCAACTCTCTAGCGAGCAAACTGATTCAGTCTTGTGGAGAAGATAGGCTATCTGCTGAATCTATTGACGAATTACTTTTCGAGGCATATGAATTGAATAGTGCGTTAAGAAATGACGTGCTCGACAGTTTTGAATAACCGCTGAGTAATCCGAAAACCTGAGTGTGCGTTATGGGCTTGATGCAAATAAATGCGCCTGAACGTGGTTTATGCCGCGCTGATGTGCGCCGCGAGTTGATATTCCGCCCGATGGAGTTGAATCAGAAGCTGGCGGAGGAGGAAAAGTAAGTGCAAGGCAGTCTCTTTGGGCAGGCAATGAAAAAGCGGGGTAACTTTTGGGTATTTCACGACGAAAGTGAGCCTCAAGCCAATAAAAAATGGCTACTGATTGGTTTGTTGTTCGTAAGCCAGAGCGTGCTGTCGCGGGTAGAGCAAAACCTCGACTACTATCGCAGGCAAGAGAACTACACAGGCGAAATCCATTTCTGTAAGCTCCCCAAGAGCTTCGACGGCGAATTTGGCGCCAAAGCTCGGGTTGCCAGGCGCTGGATGAAAGCCTATCAGGATGGGCTGTGCCAAGATGCGCTCTTTACCTGTCTGGCGGCTGACCGCGCCAGCCCGAAATTTGAGCACAAACGATTCAGCGAGGATTACCATGCCTATAATCGTTTTACGGCAATGGCAATCAAGGCCGGTATCTCGTATTTGCTCGCTCCTCTTGGTTATAACGAAATCACATTGACCGTCATTTCGGACGGCAAAGACCGTAAATCGCGCCCTGAACAAAATCTGGTGGACAATTTCGAGGAATATCTTCCCTACCGGGTTGAGATGGATAACTTCCTGGCACAAATGAATAGCAACCGCCCCTATCCCGCCGTGCGGATGAATCCTGTGAAAACGCTCAACTCGGCGACCAGCGATTTGCTCCAACTGACGGATCTTCTTCTGGGCGCGACTCAGTCAGCCTTGATGGGCATTTCTAAACGCCCCGTCAAGCAGGAACTGGGGCGCATGGTGGCTTCGTGGTATCAGGATCTGCAAAGTCTACCCTGGAAGCAACAGTACCAAATGCACCGCAAGTTTAACATCTGGGGCTTTCCCGATGAAAACGGTAGACCTTTCGACCGTTTCCAAATGGTGCTTTCAGCACAACTTCCAGAGCAGTTATCGTTTTTATGAACAGCAGAAGGTAGGAACGATGATGACCACAAAACATGAATTTGGCGGCCGCTGGACAGACAAAAAACTGGAACTGGTAAGCAAGTATCTCCGCGCCTACACTATCATTTTCGACCGCAATCCAAAAGCCCAAAAGCTGCACACAATTTATGTGGATGCCTTTGCGGGTACAGGCTATCGCAATCCCCCGGCAGCTTTGGATAACAGCGTTTTCCCCGAGCTGCTTGAGGAAGAGAACCAGACCTCTTTGAAAGGCAGCGCCCGCATTGCTTTGGAAGTGACGCCGCCTTTTAAGGAATATATTTTCATTGAACGGGACCCGCTCTATGCCCGTGAATTGGAGCAGCTACGCGCAGAGTTTTCATCACAGCGTCCAAATATTCACATTGAAAATAGCGAAGCCAACACCTTTTTGCTCCAATGGACAAAACGTACGGACTGGCGGATGACGCGCGCGGTAGTCTTTCTCGACCCGTATGGGATGCAGGTAGAATGGAATGTTATTAGCGCGTTGGGACAAACTCAGGCGGTTGATTTATGGCTCCTATTCCCACTAGGAATAGCCGTCAACCGTTTGCTGACGAAAGCCGGGCCGCCGCCGGAAAAGTGGGCTGAGGCGCTTACCCGCATTTTTGGCACTGTTGAATGGAAACAGGCTTTCTACCCTCGCGAAACACAACGGACGCTTTTTGGGGAAGAAGAAGTGCAATCAAGACGAGCGGATTTTGACACAATTGGACATTTCTTTCTCTCTCGCTTACAGACTGTTTTTACCGCCGTCGCCCCCAATCCGTTTATCCTGAGGAACTCCAAAAACAACCCGCTCTATGGTCTGTACTTTGCCAGTGGTAACCAGAAGGGCGCGTCAATAGCTGTGAAAATTGCCAGAGACATCCTCGAAAAAGGTTGATAATAATAGAACTAATGTGCTATAATGTAATTAAATGACCAGTAGGGGATGGCACTATGGCAAACAGTAAAATAGAGTGGACGGAATCCACCTGGAATCCGCTAACCGGCTGCACCAAAGTTAGCCCCGGTTGTAAACATTGCTATGCCGAGCGGATGGCTAAGCGGTTGCAGGCTATAGGACTGGAGAAATATCGTAACGGCTTCAACTTAACCCTACACGATGAGGTGTTAGAAGACCCCCTGCATTGGACAAAGCCGCAGATGATTTTCGTGAACTCAATGAGCGACCTGTTTCATCCGGGCGTTCCCCTCGCATTCATCCTGCGCATTTTTGCTGTGATGCAGCGGGCGCATTGGCACACCTTCCAAGTCCTGACCAAGCGCGCTGAACGCTTGCTTGAACTGGATTCTCTGCTTAATTGGCCGCCCAACGTCTGGATGGGGGTCAGTGTGGAGAACAGCGATTATATCTATCGGGTTCATCTGCTGCGTCAGACTCACGCAGCGGTCAAGTTCCTTTCCTGCGAGCCGTTGCTTGGTCCATTGCCAAATTTGCCCCTGGAAGGCATGGATTGGGTGATTGTGGGCGGCGAATCCGGCCCGAAAGCGCGCACGATAGATCCCTCATGGGTGCGCGAAATTCGCGACCAGTGTCAGGCAGTCAAAGTGCCCTTTTTCTTCAAACAGTGGGGCGGCACACGTAAGAAAAAGACTGGTCGCCTGTTGGATAACCGTACCTGGGAAGAATTGCCGGTAAATGCGGCTTTTGCCTGAATCTGTTTCAGTTCACCCAACTGGCCGAGCAAACCTGGAACATCAAGCGGCTGTCCGCGCTTGCGCAAGAAGCCGGGCCATCCAGTTGACATTCCTGCTAACCTCGGCGATAATGTGTGCATAAAGTCAAATAATCCTTGACCTTTTGCGCACAGCCATAACTCTATGACCGATACCCAACTCTACGAAATTGCCGAGCGGCAGGCCGGTTACTTTTCCACCGCGCAGGCGCAGCGAGCGGGCTTCTCCAAAGCCCTGCTCTCCCACCACGTCAAAAGCGGCCGCTTCCTGCGGCTGCGCCGCGGCGTCTATCGCCTGGCGCACTTCCCGGAAATGCCGCACGCCGACCTGGTCATCGCCTGGCTGGCTGCCGGAGAAAAAGCCGTTGTCTCCCACGAGAGCGCCCTGCTGCTCTACGGCCTGACCGACCTGCTGCCCGCCGAGATTCACCTCACCGTGCCGCGCACCGCCTCACGCCGCTTGCCGGGCGTCCGCTTTCATACTGCCCAGCTTAGCTCCGAGGAAGTCGCCGTGCGCCAGGGTTTGCCCGTCACCACCGTGTTGCGCACCCTCGTAGATGTGCTGCGTTCCGGCGTGGCTGAGGAATGGGTCCGCCAGGCGGTGCAGCAAGCGTTAGCGCGCGGCCTGGTCAGCGAGGCGGCGCTGCAAGCGACCATCCGCCAGCGCGGGGGCCGCAGCGCCGCCGTGCTACAATCCGCCCTGGAGGAAGCCCATGCTTTATGAAAGCAGTGCGGCTTTTCGCCGCGCCCTGGAAGAATCCACTCAGGCAGTGTAGCGCTTGCTTGACCCGGTGTTGAGCGGCCAAGCCGAGGAAATCTGGACTTCCATCCGCCGGGAATAGGGAACAACATTCCATGAAAAAGTAGGTTATCCAATGAGAACTGTTTCTCTAATGACATCGCATTTCGAACAAGATGGACTATTAAACATGCTGGCGCAGTTGGATGCCATTCGGCATCAAGCGCCGGTGCAGATTGATTTGCACGCAGTTGAGTTCGTCAGACCTATGAGCGTGGCGATTCTCCTGGCATTACTTAAAGTTCTGAAACAACGCGGTGTACAAGTGGAATTGGTACAGCCAGCACAAAATGTCCACGAGTATCTAACCCGTATCAATTTCTACGAACAGTTAAATGTTCCCGTTGATTATCCCTGGCAAAGGCGCGATCCGACCGGCCGCTTTATTGAAATTGCTAATCCTCAGAGTGAAACCGCCGGCGAAGGGGTAGCGAATGAGATTGTAGCGATTATGGCTCAAAACGCCCCGCATTTTGAGCAGGTGCAAAATGGCATTCAATATGCCTTTATTGAAATCGTAAACAACGTGTTTCATCACGCTCAATCACCCATTCACGGCATTGTGTGCGCTCAATCATATCCAAAGCGGGAATGCATAGAAATTGCTGTGGTAGATTACGGGTGCGGCATTGCCCAAAGCCTGCGTGCTCATCACAAGTTTGCCTGCAACGAAGAAGCATTATACCTTGCAATTAAGCCGCGTGTGACAGGTCGGCCCGGTTACAATTCTGGCGAGGGGCTGTTTTTTACTACCGAAATCATCCGCGCCAACCAGGGTTCAATGGTTCTTTATTCTGGCGATGGTGGACTATTCTTCAATGGCAACCAGATGACCTATCAAGCCGGTTCTATGTGGCCTGGTACCATCGTTGGCCTGACTTTTCACACCAATCGCCCTGTAATAACCCGAGATATTTTTAATCAATATGCCCCTCCTGAAAATGATTATGACTGGTTATTTTCAGATTCTATTAACGGTGATAGCCTATGATGACAATTACACTCCAACAGTTTGGTAAAGCCTTTGGGTCGCGCGCTTCCGCTATGAAAATTCGGGAAAACATCGAGTCTTTGTTGGATAATAACGAACAAGTGACCCTTGATTTTGCTGAAGTTAACAATGCTTCCCCTTCTTTTGTTGATGAACTGATTGCCAAACTTTTCTTGCGTTTTGACCAGGATTTTCTGCGGTCGCACCTGCGCTTGACCAATGTGCCGCCTGAGACTCGCGACCTGATTCTCCGAATGATTAAAGAACGCCAGACAGCCAGTAAAGATAAAGAGAAAGCGCCAGACATTCCGAAGCCCAGCTCTATGATGACCATCTTCGACCTGCATACCGCCGTCCTGAACGAATACCGTGACTTTGTGCGCTCTTTTCTGCACATTGCCGACCGGCGCATCCAGGAATTCGTGGACCGCGCCCTGGAGGAAGAATCCCACCTCTGGCCCGATTTTCTCCTCCAGGTCAGCCCCTCCTACCAGCGCGGTCCCAGCGTGGACGACCTGGCGCAAAACGGCGCGCTGCACCCCGAAACGGCGCGCATCTTTCGCACCCCGCGCGGCGCGCCCTACACCCTCTACCGCCACCAGGAACAGGCGCTCGAAAAAGCCCGCCGCGGGCAGAGTTACGTCGTCACCAGCGGCACCGGCTCCGGCAAAAGCCTCACCTACTTCATCCCCATCGTCGAGTCCATCCTGCGTCAGCCCGCCGCCGGCAAGACCGTGGCGCTCATCGTCTATCCGATGAACGCCCTGGTCAACTCGCAACTTCAGGCGCTCGAAAGCCTCAAAACCGGCTACGAGACCCGCACCGGGCAGCCCTTCCCGCTCACCTTTGCCAAATACACCGGCGAGACGGGCGAAGAGGCCCGCCAGGCCATGCGCCAGAACCCGCCGCACGTCATCCTGACCAACTACATGATGGCGGAACTGATGCTCGTCCGCCCCGAAGACCAGCGCTTCCTGGACGCCGCCGGGGGCGGCTTGCGCTTCCTGGTCTTCGACGAACTGCACACCTATCGCGGGCGGCAGGGGGCGGATGTCGCCATGCTCATCCGCCGCCTGAAAGAACGCGCCGCCGCGCCGGGGCTGATTCACATCGGCACCTCCGCCACCATGCTCTCCGAGCGCAGCGCCGCGCCCGCCCAGCGCCGCCAGGTGGTCGCCGATTTCGCCTCCCGCTTCTTCGGTCACCCCTTCGCCGAATCCGACATCATCGAAGAAACCCTCGTCCCCTTCACCCAGGGCGACTTCCCAACCCCCGAAGAACTCCGCACCGCCCTCTCCCCTCTTCCCTCTTCCCCCTCCCCTCTCCCCTCTTCCCTCTCCGACTACCAAACCCACCCCCTCTCCCGCTGGCTCGAACAGACCTTTGGCCTCGAACCCGAACTCGAAGGCGGATACAAACGCCGCGCGCCGCTGACCCTGCCGCAAGCCGCCGCCCAACTGGCCGAACAAACCGGCCTCGACCCGCAACGTTGCGAACAGACCCTGCGCGCCTGGCTTGCCCTGGGCAGTCAACTGGAACGCGAAGACGGGGGCCGCGCCTTTGCCTTCAAACTGCACCAGTTCATCGGTCAGGGACGGACGCTCTATGCCACCGCCGAACCCGCCGACCGCCGCGAGTTCACCCTCGAAGGTCAGGTGCAGGCCGGTGAAAACCGCCTCTTCCTCCCCATCAAATTCTGCCGTCACTGCGGGCAGGAGTACTACCACGTCTTGCAGTCTGAGGAGCGCTTCTGGCCCCATCCGCTCGGCGGATTCGAGATGGAAGAGTCCTACCGGCCTGGTTACCTGATGCTTGCTCCCGAAAATGACTGGAATGAGGAGTATTTGCCTGAGGAGTGGCGCGAAGCCAACGGGCGGGTCAAGCGGGACTATCGGGAGCGCGTCCCGCGTCCGGTCTGGGTACGCCCCGACGGAACGTTCTCCACCTCTCCTCGGCCGGATGCGGTCAAGATGTGGTATCAGCCCGAACCGTTCGGTCTGTGTCTGAACTGCGGCGAGTTCTACACGCGCCGGGAGGACGAATTCCGCAAACTGGCAACGCTCTCCAGCGAGGCCCGTTCCAGCGCCACCACCGTGCTGGCGGTTTCGCTCCTGCGTCATGCCGCCCGCAGCGGCGCCGCCCGCGACAAACTGCTCACCTTCACCGACAACCGTCAGGACGCCTCGCTCCAGGCGGGTCACTTCAACGACTTCATCCACCTCTCCGTGCTGCGCGCCGCCCTGGTCTCTGCCCTGCACACGCACGGCAGCCTGACCGCCGACCGCGTCGCCCAGGACGCCGTCGCCGCCATGCAGTGCGGCTTCACCCTGCGCGACATCGCCCGTAACCCCGAACTCGACCCGGCCACGCCCGCCGCGCAGGATGTCTGGGAAGCCTTCACCGCCCTGACCGAATACCGCCTCTACGAAGACCTGCGCCGCGGCTGGCGCGTGGTGCAGCCCAACCTGGAGGAACTCGGCCTGTTGCGCATCGCCTATCGCGGCCTGGAGGAACTCTGCCGGGATGAGCGCGCCTGGGACTTTCACCCCGCCGTGGCTGCTCTTTCACCCGAGCAGCGCGCGAACCTGCTGCGCTCCCTGCTCGACCAGTTCCGCCGCAAACTGGCGCTCAACGCCCGCCCCCTGCAGGAAGGGGCGCAGGAGCAACTCCGCCGCCGCGTCGAACAGCATCTCAACGAATTTTGGGGGCTCGACCCGGTCGGAGATGAATTGCGGACCGCCAATTGCTTCCTGTTGCAGGGAAATTCTCCGCGCTCTGCCGAAGGATTCAGCCTGGGAACACGCAGCGCCATCGGGCGGTACCTGCGCCGTCAACTGGGGCTGAGCAGTGAGGAATACCGCCCCCTTCTCGAGACGCTGCTCGACCGGCTGGTGCGACACGGCTTGCTGGCGCGCCTCGACCCGATAGACGACCATCAACGCTTCCAGTTGGATGTGGCCTGTCTCGTGTGGCAGGCCGGCGATGGTACGCCTCCGCCGCTCGACCCGCTCTACACCCGCCGCGCCGCCTCCGAAACGTATGCCGACCGCAGCCGCCCGGTCAACGCCTTCTTCCAGCGCTTCTATCAGGAAACCGCCGCCGAACTGGCCGGGCTGGAAGCGCGCGAGCACACCGCGCAGGTGGTTGCCCCCGGCGAACGCGAGAAGCGTGAGCGCCGCTTCCGTTGGGAGGAAAGCGACGCCCGCAAAGAGAGCGACCTGGGTCGCCGCCTGCCCTACCTGGTCTGCTCGCCCACCATGGAACTGGGCATTGACATCGCCGACCTGGACATGGTGCATTTGCGCAACGTCCCGCCCACGCCGGCCAACTATGCCCAACGCAGTGGACGCGCCGGGCGGCAGGGTCAGGCCGGGCTGATCTTCACCTACTGCGGCGCGCTCAACCCGCATGACCAGTACTTCTTCCATCATCGGCAGGAAATGGTGGCAGGCAGCGTGCGCGCTCCCAAACTCGACCTGACCAACGAGAGTCTCTTGCGCGCCCACCTGCACGCCCTCTGGCTGGCTGAAATCCGCCTGCCCTTGCGCCAGTCCATCGAGGAAGTCATTGATACCGTGCAAGACGACCTGCCGCTGCGCGCCGAAGTCCAGGCGGTCATTGCGCTGAGCGAATCGACGCGCCAGCGTCTGCGCGAACGGATGCGCCGCGTCCTGCAAGCCGACGAATCCCTGCTGCGCTCCGCCCGCTGGTTCTCCGACGCCTGGCTCGACCGCGTCCTCGCCGAAGCGCCTCAATCCTTCGACCGCGCTTTTGACCGCTGGCGCGAACTCTACCGCGCCGCCACCCGGCAGCGAGATAAGGCGCGTGCCGAAGAAGACCGTGCGCGCCGAAAGGACGAACAGGATCGTGCGAAACTACAACAAGAGGAAGCCAGACGTCAGTTGAATCTCCTACTGCAGGTAGATGTTGGTCGCGAAGAAAGTGACTTTTATCCCTACCGTTACCTGGCCAGCGAAGGCTTTTTGCCGGGCTACAACTTCCCCGCCCTGCCGGTGCGCGCCTGGGTGCCGCGCGGCAATGGCGAGTTCATCCCTCGCCCGCGCTTTCTGGCGCTGCGCGAATTTGCCCCCGGCAACTTCCTCTATCACGAGGGCGCCCGCTGGGAAATCGTCGCCTTCCAATCCCCGCCCGGGGGCTTGGACGAACGCCACCGTCAACTGCGCTTGTGCTACACCTGCGGCTCCTTCTGCGACCCGGCGCTCGATTTATGCCCGGCCTGCAATACCCGCTTCCATGCCGAGAACAGCCTGATTGCTCCCCTGCTGGACATGCCCAACGTCAAAGCCCGCCGTCGTGAGCGCATCACCTCCAACGAAGAAGAGCGCCGTCGCCGTGGCTACCGCATCGAAACCTTCTACCAATTCTCCCCTGCCCTCCCCCTCTCCCCCGCTCACGTTGTGCCCTCTTCCCGCTGCCCGCTCCCGTGTTCCCGCTCCCCGCGCCGCTGGAACAGTGGGAAAACGTGGAGCCCGCAGCGAAGAAGTGACGCTGCGCGTGAGGATCGCGCTTCGCGCCGACGCGATGGCGTCCGGGCGATGGCCGGATCGGGCGGCCCCGTTGGCCCGCCGGACACGGCGTCGTGACGCACGCCCCAAGGCGCCGACCCTGCGGCCTCAAGCCTCCCCGGCCCCCGAGGCGCAAGCCCGGCCGGCACCACATGCCCAATGGTCCCAGCCGACCGGGCAACGTCCGGGAAAGTGAACGACCGGAAAAGCCTGCCCGGATTCGTGCCCCGCCCCGGCGCGCCCCCGCGGCATGACCGCCGCCCGCATCGCCCGGGGCCGTATGCCATGCCAATACTGAAATCTCGTAAAGTCCCCCGGCCGGCTGCCGATAGAGCCAGCAACAAGAATGCCCATGCGCCAGGACGCCTGGGGCGAGATCGCCGTACGGGGATGGAACATGTCTCGCCCGGAACGTCCTGTGCGCGCCCGCCTGCGCCTCGTGGGGCCGGCAGCCTTGCTGGCCCTGGCATCGCTCGGGTGCGATCCCTCCGTTCTCTTCGATGCCGCCGTCGGCGCGCCCGGCAGCCCGTTTACGCTCCTGAGCGCACCGCTGACGGCAAACGAACCCGCATACGATGAGGCCGAGCCGAACAACGACTTCTCCGCCGCCAACGCCGTAAACGGCGTGGCCGCGTTCTGCATGAGTTCCGCCAGTTCGCAGTCTGTCCTATCCAGTTCCACCAACCCGGCGTCGATCCGCGACAGGTTGAGCAGGTTCTGGGTGATCCATTCCAGGCGATCGAT
>CAYUJU010000048.1:0-18982 GCA_964445115.1 uncultured Methylobacillus sp. | reverse complement strand
CTGAAAAACGACAAGAAGGCGATTTTCACCGCCGCCAGCCATGCCCAGAAGGCCGTCGATTTTCTGCAAAGCCTGCAACCGGACCCGGAACCCGACCCGGAGCAGCAACCCGAGACCAACCCCCCGGCCCCCGCACCGGAGCCGGAACGCGCCCCCCCAATCGGGAGCGCGCCCGCCGCCGTGGAGGAGTCCCCGGCGAGCGGCCCGCCCGTGCCGGACGGCCCACCTTCCGGCAAACCGGCCCAGCTTTCGTTTTTTTAACCCGAAACCCGCCAAGGAAAAGGTCATGACCTCAGATCAAAAACCGGACGGCGCCGACCGAATCGCCGCTTATATCGCCGCGTGCAGCCAGGCTTTGGAAACCCAGAGCCAAGCGGCGCGAGGATGGCCGAATCCCCTTGTTTTGCCCGAACCGGAGGACGCCGAGGAAAACGAAGCCCTTGGTTTATTTCTGGCCGAGCTGCGGCAGGCGACCGGAGCCGAGGTTAAATTCCGATTCCGCAACAAGCTGCATTAGGGGGGACCGCTGCATGAAACCCGACTGGACGATTGACGGAGGCGAGGCCGGGCGCGGCAGGGTGAGCCACCACGCCGCGCCCCGCTTTACAGTGCTGTGGACGAGCGGCGCGGACGAACTGGCCGGGATTGACGGCCCGTGCTGGACATCGGAGGGTAGCGACGACGAAGACACGCTTCATATCTTCGGTTTTACATGGACGGACCCGGCCCCGGACCAGCCGGACTTTGAACGCCTGATGCAACGGGCCGCCGTCGCCATTGATGAATGGATTTCCGGGCAGATGTAGGAAAGGCTTCACGATGAACGAGACACCGACACCGACGCAGGAATGGACCGTCGTTTCGTTCGGGCCGGATTTTGGCGCGATCACCCACCATCACGCCCCCCGGTTTCGGGCGTACTGGGACGAGGAGAGCGGTATTTTCCGGGGTATCGATCTTGACCGGTTGACGCGCCCGCTTTCCGGTTCAGCCGTCCCGGTTCCGGGGGTCATACCCGGCGCGGACGGGGCAAAGCGCCTTCATTTTTTCGCGCATTCGTGGATCGACTACCCCCTGTTTGCGCTGTTTCAGCCCGACTATCTGGACGAATTGATGCAACGTGCCGCCGTTGCCGTGCGGGCCAGAAGCCGACCATTGACCGCCCGGAAATTCTCGATTCTGCCCATGGAACCCGGAATGGGTCTGGTCTGCCACCATGAATTTCCGCGCGGTTTGGCATGGTGGCGCGTGGCCGATTGCGGCTGGGAAATTCCTGCATCGCCGACCCCCCGCGCCGCCGTGCGGATCAAGGAATCCTCGAATCACGCGCTTGAACTGATCGAAGCGCACTGGGAAGACCCGAGACCGGACCCGGCGGCGTTTGACCGGCTGATGCAACAGGCCGCCGCCACGGTTGAAGCGTGGCGTGCCGCTTGATTTTATCGCCGCGCTTCTTTTCCTATTGCCCCGCCCTCATTTTAACGACCGCACCGAAGAGTTTTCACGGCTTTGCATGACGGATTAAAGCCGCGCCGGACCTATTCCGGTTTTTGTCACTGTTATCCTTTTATCCGGTTTGTGTTTTCCGATCCCTCCCGGAATTCATGCGGACGATAAGCCGAGACCACCGCTTTTACAAGGGGCGGCCCGCTCCATTCGTCTCGCTAGCGCGAGACTCCCGTGTAGCCCCTTGTAAAAGACGGTTTTGCTCCCGGCTTCACTATCGCCGCATTCCCGGAAGGGAATCGTTTAACGCAAAACCTAAAAGGAGAAAACACATGACCCAAGAAACCGGAAAACGCCCCGAACTGGTGGCCTACACCGTCACCCAAAGCGGCGAAAATAATCATTATCACCGGATCGGAGCGGCGTGGCAAAACAGTAAAGGCGGCTATAAAATCAAGCTGCACGCCTTACCGACAAACGGCGAAATCCTCCTCTTACCGCCCAAAGACGCAGCCTGATTCATCCGCCGCTACCGGTGTCCTTCCGGTAGCGGCTTTTTTATCGTGATGGCTTTTGAAAGAGCGGCGCTGATTGGCTAGCAACGGATAATGTGAGCGGAATAACCGGCAGCGGGAACGGGGCGGCCACGGTCAACGGCGGGTTGTGGATAGCTTGGTACAGCGGGGCGGGCGGGTCTGTGCATCCGGTCAGGTTCAGGGTACAATGGCGGGCAGTGGAGGATAGCAAGATGTGTTTTCGTAAACGAAAACCATCTTCGCAAGGGGGGCTTCGCCCCCCGTTGCATCCCCCCGGCGGCAGATTCCCTACCGCTTATTACCGGTCACTTTCGAGGGTCTGTCATGCCACGCCCGAAAAAGCAGGCAGAACAAAAACGCTCTCATGTCGTTTCTTTTCGACTTAACGACACCGAACATGAGCACCTCACACAGAATGCGCAGCGCGCGGCATTGGATATTAGCGACTATGCCCGCCTCTCCGTTTTAAAAGACAAAATTATTGTTCACCAGACCACGACACCCGATATGGAAACCGTGGAACAATTGCGCCGGATTGGGGTGAATTTCAATCAAATTGCCCGTGCGCTGAATAGCACCGGT
The DNA here is from genome assembly GCA_964445115.1 of uncultured Methylobacillus sp. Taxonomy (GTDB): domain Bacteria; phylum Pseudomonadota; class Gammaproteobacteria; order Burkholderiales; family Methylophilaceae; genus CAIJXJ01. Next base: position 16,418 of record CAYUJU010000048.1, on the reverse strand, counting down.
CAGACGCCACCCGATTATTTTCAAGCCTTATGCCATGACGTTGAAACCGTTCTGGGCAAGGTCTTTTCCGAGTACCTCGAACGTGGTTCCACATATCGCTAAAGAAGGCCGCAGCTTCAAAGGCGCGGGTCTTTATTATCTGCATGACAAAGGCGCATTCACTGGCGAGCGCGTCGCGTTCACGCATGTTGAAAATCTACATACCCAGAATGCCGAGCAGGCTTTTAAGGAAATGGCCTGGATCGCCCTGCGGGCCGAGCAGATCAAAAAACAGGCCGGAGTTAAACCGGGCGGTAGGAAACAGGAAAATCCGGTTTTTCATTACTCCCTGGCCTGGCATCCCGAGCAGGAACCGACCCGCGAAGCGATGATTGAAGCCGGGCAGGCCAGTCTCAAAACTCTGGAACTCGAAGGCTATCAGGCCGTGATGGTGGCCCACGCCGACGAACCCCACAAGCACCTGCATATCATCGTCAACCGGGTTCACCCGGACACGGGGAAAATGGCGAATATCGACTTTGGCAAAATGCGTCTGTCCCGTTGGGCCGAGGAGTACGAAAAAACCCACGGAAAAATCTACTGCCCGCAGCGGGTCGAAAATAACGAACAGCGCCGTCAGGGTCAGTACGTCAAATACCGCGACCCGGTGATGAGCACGGCTTGGCGGCACGCCGACAACGGGCGGGCGTTCGCCGCCGCGCTGCTCGAACAGGGTTATCTGCTGTGTCTGGGCGACCGGCGGGATTTCGTGGTGATGGACGCCCAGGGCAAGGTGCATAACCCGGCCCGCCACATCGAAGGCGTCAAGGTCAAGGACATCCGGGCGAAACTGGCGGACTTGAGCAAGGAGCAGTTGCCCGGCCTTGAGGAAGCGCGCGCCCGTCATGAGGCCATCCAGACCGCCCGAAAAGAGCGGGCGGCGGCGCGCGGCGAGAAGACGCCCACCCGGACCGGCTGGATTCAGCGGCCCGAACCGGAACGGATCACCTTCCAGAACAAGCTGCAATGGCAGCACATCGAGGAACAGGCGGCGCTTGCGGGCGCGCATCAGGAGGCACGGGAGGCGAAGGCGCGCGAAATCAGGAGCGCGCAGCGCAGCGAGGAGACCCGGCGGGAACTGGCCGAGATCGAGGCGCGGCGCAAGGCTCAGGGGTTCAGGGCCATCTTGCGCCAGCTTAAAGGGGACGAGGAGGCCGACCGCGACCGGGCCGAGGCGCTGCAACAGATGTTGGCGCGCAGTGAGGCGATTCTCCAAGGCGCGCTGAAGGTGGTCGATGAAGAATACGCCCGGAAGAAACGGGACCTGGAACGCCGCCACGAAGCCGAGAAACAGGGGCGCTTTGAGTATGAGCGGGTCAAGGAGGATCGACAGCGGCCCACCCGGCAGGGCCGGTCCGGGTTCACGCCCGCGCCCCAGGCGAATCTGCGGCCCCGCACGGCCCCCGGCTATGGACGCCCCACGGCGGGCGAGCGCCAGGCCCGGATCATCACCGGTCTGACGGGCGAACGTGCGAACCCGGACCCCGGCGTACAGACCCCGCCCCTCACGGGTCTGCAAAATCGCCCGAGCGTGCGGGGCCGCTTCCGGGACGCCAAGGCCCCCCTGGAGCGCCCGGCGGTTCCCCCGGCCAGTCCGAAAGACCCACCGGAAGGACGGCAGGAAGCCGAAAGACCGCAGGAAAAAGCCAAGATTGAACAGGCGTTCGGGGAAGCCCTGACCGCCAAGGCTCCCTTGGAACGCCCGGCAACGGGTTCTTCCCTTGCCGAAGGACGACAGGAAGAGCGACCGGGACCGGAGGCGGCTGGACGTGCGTTCGGGGAGGCGCGGGCCGCTCAAGACCCGTTAGAGCGCCCGGCGGGTCCCCCGGCCCGCGACGAACGGGAGGGAACCCTTGAAGGGGTCTTTGCGGCCCAGACGCTCAACCCGGAACTCGGGCGATGGATCGACCATCGCCGCAGAACCTTGGAACAGCGGCACGCCGCGCAGCGGGCCAGGCTCATGCGGGAGCTGGACCGGGAATTGTTCCCGGCGCGGGAGGCCATTGAGCACGCCGCCCAGCCCCGCATCGGCGCGGCCTTGCGCGAACTCAAGGCGATTGAGGAGCGGCAGCAGGCCCCCGGCCTGGCCGGACGGTTTGCCCGGATGCAGCACCCGAACGACCCGGAACGGGCCGAGGCGCTGCAACGCGAGCTGGAGGACGCCCGCGCCCGCCGGGAGCGGGCGCTTGAAGACCTGGAGGGCCAGAAGGAGCGCCACGAGCGCACCCGCACTTTGCGCGACCGGCAGGCGCAGGAAGGCGAGGTTCTGGACATTGAAATCGCCCGCGTGGTGGAGAGCGGGCGCGTGCCCGAAGTCGCCAATGAGAACCGCCCGCCGACACCGGCGCGGGCCGAAGAGCGGGAGCGGGCGGAGGACGAGCGCGACGAGGACGAGGATCAGGAATCGCTTGAACAGGGCCGGGGCGGGCGCAGCCGGGAGCGTTAGGCGGCTTGCGCGGTGTTCGTGCGTCTTTTGTTGATGAACCGCCAGACCCTCCGCCCTATCCCGCCCAGGATCGACAGCAGAACCAGCCATGTTACCCACGGCTGGGCATAGAAGGGCCGCGAGGGCGGGTTATCGCGCAATGTTTCAATCCTCTTGATAAGCGCGGCGCGTTGTTCCCGTTGCGCTTCCTTCTGGCGGTCAAGCGCGGCCTGTTTTTCGGCCTCCTCCTGGGCGCGGAATTCCGCCAGATACCCGTCGGCCACCGGGCAGGGCAGGATGAGGTGATTGTCTGGCAAACCGCCATACGCCTGTGTAAGCCGCTCCGTATACGCCGCCTGCACTTGAGGGCATTCTTTCAGTCGGCGCATGTCCGGGCCAGTGCCCAGACATTGACGCAGATGCGCGGGCAGGTTCGCCGGATCGTAGTTCAGGCAGCGCGCCCATTGCGGTTGCCCTTGCGGTGGCTTTCGGGGCGGTTTTTCCTCTTGGGCGGGCGCGGGTTGCGGAGCTTGCCCGGCCAGATAGTCCGCCACCAGGGCGCAATCCGGGCGGGCGTACCCTTCGGGCAGGGCGAATTCCCCGCTTGCGGCCCGCAGACCCTGTTCATACGCGCCCAGGATTTCGCCGCAGCCCTGAAGTTTGCGAGCCGCCCGCCCGCCGCCGTAATAGCCGGGAATGAAGCGATCCAGACAGCGGGCGAGATGATCTTTAACCGGCAGGCTTCCAAAATCCAGACAACCCGACCAGTAGGCGTCTTTCCCGGTCATTTCCTTGGCGACGCGGGCCAGCAGCGCGCAGGACGGGACGCGCTGATGGGCATCATCCCGTTTGAGGCCGGAGGTGGTGAGGGCCACGAGGTAACTCATGCGAATCGACCGGCAATCCTGAACGGCGATATTGGCAAAGGCGTTGCGGGTTCCGCTTCCCCGCCGGAAGGACGACATGCAGGCGTAGACCTGATCGAAATTCTCCGGGTCCGTGGCGGCGCAATCGGCGCTCCCCACCGCCCCCACGGGCCGCGTGAAGCCCAGCAGGGCAAGAAGGCCGAAGACGACGCGCCAGCGGGTCATCACGGAGACCGCCGATAGAAATAGGCGCACGGGCGCGGGTATTGCGGGCGCAGGGCATGGTGTTCGGTCACCAGGCCGTAAAAACTCAGATAGGTGCAGGTATAGACGAGGTGTTCGGCGCGATCCGTCACGAACTCCTTGCCTTCCCATCGGGCCGTGTCGGCGACGGGGAGGCTTTTAACGTCCGTAGACTCCCAGAGCAGCGCGCCATCGGGCAGATAACGCGGCCAGAGGATGAGGGCGGCCAGCAGCACCGACCCGCCGCCGAGCAGCGTCTGCTGTATCAGCAGGGACGGCGACGGCACACGGTTGCGCGTGCCTCCTTCTACCCGATCCGTTTGGGGATGGAGCCGATGCCAGGCGTAGCCCACGCCCGCCTTGCCCAGTGGTACCACGCCCGCCGCCAGCAGCCACCAGGGCGCGACGGTCACGGCTAGCCACCACATCCACCCGCCGGACGATGAAGGCCCGCCCAGCAGCACCCACAGGCAGCCCAGGGCGGGCGGTAGAAGGAAGGTGAAACCATACAGGTACAGCTTGCCGGTCTGCCAGAGCGAGAACATGACCCCTACCCTCTGCCGAACAGGCCCCAGCCCCGAGGCTTGGGCGGGTCGCGGCGGGCGCGCAGTTCTTCCAGAGTCGGAGGCATGGGCCGCCCGAGCGATTCATGCCAATCGCGCTTGCCGTGAAAAAACGGGTCTTCGTAGCTCAGACGCCCGAGCGCCCAGGGCATCTGGCCGGGGATCAGCACCATCTGTTTTTGCCGCTCCCGCGCAAAAAAATACTCGACTTCATCCGGGTTGAGCAGCGGGGCGGTATCGGCCTTAATCGAAATCCCCTGCCCGCCCCGTCCGCCCCGTTCATTCTCGCTTTCGGTGACGCTTTGAATGCGGGTTTTTCCCAGGCGTTTTGAAACGTGTTCCAGAGTGGTTAAATCAGTATTGCCGAAAAACTGATGCAGGCCCGCGTTGCCGAGGAAGGTTTCCCAGCTTTCCCGGTAATGGCGCTTGAGCTGGGTTAAATCCTGCAAAATCGGCCAGAGCTTGACGCCGTAGCCCGCCATCAACCCCGCCGCCGTTTCGATGACCTCCATTTTGCCCAGGGCGGCGAATTCATCCATGAGGAACAGCACCGGCAGCGCAGGCCGGGCCGGTTCGCGCTCCATCAAGGCCAGAGCCAGCCCGATCATGAGCCGCAGCCACCGGGAATGAGTATGCAGGCGCGAGGCCGGAAGGCACAGATACAGGGTCATGGGGCGGCGCTTCAAGTCTCCCAGATCGAAATCGCTTGTTTCCAGCACCCGCTGCATGGCCGGAGAGTCCAGAAACTTGGTATTGCGACGCGCCGTGGACAGGATGCTGCCGCGCTCCTCTTTGCCCAGAGCCAGCAGCGCAGCAGCGGCCCCGGCGATCAAGCCCTCGAAAGCGTCATTCCCCTGCATCCGGTCCAGAAAATCCCCGCTCATGAGGCGTTGCCGCACGCGGGGCAGCGTGCAGAATTCCGGCGATTCCGTGGTCAGGACATGCAGGATGAGCATTTCCAGCACCGAGCGGGCGGATTCATCCCAATGCGATTCCCGTTCACCGCCCGGCGTGACCAGGGCATCGGCGATCAGGGCGGCGTCGTCAATCGCCAGTTCGCAGGTTTGTTCCGAGCACAGATTGAACACCGACAGCGGATTGAAGGAAGCCTTTGGATGATGGGGGGGCACCGTGCCGAAGGGATCGAGGATATACACCGCTTGCCCCAACCCTTCGCAGTAGGGCGAACCCGCGCCCCGGCGGGCGGCGGTCAAAAGGGCATTCTCGCCCTTGGGATCAATGACCAGGGCCGAGCCGGGATACAGGCACAGATTCGGCACGATGACCGAAACCCCCTTCCCCGCCCGGCTTCCGGCCACCGTCAGGCAATGGCGATTATCCTCCAGGCCGAGCAGAGTGCCATCCGCCGCCGCCCCCAGAAAAATCATGCCGTCCCGATAGGTAAAGGCGCTTTTGTCAATATCGGAGGCCCGCGCCCAGGCGCGCAGCGCCGGGATATCCCCGGCGAGGTGGCCTATCCCACGCGGGTAGTGATCGACATATTCAGGCATAAAAGCTAGGGGCGGCCTTCACGGGCGAATTTATTGCGGCAAAAGGCAATAAAAGCCGCATCCGGGTTTTGTGGGGGGTCCTTGTCCTCAATCCATTCCCGCCATTGCCTTTCCAGCTCGTAGACATCCCACCCCGGCGCGGCTTTCTTGGCCTTCTCATAGGTAGAGGTCTGCAAGAGAATCTTGCCGCCCATGGCCGGTAAAATGAGCGGTTGCGGCGCAGGATTATTTTTGAGATGAGGCAAGGCCGGAGGCGGCAATTGCGGGACATGCGGTTTGCTGGGCTTGAGCAATAAGCCCCGTTCCCCTTCCTCAACATTGGCTTCCGGGTAGATGACATTAACGGCCCGGAGATGCTTGAGGAAATTCTTTTTGAAGTCCCTTAAACCCTGTCCGGTAGTTGGATAATCTGCTCCGAATTGCAATTGCAAAGAGAACCACGGGATTTCTGTGGGCTTGCGCAGATAGAACATACGGTAGGTTAGCCAGCAATAGATATCCAGAGCCAGAGGGGAACGCTTGAGCGCCTTGAGTGCCCGCATATCAATTGGGACAGGTCTTTCTATAATCTCCCGGAAGAAATCTTCATAAAGCGTGACGGTAGATTTCCAGAGCGGGACTTGCGCGGGAGATTTTGGGTCCCACCAAAGCCGGTATTGTTTTGCGATAAGGTATCTATCCGCGCTGTCTTTAGTGTCCTCTGCATAGTCGCAAGATACCGTTGCGGAAAACAAACGCTTCATTTGATCCCGCAGACGGTGAATCGTCCCCCATCGTCCCCCTGTTGGGATAAGGCCCAGTTCCGCCATAAAAGCGGACAGGGACGGCCCAAGTTCAAGAATGGGGGATTTGGTGCGGACGGCTTCCGTTGTCAGCCACGACAGCAGGAGCCGAGGATAGCTACCGTAGGGAAGGCCAATATGGTTAGGGCACACCATGGAAAGGGTAAAATTCCCATTACGCCGCGTGAATTCGTTGCCCGGCGTTTCCTTATGCGGCATGGTGGCTTGCGTCAAGGCGCGAGCCATGAAGCCTACCGTCCCGGCCTGCTTCGCATCTTCCGCTTCAATCGCCATAGATTCGGCGAAAAGCTTGTCTACGTTTCTTTCGAGCATGTCCTGAACTCCTGCTAACCCTCAAGGAAATCATAGGCCGGATTTATCCACAGAGGCGAGGGGTTTTGGAAAGTTATCCACGCATAAACACTCCCGCCTAAGCGGCCATTCTACGCATAAACACTCCCGGACTTACGCATAAACACTCCCGCGAAATTGCCAGAAACATTTAATAATCAAAAAGTTACGCCTACCCCCTATATACCCCTGTACCTTTAAAAACACCTGTAGTTGGGAGGGGCCACTGGTGGAAAAGCAGCCAACTGCGAAAAACACAGGCGCACGGGCGATAGGAAAAAGAAAAAGGGGCTTTCCTTTTCCTATCGCCAGAGTATGTTCAAACCATGCCTCCGACCCGCACACAGGAGATGGACGACTTCAAACGGCGCATCAATCTGACCGAGTATGCCGCCGCTCAGGGGTATGCGCTTGACCGGAAGGAAAGCAGCCGGAACAGCGCCACCCTGCGCGGCCCCGGTGATGACAAGATCATCATTGGCAAGGACGCGGCCAGCGGGCACTGGATTTATTTTTCGGTTCGGGACGACGCCGACCACGGCACGATCATCGACTTCATTCAGAACCGGCAGCGCCTTGCCCTTGGCGAGGTCCGTAAGGCCCTCAGACCGTGGGTAGGGGAAAACCCCAATCCCCCCCGCAGACCCGCACCAGAGAGCTTCCTTGCGGACGTGGAGCCTATTCCCTGTGACTTGGCGCATATCCGGGCGCAATTTGCCGCCATGCAGCCGGTTCAGGGCGCGCACCCCTATCTTGAGGGCGAGCGCAAAATTCCCGGCGCTGTACTGGCCGACCCGCGCTTTGTGGGCAAGATTTACACCGACCGGCACGGCAACGCCGTCTTTCCGCACCACGACCGGCAAGGACTCTGTGGCTTTGAGCTGCGCAATACCCGCTTCAAGGGTTTTGCCAAGGGCGGACAAAAGGGGCTTTGGTATTCCACCCATCACCCCGACGACCATAGTCTGGTCATCACCGAGAGCGCCATCGAAGCCCTCAGTTACCATGCCCTGCACCGACCGGAAGGAACACGGTATTTTTCCATCGCGGGCGAGATGAACCCCATGCAGCGCCAGTTGCTGGAATCCGCCTTCCTGAAACTTTCGCCCGGCGCGTCCATCCTGCTGGCTACCAACAACGACGCGGGCGGTAAACATCTGGCCGAGCAGATCAAGGCTATTGCCCTTGCGACAGGCCGGGCGGACCTTGCCCTTCTGGACAGCCGCCCGGAGCGCGAGGGCGCGGATTGGAACGATACGCTCAGAGCGGACGGACTCAGACCCGCCCCGGCGACGGATCGGCCCCAGAAACTGGTTTTGCGGCGATAAAAATAAAGCGGGTTTTCCTGTTCTCGTTTTCTATGCTAAACCAGAAGAAACGAAAGCGGGTTTTCTTCTTTGAAAGAAAGCACGAAAGCCAGATAGGAAGAAAGCACGAAAGGACGGCAATGAAAACCATTGTTCTCGCTAGTCAGAAAGGGGGCGTCGGCAAGACGACCCTGGCCGCCCATATCGCCGTAGCCGCCGAACAGTCCGGCGACGGCCCTTGTGTTTTGATCGACACCGACCCGCAGGCTTCGCTGGCCGCATGGTGGAACGGACGGGAGGCGGAAACTCCGGCCTTCGCACCCGTGACGCTCAAAGAGCTTTCCGGCAAGCTGGAGGCTCTGGACAAGGCCGGGTATGCCTATGCCTTCATTGACACCCCCCCGGCGATTACCGAGTCCATCCGGGCCGTCGTCGCTCAGGCCGATTTTGTCCTGATTCCGACCCGCCCCAGCCCGCATGATTTGCGCGCCGTGGGAAGCACCGTTGAATTGGCCGTCACCGCCAACCGCCCCTTTGCGTTCGCCGTGACCCAGGCCAAACCCAACAGCCGCTTGACCGTGCAGGCCATGGCCGCCCTGTCCGAACATGGCGTGGTTGCCCCGTCCATCGTGCATGACCGGGTGGACTATGCCGCTTCGATGATTGACGGGCGCACCGTTCTGGAGATTGACCCGAAGGGGCGCAGCGCCGCCGAAGTGGCCGAACTTTGGTCTTTCGTGAAGGCACGAATGAACGAAGGCAAGAAAACACGAAAGAAAGAAGGAAAGAAAAATGTCTAGCAAGAAATCTGCCAATTTATCTTCCTCACTGGTAGCCGTCAAAGGCCAGGCCAGCCCTTCCGCCGACGCCACGGGCCGCAAGCCGGAGGCATCCCCCGCCTTGTCCCCGGTGAGCGCCCCGCTGAATTTCAAGGTGGATGCGGATTTCCGCCGCCGCTTCCGCCAACGCGCCGCCGAGGCCGATCTTAAATTGAACGAGCTGTTACGGGAGGCTCTGGAGGCGTGGGAACAAAAGCGCGGGTTGCTTTGAAAATCTGATAACAGAGAAACTATATCTCTAACTTGCCTTGGACGAGATAATCAGGGCGCAGGGTCGCAAAATCCAGCATTTCAACCATGTTGGCTCTTTTGTTCCGCCATTCATAAAACAGGGATTCGCCCAAGAGGACATATTTCCATTCGCAGTCCATCCGGTGTTGAGGCTCCAATTCGTTGACTCGTTCGCACCAGGCCAAGGCTGCTTTCCGTTTCCGTTTCACGTTCGGATGAGCCATTTGCTCTTGGGCTTTGGTTTCCACCAGATAGACCGTGTTGGGAACTCGCACCACGAAGTCAGGCGAATAGAAGCCGGGCAAGCCATCTTCCTTGATATAGCGCAAGCGGACAAAATCATGCTTTTGTTCATTGATTTTGCAGAACGCCGCGACCTGTCCATCGCTATGCGCCATTTCAATAAAAGCTTTTTCAAGCCCGCCATTGCGTGAAGGATAAGGCAGTCTGGGATAGATGCACTTCTCGACTATGACCGAGGCCGTTTCCCGAACGGTAATCCGCTCTACTTCTGACAGCTTGCGGATAGCGACCTCAGACTCGCCTTCAATCCGTTTTTCTTCGGCATTCAGCAGATTGCGCGCCATCACCTTGATGATATGCCCCGTGACGGTATCGGTGAGCAGAACGCGCCAGTTTTCATCATCCAACGGGTCGAAGGGCGCTGTAAACAAACGAGTGCGGATATAACGATCTACCCATCCGGCAATTTGCGGTTTGTTGACCTGCAAATGCGGGAATTGCCCTTGATTGGCATAAACCTTAGAGCTTGCAGTTAAAGGCTGGCTCATTAACTCGCCAATGCGCCGGACAATTCTGGAAACATAATCATTGTAGCCGGTCGCGGTCATTACCCCGCCATCCACCCGATAATCACCGAACCGCGTTCCGGTTTGCACATCTTCGGAGTGGAATTTTTCGCCCTTGCCGATGATGGATTTTAGTTGCGCGAGCGTGAATCCTTCAAAGGGTTCAAGGCCGGAAATGTCAATATCATGGGTTTGGATCGTTTCCTCTTTCTCGCGCAGGATGAAGGGGAAATGAAAATCATAGCGTTCATATCCATCCCGCAGGCCCACGGAGAGCAAATCACCTGTGCTACTGGTTCCATCAGTTTCATCATCCGTTTCGCCAACCAGCCCCTCTTGCATGAGTTCTTCATAGAATTGCTGGAAAGCCGGATGCTCTACAATGGAGAGAATATCAATCAAACTGTCAGGAGGTTGACCTTCCTTGATTCGGCGGCGATTGTCCCGCTTGACTTCCTCATACTCGTTGCCGCGCCACATGAGGCGCAAACCACGGCCAATCGTTTGTTCCAGAAGAATCCGCGCTTGCGAGGAGCGGAGGGGCACAATCACACAGATATTGTTGACATCGAACCCTTCCCGCAGCATCAAAACGCTGATGACTACGCGCGGGTTTTTGTGGGCATCCATGTCAAAGAGTTTTTCCCGAAGGATGGCCCAATCTTCTCTTTTCATTTCGCCTTTGCGGTTGGAATCCACCCGCAAAATTTCTTCATCGGTCAAGCCTTCTAGCTTCAAAAAATCTGCAACCAGTGGGGTTACGCTCGTGTCTTCGCACATCACCATCATTTTGGGGTGACGGGTTGAATCCACCGCCGCAAATTCCAGTTCCAACTTGCTCAGTTTTGCCAGACCCGCACGAAGCATAATTCGCTGGCCTTCGGATAAAGTCGGGTTGCCGTCTTCATCCCGATACGCCTTGAAATCCAGTTCTTCATCCGACAGCGCGCCGATTTCCTTGCGCTTATCAAGGACGAGAGACTTGACCAGCCCCATTTTCATCGCGGTTTTCAGGTCAAAATCCACGATGATATGGGGGAAGTAGGTTAGGGTAATGTTTCTCCCTGTTCCCACTTGATTGTAAGGCGTGGCGGAAAAATCCACCTGAATGAAGCGATGCTTTTTCGGGTCAGCAATCAGGTTCAGGCTTTTCTGCCATTCTACCTCGTTAATTTCGCCTTCCTTTTTGAAGTCGTGGATATGGTGCGCTTCATCATTGAACACCATCAGACTGGGCAGGTCCTTCAGATAATTGAGGATATTGCCGCGCTCAAACTTCCGGTTTAACTGGTTCAGGTCATTGCCCTGACTGGTGCCAGGCGTAAGCGGCAGGAGGTCTTCCACAACGCTTTTTGGGTCACGGTCAGCGCCAGGAGCTAAAACTTCATCCGCTTCCAGTTCCTCGCCTTCTTCACTCAAGATATGCCAGTTGGAAATCGCGATCAGGCCGCCACTGGTGACTTTGCGGCCAATGTCTTCCTTGGGACAAACGGCCCCCTGGACGAACCGGAACACTTCATCACGGTAGGTTTCGGGGATGAACAGGCTTCCAAAAATCTTGAGGTCAGAGGTTTCAAAGTTCCGCTTGCCGCCCCGTTCCTTGCCCATGAACGCATCCAACAGCCGGTCATAGACAATCAGGCCCGGAGCGACCACCAGAAAATTGCGGGTGAAACGGTCACTATCCTTGTTCCGGTTTGCGTTCAGGAGTTGCCAGACCACGAGAGCTTGCAACACCCACGTTTTGCCGGTTCCCGTGGCCATCTTCATACAGTATTTCGGATAGGCGTTCTTATCGGCCCGGATAATCTGGGCGGCGTGGTGATTGCCGAGAACCACATCCGGCGCAATTTCGGCATAGAGGTCTTTCAGAGTTTTGACCCCAAGCACCTCATGCGCATAGAGGGTGTTCAGAATGGCTTGTTTTTGCCCTTCATGGAAATTGAAGGGGCGCATATCCATATAATCCTGCTGAAACCACCAGCGGAGCAGTTCCGCCGTGGTGTCGCTCACCAAGTCTAGGATTTCCGCCGCGCCGTTCTCAAGGCCGGAGCACAGGCCGTTGACGCGAGCGGTGAGGTTCTTGGCAAGGGTCAATCGGTTAATGCTACTCATGGCCTAGACCTCCACAATCGCTTCGGCCTCAAAGCCGAACACATCCACGGCACGGACGCAGACGCGGCGCTTGCCAGACTTGGCGGGGAGGTCGTCAAGACGGGCCTTGACGGTCACACGGTAGGGTTCATCGTCGTTTTCCGTGTTGCCACGGTAATCTTGCCAAACCGAACGGAAAAGCTCCCCGTCATAGTCGGGGTCAACGCTCCAATACTCAATCAGCGCCAGCGGGTCTTTGTTGATGATCTTTTGCAGCTTGGCGCGGTTGGCTTCATCCAGATTGAGGGCTTCCGGCGAGAGCAGGACATAGTTTTGCAGGCCGACCGTCAAGCGTTCCTTGCCACCGGACAGGGGTTGCCGTGTCACATCCCCCAGGACGAGGTATTGCAGGGAGGAAAAGCGGATTTCATCCGCCTTGAGCTTGTTGCCCTTTTTCTTGAGGCGATCCAGCAGGTCAGGGGGGATGACCAGCACTTCCAGCCGTTCCCCTTCGTTCAAGCCTTGTATGTCATGACCGATGGAAGGGTCAAAGTTCCAGCCCAGAACAATCACCTTGTCCCACCCGCCCATGTGACTGTCCCGCAGTTGGAGGGCTTTTTTCAGTGTGACCAGGCCGGTCATTTTGTTGGGACTGTCCACATAAACGAGGGCTTTGGTATGCGGCACACGGCCCAGATTGCGGTTCGGGTTGTCTTCGGGCACCAGCGGCAAAGCCCCGAACAGGCCGAGGACGATTTCCGACAAATCGCCGACACGAAACTTGCGGCCCATCGTGGAACGCGCCATTTCCACCTGATAATCGCCAACATGTTGATACAGGAACGGTTTGGCGTTCTGGTCAATCAGCCGCTTGCGGGTAATCATACAGGCAGGCTTGCCGAGGTCAGCAGCGATCCAGCGACGGCCTAACCGTTCAGCAACGGCGGCAGTGGTGCCGGAGCCGGAGAAGAAGTCGGCGACGATTGACCCTTCGTCAGAGGAAGCTTGGATGATCCTCTCCAGTAGCTTTTCTGGTTTTTGTGTTCCATATCCAACTCGCTCTTTGGCAGTTGGGGCAAGCAAAATATCGGCCCAAATAGATGATGCGGCTACACCTGGACGCTCATCAAGAAAGTATTTGATATAGGGTTGTCCTGTGTTGCTGTAATACAGTTTACCTTGGTCATGGAAGTCTTGCATTTTTGCACGGGAATAAGCCCAATACCGACCTTTCGGCGGTAAAACTCCATTCCACTCATAGGATGTATCACCGCCAGGTTTTGCGGCTGTTGGTGTTACCAGCCTATATTTACGTCCTAATTCATCGACTTTATTATATTGCTGTTCTATTTGTTCATCAGAAAATGGAACATACTGTGTATTCCAGAAATATAATGATTTATTTTTTAGGTAGAAATAGATTGTGTCATGAATCATGTCATATTTTTTAGCTCCCTGCGCAGCATCACCGTGTGCTGTCGTTCTTTTCCAAATAATTTCATTATTAAATGATGGCTTTCCAAATATTTCGTCAAGAACAACGCGAATATATGAATTAACGTGCCAATCTACATGAATGTATATTGATCCATTATCTGATAGCATCTCGCGTAACAAACAAAGTCGTGGCACTATCATTTCGAGATAACTGGCTGTCCCATCTGCCCATGTATCTGAATAAGCAAATTGCTCGATTGCAGTTGGCATCTGTTCAATATCACCGCTAGGCAGATTTATTTTTGTTCGGTAATCCGCCTTGCTGTCAAAAGGCGGATCAATGTAGATCAGATCAATTTTCCCGCGTAGGGACGGGGTTTCATCATCACCTGCTAAGAGCGCCGCCATTGCCAGCAGGTTATCGCCATAGATCAGGCGGTTCATGGTGGCGGGGTTCAGGTCATGGTCGTTCTTTTCCATGCGCCGGTATAAGTCCTGCCAGTTGCTATCCTTGGACGGGATGACCAATTCTCGCGTTTGCAGGCCGAGGCGATAGCTGCTTTCCAGCCGCTCCATGATCCGTTCCGCTTCCCGCTTGCCTTCGGCGACGATGGACGGGAGTTGTTCCAGAAGGCTTTTTGCCATTTTTATTGCTCCATGACCGTTTTTGCCGTGAAACACGGCGAGAGGCCGTATTATTGGCACATTTTTAAGCCAGTGTCCCTTTTTGTTCAAACAGGGTTTTTCCGATTACTCGCCACGATTCTTTTTCTGTTTTTCTTGCTTTCTTTTTTTCGTGTTTTCTTCTTGTATGTCTATATTTTTGAGCTTCAAAAATACCAAATAATAATATATATTGGTATTTATCGGATTTCAGCAGGAGGACACCATGCAGAAAAACACCAGTGTCACGATTGGCGCGCACTTTGAGAACTTTATCGCGCAGCAGGTCACGCAAGGCCGCTACGGTTCGGCGAGTGAAGCGGTCCGGGCGGGCTTGCGGCTTTTAGAAGAGCGGGAAACCAAACTGGCCGCCTTGCGGCAGGCCCTCAAGGAGGGGGAAGAGAGCGGCAGGGCCGATTATTCCCTTAAAGGGTTGCTGGACGAACTGGACAGCGAGAGTCTCAACTGATGGCCTCTTTTTATCTGACCAACGCGGCAAAGACCGACTTGAAAGAGATTGGCCGCTATACCAAAAAACAATGGGGCGCAGCGCAGCGGGACAAATACCTGACCATGCTGGACGGCTGTTTTCAGGATTTAACCGCTCAACCCCTCAAAGGTCGGGATTGCAGCGACATCCGGGCCGGCTACCGTAAATACAGCGCCGGAAGCCACGTTATTTTCTATCGGCAGGTTGCCGAGGATATCATTGAGGTTGTCCGCATTCTGCATGGTCGCATGGATACAGAACGGCATCTTTAGAGGACTACAGGGCCGCGCTTGAGGAGGTTGATCGGCTGATGGATGCGCAACCGGGAACCCCGGACGGGGACCGGCTGCGGGCGCAAGATTTATTTCGTGCGGCTTACGCCGTCTCGCCGTTAGTCGTCTTCAGTTTGAGGGTAAGCTTGACGCAAATGATGTTCTTCACGCACCGCTAGTAAACAATGCTTTATCCATCGAAAATCATGTATTTCATTGCGCATTACATCAAAAAGCGCCTCTATTTTCTGCATCGCTTCAACAAGCGTGTCTATGTTCTGTGTTGCATCAACAAGCGTCTCTAAGTCTTTAGCAGAATATCTATCAAACATTTTTTCAGCCTCTCTAAAAAAGACAACGGATATTTTACATAAAAAATCTATATTATTCAATAGCTTGATATAAAAAATCAAGCACTTGAATGAATGATACATCATTCATTCAAGTGCTTGCCTGTAAGGAATAGTATTTATTGCAAATTTGACGCCAACAATTTTTCCTGTCGCTGAGAAAGAGACCCGCACAAGTCGCACTACAAAGCTCATACGGTCTTTCTACCTGCTTTCTTTTCTTTCTTCTTATCGTGTTTTCTATTTTTCTTTCCTATCGCCACAGCTTTTCAAAGCGGGCGGGATTGGTGGCCGTATAGCGGACGGTGTGCTGAATGTTGCGATGGCCGAGGTAATCCTGAATGAGCCTTGTATCCGCGCCCTGATCGGCCAGGGCGAAGCCGCAGGCATGGCGGAGCATATGGGGGTGAGCGGGCAGGGGCAGCCCGGCGAGTTCCCCATAGCGGCGGATGGACGCCCAGACGGTTTTGCGGTTGAGCGGCCCGCGCCGTTCACTGACGAAGAAGGATTCCCCCAGCGGGGCCAGGGCCGCTCGTTCCTTGAGCCAGGCTTTGATGAGGCGCAATTCATCGGCCCGCAGCGGGTGCGTCGTGGACAGGCCCTGTTTGAGGCGGGCGACGTGGAGGACCCGGCTTTCGACATCGACTTGAGACAATTTCAGGCCGCAGGCTTCCGAGACCCGCAGGCCGTGGCGGAACAGCAGCAACACCAGGCAGCGGTCGCGGGCTTCATGCCGCGCCCCTTTGACGGCGGCGAGGAGCTTGTCCACTTCCAGGCCGGTGAGGTGTTTGCGCTCATCCATCGTTTTGTCTCATGTTCGGGTTTTGCAGCCCGTGGCGGATCAAAGGCTTGCGGGGTCGTTGTTGGGCAACATAGGACAAAATGAATCCTTTTGTCCAATCCGGGGGTAGGAGCAAAATAGAAATGCCTCATTTCTCCAAAAGGGCACGGGTCGCTAGGGTTGCTTTTTTCTTGAAATATAACGCATTGTGTGATATTTCTTGATTATGTCAGAAAGTGATGAAGCCGTGCGGATTTTTGAGAATGCCTGGTTTCGGCGGTTTGCCCGTCGGGAAAGGATTACCGACCAAACCTTGAGGGACGCTATCGCCAATGCGGAAAAGGGCATGATCGATGCGGACCTTG
>CAYUJU010000047.1:0-19257 GCA_964445115.1 uncultured Methylobacillus sp. | reverse complement strand
ATGTCAGCTTCCCAAGCTGAACGTCGTGGGTTCGATTCCCATCGCCCGCTCCATTCTTTTTCTTTTATTATCGGGGACTTAGCTCTAAAAAGTCCCCTGTAAAAAATCCGGTAAAAATCCGGTAAATCCCATTCGGCTGCCGCGAATATGATGCGTCAGCCCATCGATTCGACCTTTTACGAAGGCCCGACTTTGTCAGCCATGTTTCCCTAGGCATAATAGGCTGGCTATTGCTGGATTCGGTATATAAAATCAAGAAGGGATTCCGTCTGGAATCCCTTCTTGATGACATCCTTTAAATGTCCTACGGCCATCTGGTACCTCCGGCTGTCCTATCAAGACGCCTTCTTCCTTCTCGGTTTGAATCTGTAATCTTTTGACTGGGTCTCCGAGCCGGTTCCGCGCACTTGAGGTTGCCACCAGTAGATCCCTGTACATTTGCCAAAAAGAGGGGCGCTTTCCGTAAAGATCTTGAAGTGTCCACGGCAAAGATGCACCCTTTTCATCTGCTTCTCTCCGGGTTGAGAAGATCTGCCGGGCAGATATCGCTTTGAGGGTATCTCGATCTGAATCGTCCGATGAGCAAATATTTCATGCTTCCCCTTTTGAAGGCGCTTCGCATTCAACCTTTCCGGGGCATGATTGTAGACTGTAATGACATTCCGGCAGTTGAGAAGCATCAGTGTCGACTGCAGGATCATCAACTCATAAGTATCGTCGTGCGTGTGTTGAGCCAAGTGGGGGATCCTGTCGGCTTCCTCCATTAAGGTCGTGAAATTGATTTCTCCTTCATGCTTTATGAACGAAGGAAGTCTAAGGAAGTTGACGTTCATTAATTCCGCATCCGTGGGGATATCTTGTCCGAACATATGTCTCAGGTTGTCTTTATACCCAAGAAAGTCCCGATTGATAGAGATCAACCACTGCACAGGGGATATCGTCCATCCGTGTATTTGATCACAGATGAAAATAATGGCATAGATCAGCCCGTCAGCCAATTCACCGCATAGGATGCCCCGTTTGGTTATTGTTTTCCTTCCAGTTGACTGGGCCATATCATCTTCAGCGACGTAATCGAACCAACATTGCCTGAAAGGTAGGCGGCAGTACTCAGCATGATCCCAGAAGAGGCTTTTCCCGACGAGGATCTTGGTTGCCATGCTGAGATTCGATGTGTTTCCCACATGAAATTTCTTGGCGGACGTGATCGTCCCCGTGATGAAATCCTTCCCCCTGAAACACAGCTTGTTGATGTCCTCAATGACCTGGTGTGCGAACATGATCCCTGATCTCCTTATAGTGAAGTTGCAGGGAATATTTTCCCTGCCTACTTTCATATAAGGAGAGACGCAGACGGTTTTGGCGGATTGTCGAAATATTTTTTAAAGGAGGGGAATCAAGCGGGGAATTTCTTCACCTTGACTCTCTCCAGCGCCCGGCTTATCTGATTTGGTATTGAGCATGTTACACAACCTCGATATTTTCGGATCTTGCGTCCCATGCACATGGTGATGTCCATACAAGGCCGCTGCTTTTGACGGGGACAAACGAATCGTCCTTCAATATCAAAACCGATTTCGATGCCCAGCTTCCTCGATTTGATTTTCATCTTTCCTTCTATCCCCGGCAGCTTTCACTGCGTAATCCGAATTATCCCTACCTGAAAGTATATAAATGGTGATGCAGACGTTTCCTCGACCTCGATGAGTACAAAAAAGGCGGCCCGCGCCGGGAGCCGCCTTTCCTTTGCTTTCGTGATGGGTTTCATGGTCAACCTCCTTCTCCGGACAATATGACCGTGCGTTAATGTAGTCATGAATCCCTTCTTTCAACCTTCAGCTTCGCTCAAATACATATAAATTGGCAGGCATACGGTATGAGCAGTTTTTTAGATACCCCTTGGCCAGTTCGGAGAAAGGTAAGGTAACCATAGCAAAGATACCTATATAGACGCCTTGCATACGTTTGCTCGCCGAATGCCGTTTTTCTAACCCTGCGTCGGCGGCAGAGCCTTTCTTCGTTATTTGTGGATGCTTGAAACCTTCCGTCTTTTGTCGATGCTTGTCTGGTCGCAAGTAGTCCCCGCAGCTCATAGATTGTTTTTTGAGACTTCCAACTGGAATGGCGGTATAGACACCCGCCTCTGGCAGTACCGGCTCATCATTGCCAGTGCCGCTTTACGCACCCTTCATTGGGATATAGCAGGCGGTGCAATACACTTTTTCATTCAGTCTGCTGATTAACTGTTCTGAATAACGGCCGATGCGCTAATAAGTATCCGGAATGATTAGTTATGTTCCGCTTGAGAAAAGCGAATACTTTTTTGAAAAATGTTAGATAAAGAATGTTGTCCGGATAACTGACTGAAATAATAAGATATTATCCTTCACGAATAGGATAACTATCAGGCCTTGCTATGCGGTTATTGACAGTAAGGTATGTGGCAGGCGGCAAGAAGGTAACAGAGCATCTCAGCCGTAAAGAAAGCTACAGAAAGGTGGTCCGCACAAAGGGCTCCTCCTGCCAGCGGGCTAGATGCCGAGCAGCCTTCACGGGCAGTATCCACCTCATGTTTCAGAGGTCTTTTCGGTCCGCTATCCACCTCCTTGAGCGTCCCCTGCGCTCGTCCCTGACAATTCTCGCCAGGCGGCGTATTTCGGCCACCATTTCCGGCGTGGGCGAACCGTGTCGTACCCATCGTGACGAAAGCTTGCCCGCAAGCCTAAGCTGATCGATAACTCGCAGAGCGACGTCTTGTGCATCCAGCCTGTCCGTCGTCCGGAGATGTCCGTTGCGGGCCGCCCGGATGAGCGACAGGCTGACGTAATGCCGCCGGCAGAGCTCCATGACGCGCCTCCGCCAGGAACTGGGATGTCCGTAAGCGATGCCGGCGCGCTCGCGGGATGAAAGGGCCGATATCCGGATTCGCAGCAGTTTTCTGTCGCAGTGGACGTGATGTTCGTAGAGTCTGATTGTCGCCTCGTCCTCAGCGGTCGGGATTCTGTCGGAAATGATCCCCGCCTTCGACAACTGGAACAGAACATGGAGATCCTGGAGTCCATATTCTCGGACCAGGGCCGACCACGCCCTGTTCCGGGCTGCAATGCTGGCGGCGGATTCTTTCAGCGGCGCCTTGCGCAGGTAGGCATCGCATCGGGACAAGCGCTTTCCGCAGGCGCCGAGATGCGGTTGAAGCCGCATACCGTCGTCGATGCAGGAGCCGCATTGACAGGCAACGCAGACATCCGGCTCGGGTCCGCTATCTCGCGGTGCCAGGAACCATGGTACGGATTCTCCACAGCAGACGCATACCCATGCCTGGCCCAAGCGGGAGCCTTTCATTTTTCTCTTGGCGGGCATTTTGAACCTCAAATTGTCCTGCACCGTTATTCGGCGTTCCCTGCAGCACCGTGAAGAGTGGATTCTTGTGCTTCGATCGGCGTGAAATGCGAGAAGGGCGAAGCAGGAGAGAAAAGTACGAAAGAAGGAAGAAAGAGCATCCGGAAGTCTTGCGAAAGTTAGCATCCGGATCCGGATATGGAACAGAACATCCAGAATGGTGACCCGTGCGGATCTAATGACGCCATTGAAAGGATCGTCGAATTGCAGTGGATGAGAATTATATCGAAGGATCCTATTTTAAACCGTCCGGTGTGGCAGCGCATCCACGGCCCGGATAACCTGCTTCCAGGTCTCGATGACCCATGCTTGGTATTCCGGCGATGCGGCCTCTTTCTTTTCAGCTGCTTCCGCTCTTGGAAAGATAGGGCCTCCTGATTTCGTCGGCGATTCAGGGGCAGGGAGAATGAATTTATCGAACCCCTCGAGCATCTCCGGCATTTCATGAATCACCATCTTGCGGAGCATCTGATAATTAAAAGAGCGCTTGTGGCCGCGTTTGTTCAAGGAATGAGCCTCGCCGCGTATCGGATGCCGGTGATGTGTTATGGGACCGGGTCCACTATGCCGGATGATCAGTTTATGCCTGCCTCTCATTACCTCATAGGTATCATCATCCTTCTTATGGAATCCAAGGTACTCAAGCACCGTGTCGACAGAAACGGTTAATGTTTCTCTCTTTCGAAAGTAGGCATGGTTTCCGGCCACGCTTATGCTCCCTTTCCGGAATAACGGCGAAACTCATGGAATCCATCGGTACAATGTCGAAGAAACTTGAGACGTAACGCTGGCATGCTGGTTAGCCTGCGTTCTTTCGTCGAAAGGGCTGACCCGGCAAAAACACCGGACTGACCGTTGATGAAGGCTTGCCACTGTCGTTTGGGAGATGAGGAAATGCACCAAGGGAGGTCACACTGGATCAGGAACCAAGGTGAGACTTCTTTGAGGCAGAGCGGCCCGGCCTGTTGCACTCTGGACACCAGTTATGGCGCATCGCCCAGCCGCGAATTTTCCAGGGTGCATGAGCGGGAACAGCGCACTTGATAAGATACAGGCCCCTCATGCCGACTCCCGACAGGGTTTCAAGAATTCGCCCGCCTTTGGCGGCAGCCAGCGACTGCAGGTCCTTAAGGGAGGCTGTGCGACGCAGGGCCCGATTCTTCACGGCACAGGCCGGGCACCAGCTTCCGGCTTGGACAATAGCGGGTCTCGTTTTCCACCGATGCCCCTTGATGCATGAAACCATAATGACTGAATTCATGCCGGAGATCGTGGCCAGTGGGGTAAGCAGGCGCCCCTTTTTAAGCCTAATCTTCGTCTCCATCCTGGACATCGCGTTTCTATGGCGCGTCTCGTCGGCGGCCCTTCGGCCGCAGACCGGGCACCAGTGGCCCTCGAGGACGCTTGACGGCCGGGCCCGGAACACATGGCCCTCGGCGCACTCCCAACGCAGAGGCTCAATTGTTCTGCCTGACTTTTTGGACAGGCACTTGCCGCCGTACCGGCGGGACGCAAGGTCCTTCCAAAAAGCAAGCGTGTATTTCGTGGTTTTCGGCATGGGCCGCACCCCAGCATTCGCCATTTCAATCAACCAGAGATGGGATCGGTCGTCAAGGGATATTTCCGCGGCACCCCGACTCGCTTCATTTCGTGATTTCAGCCCTGTTCGGCAGGCCGGAGAAGCCGATTACGGTCTTGCAGAGGACGGGATCGGGTCACATGCCGAACTCGGGGAGCAGTGGTTCTTCTGCGTTATGTATGAAAGAGCCGAATAATGGTCATCCTGTAGCGGCAGAAGGCCGTAAAGACAAAGACGAGGCGCTCAATGAGGCTCCTGACCTACATTAGACGACAAAACCGTGCATTGCAGGCCATCGATTCGCAGTGCTTGCCAGTAGAAACCTTGAACGCCGTCCTGATCGAGCCGAGGTTCTGGCGGATACTGCACGGAGGGCAGGGCATGATCGCTGCAACGGGTTGCATCCCCGCGCACAGGCACATGTCGGCCTATATCGACGATAGGATAATCTGTGCACCGAGCCAGCTTCGCAACATTGCCGAGGAGGTAATGCTTCTTCATCTCTTGGGTCACTGCATGCCTTTCGGGAAGGAGATCGACGCCTGGGCGTGGACGCGAAGGCATGCACCTCGCCGGGCGAAGCGGTATGTGGACGAGATGGCCCCGCGGGCGCTTGCGGCTCATTCCCGATACGGGCGTCCAGAGGATGGGCCCGGCACGTCGCGCCATGTCGAGTAACATGACGAAAAGACCGCAGTTAAGGATGTCCGGCGCACCAAGCATTGATGCCGTCAATACCACAGGCGGAAGCGCCCAGCGAAAAATCTAACCATTATGGAAAGGGGAAGGGAACCATGTCATTCCTGACCGTCGGAGAGCTGATCGAGGAGCTCGAAGTCCTTGATCCGGAGAAGAAGATCTGCATCCGGATGCAGGAAAAGCATCGCATCTATGCAACCGTGGGTTCGGTGGAAGAGCACGACGACGAGGACGATCTCCTGGTCATTATCCCAGGCTGGGAGGCATACAGCGCACAGTCCCTCTTCAAATAGGGATAATACGAGACGGCAGGTGAAGGATGTTCCTTCCCTGACAGTTATAGACCGCGGCCTTCAAGATCAGGAAATGTAAAACGGAAATAAGTGTGCTGCAGCATGCACCCCTGTCGGTGTCGCTTTATGAAGAACAAGGCAAACCCGCAGATCCTGCTTGCTGTTTCGACACGTCAATCTTCGACAGGAAGCGGTGCATTCAGAGGTTCGATAGGCGCTTGAACTCGATCCGGTAGGAATCCGAGAAGAGTTTTCCCGCGTTGAGCACCGGCGAGGTGGAATACAGGGCGGTATCGGAAGCGGAACGGACCTCCCGCGCCGCAACGACACCAAGCGCGGCCACCACGGCCTTGTCCAGCCTGAGTTGTGCTGAAAATGACTGTTTGACCGTCAGGGCCTTGCGAACTTCTTGGATTCCTTCCTCAAGACACGAAACAACGCATGCTACATCCATGGGACGCGGCGGGCGTAGCCCAGACGGCATGCGTTTATACTTTTGGGGGACGCGCTTTGTTGAACCGGCTGTTTTTCGCATGGAAGACTCCTTTGACTGTGATGCCGTAGTATGTATGCGCCGGCAAAAAAAAAGACGGAGGCACAGCCTCCGTCTTGGATATCCGATTTTCCCAAGTATTGTTCTCAAGCAGAATGAGTGCTCGGTCTTACGAGTTTCCCTTCCGGCGACATGGCATACGTCGTAATAAGTTGATTGCCGTTTTTCAGCATTGCGAGACCCGGCATCGGTTGAATGAGCACAGTCTGCCAGGGGATCTCGTCTCCCTCCTCCGGAAGGCCGGCGACGACTGTGCATGAATAGGGAAGATCCGCGCCACCTCTGATCAGGTCGTCGATAGCGGCGTTTACGGCATCATCCAGGCTCTTGCAGGCGGATTTATCCCCCTTCCCGAACTGATAGATCGACTCAGCGGAAATCGCCGCATCCATGAATGCGTAGGGAGCATATTGTAATTGTGACTGTTCGTCCGTAAAAAAATAAACCGATACAATACGACGCATCATAAGAACCCCCTTTAAATGATATGCCGTTCAGGTTCGGGCCCGAAACGGAGGCGCTCAAGAAGTCCCTCCCCTTGAACTCCCGCGAATGACTTTGCAAATCCCATGCCTCCGTACTGGCAGAAGCAGGGTATGGACCAATGATCCGTGACCATCTTAGGACTCAAAACCCCTGTCGCGCATCGCCGACGGCTTCCCTGCAGGCATTTATTCGGCTGGCTAATCGGTCCGGCGGGCGCCGCCGAAACAAAGCGCCAAAGGAAACCCCGGAGATGGAATCTCCGGGGCCTTGAGGTGGCGCTTGCCAGTACCGGAACTGGCGCCTCAATTCGATGAATAATCCTGACCAGGGATAGGACACTCTTTGAGATTGAAAGTCAGGCGTGCTTGCAACCGATCCGACCTTTCCGTCCACGCCAGTCTCCGTGTTTGGAGGCTTCGAGTCCTCTTTGCGGTAGAGGACGTGCGGCAAGATGCCGTAGTATGAACAACACGGATATCGGCAGGGCGGAAATTTCGTTCAGGGCTAAAAAGGGAGACGCAAGCTCAAGCAGGGAAGTGTGTAGTTATTTTGTTTTTTCGGACACACTTCCCGGCAGGTGCGTTTTTTCGTGGACTGAGAAAGCTTCCCATGAATTCTTTCCGCCGGCTTATCTACTTCCGCGGCGCCATTGCCGGCTTACAATTTGTGGACGGTTTCCGGCGGGTTGTTTTTTCGAGCGTTTTTTCGGTGCGGTCGAACAAGGGCGCATATCATCAATTTTGCGCCTGCCGTGCGGGGGGCATGCTGCGATGGCGATAGCCGGGGCCGGGGAAAGGAAAAGGTGAAGAAAGGAAAGCCCCGGGGAGAACACGCGAAGGAAACGGGAAGGGAAAAAGACATCATTGAAGCAGGGCCTAACGAGGTGGTGCTGAGTCACAGCGTTCCACCTCCTCGACAGCGGCCCCGAGGATGAGCCTGCCGGGCGTGAGAATATCCCGATCCTCAGCGACAGAAACACCGAGATCGCGGTAGAAATCATGCACTCGTTCCAATCCCCGCCTGATCCGGTACTCGGCGCCCTGCCGGGTGAGACCGAGTCTTTCTCCCACTTCCCGCGTCGCGGGCCGGGCATCGGACAAGTAGATGTTCCAGGCATCGGCCTCATCCGCCGACATGATGCGGGAGGCGTGATGCAGGTACGCCCGGCAGAGCGAGCCGTCGTGAAATGCTTCTTCTTCCCTCCGATCTATCAAGCTGCCGGGAGCGGTATCCGTGGATTCCGGCCGATGGTTCTCGGCTCCGTCTCTCCCCTCGACGGGGATCCTCTCGCCGACCCGGGAGCCGT
Source organism: uncultured Methylobacillus sp. (assembly GCA_964445115.1). Classification (GTDB taxonomy): domain Bacteria; phylum Pseudomonadota; class Gammaproteobacteria; order Burkholderiales; family Methylophilaceae; genus CAIJXJ01. The sequence goes on along the minus strand of CAYUJU010000047.1, from coordinate 10,942 downwards.
TGCAGAGGTGCTCCAGGCGGTATCTGTACGCTGTCCAGAAGATGCCCTCGAACGGCTGGTTCTTTCGGGCGGAGAGGTCCGCGGCCTCAAGTGCCGATACGATGGCCTCGGACTGGAAATCTTCGTCGCTGAAGCACGCAAGCCGCCAGCGGAACTCGGCGGCGCACACCCTGATTTGCCGCGCATGTGCCTTCGCCCAGGCTATGGCCGCATCCCCGGTCATCCCGCGGGTCTGATCGTTCGCACCCCATCCGGACATCACGGCCACGGCCTTCAACTCGAATGCCCTGTAGGCCATATCCGGATTTTCGGGGTGTTCAATCAATGCTTCCGTCCGGATTGAGACGATTTCGGGGGCGGCGTTCCTGGACGGTCCCAGTTTCGTGACACGGGCCTTTTTCAACGCAGACCCCGACTTCTCCTTTACAGAACCCATTCCCGATCTCCTTTAGTTCAGAAAAGTCGCTGCCGCGTCGTTTCCTCCTGACCGGATGTGTCGCCGTGGCGGCAGTGCTTGCTACATCCATTTTATATATATACAATCACAAAACAAAAGATAAGTCAAGCGAAAAGCGAAACGCCGTGGCTGAATCCGGCTGAGCCGAAGCGGCTTTCAGCCCTTTATGGTTAACCGAGGATGCCGAATATGGGAAGGAAAATGTCCGATAGTCCCTTACAAGCGACGCGGGGAGAAAGCCCAAGAGACTAACTGCCCTGCATCCAGGAGACGGGTCGACGGACAACTGCAAGCCGGACGATGTCGTGATTCGCAGAAGAAAATGGCGGCATTCTCAGCTCCGAGGCATGGGCCGGAGCTCCGCGTTCGTGCGGATGTACCGAAAACCGGATACTGCCGAGGCAAGACAAACGTCAGGTTAGCAGGAGGATGAAATATATACAACATGCCCTTGTTGGGCATGGGTTCTTTCATATTTTGTTTCTAGTTATTCCTGACGTGTACTGCTCTCCATACAATGTACTGCTGTCCTTACGTTGTACAGCTACCCTTACGTGTACTGCTATCCTCTCTGGAGAGCTGGAGAATTTGGCGGGCAGGGCATTTCGGGGAATCCCGGTGTAGCCGGACAACGGATGGAAGAATCATCGGTGTGGTCGAGCAACGGGATGCGGTGTGGTCGAGAAACGAATGGAGGCCCCTCGGCGGGGTCGAATAACGGCAGGAGCTTCCGTGCTGCCGGTAAAAAATCAAAGGAGCTGTCATGGGAAGAACCGGAAACGAATCGATCGGCGCGTCGGGCAAAGAAGAGCCCGTTCGTCTGAACATGAATCTGGCGGAAGATGCACCGTGGCTGATCAACCGCAGGGCGGCGGTACCAAAAGAGGAGCGACACGAGAACGGAGAGGTTGAACTGTTAAGCGAATACCGAAACGGGAGCCTCCGTGCCCGCTACTACCACGGCGTTCCCACGGCGAAGGCGGCCAAGACCCTGGCCGTCCTCCTGGGTGAAGCCCAAAAAGCAGAATGGAACCGGGAGATCCATGTTCGCCTGGCCGCGTTGCTGCAGAAGTTGGGCCTGAGAGACACGGGACCGAACCGGACGACCGTCCGGCAGCATCTCCGGGCGTGGGAGGGAGCTGTGCTGGAGTACGCGGGCAAATTCCACGACGGAATCCAGTGGTGCCCCCTGCGGTTCAGTCCGATCGAGGCAGTGGCGCTGATCACGGCGGGCGGAGAGAAGGGCTGCCTCAGGGTCCTCTTCGGGGAGAGGTTCCTGGAATTGGCAAGGAACCGCGAGGCGCGCTACATCAAGCTGGTCCTGAATGTCTACCTATCCCTGTCCAGCGGATACTCGCTGCGACTCTATGAACTGATGATGAAAAATCTGACGTTTCGCCCACCCGACGGGGACGGCGTGATCCGGTGGCGTATCGGCGCGGAGAGGCTGCAGGAGAAATTCGCGGTGAATCTGCCGTTCAAGGAATTCCTGCGAAATATCCGATCCGGAATCGGCGAGATCGAACGGGCCATGAACAAAGACAAGACGGCCCAGGGCCACAAAATCCGCCTGCGCGTTGAAGGCGCGAGGGACGGGTGGGAGAAGGCAGTCATCTTCTTCGAAACGGACCGGCGCCTTGATTACAGGGAGCCGGCACGTCCGGTCGAAGCCCTCCCGGCGGAGCTCTCCGAGGAATCCCCACGGGACAGGCTCGTGACGACGATCATGGACGAGATCCGGAGAGACGATCCGGACTACCCCGAGGGCAGGAGAGCTGAATGGGGCAAGGTGGTGGATGCCCTCTTCAAGGCGGGTCGATCCCCTGAGACGCTTGGAATCGTCTGGCGCTGGGCCAGGGAACAGTGGAAAAAGGGTTCTGCCTATCACGGCGGGCTCATCGTGAATCCCCGGCACTTCGGGGCGGCATTCGATCGGCTGGTGGCCGCCGCGAACACGCAGCAAAAGGGAAAGAGGGACTATCTTGTTTGGGCCGATCGGGAGCTGCTGGCCTCAAAGCCGCAGTTCGATAGGGCGGCGGGCATCATGCTCATACGGCCGCGGATTCCTCGGAAATACATGAAGAGATGGGAGGCGCTGCACCTGACGGCGGGAAACCTCGTGCTCAAGGATGAAGGGATGGACTTCCTCCCCGGCCCCGGCCTGGCCAGGCATCCTGTGCCGCCTGCAGACAAAGACTCAAGACCCTGGGATGAAGGACCGGAGAAATCGGGCAACGCCCTGCAAAATGCGGCAGAAGTTAAAAGATGGAAAGGAGAACGGAAAACAGACGACAAGGAATCACGGGAAGGCAGCCGGGAGGATTCCTCGTCTCCGACGCACGACTCTGTGAAAAAGACACTGGGTCTGCTGGACAGAATGCTCCAAGGCGCTCTTTCTTCTGAGGAGTCATCCCGTATCGAGCGGATGAGGCTCATCGATGACATCCGGTACGCATTCCGCCATGAAACGCCTCTCCGGAAGGAGGCGGAGGAGGCCTTGGCTGACTACTGCATCGAGAGGGGATTCGATCTGCCGACGGAGACATCGGAGATGCGGGCGATAGCCGATACTCGGGCAGGCCTCAGACCCTGAAATGATAGAGTGACGAGCACCGGCGGAAACTCGGGGCATCGAGGAGGATGGCTGACCGGCATAGCGGATACTGGGCCGGGAGAAACACCGGTGAGTATGCCTAAAAAAAGCACAAAACGGCACCGAGAAGATTCAGTCGTTCCTTCCCTGGGGTAGAAGTAACCCATATTCGGAAAACGGTCATTTCGATGGTTTTCGGATCCCGTTAAGCGAGAATCGCTGCAATCAACGGCAACTCTGCTGTGTATTTGTCAGTGCTTTAGAAGCAAAGCGCGCTGTCCGCATTTCAATGTGATGATGCTCTGTGCGTTCGAAAAAGCACACCCTGTGGTCGAGCATTCGTGCGTTCGAATATCGCCGCGTTGCGTTTGAGCGAAAAAACCGTGTTTAATTTCGGGTGGCTGCAGAGGCCATGGGGGAAGCGAGCCAACCCGCAAAGCGGGTGGCGAGATGGGGGTCCCCGGCACTCGCCTCTGCATCACGACGGCGGTGGCCGAGGAATACGTACGTCTGGAGGTCTGTCATGATGGGGCTTCGATACGTTGCTCGAGGGATCCTCACGCAATAATCTGAAGGACCTCGATACATTGACGATGGAAATGTCATAGCCTTCGATACGTGCAGGGCGAGTGAGCCCTGAGGTCTCACGGGCATTATGCCGGTAACCGGGCGAAGGACAGGGGAGCCGGAACGGGGTTCCGGCGGGGTGCTCCGGACACCCTTGCGCGTCCGGCCTGGACTACGAGGAGAGTGGAATTTCGGCTTTCGTAAAAAACGGATTTACCGTTTAATGGAAAACCCGCTTATTCTACTGCCCCAAAAGGAGCAAGGACGAACATGAACAGGTTTCAAGCGCTCTCATTCCATCCCCGATGCTTTTATAAATCACGAGAATTCTTCACTCTCTGAGTATTCCGCGTCTTTATTTCCATCCCGCAGGTTCAGTTCCATTTCAAACCCAATCATAGAAAAGAAGGCCTTGTTTCGGTCAATCCTGCCCTTTCCGATGCCTGTTTATTGCCGACTCTTACGGAAACACGGTGGAAATCCGTAGAGACTATGCGGTTACGGACATCGCACTGTAAAGGCCAGCGGTCTGTCGACGATAAAATCGCATGTCGGCGAAGACAGCATAAGAGGATGAGAAGGGCAGGGGAGAATGGATAGAAGAAGGGAAAGGAAGGTGATCGCCCACTTCCAGAGCCCCGATACGTATCGGAAGCTGCTGCGTTATCGTCCGCACGACAGGCAGGTCATCCTCGAGATGGGAGTGGAATACATCCTGCGCAACCTCACCGGGGACGAGATCGACAGCATGCTCGAGGCAAACAAAATCCCCTACAAGACGGGAAGGCCGAAGGGGGTCCCGAATAGGGCTCGAGATTCAAGGGAGGTCGGTTGCGAGGCGCCCGCGGTCGAGTCTTGCGCCGCATCCGCGGACGTGCGGGCCCTGAGCCGGGTCAAGGGCATCGCCGAACGCCCGGCACTTCGTCTTCAAGAAACTGCGGAGAAAGACAGGACAGATGATCTCGGGCTCTCCAACCTGGAGTAGGCCCTGCCGGACCAACCCGTCAGGTCGCGAGAAAACCATACCCGCCGCCGAAACGAAGAGACATTCTTCTCTTCGAGAGTTTCAACCGCCTTTCAGCCGCGTTTCGCTCAACCCCGCTTGATAAATTCACACCGCAATGAATCCCCTTGCGTGCATAGACATACTGCCAGGCAGGACAGGACTGGGGCCGCGAAGGTTGTGCATCACCTTCGGGCTCCATGGAGCAGTTTGAATCCGGGAGAAACATCGTGGCAAGGAGGTGCTCGTGGCAATCTTTCTCTTTATTGTTGTCTTTGCAGTGCTGATGGGGGTGACGGTTCTCTACAATTCCGTCGTCGGCAGGAAAAACACGGTCGACGAGGCGTACGGCGGCATCGATGTCCAGCTGAAGAGGCGCTACGATCTGATCCCCCGGGCCGTCGAGGCCGTGGGGCGCTACGCGGACCACGAGCGTACGCTCATGGAGGATCTGACCCGGTGGCGCACCGAGGTCGGCCGGCATGCCGTCGGCAGCCCCGAACGGGAGTCCCTCGATCGCAACATCGGCGCGGGCCTCAAGGCTCTTTTCGCGGTGGCCGAAAACTACCCGGACCTCAAAGCGAGCCGCAACTTCCTGCACCTGCAGGCCACCCTCAACGAAGTCGAGGACAATATCCAGGCCGCCCGCAGGTTCTACAATGCCGCGGTGAGGCAGTACAACAACGCCTGCGAGATGTTTCCCTCCCGCCTCGCCGCCTCGATGCTGGACATGCAGCGCAAGGAGATGTTTCGGGCAAAGGAAGAGGAGCGCAGCCCGGCGGCCATAAAGGATCTCTTCGACAAGAGGGCCCGATGAGCCGGGACGAAAGATCCGAGCGGTTCGACTCCGTACTCTGCGGCAGCCTCGGCAGGACGCTTGCCGGGATCGAGCGCGAAAGGCTCGAGAAGGAAGCAAAATTCGAGCGAGATCTTGTCCTGGCCGTCGCGGCCGGGCTGGGTCTTATAGCCCTTTGTGCCTGGGCCGGCGCCGTCATCGTCGGGGTCATCCTGGCCATCGTTCCGGGTATCGCGGTTGCCTGTTCCCTCAGGAGCGATCAACAGGCCCTGGAGGCCCGGTTTAAACGTTACATAGTTCCCGCGGTGCTGGCCGCCTTGGTCGACAGGCCCCGGTACGATCCGGATGCCGTTCTCCCGGAAGCGGAGTTTCGAGCCATGGGCCTGTTCCCCGAGCCGGATCAATATTCCGGCTGCGACGGGATCCAGGGTCTTGTCGGCCGGGTCGATTTCAGGCTGTCCCGTGTCCACGCGATCGAGGAGCGCGAGGAACTGGTAGCCGAGGAGGTGCCGGAAACCGTATGGGAAACCAACGACGACGGCAACAGCACCTGCCATACGGAATGGCGCACGGAGTGGCACTGGGAGAGGCGCGAATACGACATTTTCCAAGGGATCATTCTCTCCGCGGCCATGAACAAGCCTTTTCGCGGGACGACCGTCGTAAACGGCGGCTGCGGGTCCGGCGCCGAGGCCGTCCATCTCGAGGATCCGGAATGGGAGGCGATGTTTAGCGTCCGCTCGTGGGACCAGATCGAGGCGCGCTACCTCCTGACCCCAAGGATGATGGAGCGCGTCAAGGCGCTTCGGGGACGGATCGGCGGGTTCTCCCTGTCGTTTGCCGACGGGAGGGTCTACGTGGCGCTGGACGGCTGGGAGAGCCTCTGCTCGCTTCAGGCCGGGAGGATCGATAGGGACGCTGCACTGTCGGTCTACCGGCGGTTGAAGCGGATCCTGGACATCATCGACGGCCTGGACCTGCACAACAGGATCTGGACGGTGGGCCTGGACGGATCCGTGGAGAAAATCGAACCGCAAAACGAATCTGACGAATAAGAGTCGCTCGAAAAGACAGATGCCGTTCAGAACGGAAAGAAAGGAAGGTCCCAATGAGAGAGGTCGTTCGTGACTTGACCGCACTCATGACGATGTCGGCTGAGGCCTGTCCAGGCCTCAGCGGCTATCTGTCGGGCGTCATCCCCCTGATCGATAAAGCCACTGCAGTGCTTGTCGAAAACCCGTCTGATCTGCTGGGAGGAATAGGGAAGCGGTTCCCCGCCGACCCATCGGAATGCTTCGGCGCGAACCCCGTGGGGGCCGCACTGCCTTTTCCTTCCGTGTGGCTGGAACTATCCGACCGGGACGGCAGCGCAAGAGGCTTGTTCCTCCGGAGTGCCGCCCCGGGCACGATTCACGCCCTGCTGATGGTGCGTGCCCTTGAGCCGGTCGCACTCGAGCACTACACGGAATCCCCTGAGCCCGTGGGGCGGTGGATCCCTACAGACTGCGAGTACCTGCTGTCCCTGGACGGGCCCGCGGGAGCGAAGGCGGGTGTCGTACGGAAGCTCTGCAAAGATTCGAAGGCGATCGCAGCTCTGATTGCCGCCTGCGGGGACACCGGCATCGTCCCGATCCCGGCACATGACCGGGTCAGCCCCCGCAGCCTGGCTGAGAGCCTCGAGGCGTTCAAGCCGACGCTGCGCGAAGCGTACCTCGTTCTTGCCGCCCTGAAGGGCGGGGCATTTCGCTTGGTCGAGGTCGATCAGGGGCCCGGCGCCGCCGTATACAATCTGTGTCCCGCCCCGCCATCGGACAGCGAACGGCCCGAGGTGCGGCGGATAATCTGGGAGACGATCAAAAGCCTGCCGGGTTGTACCCTGTGCGGCGGTACTCCCATAGCCACCGGCGGCGTGTTGATGAGGCCCGGCCGTGCCGGGGGCTGCGTCTACGCCGTCTGCAGTGCCTGCATGGGGCGGCCGGATCGCCTCCGCCTGGTCGAGCAGGCCCTATTCGACAAGGGAGGAAGGCAAGTGCCGGCAGTCGAGGGGCCCGAAACGTTACAATAGCAGGTAGAATCGATGGCCGAAGCCTTCTATCACGTCATAAGTTATTCCTAAGAAGCACTTGTGGATGGGAATTAGGCGTCAGGGCCTGGTCGTCCCGCCGGTGAGCACTCTTGCGATCTCTTCCGCAATCCTCCGGACGACCGGCACGACGACGGAATTGCCGGCCTGTTTGTACAGATGGCAGTCGGCCGTGCCGGACGGGAGGACGAAGTCATGGGGAAACCCCTGAAAACGGAAACATTCGCCCGGGGTCAGCTTCCGGATGCCCCGATCATCGAGCAGGAAAGGGACATTATGACCTCCACTGCCCATGTTGGCGGTCAGGGTAGGGCATGCGGACGATCTGTTCTCCCGCACGTAGGATCGCCTCCACTGGTAAAGAGTGTTGCGGGAGAGGGCCAGCCTGGCAAAGTGGGGGTGCATGTACGAGCCGTCCGGCAGGAAGTATTTGTCCGCAACGGGTGCCCGGGAGAGACAATCGCTGACAGTAAGAGTAAGGGGGATGGGATCGGGAATCCTGAATTGATCGGTCAACGGACCGCCGTTCTCCTCGTCGCGGAACCCGACGATGAAGATTCTCTGTCGGCATTGCGGGATGTTGCCATGCTTCCTCGCATCCAAGATGAAAGGAATGAAAGAGTATCCGAGTTCTCGGAGCGTTTTCTCCATGACCCGGATCGTGTTGCCCCTGTCATGGCTGACGAGGTTTTTGACGTTTTCCAGCAGGTACGCCCGAGGGCGTAAATCAGCAACGAAGCGGGCCGTCGCAAAAAAGAGTTTGCCCCTGTTTTCGTCGTCGAAGCCAAGACGATGCCCCGCAATACTAAAGCTCTGGCACGGAAATCCAGAACTGAGAACGTCGACTGGGCCGGCATCCGTCGGGCAAACACCATTGATGTCCCCTTCGATCAACCGATGGTCGGGGAAATTGGCCTTGTAAGTTCTGCAGGCATGCCGGTCCCACTCATTGGCCCATGCCACACGAAATCCAGCCTCTCGAAATGCCAGACAGATTCCCCCGACGCCCGCAAACAGGCTGCCGACCGTCAATGCGCCGATCGGCAGCTCCTTTTCTGACCGCTCCATCCCGTCTCCCTCCGCGAGAATTGGCGGAAGGAGCTGAGTCGATACTTATGGCCCTCCACCTACAGGAATTTGATTGGGAGGGCAGACGTTTGAAGCGGCTGCAGCAGAAAAATTACGAATTGTCTCTCAACGGCGCCGTTGCGGCGTATCTCGGCTTCGTGCCGCCGCCGGTTCTGAAGGATGCCCGTGCCGCAGGCGGTGAGAGGATTTCGCCGAACTTATGACGATGCCGCCGATCAAAAACCAGCAGGGACAAGCGCGTCGGACACGCACTGCTCGGCAAATCCAGGATGCAAACAGAAGATAAAGGATCGGGGAAGGGGGCCAAAGACACTCGTCAGTGTAACAATCATGACGTGGAATATTTCGAGAGGATTCCAGCCTCGAGGTATCTGTAAGCAGTCTGTTGATTATTTCCGCAAGCCGCACGAGGAGACATTCTTGACATCCCGTCTAGGCACGTGATAGGCAAGTAATGCCATTAATGACATAACAGTTCATCGTTCTTGCCTCTTGTCTCAAAAGACGTGGATGATGTGATAAACTAAATGCAATGCTGCGACATACGCCTGTCGTATGCACAATGAAAGTTTCCTTTTTTTCAGTAAAGATAATGCGACGGTTTGTGTTGATAATTATTGAAATATAACTCCGATTTTGCTAGATATGACCGCAAAAAGGGATACTTCGCTGCCATGAGAACGCATGAACCAGGAAGCCCGGGTCGATATCCTGTCGGTCCGGGATTTTCTTTATAGATGTCGATTTCTATCAACATGCGGCACAGGCGCTCCAGGCCTGCTTTTTTCGGGGCCCCGGGCAGACTTTTTGCAAATAATTTCCTCGTCCTAAATGCATAAGAGTGGCTTGGCCTTAAAACACGCTGCCATGTCAGGTAATACCTTGACGGGCCTGATATCGGCGGCTGATGATAGCTACCTTCCCCTCGGAAACTGGCTGCCCTTCGGGCATCAACATACCCGCTGAATCCTGATTAACTCTTGGGTGCAGCCCGGCACAGGGTCCCCGGACCTCTTGCGCAGGGGTTCCTGCGTGCCGGATTGATACGCAACAATCCGATAACATTGGAGAATATCTTGTCCTTTCGGTGCCCATCCCGACGAGCGTCGCGTCGGGCATCGAGAGGACCCAATACAAGCCCCGTGAGCGCTTCATGGCCACCATGATCCCCAGCGACGTGGAACGGTTCAAGACCGACGGCGAGCGGCAATTCTACCGCTTCCTCGAACGGGTAGCCCGGCCCGACAGCCGCTTCCTCTCCTGGTACCTGTCCGACATCCAAGGTAAGGAGCCCGACTTTCTTCTCTTCTCCGACGAGGTGGGCCTCGTCATCTTCGAGGTCAAGGACTGGGCATTGGAGCAGATCCGCGAGGCCGACCCCCAGTACTTCGTCTTGGACATGGGCGGCAGGACGGAGAGGAATCGCAACCCCTACCAGCAGGCCAGGGACTACTTCGCCGACATCATGGACAAGATGAAAAAGGACGGTGTCCTTCTTTCCTCCGACCCGCGCTTCCAGGGCAAGGTCAAAATCCCCGTGAATTGCGGTGTCGTCTTCCCCAACATCAACAAGTACGAGTACAAGCAGAAAAACCTACACAAAATAATCGACCCCGACAGGATCTTCTTCTGCGACGACCTGCACCCCCAATCGGACCACTGGGCCGACCCCTCGGGCCGCTGCTTCCTTGATGCCCTCAAGAAGATGTTCGTGCCCCAGTTCAGCTTCCAGGTCACACCCAGGGAAATGGCGCGCCTCAAGGCATTGCTCTTTCCCGTCGTCCGCATCGAGCTGCCCGAAAGGGGTGCCAAAGAAAAGCACGAGGAAGACAAACGCCGCCTCAGGGTCCTCGACCACAACCAGGAGGCCCTGGCCCGCAGGATCGAGGGCGGCCACCGCATCGTCACGGGCCCCTCGGGCTGCGGCAAGACCCTCGTCCTCGTACACCGGGCGGCCCTTCTCAAACAGTACAACCCAGAGATCAAGAACATCCTCTTTGTCTGCTACAACATCACCCTCGTCAACTACATCAAAAGACTTCTTTCCGACAAGAAGGTCCCCTTGGGCGATGGCGGCGTCGAGGTGATGCACTTCTTCGAGCTCTGCGCGAAGATCCTCAATGAAAAGGTCCAATACGAGAAGGCGGACCAAGCCTACTACGACACGGTCGTGCAGCTGGCCCTGGACAAGGCGCAAACAAACAACCTCCAGTACGACGCCATCCTGATCGATGAGGGGCAGGACTTCAGCGACGAGATGTTCAAAACGGCAATAAGCCTCCTGAACAAAAAGACCGAAAACCTCATGATCGCCCTCGACGACAACCAGAACATCTACCGCAGCGGCCAGGCCT
>CAYUJU010000046.1:0-19446 GCA_964445115.1 uncultured Methylobacillus sp. | reverse complement strand
CTGGAAGGTGCAGTCGTCGGTATCGATACCTTCGGCGAATCCGCACCGGGCGGCGCACTGTTCAAGCACTTCGGTTTCACCGTTGAAAACGTGGTGAAGACCGTGAAGTCCGTGCTGTAACTTTATGCAGTAGCGTTACGAAGGGGGGCCGTTTGTTCATGGCCCCCTTTTGTTTTGAATAAAGGATGTAGGAAATGGCGATCAAAGTAGGTATCAATGGGTTCGGCCGTATTGGCCGTATGGTGTTCCGTGCCGCAATCAAGGATTTCCAGGACATCGAAGTCGTGGCGATCAACGATCTGCTGGAGCCGGAATATCTGGCGTACATGCTGAAGCATGACTCCGTGCATGGCCGCTTCAAGGGCGAAGTTTCCGTGAGCGGCAACAATCTGGTCGTCAACGGCAAGACCATCCGCCTGACTGCGGAAAAGGATCCGGCCAATCTGAAGTGGAATGAAGTCGGCGCCGACATCGTGATCGAATGTACCGGGTTCTTTCTCACCAAGGAAACCTGTCAGAAGCACATCGACGCGGGCGCCAAGAAGGTCGTGCAGTCCGCACCGTCCAAGGACGACACGCCGATGTACGTCTATGGCGTGAACCATGAAACTTACGGTGGCGAGGCGATTGTCTCCGCCGCTTCCTGCACTACCAACGGCCTGGCGCCGGTGGCCAAGGTGCTGAACGACGCTTTCGGCATCAAGCGCGGCCTGATGACTACCGTGCACGCCGCGACGGCGACGCAAAAGACCGTGGATGGCCCGTCCAACAAGGACTGGCGCGGCGGCCGCGGCATTCTGGAAAACATCATCCCGTCCTCCACTGGTGCAGCCAAGGCCGTGGGCAAGGTGATCCCTTCCCTGAACAAGAAGCTGACCGGCATGGCGTTCCGCGTGCCGACCTCCGATGTGTCCGTGGTTGACCTGACCGTGGAGCTGAGCAAGGAAGCGACTTACGAGGATATTTGCAAGGCCATGAAGGCGGCTTCCGAAAGCGGTCCGCTGAAGGGCGTGCTCGGCTACACGAACGACAAGGTGGTTTCGACCGATTTCGTCGGCGAGACCTGCCCCTCCGTGTTCGATGCTGATGCCGGCATCATGCTGGATCCGACCTTCGTCAAAGTGGTGGCCTGGTACGACAACGAGTATGGCTATACCTGCAACCTGATGCGACTGGTGCAACACATCGCGTAAGCAACAACCGGGCGGAACCGGGTCGCCGGACCGTCCGTCACATGGCTTAGAGGAAATATCATGTCCGTAATCAAAATGACCGACCTGGATCTCAAGGGCAAGCGTGTCCTGATCCGTGAAGACCTGAACGTGCCGCAGAACGACGATGGTAGCGTTGCCGACGATACCCGTATTCGTGCCTCCCTTCCGACCATCCTGTATGCCATGAATGCCGGGGCGAAGGTCATGCTGATGTCGCATCTGGGCCGCCCGAAGGAAGGTCCGACGGAAGGTCGCTATACGGACAAGGATAGCCTGCGCCCGGTGGCCGAGCATCTGGGTAAGTTGCTGGACAAGGAGGTTCGCCTCTACCAGGACTGGCTGGGCAACGGCAAGCCTTATGTGCAACAGATGCGTGATGGCGAAGTGGCCGTGCTGGAAAACGTGCGCTTCAATATCGGTGAAGGTAACAACGAGGATCGTCTCGCATGGGAAATGGCCCAGATCTGTGACGTCTACGTGATGGATGCCTTCGGCACTGCGCACCGTGCGCAGGCTTCTACCCACGGGGTGGGCAAGTTCGCGCCGGTCGCCTGCGCCGGCCCGTTGCTGGTGGCTGAGCTGGATGCATTGGGCAAGGCGCTGCAGAGTCCGGCCCGCCCGCTGGTCGCCATCGTGGCCGGCAGCAAGGTGTCCACCAAGCTGACCGTGCTGGAATCCCTGTCCAAGGTGGTCGATCAACTGATCGTCGGCGGCGGCATTGCCAATACCTTCATCAAGGCCGCAGGTTACAACGTCGGCAAATCCCTGTACGAACCGGACCTGCTGGACGTGGCGCATGGTCTGGTGGATGCCGCCAAGGCCAAGGGCAGCGATATTCCGCTGCCGGTGGATGTGGTGGTCGGCAAGAAGTTCGACGCCAGCGAGCCGGCCGTGGTCAAGAAGGTCGATCAGGTGGCAGATGACGACATGATTTTTGACATTGGCCCGGAAACCGCCAAGATTTATGCGGAATACCTGAAAAAAGCCGGCACCATCGTCTGGAATGGTCCGGTTGGGGTGTTCGAGTTCGATCAGTTTGGCGAGGGTACCAGGGCGCTGGGCATGGCAATTGCCGAAAGTCCGGCCTTCTCGATCGCCGGGGGCGGTGACACACTGGCGGCGATCGCCAAGTACGACATTGCGGATCGCGTGTCCTATATTTCGACAGGCGGTGGGGCTTTCCTCGAGTTTCTGGAAGGCAAGAAACTCCCTGCGGTGGAAATGCTTGAGCAACGCGCCAACAGCTAGCGTTTCCTGAACGCTTTTCATGATCTCGACGGGAAACTCGCTGCGCGGGTTTCCCGTCATTGTTTCGAGAATCCGAATGACGATACAGCGTAAAACCAAAATCGTGGCCACCCTGGGGCCGGCTTCCAATAGCGAGGAAGTGCTGAACCGCATGGCGGAGGCGGGTGTGAATCTGGTGCGCCTGAATTTTTCCCACGGCTCCGCACAGGACCACATCGCGGCGGCCAATCTAGTGCGGGAAATTGCCGCACGCCATCGTCGACCGATCGGTGTGCTGTGCGACCTGCAGGGGCCCAAAATCCGGATTGGCAAGTTCGCGGAGAGCAAGATCCAGCTCGCCAGCGGTGATCGTTTCGTGCTGGATGCGGAATGTACGCTCGGCAATCAGGAGCGGGTCGGGCTGGATTACAAGACCTTGCCTGAGGAAGTCGAGCCTGGTGCGGTGCTGCTACTGGACGACGGTCGGATCGTCATGACCGTGGAGCAGGTCATGGGGTGCGAGATTCACTGTGTCGTCAACGTGGGCGGCACCTTGTCCAACAACAAGGGGATCAACCGTCAGGGCGGCGGGCTGGCCGCCGAGGCGCTCACGGACAAGGACAAGGCGGATATCAAGACCGCTGTGGCGCTGGATGCCGATTACGTGGCGATTTCCTTTCCGCGTTGCGGGGCGGATGTCGATTATGCGCGCCAGTTGGTGCGGGAGGCGGGCGGTCATGCCGGCATCATCGCCAAGGTGGAGCGTGCCGAGGCCATCGATGCGCTGGAAGAAATCATCGATGCTTCCGATGCCATCATGGTGGCGCGCGGTGACCTTGGGGTGGAGGTTGGCGATGCTGCGGTACCGGGGCTACAAAAGCGCATGATTCGCATGGCGCGGGCGCGCAACAAGCTGGTGATTACCGCGACCCAGATGATGGAGTCCATGATCACCAATCCAATTCCGACACGCGCGGAAGTGTCCGACGTGGCGAACGCTGTGCTGGATGGGACGGACGCGGTGATGCTTTCCGCCGAGAGCGCGGCGGGCAAATATCCGGTTGAGGCCATTCTGGCCATGGATCGCGTGTGTCGCGAGGCGGAAAAGGATTTCGACAGCCAGCACTTCAAGCTCAAGGGCAACAAGGAATTTCACCGCATCGACGAATCCATCGCCATGGCGGCGGTTCATGTGGCGCAGCATCTCAAGGTGAAAGCCATTGCCTCCCTGACGGAGTCCGGGACGGCGGTGATGTGGCTGTCGCGCGCCAATACGCTAGTGCCGATCTACGCGCTGGCTGCCAAGAAGGAAACCCGTCGCAAGCTGACGCTGTTCCGCGGGGTTTATCCGTATCCGTTCGAGCAGCACACCGATGACCGCGACCAGATTTTGCAGGATGCCGAGGACGAGTTGCGTATGCGTGGCGCGGTCAAGGATGGTGATCTGATCCTGCTGACCATTGGTGAGCCGGTGGGGGTGTCGGGGGGGACCAATACCTTGAAGATCGTGAAGGTTGGCGAGCACCGCAAAAGCTGATTTAATCGAGGCATACCCTCAAAGGAGCACATCATGGCACTCGTATCGCTGAGACAACTGCTGGACCATGCCGCCGAGCACGCTTACGGGCTGCCGGCGTTCAACGTCAACAACATGGAACAGATCCACGCCATCATGCAGGCCGCAGATGCGGTCGACAGCCCGGTGATCCTGCAGGGGTCGGCCGGAGCGCGCAAATATGCCGGCGAGGCTTTCCTGCGCCACATGGTGGCCGCGGCGGTCGAGGCTTATCCGCATATTCCGGTGGTGATGCACCAAGATCATGGGTCTTCTCCTTCAGTCTGTATCCAGGCGATCCGTTCAGGGTTCTCCAGCGTGATGATGGATGGTTCGCTCAAGGAGGACATGAAAACCCCGGCCACCTACGAATATAACGTCGAAGTGACGCGCAAGGTGGTCGAGATGGCGCATGCCGTCGGGGTTTCCGTCGAGGGGGAGCTGGGTTGCCTGGGGTCACTGGAAACGGGCATGGCGGGGGAAGAGGATGGGCACGGTGCGGAAGGCGTGCTGGACCACTCCTCCCTGCTAACCGACCCCGAGGAGGCGGCAGCCTTCGTCAAGGCGACCGGTGTGGATGCGCTGGCCATCGCCATCGGCACTTCACACGGCGCTTACAAGTTTACGCGCCCCCCCACCGGGGATGTGCTGGCGATCAGCCGTATCAAGGAAATTCATGCGCGTATCCCGAACACCCACCTGGTGATGCATGGTTCATCTTCCGTGCCGCAGGACTGGCTCAAGATCATCAACGAATGTGGTGGTGATATCGGGGAAACCTACGGTGTGCCGGTGGAAGAAATCGTCGAGGGTATTAGGAACGGTGTGCGCAAGGTCAACATCGACACCGACCTGCGGATCGCCTCGATGGGGGCGGTGCGTCAGTTCCTGACACAAGAACAGAATCGCAAGGAACTCGACCCGCGCAAATTCCTGATTGCCGCGACCAAGGCGATGAGCGACATCTGCAAGGCCCGGTTCGAGGCCTTCGGCTCGGCCGGGCGGGCATCGCAGATCAAGGCGATGTCGTGTGACAAAATGGCAGAACGCTACAAGAAGGGGGAATTGGCGGCGGTTGTGAAATGACCTTGGCATAGGAACTGGCGGCGAGGCAACTCAGGGCCGAGTATGTATCCTGATGGTTGTTTTATTTGTTTTTAAAACAACCCATTATTTATTACAATAGCGCCAGTGTTCTATAAAGCGTGCCCAATTCCCGAGCAATCTGTATTGCGCTCTCGAATTGGGTTCTTTGTTGTCTTACGGCGATGCGGGCGTATCGCTGATACTCGGGAATGGCGCGAATGAGGGGTAGGGGTGTGCAATATAGCCAAGGCTGCAGATTGTTGATGCTGGCCGGGTTGGTATCCCTCAGTGTATGCGCCTATGCCGCCGAAGACGGCAAGGATCAGGGAATCAAGCTGCGCCCCAGCACCACGCTTTCCGCTGCTGCTAGTGCGGCCAATTCCGCAGTCAGTGCTGCGAACGCGGCGGCTGCAGCGGCGAGTGCGGCCGCCAATGCCGCCGCGGCTGCCGTCGCGGCGATCAATGCCATTCTTCCGCCGTCTCAGCGCATCAATACGACCCCGCCTGCCGCAACTGCGGCCCCTTCGCCATCGGTTCCGCTTAGCCTGCCGGGTTCCCCTCAGGTAGCCTTGCCGGAAACTCCGGCGCCGTTGCCTGCAGTCGTCGATCTGCCTGCGCCTGTCGCAGAAGTTGCTGCGCCGCGCGAGCGCGAGGCTGGCACGTCGACCAAGTTTGCTATCCCGGCTGAACGTAGCTTGATCGGGCTGGTCGGTGCATTTGAAATTCCCGTGGCGGCGGATGCGCGCGGCAATTTTGCCGCTGGGGTAGCCGGTTTTGTCGGGGAGGGGTCGGAGCAGGTCGAGGCGATCCCTGCGATTGATCTTGCACAGGCGGTCAAGGCTTCCATGGGCTTCAGTCGTGAAGTGCTGGTGGCCTCGGCGCGCGTCGACCAGGCGCGTGCGCAGACTGGCCAGGCGCGCGCGTTCCTGCTCCCGAGCTTGCTGGTGAGCATGAAGAGCGGGCGTGAGATTTCAACCCCGGGGGCGCAGATCGATTCGGTCACGGGGCGTGAAGAGTCACGTAGCAACCATTCCAGAACCGACAAGATCCTGACGCTGAAGCAGCCTTTGCTTGACATGCAAAGCCTGTATGACTGGAAGCGCCGCGAAGTGGTCGAGCAATCGCGCGAACAGGGCGTGCGCTCCAGCGTCGGCGATACCTATCTGGCTACCGTCAACGCTTACCTCACCTTGGCTTCGAGCCGACTGCAGGCCAACATGGCGATGGACTACGAATCACAACTGCAGGAACTGTTTCAGTACATCGAGAAGCGTGCGGGTGCCGGCGCGGCCAGCAATGCGGACAAGGAGCGCGTGCGTGCGCGCAGTCTGAACGCACGCTCCGCGCGCATCGAGCAGGAGGCTGCGCAGGCCGCGGCCGGTGTCGAGTTCGTGCGCCTGGTCAACCTGGCGCCCTCCACCTTGCGTCTACCCGACCTGGAAGAGGTGGGCATCTCGATCGTGCCGCCTACCGTCGAGCAGGCAATGCCGATGGCGATTCAGTCCAATCCGGATATTGCGGTGCTGGAAGCGGAATTGCGTGCGGCCGAGCTGGATCAGTCAGCAGCCAAGAGCCGTTACCTGCCACGTGTCGACCTGGAATATCAGGACAGCGACAGCCTGCATGCCGGCGGCCAGGTGGGTGATCAGCGCGATCAGCGCCTGATGGTGGTGATGAACTGGTCGCTGTTCAACGGTGGCGGCGATCTCAAGTTCAACGATGAAAAGGCCGCGCGCCGTACCGAAATCAAATACCGCCTGGATGACCAGCGTCGCCGTGTGCTGCAATCGCTTTCGGCGCAATATGCCACGCTGGAGTCGACGCGCGAACGCATCGTTTCCGGGTATCGTGAGCTGGAGTCGATCGCGACGGCGGCAAAGTCGATGTCGAACCGCATGGTGTCGGGTAACCAGTCCCTGCTGGACATGCTGGATGTCTACGACCGTTACTATCAGGCGCGCACGCGTCTGGTGAACCTGCACGTGCAGGAGATGACCGCGGTGGCGCAGATCGCCCGCCTGGTGCAGGGCGCGCCGTCCGTGGGCGACGTGGCCAGTGTGCAGTCGCCGCTCGGCGATCAGGCGATCAACTAACAGGTGTCGAGGATTTAGTCCATGTCCATCGAGGCGAGCAACGAAGGCGACAGCACCGACATCTTCTGGCCAGGCTATGTTGATGCCGTCACTAACCTGGTCCTGAATCTGCTGTTCATGCTGACGATCATGATCGTCGCCGTGTTCATGTTCGCACTGGAATTGAGCCGTCACAAGGACGACAAGCCGACGCCCATCGTCGAAACGCCCGCGGCGCAACAGCAGGTCGCGTCGGCCACACCGCCCACCCCGCCGGCCGATATCGTCAAGGCCAAGGACATCCAGATCCAATCGCTGCAGAAACAGGTGAATGACCTGAAGAAGCAGGTCACGGTCAAGAACGCGCTTTCCGGCAACCAGAAGGTTGTGATCGCCAAAACCCCGATTCCCAAGCCGGAGAAGGAGCTGGAAAAATCTGTCTCTGCGGGTGGCGGCGTGGTCGTGAACTTCCAGCTGGATGCCGTGACGTTGAGCCCCAACGAGGCAGAAACGTTGCGTAACAGTCTCGGCGCCATCGTTGCGAATGGCGCTGCGCGGGTCGAGGTGGTCGTCCCGGCGGGGTTTTCCGAAGCCCGTCGGCTGGGGTTCTATCGGGCGATGGCCGTGCGTAACCAACTGATCGAAATGAACGTGCCGGCGGAAAAAATCGATGTGTCAGTGCGAGAAGGTAAGCCCAACGCGGATAACTCCAAGGTGCTGGTCTCGCCGCGCTGAGGTCGATGTTGAAAAACTTCCGCCAGCTTTCTGATATGCACCCTCGCACCCTGTTTGTCTGGGTGGCGATGCTGACGGGTGGTGCGATGCTGGTGTGGGCCGCGCTGGCTGAGGTGGACGTCATCGTCCGTACCGAAGGGCGTATCGTGCCGGCAGGCAAGTCGCAGATCGTGCAGCATCTGGAGGGCGGCATTGTGCGCCGTATCCTGGTGCAGGAGGGCGAGGTGGTCAAGGCTGGCCAGCCGCTGATGGAATTGTCGGATATTCAGGCCCGGGCCAATCTGGACCAGGAGCGCTCCAAGTCGGATGCTTTGCGCGGGCGCGAAGCGCGGCTGCTGGCAGAATCCATCGGGGCGGGGAACATCAATTTCCCCAAGGCGATGCAGGATGACGAGGTGCGGGTGGCTGAAACCGCTGCGTTTCAGGCGCGCCGGGCAAGAGTCGCAGAAGAAGTGCAGGTGTTGCGGGACCAGAGCGCGCAGAAGCGTGGCGAGATCGCTGAGGCGGAAAACCGCCGGCACCACCTGACGGCGGAGCTGGAAGTGGCGCGCCAGCAGTATCAGGTCATCGAGGGCTTGCGTCGCAACGGTGCCGCGTCGAATCTGGAATTGCTGGATAGCCAGTCCAAGGTGCAGCGCTTGTCATCCCAGATTGCCGAGACCGAGGCGGCGATTCCGCGGTTGCGTGCGGCAATGGCGGAAACGGAGTCGCGTATAGGCGAGGTGTGGGCGCGTTATCGTGCGGAGGCCTCATCCGAGTTGACTCAGGTGCGGGCGGAACTGGAACGGACCGGGCTGGAGATCGGTACAAGTCGCGACCGGCTGGAGCGCAACCAGGTCAGGGCGCCGGTGTCGGGTTTTATCAATCGACTCGCCGTGACAACGGTGGGCGGCGTGGTGAAGCCGGGTGAAGTGCTGATGGAAATTACGCCGGACGACAAGGGCGTGCTGGTGGAAGCGAGGGCGCGGCCGAATGACCGGGCCAATCTGCGGAGCGGCTTGGCGGCGCGGGTAAGGCTCGGCGCCTATGATTACGCAACCTACGGTACGCTGGCCGGTCAGGTAACCGAGGTGAGCGCGGATACTTTGCAGGATGAGCGCGAGGGACGGTACTACCGTGTGATGGTGAAGGCGGCGTCGAGCGGGCACCGGGACATGGCGATTGTGCCGGGGATGACCGCTGTGGCCGATATCGTCGTAGGAAAGCGCACCGTACTGTCGTATGTATTGTCGCCCATGCTGCGTTTTCGCGATGGTGCGTTTCGAGATCCAAGGTAAGGCAATAACAACTCAAATCAATCAGGTTGCAAGCAACGGAATCCACTATGTATAAACGCCTCAGAATCTATTACCTCTACACGGCCCTGCCCTTCCTGTTGTTGCTGCTGGCCGCCGGCGTGTATCACAAGGCGATTATCAAGACTATCGTCAGCAACCCGCACCCGCAGATCAATTACCTGATTTTTGCCATTACGCTGGTGGGCGGTGTCCTGATTCTGCAGAACATCGGCAAGCTCATGCAAGAGGCGAAACGCCTGGTCGAATTCACCGAAGCCAAGCGCAGCGGCATGGATGATGAGGCCCTGCAGGAACTGGCGCTGAACTACGATGCCGATATTGCGTATGTCCTGCGCATGATCGCCGCCTCCTCCGGCCGTTCGATTTCGCACCAGGAGCAGATCGCGATCGAAACCGAGCTGAACAAGGCGTCTGCACGCATCAATAGTCGCAATGCGATTCCACAGTTTCTGGGTGGGTTGTTGGTGGGGATGGGGTTGCTGGGCACCTTTATTGGCCTGTTGGCGACGCTGGATGACATCGCGGTGCTGATTTCCAGCTTCGCGACACTGGACATGAAAACCGCCGACCCGATTCAGGTGTTCGGTGAGATGGTAAAACGCATGGAAGCGCCGATGCACTCCATGGGCATCGCCTTCTCTGCCTCCATGTATGGCTTGATGGGGTCCATCATTCTCGGCTTCATGATGGTGTCGGTGCGCCGCTGTATCAGCGACATCATGTCTATTCTGGGTTCGGAAGTCGCCCAGCATATCGAGTTTGCCCTGGCGCGTGATGGATTTGCCTACAGCAAGAGCGGGCTCAAACTGGGCTTGGGCAAGCGCCCGCCGGAACCTTTGGCCCCCAAGGATCTGGTGCAGCCGGCGGTAGGGGGGGCGGGTGCGGCATTCTCCCCGACGCAAGCGCCAGGAGAAACCGCGCCGCAGCCGGCAGAGCCTGTGCAGGAAACTACGCCGGTGCCGGCTGCCCCTGTCATGCCTTTTCCTTCGGGCATCGAGCCGGGGGGCGAGTTGTTCACGGAAGAAGTTCGTATCCTCCGCCGCATCGAAGAGCGCATGGCTGAATCGATGCGCCTGCAGGAGCGTAGCCTGAATGCCGAAGTGGACGATTTTCATAAGCAACGCGCCGATTTGCTGCGCGCGCTGGCGGAAAACTCGGAGGCATCGAACAACTTCCGCAGCGAGTTGCAACGTGTGGGCCGTCAATTGGGCACCATGCTGACGCAGATGGAAAAGACCAATGCCGATACCGTGGAGCAGATGAGCGAGATCAAGCTACGTATGGCTGACGATGGCGCCGAAATGCGTCGCCTGCTGACGGCGCTGATCGAATACTCCCGCCTGTCTTTGGAACAGCAGCGCGGTTCCAATCGATAGACGTGGAATTCTGGCTGCTGGGCGGATGCCCTCCGGCGGTGGCATGTGGCTAGCATGCAGGGTGACGTGGAAGATTTTGACCGGTAGGGTCGAGCAAGTGCGAGAGACTTCCTGAAGGAGTCGTGAAAATGGCAAACGAAAAAACAGTAAAAACGGAACAGGCCTCCCAGCAAGCCGCGGAGAAAGCCGCCAAACCGCTGGTGACCGGCGATCTGGTGCGTGCCGGGCTGACGCCAGAAGGTGACGTGACTGTCAAGGAGACACTGACCACACTGAAACTGGTCGATGTGGCCGACGTAGATCTGTTGCTGACTTTTGCCAACGGCGATCATGTGATCATCACCAACGGCGCACTTGATGCATTGAGCCCGACGCCGCCGGACGCCATTTTCAATGACCGTACCATTAGCCTCGCCGCTCTGTTCAAGCTGGTGGGCGTGGCCAATCCGTCCAAGGCGGGCAGCCTGCGACTGGTCACTGAAAATATCGATGCCAATCCACCGCCTGAAGAGCCTGTTCCGCAGAGCGAATCACAGCCGGTGAGCCCTCCGCCAGCGCCCATGGTAAAGGTTGGCGTGGGCACTTCTACCGCGGTTGGGAAGGGTCCGGGTAACGGTGGTTCCGGCACCGGCGAGGGTGAAGCGCCTGCCACGGTGGTGCCGCTGACGTCATCCCAGCCTGCAGTTTATCGGGTCGGTAAATCAACGGTCAGTGTGGAGGACCTGTTGAACGGTACCGGGCTGGGGCAACCCAACGTGACATCCTCGTTGTTTACCTCGTCTGAATTCAAGGTCACGCCGAGTGGGCGAGTCGATCTGCCCTTGGGGGCCTATGATGCAACGGCGACTCCGGAGCAGTTGGCCGTTCGCTCCAGCCCAGCCGGTCAGGCGACAAGGGAACTGATACAGGGGACGGCAGGCGTTGATAGCATCGCTTTCAATCCGGCGTTCAGTGCTGGCGAAGGGCAGTGGAGCAAGACACTGCACATCACGCTAAACAATTTTTCCGATGTAACCTCAATCCAGCTGGTCTTCAATGCAGCCAAGATTGCGCAGATCCCGGGATTTGATTTGCAGGGCCCCGGGGTGACGCGTGATGGCCCCACGTCCAATTCCTGGCATGTCACACCTAACGCTGCCATGCTGCTCAATGGGCTTGATGTATATATCGTCTACGATGTGGCAGATGACGTGACGCCGGTCGATTTTAATGCCGACCTGCTGGTTGACGGGCATGCAGGGGTGTTCGCATTCCAGGTCATCGAGAACATGAATTTCACCTATCGCGATGCCGAGACTCAGGCGGACTTTACCGTCACCAGTTCCACTGGCGTACCGTTGATGGTGCTGCCCAGTGGAGGCGTTGGCGTCGAGGTCTACGCAGGTAGTTCGGACGATGTGGTCACGGCCGGAGCAGGGCGCGACATTCTGCACGGCGAGGCAGGTAACGATACTTTAAACGGTGGTACAGGCAACGACATTTTGGATGGTGGTCTGGGGAGCGATGTCCTGGACGGTGGGCTGGGTAGTGACACTGCTACCTACCAGAATGCAGGTTCTGCCGTAACTGCCGCGCTGGATACTACGCTCGGTGTGGTAAATGCGGGCGAGGCTGCTGGAGATACCTATACCAGCGTTGAGAATCTGGTCGGCTCTTCCTACGATGATGTCCTGATCGGTAACAATCAGATCAACCAGCTATATGGCAGGGACGGTAACGACAAGCTGGTGGGCGGCGATGGGGCAGACAGACTGGACGGCGGAGATGGGAATGATACGGCCAGTTATGAGTACGCATTGACCGATGTGGCGGTCAGTTTGACCAGCAACACCGGCACATTGGGCGAAGCCAATGGAGATGTGCTGGTCTCCATCGAGAATCTGATCGGTGGCGCTGGCAACGATGTGTTCACCGGTGCCGCCGGCGTTCAGGCCAATGCCTTCGATGGTCGCGGTGGTAACGATACCGTCAGTTACGCACCTTCCACGCTTGGCGTTGTGGCGACCTTGACGACTGGGCTGGTCGGTGTGGTGCAGACCAATGATGCCTCGGGCGATACTTTCACCAGTATCGAGAATCTGACCGGCAGCGCCTTTGACGATACCCTGATCGGTAACGCCAGCAACAACATTCTCAACGGTGGTCGCGGAAACAACGTCCTAGAAGGGCTGGGTGGTGCGGATAGCTTCATCGGTGGAATCGACACAGATACCGTAAGTTATGAACATTCGTCCGCAGGTGTCGTTTCTTCGTTGACCACGGTTTTTGGTGCCGGCCCTGCAGTCACGCAGACCAATGATGCGAGCGGTGACACCTACAGCAATATCGAGAACATGAAGGGTTCAGCGTTTGACGACACCCTGATTGGCAATAACGAAGTCAATGATATTCAGGGCGGGGATGGTGACGATACGCTGGAAGGCATGGGTGGCGCCGATACGCTCGATGGCGGTATTGGTAACGATACAGTCACCTATGCGCACTCCACTGGATATGTTCGTGCCTCGCTCACAACGGGCCTCGCAGGATTTGTCGCGCAAGGAGATGCCCAGGGTGATGTGTTTGCCAATGTCGAGAATCTCGTCGGCTCTGATTTCGACGATACGCTGATTGGCTCGAATGATGCCAACACCCTGACGGGTGGTGCGGGGAACGATGTGCTCGAGGGCATGGGTGGCGCCGATAACCTGATAGGTGGTGCAGGGGTTAACACGGCCAGTTATGAGCACGGGACTGATCAAGGCGGTGGGCTTGGCGTCACAGCCTCTCTGGCATCTCCGGCAGGCAACACTGGCGATGCACAGGGCGATACTTATACCAATATCCAGAACCTGATCGGTTCGGCGTTTGACGATACCCTGACAGGCGACTCTGCCAACAACGTCATCGCCGGTGGTGCTGGGAACGACATCATCACGGGAGGCTTGGGAACGGATACCTTGTCTGGTGGCGATGGTAATGACCAGATCTCCGATGACATGGTAGGAGCCGCTAACCTCAGTGGTGGAGCGGGCGATGACATCATCACCATGACCAACTATGACGGTACTGTGGATACCATCGATGCCGGCACCGGGCAGGACACGTTGGTGATTGCCAGCGCGACAGCTTCATATTGGCAATTCGATATGCTGGCCAGCGCCACACAAACCAATGGTACGTTGCGAAATAATTGGGGCTCGGTCTGGGGCAATTTTTCCGGTGTCGAGAACATCACTGCCGCAAATGCAAATAACCTGTACGTCTATGTCGGCAACGGTGACAACATCATCACAGGGGGTAGTACCGGCAGCGACTATGTCGATTATCGGTATGCGGTTTCTGGCATTTCAGCCAACCTCGATACAACAGCCTATAACAGCAACGGACGTTCTGTTGCGGCGAGCAGTGTGACGGGCGGTAGTGGAAACGACACCCTGATCGGTATCGAGCACTTGTACTATGGCTCGCAGTATGACGACGTGCTGATCGGCAACGCTAGCAATAATGAAATCAATGGCGGTCAGGGCGCCGACTATATCGACGGACAAGGTGGCATCGACACAGCCCGCTATGACCAGTACAACAGCGGATCGGTGACCGTTTCGCTGATGGATGCAGCGACAAACACCGCGTTGGGGATCGTATTTACTGATACCGCTGCCGGTGACCAGTTGTATAACATCGAGCAATTGATTGGTTCGGGCTACAACGACTTCCTGTACGGTAACGGCGGTGCCAACTACCTTCACGGTAATGGTGGGGACGACATCCTGGAAGGGATGGCTGGAGCAGACTCCCTGGAAGGGGGAGGTGGTTCTAACACAGCGAGCTATGCCAATGCTGGCTCGGTGGCTGCAGGTTCGGCGACTACGGCTGCAGGTTTGGGCGTGACTGTGAATCTGACGACAACTGCCTTCACGAATGGTCCGGCTGTCGTCAATACAGGGGATGCGCAGGGCGATACCTATTCCAATATCCAGAATTTGCTGGGTTCGAACTTCAACGACACCCTGATCGGGAATTCGTCTGCCAACATCATCGACGGTGGTGGGGGTAACGATATTCTGGAAGGCCTGGCGGGATCGGATACTTTCCGCGGAGGTGCCGGCACAGATACCGTTTCTTACGCACACTCCAACGCGGGTGTGACGGTAGACCTGACGGACGGGGATCTGGCTCCAGGGTCCGGTGGGAATGGTATCTTCCAGACCAATGATGCCTTCGGAGATAGCTTCTCTGGTGTTGAAAATATCACCGGCTCTAACTTTAATGATTTCTTGTACGGTGATAACAACGACAACGTGCTCGACGGGGGCTTGGGTAACGATTTGCTCGACGGGGGCGGCGGAACGGACACCGCCAGTTATGCCAATGCGACAGGATCGGTCAACATCAACCTGGCAACCAATACTGTCACTGGCGCGGCAGGGAACGATACCCTGGTCAGTATTGAGCGGGTGATCGGTTCTTCTTTCGTTGACACGATCACTGGTACGGCTGGCAACGACATCATCGATGGCGGCGGCGGTGCCGACAATATCGATGGTGGTGCAGGCAGCGATACGATTACCTATGCATCCGCATCCGGGTTCAGAAATGTCAATCTTGCAACAGGAGTTAACACTGATGGCGATACTTATACCAGTATCGAAAATATCATCGGTTCCAGTGCAGGTGAGACGTTGGTTGGTAATGCTGTCGACAATGTTATCGAAGGCGGTGGCGGGAACGATACTCTGGATGGGGGGGCACAAAACTCGATCGGAGATACCGTAAGCTACTTGAGCGCCAGTGCGGCCGTCGTTGTCAATCTGGCCACCGGTACTGCAACAGGGGGTGCCGGTAGTGACAGCCTGAGCAATTTTGAAAATATCCTCGGTTCGTCATTTGACGATACGTTGACAGGTGATGGAAACGCAAACCGAATCGATGGGGGCGCAGGCAATGACTTGCTGATCGGCGGCAGTGGTGCCGACCTTTTGACTGGTGGTACGGGGACAGATACGGTTTCTTATGCCGGTGCAGGTGCCGCTGTGGCCGTGACTATCAACGGTACCGGTACGTTGGGAGATGCCAGCGGAGATGTGCTTTCGAGTATCGAAAACCTGATCGGCTCGGATTACAACGATACGTTGACTGGGGATGGTTTGGGCAATGTCATCGATGGTGGATTGGGTAGCAACATTATCAACGGAGCCGGTGGAATTGACACGATCACCTACGCGACCGCAACCGGTGCGATGACAGTCAACTTGTTTAATGGTGGGACGAATGCAACGGGTGGTGGGCGCAGCGATCAGTTGAGCAATATCGAGAACATCATCGGTTCTGATTTTGCCGACAGCCTGACAGGTGATGGCCTGGACAACGTCATTGAAGGTGGACTGGGTAACGATACGTTGAATGGTGGTGCAAATGGCGCCACGGGGGATACCGTTAGCTATGCAAGCGCGGGTTCTGCTGTCGTGGTGAGCTTGGCTGCCGGCACCGCTACAGGTGGCGCAGGTTCAGATACCCTGAGCAATTTCGAGAATATTATTGGCTCCGCGTTCAATGATACGCTTGCCGGCGGCGCGACTGCCAATGTGTTGAATGGTGGTGCAGGTGATGATGTTCTGATTGGTGGAGGTGGTGCGGACCAACTGATTGGTGGACTTGGCTCAGATACTGCATCCTATTCCACCGCGGGTGCTGCAGTCACCGCTAACCTGTCTACGGGGGTTGGTACGTTGAATGACGCCAACGGAGACACCTACAATGGCATTGAGAATCTGACTGGTAGTAATTTTAACGATACGTTAACCGGGGACAACGCAAATAATGTGCTGATCGGCGGCGCTGGCAATGATACGTTGTCAGGGTTGGATGGCAATGACACGATCGACGCTACCTCCGGGTTCGACAGTGTCTTTGGTGGTAACGGAAACGATACGATCCTTGTGTCTTATTCGTCGATCAGTGCCGCATCGCAATATCGTGGTGAAGGGAATACCACCGCGTTGAACGGTGGTGGCGATACCCTGAAACTTTCCGGGCTGGTGTCCGGTGCGACGTATTCGCTCTCCGTGGTGGCGAACGAGACGGATACCATGGAAATCCTCGATATTCGGGACGGCATTTCCACGAACTGGAACTGGACATCGTTAGACGTTCGGAATTTCGTGGACGGTGGCAACGGTTCACAGTTGTGGATCAAAGCCGATGTTGGTGACACGCTGCTGGACCTGACGAAGGTTGCGGGCGAGCTAACACCTGTTCCGATTCAGGTGTCAGGCGGCACCGACTACATCGTCTACAACGCTGCCAACCAGCAAGTGGCGCAAATCCACTGGCAAACTGCCTAACTGATCGATTGGTGCGTGACGCAGGGGGGGTGATGGCGAGTGCTGAGGCGTCCGTGCCTGAGAGGGGTGAGCAGGGGCTCACCCGTGAGGCGCTTTTTCAGTCCGTTTCTGGGCTGTGTGGGGCGGACCGAAAGGTCGCCAAGCGCCTGGTAGAGGTGTTTGCTGGTCTTGCTGACCGCATTGATAACTGGGCTGACCAAGCAGTTCGACTCGATCGCGCAGGCTTTGCCGCACGGCACTTGGAGTCCAAACTTGCGGATATTCTGCAACTTCCCGGGAATCTCGCCCTGCTGCGGTTGTACGGTGGCGGCTTTCTACTATTGCATCGCCAAGGTGACCGCTGGCGCACGCTAGACGCTCATGGCGAGGCGATCGCCGATGTGCCCGAGACGGCCGGAGAGGCGCTGACCGAGGCAATCGTCATGCGTATGCCTCCACCGTCCCCAAATTCCCCGCTGGATTCCTTACGATCTCTCTGGCCGGCCTTGCGCCCTGCCTGGTCCGAGGTCGGCCTCGCCAGTCTGTTCGTCAATGCCGGTCTGCTCCTGCTGCCGCTTTTCTCCATGCTGGTCTACGACAAGGTGGTCAGCAACGGTGTTTTCGAAACCCTGTGGGCGCTGACAATCGGCATGGTGATTTATTTGCTGGCCGATGCAGGGATGCGCGTGGTGCGGGCCTGGTCGGTCGAGCACATTGCGGAAGATTTGACTCGGCGCGCTGACGAGGGTTTATGGCATCGCCTCGTTTCGCAGAACGATCTTGCAGGAGGGTTTGCAAGGTTTATCTCCAATTATCGGGATCTGGCTGTTGCGCGTGATTTCCTTTCTTCGACTTACTTGCTGGCAATCGCCGATTTGCCTTTCCTTCTGCTTTATCTGCTGGCAATCGGCCTGATTGCGTGGCCGCTGGTGATCGTGGCGAGCTTGCTGGTGACGATCTATGCGCTCGCAGGGTATGCGTTGCAGGTCAGAAGCAACCGACTGGGCAGGGAAGCTGAGCAGCAGGGCACTCGCAAGATGGCCTACATGGGCGAGGTGCTTGGCACACTGGATGTGATCCGTACCGTGCCAGGCGCAGGATTCTTGTTGCGCAAATGGCGCGAGTATTCTGCCGATTCAGCCGGAACCGAGGGTGCCCGTCGTTTGGCCGCAAGCCACGCCGGTACCTTGTCAGCGGGAATGCTAACTTGTAGCACGGTAGCGATGCTGGTGTCAGGCGCCTACCTGATTGAGGCGCGCCAGCTCTCCGTTGGTGGACTGATTGCTTGTAACCTGCTTGCCTCACGTGCGATGTCGCTGGTGACCTCCTTCTTCATGGTGCTGGGAAAATGGCAGGATTTTCAGCGTGCGGCGACGCGCATGGAGCAAGTCCTGCAAGTACCGGAGGAACGCCAGAAGACTCCAAGACCTGAGGTCGTCGGGCAGGTGTCCGTGGTGGATCTGGCTAAACGGTATCCCGAACGTCCCGTGGCACTTGATGGTGTTACCTTGCGGTTTGCTCCCGGCGAGCGCGTTGCCCTGCTCGGCAAGCCCGGCGCCGGGAAGACGACCTTGCTGCGGTGTCTGGCCGGCCTGTGCAAGCCCGATGCCGGGCAAGTGCTGGTTGATGGCCTGGCGTTGGACGACATCGCACGGATGGACCGAGCCCGCTGGCTGGCGTGGAAGTCGCAGGATCCGGCCTTGTTCGCCGGCACGCTGGAAGAGAACCTGCGTGTCGCCGGCAGCGTGGGGGCAAGTGAACGGTTCGAGCGGGCATTATGGGTGTCGGGCTTGGATGAGGAGTTGAAGGCCGGTCGCATGACGCTAGGCATGCAACTGGACGAACGTGGCGGAAATCTTTCCGGCGGTCAGCGCCAGAAGGTCGCTCTGGCGCGGGCATTCGCTCAGCCTTGCCGCATTCTCCTACTGGATGAACCAACGCTGGGGCTAGACCCGGATAGCGAACGGCAACTTGCGGAGCGACTGCCCAGCCTGCTGGGTGAACAGGATGTCCTGATCATGACCACGCACAGCGCGATCATGCTGAATGTCGCGCGCCGTGTGATCGCGCTTGATGCCGGGCGCATCGTGGCCGACGGTGATCGCGAAAAGCTGGTGCGGGTCGGGTAACCCGGCCTGTGGCGCACCGGGAATAAAAAAGGCGGCCATGGCCGCCTTTTTCGTGTCGAGAATCGTCCTTACATCTGCTTGACGATTTCTTCGCCGAACGCGGAGCAGGACACCTGCGTCGCGCCTTCCATCTGGCTGGAGAAGTCCCAGGTCACGCGCTTGCTCGCGATCGCCTTGCCCACGCCCTGCAGCACCAGATCGGCCGCCTCGGTCCAGCCCATGTGGCGCAGCATCATCTCGGCGGAGAGGATCAGCGACGATGGGTTGGCCAGGTCCTTGCCCGCGATCTTGGGGGCAGTGCCGTGCGTGGCCTCAAACATGGCAACGGTGTCGGAGAGGTTGGCGCCCGGGGCGATGCCGATGCCACCGACCTGCGCGGCCAGTGCGTCAGAGACATAGTCGCCGTTGAGGTTGAGGGTGGCGACGACGCTGTGGTCTTCCGGATGCAG
>CAYUJU010000045.1:0-19917 GCA_964445115.1 uncultured Methylobacillus sp. | reverse complement strand
TGGGCGGCGTGATGACCAAGCTGATCCAGAAGAACACCACGATCCCGACCAAGGCATCGCAAACCTTCTCCACCGCCGATGACAACCAGTCGGCCGTGACCATCCACGTGCTGCAGGGTGAGCGCGAAATGGCTTCCGGCAACAAGAGCCTGGGCCAGTTCAACCTGACCGACATCCCGCCGGCACCCCGCGGCATGCCGCAGATCGAAGTGACCTTCAACATCGACGCCAACGGCATCCTGCACGTCAGCGCCAAGGACAAGGCCACGGGCAAGGAAAGCAATATCACCATCAAGGCCAGCTCCGGCCTGAGTGAAGAAGAAATCCGCCGCATGGAAGAAGATGCGGCCGCCCACGCCGACGAGGACAAGAAGCTGCGCGAACTGGTCGACGCACGCAACACCGCCGATGGCCTGGTACACAGCGTCAAGAAGTCCCTGAGCGAACACGGCGACAAGCTGGAAGCCGGCGAAAAGGACAAGATCGAGGCTGCCATCAAGGACGTCGAGGAAGCCTTGAAGGGCGACGACAAGGATGCGATCGACGCGAAGTCCAACGCGCTGTCCGAAGCCGCGCACAAACTGGCCGAGAAGGTCTACGCCCAACAGCAGGCACAAGAAGGTGCCGAGGCACAGCCGCAAGGCGAGAAGACCGTCGACGCCGAAGTGGTGGACGCCGAGTTCGAAGAAGTAAAGGACGACAAGAAGTAAAACCGATCAACCACGGGGCGCACAGAGACCACGGAGCCATCCGTTACTCTCTGTGTCCTCCGTGTTCTCCGTGGTGAAAGCTTTCAATGGCAAAACGTGATTATTACGAAATCCTGGGCGTCAACCGTGACGCCTCCGAGGATGACATCAAAAAGGCCTACCGCAAGCTGGCCATGAAGTTCCACCCTGACCGCAATCCGGATAACCCGAAGGCGGAGGAAAACTTCAAGGAAGCCAAGGAAGCCTACGAAATTCTGTCCGACGCACAGAAACGTGCGGCCTACGACCAGTACGGCCATGCCGGGGTCGACCCGCAGGCAGGGATGGGCGGCGGCGGATTCGGCGGCGGCAATTTTGCTGACGCTTTCGGGGATATCTTTGGCGATATCTTCGGCGGCGGCAGCCGGCGTTCCAACGTCTACCGTGGCGCCGACTTGCGCTACAACATGGAAATCTCGCTGGAAGAGGCCGCACGCGGTACCGAAACCAAGATCCGCATTCCGGTCATGGCCGAGTGCGAAACCTGCCACGGTTCCGGCGCGCGCCCCGGCACGAGCCCGGTCACCTGTACCACCTGCGGTGGCCACGGCCAGGTACGCGTGCAACAGGGTTTCTTCTCCATCCAGCAAACCTGCCCGAAGTGCCACGGCAGCGGCAAGATGGTCAAGGACCCCTGCCCCACCTGTCACGGCGACGGCCGCGTCAAGCAGCACAAGACACTGGCGGTCAAGATTCCTGCAGGTGTGGATGAAGGCGATCGTATTCGCCTCTCAGGCGAAGGCGAAGCCGGTGTCAACGGCGGACCTCCGGGCGATCTCTACGTGGTGGTGCACCTCAAACAGCACGCGATCTTCCAACGCGATGGCGGCGACCTGCATTGCGAAATGCCGATCAGCTTCACCATCGCGGCACTGGGTGGCGAAATCGAGATTCCGACGCTGGACGGTCACGCCAAGATGAAGATTCCGCCGGAAACGCAATCAGGCGCCAAGTTCCGCCTCCGCGGCAAGGGTATCAAGCCGCTGCGCACCAGCGAGCCTGGCGACCTGATCTGTCATGTGATGGTCGAGACGCCGGTCAAACTCACCGAACGTCAGAAGGAACTGCTGCGCGAACTGGAGGAAATCAACCAACTGGACGCGCAGAAGCACAGTCCGCGTTCGAAATCCTGGATGGAGAAAGTGAAGGACTTCTTCCAGTAACACCGCGCTTCAAGCAAAAGGCCCGCAGTCGCGGGCCTTTTGCATTTCATCCCATCGACGGTGCTACTCAATCATGATCATGGCCACGGTCATGATCTTTCTTGCCACGCTCGTGCTTCTCGTTGTCCTGATATTTTTCGCCGTAACAAGCACGTGCGTAGTCGCCATGCCGCACGTGGGCATCCACCGCGGCATCATCCACATAAATCGTCTTACCCTTGTGGCAGACCGCATGCTTGTGATCCATCGGGTGCGTCGCACACCCTGTGACAAAACACGCCACGCACGATAGCGCGACCACATATCCAGTCTTCATCTTGCTTTCCTCCATCAACTAACCTTAACAGCTAACGCCTACCTTATCACAAGCGATGACATCCGCCCTTACGCAGAAATTGTTTTCCGGTAATATCCGGGCATGCGCCTGTCAAACCTGATGCCCCTTCTGTTGAGTCTGCTACTTTCCGGCCCCGCTTTGGCGGCAGAAGGCGATGAGGCGCCGGCTGAGAAACCCAAGCAAGAGAAAAAATCCCCGCCCAAACCTCCCGCATATGAGGAACTGCCGTATCCCGTTTTGTTGAAAAAGGCTGAATCGGGCGATCTCAAAGCGCAATTCGAGCTCGGCTCACGCTACAACTACGGGCGGGATCTGCCCAGGAACACCCGCGAGGCGCTACGTTGGCTGCGCAAGGCCGCCCAAGCGGGCAACACCGACGCGCAACGGCTGCTGGCGGTCAAACTGTTCGAAGGTCACGATGTTCCGGTGGATCAGGAAGAAGCGTTCAAGTGGGCACAGCGACTGGCGGACGCCGGCGACCGCCCCGGCCAGTTCATGCTGGGCAATCTCTACGCCAACGGCGAAGGGACGGATCGCAATCTGATCCGTGCCTACATGTGGTTTGACATCGCTGCCACGCCAATCACCGGCAAGGAGCCTGACGAGGCGGGCAAGAAAGCGATGACCGACGCGGCAACTGCTCGCGACAAAATTGCCAGCCTGCTCCTGGCGGAGCAGGAAGTCGAGGCACAACAACTGGCGAGCGACTGGTGGTTGGCAAAGTACCCTCCTAACCCCACGCCTAAACCCGCGACGAAAAAACCAGTCAAGCCGGCGGCCGCGGAGCCCAAGCCGACAAAAATCTAAGGGGCGCCATCCACGGCGTGTTTCCTAAGCGATGCGATGGCGCGTGCAGCCGCCGGCATCGACCTGCAGGTAATCGCCCGTTTCGTGCCAGTCCGACAACACCCAGCGCGTGCAGGCATGGTCATCCACCGTATGCGTATGCACGCCCGGCCGATGGGTGTGGCCATGGATCAGCAACAGCGGCGATGCGTGCGCCGCCAGCATCGCCTCGACCGCATCCGCATTCACATCCATGATCGCCTCGGCCTTGAGAGACTTCTCCGACGCGCTACGCATGCGCAGCGCTTCGACCTGGGCACGCCGGGTCGCCAGTGGCTGCTGCAGAAAAGCCTGTTGCCAAGCAGGCTCACGCACCTGCTGCCGAAACGCCTGATAGGCGTGATCATCGGTACACAGGGCATCGCCGTGACTGAGCAGCACGCGCTGCCCTCCCACTTCGAGACAGACCGGGTCTTGCAGCAGGATGGCCCCGGCCGCTTCGACACATGACCGCCCCATGAGAAAGTCCCGATTGCCGTGCATCAGATACACCGCCGTACCGCTGTCGGAGAGGGCTTTGAAGGCTTGCAGCACGGATTGGGTATGAGGATCTTCGGCGATGGCATCATCGCCGATCCAGTATTCGAACAAGTCTCCCAACACGACCAGCGCACCTGCCTGGCGCGCCGTCGTGGCGAGAAAACTCAACAGCAACTGCGTCGTGTGCGGACGCTCCGCACACAGATGCAGGTCAGAGATGAAAAATACGGGGCCGTGCACCGGTCGGTCAGACGACCTCGGCACGCTCGATCACCACGTCCTCGACTGGCACATCCTGATGGCCAGCCTTGTTGCCGGTGCGCACCTTGCGGATGGCGTCGACGACCTCCATCCCGGCCACGACCTTGCCGAACACGCAGTATCCCCAGCCGTTGCTGGTCGGTGCGGAGAAATTCAGGAAATCGTTGTCGGCCACGTTGATGAAGAACTGGGCGGTGGCGGAATGCGGATTGGGCGTGCGCGCCATGGCAATGGTGTAAGTCTTATTGGACAGACCGTTGTCCGCCTCGTTCTTGATCGGCTCGTTGGTCGGCTTCTGGTTCATGCCGGGCTCGAAACCGCCGCCCTGAATCATGAAACCGTCGATCACGCGATGAAACACGGTGTTGTTGTAGAAGCCGCTGTTCACGTACTCCAGAAAGTTCGCCACCGTTACGGGCGCCTTATCGGCATCCAGTTCCAGAGTGATTTCGCCAAAATTCGTTGTCAGTTTAACCACGTTTTTTCTTTCCTTTTTTCACAGATTTGGATTGGATTGGCTTGACCGGTTCCGGTTCCGCCGGTTTTTGTACGGTATTTTCAGCCAGAACTGGGGTTTCCAGCACGGCGGCCCTGTCGATCATGACCATCTGGCTGGGGACATCCTTCAACTTGCCGACAACCTGCGTCGGCATGTCGGAAATTTTCTCGACCACGTCCATCCCGCGGATCACACGCCCGAACACGCAGTACCCCATGTGCGCGGAATCCGGCCCAGTGTAGTTCAGGGTCTTGTTGTCCGCCACGTTGATGAAGAACTGGGCCGCGGCCGAGTTGGCCTCGTACAACCGGGCCATTGCCACGGTACCGTACTCGTTCTTCAGCCCGTTGTTGGCCTCGTTGACGATGGCCTCGCGCGTGCGCTTCTGGCGCATATCGCCGGTCAGGCCGCCGCCCTGCACCACGAAATCGTTGATCACGCGGTGGAATACCGTGCCATGGTAAAAACCGTCCTCGACGTATTCCAGAAAGTTCGCCACGGTTTTGGGCGCCTTGTCCGGATACAGTTCAATGACGAAACTGCCCTGGCTAGTCTGGAATTCGATCTGCGGGTTTGCCGCCTGCACCACGGAGGCCCACCACAACAGCATCAGCACAAAACATCTTGTACAGGTTCTCAAAGCAATCCCCTCCATGATGGAAGACCGGCCCCACGGCCGTCTTCCGGGCGCGGGTCAGGCCGCGCCTTCGTATAGAATTTTCCAGCGCCCGTCTTCCAGTTTCCAGTACTGGCGCTTGCGCATGCGGTTGTCGAGCGTGTTGTTCTTGTAGTCTTGTTCGAAGTTGACGACCACCATCTCCTGACCGCTGTCAGGATAACGGAACATGCTGATGTTGGACAGGGTGATCTTGGCCTTCCCCCCGGCCGCCTGAATCCGTCGTTTTTCCTGTGCCCATGCCGTAAAATCCCGGTCTCCGCTGAAAAACGCACTGGAATAATGTGCCAGGTAGCGATCGGTGTCCTGCGCTTGCCATGCCCGGCGCCAGGACTCGATGGCCTGCTCCAGATCCTGCTTGCGCCCACTGAAGGTAGCCTCGCCCGCCTGAGGCACTGATCGGGTAATGATGACGGGGGTCTTGCCGTTCTGCAGAAAGGGAATCAAGGCCTGGAGGTCGGGGTTGGTCATGACGACGCAACCGTCACTGGCGCGTGGCGGGCGGCTGTAGGTGTCGCTCGGGGTTCCGTGCAGCCAGATGCCGTGTCCGGTCTTGCCATGATGGCGGTCCCATTCGTTCGGATAGTTCAGGGGGAATGCCGCTGAACCGTAAAAATCCGGGAGCTTGCTCTGCGGCAGCCGCGCACCGGCGAAGTAAACCCCCAGCGGCGTACGCTTGTCGCCTTCTTTCCATTTTTCCGAACCGTTCTTGCCCAC
The DNA here is from genome assembly GCA_964445115.1 of uncultured Methylobacillus sp. Classification (GTDB taxonomy): domain Bacteria; phylum Pseudomonadota; class Gammaproteobacteria; order Burkholderiales; family Methylophilaceae; genus CAIJXJ01. The sequence goes on along the minus strand of CAYUJU010000045.1, from coordinate 14,189 downwards.
GGTGATGTAGTAATCGGCAAGGTACTTGGGCTGGCCGTTGACGTTGCGATAGAGGTAGAGTCGCGACTTGCTCACGTCCACCAGGATCGCGTGCGCCTGATCCGGATCCAGTTTCCAGAAAAATTGCGGGCTGGCGTCGGCTTGCTGGGTATTCAGGTAGCGTTCGAGCCGGACCCTGGCCTCGGCGCGCAGGTCCGAAATCGACTCCTGCGAAGCATCCGGCGCGTTACCGAACCCGTTCAGTTCGCGTGCACGCGCCATCAGCAAATCACCACGGACCAGATGGGCCAGCTTGAAATTGGGAGACACGCGCAGCAGTTCGTCCAGCGTATCGAGCGCGGCCTGGGTTTGCCCCTGCGTAATCTCGAGCAGGCTCTTGACCAGCAAGCCCTCGGTGTCACGCGGGATTTTGGGAAGCGCGGAGGGCCTGGGCGCAGGCCGGCCGAACCCGAGATCACTCAGGTCGAAGGCGGTCGCGTTCCAGGAAACGAGCGCAGTGCCCAGTGCCGCGGCGAGCAACGCGCCGCCGACCTGAAGCCATCGGAGTCTGCGCTTGCTCAACGGTCAGTCAACTCCTGCTCGATATACCACTTGCTGCCGCCCTTTTTCATCACCAGCGACTTGGCGGTGCGCTTGGCCACGTCACCAGCGCGATAACTCTGGCGAAATTTCACGGTGGCGCGCTGTTCGCCGTCCATCTGCACCTTGATGTTGCTCAGTTCGACCGAAATCGACTTAGGGGCGTTGATACGCTCGCGACGTGATTTCTCCCACGCGCGGCGACTCTCGCCGCCCGGCACCTTGAAACTGGCGCCATAATGCGCGAGATAGGTGTCGACATTCTGTGCCGACCATGCGCGCGCCCAGGATCGCACCGTCTCTTCGATCACGGCGGCATCGTCTTCGCGCACTGGCTTGGTGACAGGCTCACTCTTGGGTTTGGGTTCCTTTGCCGGCTCAGTTACAGGCTTGGATGGTTCGGTCGTAACGACTGGCGCAGTCACCTGCGGTTTTGCCGCAGGCTCGGCGACCTGCACAGGTGCAGGCTTCACGACCGGCTCAGTGCGCGCAGCCACTTGCACAGGGCGCGTGCTGCCGGAGAACAGTTCCTTGACCATCGCCAGCTTGGTTTGCGTGCGGGCGTTGCTCTTGTCCAGTTGCAGCGCCTTGTCGTAGGCGTCCGTCGCCATCTTGGCATAGACGTCGCCGAGGTTTTCGTGCGCGGTGGCGTAGCTCGGATGAGTTTTGATCGCCATCTCGAGCGCGCGGCGCGCCTTGTCGTACTGGCCCTGGTCGGCGTACAGCACGGCGAGGTTGTTGTGCGGCTCGGGCAACTCGGGATGTTTGGTGGTGATTTCGCTGAAAATACGGATCGCGTCAGCGGCCTTGCCCTGCTCGGCCAGCACCACGCCTTTCAGAAACTGTGCCTGCACGTCGCCGGGATTGGCGGCAAGGTGACTATTCAGGCGGTCCAGCGCCTGACTGTGCTGACCCTGCTCCACCAACTGCGAAATATTCCTGAGATCCTCAGCCAGAACAGCGGTACTAAAGGCCGCCACGAGGGCAAAGAAGCAGGCGGCGAGGATGCGGGTGCGTGTAGGCATTATGGTATACTTTGACCAGTTTTTGCAGGCGCCAATTCTATCAACAAGCGCCTGTGGCTCCAACACTTTCCGGTGCTCCCGACCTCTCGACATGCTGAAAATCTACAACACGCTCGCCCGCGAAAAACAGGACTTCATCCCCATCACGCCCGGCCAGGTACGCATGTACGTATGCGGCATGACGGTGTACGACCTGTGTCACCTGGGCCATGCCCGCGTGATGGTGGTATTCGACATGGTCGCCCGCTGGCTGCGCGCCTCCGGCTACGCGCTGACCTATGTCCGCAACATCACCGACATCGACGACAAGATCATTCAGCGCGCCGCGCAGAATCAGGAGCCGATCGAGACGCTGACGAATCGCTTCATCGCCGCGATGGATGAAGATGCCGCCGCGCTGGGTATCATCAAGCCCGATCTGGAACCGCGCGCGACACATCACATTGCGGACATGCTGCACCTGATCGCCACGCTGGAGGCCAAAGGCCTCGCGTATCGCGCGGAAAACGGCGACGTGTACTACGCCGTGCGCGGCTTTGAGGGCTACGGCAAGCTCTCCGGAAAATCGCTGGAAGACCTGCGGGCCGGCGAGCGCGTCGAAGTGGATACTTACAAACGTGACCCGATGGACTTCGTTCTGTGGAAAGCGGCCAAACCGGGTGAGCCGGCGTGGGATTCCCTCTGGGGACCAGGCCGTCCCGGCTGGCACATCGAATGTTCGGCCATGAGTGAACACCATCTGGGCGCACATTTCGACATCCATGGTGGGGGGCAGGACCTGCAGTTCCCGCACCACGAAAACGAGATCGCCCAATCGGAAGGCGCACACGACTGCACCATGGTGAATTACTGGATGCACAACGGCTTTGTGCGCGTGGACGACGAGAAGATGTCCAAGTCGCTGGGCAACTTCTTCACCATCCGCGAGGTGCTGAAGCAATACGATGCCGAAATCCTGCGCTTCTTCATCCTGCGTGCGCACTACCGCAGCCCACTGAACTATTCCGACCAGCATCTGGACGATGCGAAGCAGGCACTCACTCGTTTGTATACGGCACTGCGTGGGGTTGAAGCACAGGCTACCGACATCGACTGGACTGCGCCGCACGCCGTCCGCTTCAAATCCGCGATGGACGACGACTTCAACACGCCGGAAGCCGTGGCCGTGCTGTTTGACCTAGCCAACGAGGTCAACCGCTCACGCGACCCAAACGTCGCCGGACAACTGAAAGCGCTGGCGGGAGTATTGGGATTGCTGCAGCGCGCCCCAGAAGCCTTCATGCAAGGCGGCACCGCCGCCAACGGTCTGGATGCTCAGGCGATTGAACAGAAAATCGCGGAACGTACCGCCGCCAAGAAGGACAAGAACTTTGCGGAAGCGGACCGCATCCGCAAGGAACTGCTGGACCAGGGCATCGTGCTGGAAGACAAGCCGGGCGGCCTGACGGAGTGGCGTCGCGCCTGATACGACCGGACGCCAAGGAATAGGCTATACCGTCGCCTCCGGGTCTTCCTGCAGGCGCTGGTAGATCAGGTTCTGCAGCAGAATCGACTCGGTTGACCGCACGCTCTTGAACCGGACCCCATGCCGCAGCTCCCCATCCGGCTCGGGGCCTGTGACCGTCTGCACCACGGCATCCACCCGCATATTGACTTCGTACTCGCTGGGCAATACCCAGAAACGGAACGTAAGCTTAAGTACGTCACCGACATCCCCCAGCACGGCGGGAGCCGTCAGCATGGCACCATTGATGCTGATGTTAGCGATGGTGGCACTCACCGCCTCACCTTCCATGTGCCCCCCTTCCACCCTGACCGGCAGATTGACCATCACCCGTTCCGCATGACGAATCCGCAGGCCGTGCACCAATTCGGGATAGCGCACATGGCAATAGGCGTAGGGGGAGAAGCGGATCTGCTCGACCGTGGTCACGAAGGTGAACGCCACTTGCCCGGAAAATCCCCGCACCTCCAGCTTGTCACCCTCGCCGATCGCGTCCGTGCCAGTCAGTTGGGCGGTAGCCAGCTTGATGATCAGGGTTTCCCCGCGCAGATATCCAATCATGCGCACAGTCGTCAGTTCGCCATGCCCGGGCCGCCGGATCTGGAGCCTATGCCCGACTGTCAGATGAAGATCGTGAAGCTGGCAGGCCTGCGGTTGGACGCCGGACAGGCCGAATGCGGCATCCGGTGACGTGGAATCAGAGTGAGAATGCATGTTGCGGAGATTATCAGATTCCCGCAGCATCTGGCAGAATCGCCCGCACAATGCTAGACGCTCTTCGGGTTTTTGGTAGAATTCCCCCCCCGTGCTGAAAGCAGACCTCAAACGTATCCTGGCCGCCTGGCTGCTGTTGACGACCCTGTTCGTCGCGCTGTCGCACGTCGGGACATACACCGGGCAGGACGCCTCGTCCATGCCAGGGGTCTGCTGCTCACAGGCAATGCAGGACCATCCGGAAACCGAGCCCTTGCTGCCTGATGAAGCGCCGACGGCGGCTTTGATGCCTGCACCGCGCGTCATCCCGGCCCATCTGCCGGAGCTGCACGCCAACCCGCTGTATCCCCCGCTCTTCAGACCGCCTCGCGCCTGATTTTCCGCCCTTCTCGGGCCCGAGCCACGAATCAGGCTCGACTTTTGCTGTTATCCCAATAGAAGTCTCGTTGACGTGCGTCAGCTTGCCCCGCATTGCGTGCAGCGCGGCAGCCTGACGCAGGTCTGGACGTATCACGAATCACATTGGAAGACGAATCGACATGGAACACTCGACATCTATGGCGCACCAAATTGGTGCAACACTACACCGTGCGCACCCGCTCAAACCCCTTGCCGGAATCGCCATGCTCGTCGCACTGTGCCTCCCTTTGTCAGGACAAGCGGCTCATACCCTGAGCCTGCAGGAACTGACGGAAGCAGCACTACAACACAACCCTGCGATGCGCGTCATCCAGGCCCAGCAGGAAGCTGCTTCGGCCGCCGTCACAACGGCGACTGCACTGCTCAACCCTGAAATCGAGGCCGGCATCGGCCCCAGCCGCTATCGCTCGGGCAGCAACGAAACCAAGTCCAACTGGGGCGTGGGCATTTCGCAGCCACTTGAGTTCGGCAATGTTCGTCAGGCACGACGAGCAGTGGCCGAATCCGGCGTTTCAGTGGCGGAAGCCAGTTCCGAACTGACGCGCAGCGAACTGCGCAGCCGCGTGCGCGCCGCCTATTTCGACGTATTGCACCGCCAGGCCATCCTGAAGATGGTGGAAGACGACAAGAACCTGTTGGCCGAGATTCGCGAAAAAGTGCGGTTGAAAGTGGAACTGGGCGAAGCACCCAAATATGAACTGATCAAGGCCGACACCGAGTCGCTTGCCGCAGAACGGGATTTTCGTGCAGCGCAGGTGTGGATCGAAGAAGCCAAGGCAACCTTACGCGGGTTGATCGGCCCACAGTTTTCCACGGACTTTCACGTGCGTGGAGAGCTGCCCAAGGACAAGGCAGTGCTGAACATCGCCCAACTGCAGCAGCAGATGGGCGGCAGCCCGTTTCTACGCCAGGGCAAAACACTCAGCGATTCCGCTATGGCCCGCCTCAAGCTGGAAGAAAACCTGCGCAACCCGGGCCTCACCCTGAAAGCAGGTGTCGAGCAGGACCCGGACCTGACCAGCCTGCGTTTCGGCCTCGCAATTCCCCTGCCACTATGGAACCAGCGCCAGGGCCAGATTGCAGAGGCCAGTGCCGGCGTCCGCGAAGCCGAAGCCTTGTTGAGCGAACGCGAACTCAGCCTGCAGCGCCAGTTGGATGCGACTTATCAGCGTTATCTGATCGCCCGCCAGCAGGTCGAGACCTTCGAGTCTGGCCTGCTCTCCAAGGCCGAAGCCGCCCTCAAGGTGGCGGAATCCGCTTACCGCTTCGGGGAACGCGGCATCCTCGACTACCTTGACGCGCAGCGTACTTACCGCGCCGTGCGCAAGGACCACATCACGGCACGTTACGACCTGGTGAGCACCACCCTGGAGATCGAACGGCTGCTCGGCACCGAATTACTGGAGGAACAACCATGAATTTCAAGCAATCCACCCTGCTGCTCGCGATTGCAGCCACCCTCACCCTAACCGCCTGCGACAAGGCCAAGGAGCCGCAGCAGGCGCCTGCCACCAAGGTCGTCAGCGACCCCAACCTGGTCACGGCCAGCCCGGAACTGCTATCCCGCCTCACGCTCACCAACGTCAGCAAGGTCGCGATGCGCGAAATCCTGCGTATTCCCGGCAATATCGGCCTGGATGAACAGCGCGTGGCCCGCATCGGCGCCAGCGTCACAGGGCGCATTACCGACATCGACGTCACGCTGGGTCAACAGGTCAAGCAGGGGCAACTGCTTGCCACGCTGAACAGCACGGAGCTGGCCCAGAACCAACTCGCCTTCATCAAGGCACTGCAGCAGATCGAGCTGCAATCCAAAGCGGTGGAGCGCGCTCGCTTACTGTTGGAAGCCGACGTGATCGGTTCTGCAGAGTTGCAACGCCGCGAAGTCGAACTCTCCGCCGCACGCGCCGAACTCAATGCCTCGCGTGACCAGCTGCAGGTGCTGGGCATGTCCGACAAAGCCATTGACGCACTGGCCCGCTCCAAGAACATCCGCTCGGTCACCAGCGTGTCGTCCAAGCTGAGCGGGATCGTCATCGAGCGCAAGGTGAACCTCGGCCAGGTGGTGCAACCCTCGGACGAGTTGTTCATCGTCGCCGACCTGTCGCATGTCTGGGCCATTGCCGAGGTGCCGGAGCGCCAGGCCGAACTGATCCAGAAAGGCCAGGACGTCACCATCGAGATCCCTGCGCTGGGCGGCAAGCATTTCACCGGCAAACTGATTTATGTCAGCGACACGGTCAACCCGGAAACGCGCACCGTGACGGTGCGCACCGATCTCGACAATGCCGATGGCAGCATCAAACCGGAAATGCTGTCCTCCATGCTGGTGCAATCCAGACCGACCGAGCAGCTGGCGATTCCGATCGAGGCCATCGTGCGTGAGAACGACCGCGACCACGTGTTCGTGCAAACCGCGCCCAACCAGTTCAAGCTGCGGGCCGTGCGCCTGGGGCATGAATACGAGGGCAAGCGCGCCGTATTGAGTGACCTGGCCGAGGGCGACACCATCGTCGCAGCAGGTGCGTTCCACCTGAACAGCGAACGCAAGCGCAAGGAGCTTGAATAATCATGATCGAATCCCTCATACGCGCTGCGCTCAAGCAGCGCATCGTGGTCGTGGTGGTCGCGCTGGCAATGCTGGTATTCGGCATGTTCGCAGTGCAGAAGCTGTCGGTTGACGCCTTCCCGGACGTGACCAACGTACAGGTGCAGATCGCCGCGCAATCCACCGGCCGCTCGCCGGAAGAAGTCGAGCGTTTCATCACCGTCCCGCTGGAAATCGCCATGACCGGCTTGCCCGGCCTGACGGAAATGCGCTCGCTCAACAAGAACGGCCTGTCGCTCATTACGCTCGTGTTCACCGACAGCACCGACGTCTACTTCGCCCGCCAGCTGGTCATGGAACGGCTGATGGAAGTGATGGACCGCATGCCGGATGGCGTCACCCCAGTGCTGGGCCCAGTGTCGACCGGCCTTGGCGAGGTGTATCAGTACACCCTGGATCACCCGCAGGACGGTGACAAGGAACTCAGCCCGCAGGAGCTTTCCGAACGTCGGGCGATCCAGGACTGGATCGTGCGTCCCTTGTTACGCGGCATCCCCGGGGTGGCGGAAATCAACTCGCAAGGCGGTTACGTCAAGCAATACCAGGCGCTGGTCAACCCGGACCGCATGAACCACTACGGCCTCAAACTGCAGGACGTCTACCAGGCGCTGGCACATAACAACGCCAACAGCGGTGGCGGCGTACTGCCCAACTTCGCCGAGCAGTACCTGATCCGTGGCGTAGGCCTGATCCAGAATCTCGACGACATCCGCAACATCGTGCTCAAGGAGCAAGGTGGCGTGCCGGTCTACATGCGCGACGTGGCCGAGGTGCAACTAGGCCATGAAGTGCGCGTGGGCGCCGTGCTGAAGAACGGGCACACGGAATCAGTTGGCGGCGTGGTCATGATGATGCGCGGCGGCAACGCCAAGGAAGTGGTCACCCGCATCAAGAAGCGCGTGCAGGAGATCAACGAAAAAGGCATGTTGCCGCAAGGCCTGCAGATCGTGCCGTATTACGATCGCAGCGAGCTCGTCGACGCTGCCCTGCACACCGTGACCAAGGTGTTGCTCGAAGGCGTGGTGCTGGTGATCGTGATCCTGTTCCTGTTCCTCGGGGACGTACGCTCCAGCCTGATCGTGGTCGGCACGCTGATCCTCACGCCGCTGATGACCTTCATGGTGATGAACCAGTATGGCATTTCCGCCAACCTGATGTCGCTCGGGGGGCTGGCGATCGCGATCGGCCTGATGGTCGACGGCTCGGTGGTGGTGGTGGAAAACGCCTTCCACCACCTCAGCCAGCGCCAGGGCGAAAGCAAGGTGCGCGTGGTGCTGGAGGCCGCGGCAGAGGTCGGTACCCCGGTGCTGTTCGGGGTGGGCATCATCATCCTGGTGTTCCTGCCGCTGATGACACTGCAAGGGATGGAGGGCAAGATGTTCGCACCGCTGGCCTACACCATCGCCATCGCGCTGTTCATTTCGCTGCTGCTGTCGCTGACGCTGTCGCCTGTCCTGTGCTCCTACATGCTCAAGGTCGAGCACGGTAGCGGCGACCACGACACGCGGCTGGTCCGGTTCATGAAGACACCGTACCTGAAACTGTTGCACTGGACCCTCAACAATCAGAAAAAGACCCTGACGACGGCGGGCCTGGCCCTGGTGGGCACACTCTCGCTGCTGCCCTTCCTCGGCACTGCCTTCATTCCGGAAATGAAGGAAGGATCGGTCGTGCCGGGCATCAACCGCATGCCGAACATTTCGCTGGAAGAGTCCATCAAGATGGAATCGGAGGCGATGAAGCTGATCATGGATCACGTTCCCGGCGTGCTGTCGGCCGTGTCTTCGGTCGGTCGGGGCGAAAGTCCGGCGGACCCGCAGGGGCAGAACGAATCGACCCCCATCATCAGCCTCAAGCCTCGCAACGAGTGGCCGGAAGGCTGGACCCAGGACACCATCGCCAACAAGATGAGTGAAGTGCTGTCGAAGCACCTGCCCGGGGTACAGATCGTGATGGCGCAGCCGATTTCTGACCGCGTCGACGAACTGCTGACCGGCGTGCGCTCGGACGTTGCGGTGAAGATCTTCGGTGATGACATGGGCTTGCTCAAGGCAAAGGCCGAAGAAATCGCCAAGATTGCCGGCGGGATCCCGGGGGCGACCGACCTGCGCGTCGAAAAGGTCTCGGGACAGCAATATCTCAACATCACCATCGACCGGCAGGCCATCGCGCGCCAGGGCATCAACGTCGCCGACGTGCAGGACCTGATCGAGACGGCCATCGGCGGCAAGATCGCCACGGAAATCTACGAGGGCGAGCGGCGTTTCAGCGCTGCAGTTCGCTTCCCCTCGGAGTTCCGCAACAATGTAGATGCCATCGGCCAGATGCTGGTGACCTCGCCCAACGGTTCACGCGTCGCCCTGCGCGACCTTGCCCGTATCGAGATCCGCGACGGCCCGGCCCAGATCAGCCGCGAACTCGGCAAGCGCCGTATCGTGGTCGGCATCAACGTCAAGGACCGCGACCTGGGCGGCTTCGTGGCGGAACTGCAGTCCGTGATGGACAGCCAGGTCAAGCTGCCTGATGGCTACTACCTGGAGTATGGCGGCCAGTTCCAGAACATGGAACGCGCCATGGGGCACCTCATGGTGATCATCCCGATCACCGTACTGGCGATCTTCTTCCTGCTGTTCCTGCTGTTCAACTCGCTGCGCTTCGCCTCGCTGATCATCACGGTGCTGCCTTTCGCCTCCATGGGCGGGGTCATCGCGCTGGCGGTCACGGGGGAATACCTCTCGGTGCCGGCCTCGGTCGGGTTTATCGCCCTGTGGGGGATCGCGGTGCTGAACGGCGTGGTGCTGGTGTCCTACATCCGCAGCCTGCGCGACGAAGGCAAGTCCCAGCTCGACGCGATCGTCGAAGGCTGCAAACAGCGCTTCCGCCCGGTGATGATGACCGCGACCGTCGCCATGCTGGGTCTGGTACCCTTCCTGTTCTCGACCGGACCGGGTTCCGAAGTGCAGAAACCGCTCGCCATCGTCGTGATCGGCGGTCTCATCACCTCGACGCTGCTGACGCTGGTGGTGCTGCCCTCGCTGTATCGCGTATTTGAAGAATCCAGAATCGAGGCTTAAAGGAGTCAGGCATGAAAGAAATCAAGGCGATTATCCAGCCGCACCGGCTGCCGAAAATCCGCTCCGCCCTGCGTAACATACGCAGTTTTCCGGGCATGACGGTGAGCAAGGTCGAAGGGGCCGGCCACCACGTGGCCAAACCGAACCAGGGCGTGCGTGAAGAACTCACCGACTATAGCCCCAAGGTACGCATCGAAATCGTCGTGCCAGACGATCTGCTGGAAGGGATCCTGCAGATCCTGGTCGAAGTCGGCCACACGGGGCAAGCCGGCGATGGCATCGTCTGGGTCACCCCGGTCGAACGCATGATCCGGCTCTCGGAGCGGATCGACGTGATCGACTGCTGACGATCTACCCACCACAGGATTCGGACGTGCGGAGGCCCGTCCGAATCCTGTAAAATTGCGGGATGAGCTACTCACTGGTCCGTCCCCTGTTGTTCCGCCTGGACGCGGAACGTGCCCATCACCTGACCCTGCAGGCCTTGCAGGCAGCTTACCTTTCCGGCCTGAGCCGGCTGATGCCGCAACCGCCGGCATGCCGCACGCGCCGTGTCATGGGGCTCGATTTTCCCAACCCGGTCGGTCTGGCCGCGGGGCTGGACAAAAATGGCGCCTACATCGACGCTCTGGCCGAGCTGGGGTTCGGTTTTCTCGAAGTCGGCACCGTCACGCCACGCCCGCAACCGGGCAACCCGCAACCGCGCTTGTTCCGGATTCCGGAAGCACAGGGCGTCATCAACCGTTTCGGCTTCAACAATGACGGCGTCGATACGCTGGTCGCCAACGTACAGCGTGCCAATTACCGCGGCATCCTCGGCATCAACATCGGCAAGAACTTCGACACCCCGATCGAACACGCGACCGAGGACTATCTGATTTGCCTGCGCAAGGTCTACGCGCACGCCAGCTACATCACGGTGAACATTTCCTCGCCCAACACCAAGAACCTGCGCCAGTTGCAGGACAAGGAGGCCCTGGAAGGCTTGCTGCGCGCCCTGAAACAGGAGCAGGCGGCGCTGGCCGACACCCATGGCAAGTACGTGCCCATCGCGCTCAAGATTGCCCCTGACCTGGTCACCGAACAGATCGTCGAAATCGCCGATCTGCTACTGGCCCACCGCATCGACGCAGTGATTGCCACCAATACCACGTTGTCACGCGAGGGGGTGGAAGGAATGCCCAACGCCACCGAGACTGGCGGGCTGTCAGGGGCGCCGGTGCGCACCAAGTCGACAGCAGTCATCAAGCAGCTGTCCCTCGCATTGGGCAAAGACCTCCCCATCATCGGCGTCGGCGGCATTCTCGAAGGCATCGACGCCCAGGAAAAAATCATGGCTGGTGCCTCGCTGGTGCAGCTCTACAGCGGGCTGGTGTACCGCGGCCCGGCACTGGTGCGCGAGGCCTGCGCGGCGCTCGGGTAAGCGCCGTCAATTCATAGTAAAATCGTTAAAAATCATTACCGTATAGAGGAAGCATCGTGATCATCCAAAGCCACATCGTCGACCTGCCAACCCCGACAGGCACCATGCGCACCTATGTGCACCGCCCGGCAGGCGAAGGCCGCTATCCGGCCATCCTGTTTTACTCAGAAATCTTCCAGCAGACCGGCCCGATTGAACGGGCAGCACGCCTGATGGCTGGACACGGTTACGCCGTGCTGGTGCCAGAAGTATTTCACGAACTGAACCCAATCGGCACCGTGCTGGGCTACGACGATGCAGGCCGCGAAAAAGGCAATGCCGACAAATCCGCCAAGCCGGTGGAGAGTTACGATACCGACAATCGCGTGCTGATCGAATGGGTGCAACAGCAACCGTGGTGCAGTGGCACGGTCGGGGCCATGGGCTTTTGCATCGGCGGCCACCTCGCCTTCCGCGCAGCGCTGCAGCCCGAGATCAAGGCGACGGCCTGCTTCTACGCCACCGACCTGCACACCAACACCATCCCCAACCAACCGGGCCAGCACAGCATGGAACGCCGCAACGAAATCAAGGGCGAGCTGCTGATGATCTGGGGCAAGCAGGACCCCCACATTCCGGGCGAGAAGCGCGCCGAAATTTATCGTGACCTCAATGCCACCTCGGGCCTGGTGTTCACTTGGCACGAATTCAACGGCCAGCACGCCTTCATGCGCGACGAGGGCGACCGCTACGACCCGGCGCTGGCCATGACCGGCTACCAGCTGGCACTGCAACTGTTCGGACGTACGCTGTAAGCTCAATCCGGCGCATACGCCACAAAAAAGGCCGCGTATTCGCCTAGCCTATCGATTAAGGTGTTGCTGACGTAACACTGATTCACCTAAAATCCCTCACAGATCTTGAATTCTGTGAGGGATTTTTCTTGGCACAAAATCCTGCCAACCCAAAGCGACCTCGGATACCCCCCTGAATTCAACGGAATTCAGGTCAATCATTGCAAAAATCCGGTCTGCCAAAACTTTGGTATTCCACCCAAACCTAGCGTTCCTAGGGGAGGCGTCACCAAGGGCCGCCCTCCTGCCGACAAATACCGCGTGGTCGCAACAGGTAAGGGCCTGCCTGCCCTAAAGTGTCTGTGTTGCGGGGAAATATTCCCCATGAAGAGCAATCATGCCGTAGCTGAAGAGTTATTGCGCATGAGTTCCCCCTTGGATAGCTTGGAACCTTGCTGCCCAAATCAGCAGTGCACCAATCATGCCGTCGGCATCGGTGCCGGATCGCCGCATTACAGGGCGTTCGGATATACCAAGTCCGGATCTCAGCGATATCAATGCCTCGCCTGCCGAAAGACATTTGCGCTCGGCAAGCCCACCCTGCGTCAGCGCAAGACACACAAGAACATTGATGTGTTTGACCGCCTGGTGGGCAAGCAGCCCTTTGCCCGTATATGTGATTCCTTGGATATCACAATGAGTACGCTCTACGGCAAGATCGACTTCTTGTATCGTCAGTGCCAGGCATTTGCTGGCGACAGGGAGCGCAGAGGCTTGGTTGAGGGGCCGATGCGTGACCGCATGTATGTCGCGGTCGACCGGCAGATCTATATCAGTAACTGGACTGAACGATCAGATCGAAGAAATGTTCAGCTATCCGCTGTAGGAAGTGCGGATTTAAGATCCGGGTACGTATTCGGCATGCACCTGAACTATGTGTCAGATGTGGATTCTGGACAAGTCGAACAGGATGCCGTTGCCTCTGGCGATTATGCGGTCCCCGCTGCGTTCCGCAAATACGCCAGGCTCTGGCTGAAGCAGGATTATGCTGCGGCCGTGGCCAATTCCAAGGCCCAGCCAAAGACTTCGGTATCCTTGCGCCAGAAAATTCTTGAGACCTATCTGGATGCGACCAGTCGGGAAGATGTTGAGGCCCCGGACACACCCTCAGGATCATCCCGGAAACTGCCGACACAGGGGCTGCAAGTGCATTCCGAGTACACGCTATACGGCCACTTCCACCATCTTGCCAACCTCTTCAATAAGGTCGAGAAGGTTCGGTTCTTTATGGACCAGGAATCCGGTATCCGGGCTGCGGTCATGTCCGCATTCCATGATCGTATCCGGCAACGGGAAGTTGACGCGTTCTATGTCCGGTTGCAGAAGAATTACGCCGTGTGGGAAAAACAGCAGACGTTGGCCGCCAGCCGTAAGGCCTTTGCGCGCTGGCAGGCCGGGGCCCCGGGCTTAACCTCGCGCCAGGTTGAAGTCGAAATGATCAAGGCGGAGATGGCCAAGGCTATATCTGTAGGCAAATGGAGTGACCGCTGGATTGCGCACCCATTCCCCAATATGTCCGAGCCGGAAAAGGCGGTCTGCTTCTTGACCAACTATGGGGACTATACCGATGACCACTTGGCCCAGCTGTATTTGATGGCAACGCTCCAGCCCATCGACCGGTTCTTCATGCAAGTACGGCGCAGGCTATCGCTCCTGGAGCGACCTTTCGACAGTGCTAGCACGGCTGGGCGCGTTTGGTACGGATACTCCGCCTACAATCCGGCGGTGATCGAGAAGGTACTGGCGATCTTCCGGGTCTACTACAACTATGTGTTGAAGGGCGACGATAAACAGACTCCGGCAATGCGATTAGGATTGGCACGAGGACCTGTCACCCTGGAGGACATCATTCGCTTTGACCCGAACGCCCGATACCGAGGTTCTCCTGCACTAGATCGGACTATGAAGCCTGATACAGTCAAGGATTGGTTGAATCAAGCTGGGGGGATGGGGTTCGAGGGTGTAAGAATTTTTGTGTAAACGGTCATTTGGCAGGAAACTGCCGCTAC
>CAYUJU010000044.1:0-21165 GCA_964445115.1 uncultured Methylobacillus sp. | reverse complement strand
AGCCCTGGATTGTGATTCCAGTTGTCGTGGGTTCGAGCCCCATCAGCCACCCCATCCCCTTTGCTTTTCTGCAAGTTGATCCCCCTTTCCTTTGAGGCTATAGTGCGGCCATGCTGTGCTTTTCCCCCTCACCGCGCGTTTACGCTGAATAGTCATGTCGTCAGCGCGCCCTGGACTCATTATTGTCGATGACGACCCGCTGATCGCGGATACTCTGCATTTCGTGTTGAGTCGCGAGTATGAGGTGTATGTTGCCGACTCGCGAGCGCAGGCCAAGAGTTTGCTGCGTCAACTTGATGAGCCACCCGCGCTGGCGCTGGTGGACTTGGGGTTGCCGCCCGTGCCGCACCGGCCGGAAGAGGGGTTTCTGTTGATCGGTGAGTTGCTGGCGCATTCGCCGGCGATGAAAATCATCGTGCTCTCTGGGCAGAATGACGAGGACAACGCACGTCATGCGCTGGCTCTCGGCGCAGTGGAGTTCGTTGGCAAGCCCTGTGATGTGGAAAAATTGCGTGACCTGCTGCAGAGCGCGTTACGTCTGCAAAGCGCCGAGGCGGGGGCGCGCCAGCTGGACACTACTTGTGGCCTGGTGGGAGAAAGCTTGCCGATGGTCAGCCTGCGAACCCAGATTTCTCAGTTTGCCGATGCCCCTTTTCCGGTATTGATTGAGGGGGAATCCGGAAGCGGCAAGGAGCTGGTCGCGGCTTGTATGCATCGATTGAGTCAGCGCCAGTCCCGCCCATACCTTTCATTGAATTGTGCCGCTATTTCGCCCACGCTCGCCGAGTCAGTCCTGTTCGGCCACGGTAAAGGGGCGTTTACCGGGGCAGTGGCGCCCCATGCTGGCTACTTCCACGATGCGGAGGATGGCACCCTCTTTCTGGATGAAATTGGTGAATTGCCATTGGAGCAGCAGGCCAAACTCCTGCGCGTGCTGGAGAATGGTGAATACCAGCGGGTGGGCGAGACGCAAACCCGCACGAGTCGGGCACGTATCGTGGCCGCCACTAACCGGGATTTGCGGGAAGAAGTCCGCCAAGGGCGTTTCCGGATCGATCTGTATCACCGCCTGAGTGTTTTTACGGTTCATGTGCCCCCACTGCGTGATCTGGAGGACGACCGTCTGCGCTTGCTGGAGCATTTCAGCAACTTTTACGCGCGGGAAACTGGGCAGCCGACGTTCAGGTTGGACGAAGCTGCCCGTCGCCGTTGGATGGCCTACCATTTTCCCGGTAACGTGCGGGAATTGCGCAATATCATCATTCGCCTCAATGCGAAGTATCCTGGCAAGGTAGTCGATGATGCACGCCTGTTGGCGGAGTTTGATACCGCGCAGATGGCATCGGGCTCGGCCGATGCGGTTTCCAGTGCCGAGTCTCTTTTCGATCTGGCGCACAAGCGCTTGAAGACACAGGGCGGCGTTGAACTAGACAAGGTGCTCAGGGATTGGGAGCGGGCCTATGTTGAGGCGGCGATGAAGGTGACGCACGGTAACCTCAGTCAGGCTGCCAAGTTGCTGGGGATCAACCGTACGACGCTGTACAGCCGCATGCAGCTTTACGAACAGAACATCGAATAGGAATCGCCTTGTATTACGCGCATTTCGGGCTCAAGGAGCCACCCTTCAAGATCACTCCGAATACCGATTTCTTCTTTTCGGGAAGCAACCGTGGCGCGGTGCTGGATGCTTTGGTGTATGCCATCACCACCGGCGAAGGCATCGTCAAGGTGGTGGGCGAGGTAGGCAGCGGCAAGACCATGCTGTGCCGTATGCTGGAGACGCTGCTGCCGCAGAATGTCGAAAGCGTTTATCTGGCCAACCCCAGCGTGGCGCCGGAAGACGTGCTGCACGCCATCGCCTTCGAGTTGCATCTCGACCTGCCTGAGGAGGCTGATCGCCTGCAGGTGATGCATGCCCTGCAGGCCTATTTGCTTGAGCACCACGCCGAGAACCGGCGCGTAGTGATCTTCATCGAAGAGGCGCAGGGGATGCCGCTAGCGACGCTGGAGGAAATTCGTCTGCTTACCAATCTGGAAACGCGGCATGACAAGCTCCTGCAGATCGTGCTCTTCGGCCAGCCGGAACTCGACGAAAACCTCAATGCCCCACATATCCGGCAATTGCGTGAACGCATCACCCATAGTTTTAGTCTGGGCCCGCTGAAGGCGGATGAAATCGGAGAGTATTTGATTTTCCGGCTGCGTACTGCCGGCTATTTCGGTCCCCAGTTGTTTACCAAGGGCGCCATCAAGCGGATTGCGGCCGCGTCGGAAGGTTTGGTGCGCCGCGTCAACATCTTGGCGGACAAGGCGTTGTTGGCGGCATTTGCCGAGAACTTATATGCCGTAGAGCGGAAGCATGTGGACATTGCCGTCAAAGACAGCGAATTCGGTGCTGAGCGCGGACGCCCTGCCAGCCAAGGTAAATGGATCGGGTTCGGCTTGGCCATGGTCGTGGCGCTGGCTGCTGGTTTTGCCCTGCACGCGCTGATGCCTTCTGCGAACAAGCCTGAGATGCGCCCGGTGTTGTTGGCGTCGCAGGCTACTGCCCCTGCGACGGCTTCGGCGTCTGTTGAGGCGCCGGTGCAGAAGGTTCTGGTGTCTGCCGAACCGCCTGCCCTGCAGGTCGAGCCTGTGGCGCCGCGGCCAAGTCAGGATGCAGTGGTTGCTACGGATATCCTCGAACTGCGCTTGCAGAACACCCGGGACTGGCTTGCGTCTCAGCCTGCCACGACGGTGACGATTCAACTGATGGGCTGGTCCGGTGAGCCTGAGCAGCTAAAGCAGACGCTGAAAACACTGGCAGCGACCCTTGAAATGGACAATCTGCGTGTGTTTCGCACGCAATCCGGCGGCAAGCCGTCAATGACGGTGATCTACGGTGAATACCAGAATCGCGAGGCGGCGCGTGCGGCGATGCAGTCACTCCCCAGGTCGTTGCTCGCACGTCAGCCGCAGCTGCGCACCGTGGGCGGGATACGCGAAGAAATAAAGCAGTCTCAGTAGCTTAGGGTTGCAATCGCCCCCAAATCGTGGGATAACGTGACCATGGGGAAAAAGGGGATGCCGAAAAGGTATCTGAGCATTGCAAATATGAAGAAAAAACTACATCTCTGGCTGTTGCCGTTCCTGTTAGGTTGCGCACACCAGATGCCGTTCTCGCCGTCTCAGGGGCATATCGATTCCAATCAAGCCGAAAAGCCCGCCGCGGCGCCAGGCAATATTCCCAAGCCGGTGAAGAGTGCGGCTTTTCTGCCGCCTCCAAAGCCCAAAGTCAAAGAGCAGACCTACAGCGTGGTCGTCAACGATGTGCCAGTGCGTGAAATCCTCTTTGCGCTGGCGCGTGAGAGTAAGCTGAACGTTGATATTCACCCGGGAATTATGGGAAATGTCACGCTGAATGCCGTGGACCAGACCTTGCCGGCGATTCTTGAGCGTATCTCGAAGCAGATTGACCTGCGGTACAAAGTTGATAATGGCGTCCTCTCCGTGACGCCGGATATTTCGACGTTGCGCACCTACAAAGTGAATTACGTCAACATGGACCGGGACACTTCTTCCTCGATTGGTGTTGCAGCCCAAATTGCCTCGCCGAACACTGGTTCCGGAACGAGTGGCGGCTCTGCCTCAGGATCGAATTCGCTCGCCGGCAATAGTTCCAGCACGACGGTGACCAGTAAATCCAAGAACAATTTCTGGGATTTGTTGGCGGACAATATCCGAATCATTCTTAAGACCACCAAAACCCAAACGGCTAATATCGAAGAGCGTGCAGCTCGTGCAGAGGCTATCCGTGCCTCGCAGGAGGAAAGGCTGAAGCAGGTTGAGGCGGTGAGCAAGGCAGGGGCTGGTGCGGAAAAGCTGTTCCAGGAGGCGTTCAAATCCCAGCAGACAACCTTCGAAACCAAGGACGAGGTTATTTTAAACCCGGTAGCGGGTACTGTGACCGTGATGGCAACAGAGCGTCAACATGGGTTCATTCAACAGTATATCGATACGGTCATGGCTTCTGTGCAGAGACAGGTACTGATCGAGGCGACGATTGTTGAAGTGGAGTTGAACGATCAGTTCCAGACGGGGATTGACTGGAGTCGACTGGGCTCTGGCGGTACGCTTGGGAGTACTCCGGGCACAGCTGCGGCAGGCAAGGGGTTCACTTTCAAGCAAAGTCTTGGTGGTGCGGCGACGACAGGTAACGAACTGGTCGTCGGATTCCTGAACACGTCATCGCCGCTCGGGAATTTGGCTGCTTCACTCCGGTTGCTGGAAACATTCGGCAATACGCGTGTCCTGTCCAGCCCGAAGCTGATGGCTATCAATAATCAGACTGCTATTCTCAAGGTGGTGCAGAATCTGGTGTATTTCACCATCAAAGCGGATACGACAACCAACCAGATCAACAGCCAGACGACCTATACCACGACGCCTCAAACGATCCCTGTCGGTGTCTGGATGAGTGTGACCCCGCAAGTCCATGAAAACAATTCTGTGACGTTGAATGTGCGGCCCACGATCTCCAGAACCTTTGGCAAGGGGATACAGGACCCCAACCCTGCACTTAAGACTGGATCTACCACGATCGAAAGCATCATCCCGCAGACGCAGTTGCGGGAGATGGAGTCCGTGTTGCAGATCAACAGTGGCCAGACTGTGGTGTTGGGCGGGTTGATGCAGGATGATATTTCTCGCAACACTGACGCGGTCCCTGGCGTTTCCCGGATTCCTTTGCTGGGTAAGTTGTTTCAGGGTAAGGATGACATCTCGAAAAAATCCGAATTGGTGATTTTCCTGCGCCCCACGGTAATTCCGAATGCAAGTCTTGAAAGTGAAGAGTTGAAATCTTTCAAGCAGTACCTGCCTGATCAATTGCCGGTTGTGACGACAGATGAGCCTGCTAATTAAGGCATTGCAGAAGGCTGAGCAGAGCAAGGGGGAGGCGGCCGAGGCGGCTACCCAGGTTGCTGCACCTGTCTCGCCTGCTGCGCTGGAGTTGTCACTGCATCATGATGAGCCTGCCAGGCTGCGTGAAGAAGGGGGCTTTGAATCCCCCCGGGTGCCGCCTGTGGCGACGCCCGCGCAACGTGAGGCGGCTTCTTCCGTGTTGCGGGCAGGACATCAGCCAGCGGCACGCGGAACTTCGCGCACGGCTTGGCTGGCGCTGCTGGGCTTGGTGTTCCTGCTGCTGTTGGGCGGTGGGTTCTATGTCTACCTGAATTCTTTGGAACAACCACAGCTGGTGGCGGTAAGCCCGCCGCCGGCCCCCCCTGTCACCACGCCTGCGCCAGTGGCTGTTGAACCAGTTCAGCCTGAGGCCGTCGCGGCGGAGCAGTCTTCCGCCCCTGTTGAACAGGCAGCGCCGCAGCACGTGGCCACTGTTCAAGCCTCTGTCGTGAAGGAAGAGGCTGCGGAGGAGGCGCCTGTCACACGCTCCGCCGAGCCTGCGGTCAAGGTGACGGAAAAGCCCGCGTCCAAACCATCGGAAGCGAGTGCTGCCAAGGTGACGCGTAACCGTGTGGCGAAGGCGGTCGTGAGTGATGATGTGATGGCGGGTTACCAAGCCTTCATGGCGGGGGATGAGGCCGCGGCGGCAAGGTACTACCGACAGGCTGTCCAGGCGGATCCACGTAACCAGGATGCCTTGTTGGGTGTGGCTGCGGTTGCAGCGCGCCAAGGGCGTACTGATGAGGCCACGGCGCAGTACATGCGTGTTCTGGAGCTGGATCCTAAAAATCTGGCCGCACAGACCGGGCTGGTGGCGCTGGTGGGCCAGTCCGACCCTGCTGCGAGCGAAAGCCGCCTGAAGAGCTTGCTGGCACAGCATCCGGAAACAGCTTTCCTGCATGCGGCACTGGCCAACCATTATGCGGACCAGGGGCAGTGGGCCGCGGCGCAGCAGTCTTATTTTCAGGCCTATCGTTACGATGCCCGCAATCCGGAATACGCCTTCAATCTGGCGGTGAGTCTGGATCAAATGGGTAAGTCCGAACTGGCGCTGAACCACTACCAACGTGCACTGGAGCTTCTGCCCGCCCAAGGGGGGGCGCTGGACCGGGCGCAACTGGAAGCACGGGTGGCACAACTCCGCCAATCGCTGAATCAATAAGGCAGCTAAAAGCCGCCTTGGGCAACACACAATAATGGCCGATAAGAATAATCCCAATAACGTCATGTCCGAGCAACGACGCAAACTTCGTCTGGGCGAGTTGATGGTGCAACAAGGCCTGATCAGTCAGGATCAGTTGCGCATCGCGCTCATGGAGCAGGACCAGAACAACATCCCGCTGGGGCGCCAGCTGGTCCGTCTTGGCTTCGTCACCGAGTCCATGGTGCGTGATCTGGTGGCGCACACCATCGGTCAGGAAAGTATCGATCTTTCGAACGTCATTGCGGACGCCGAGGCGCTCAAGATGGTGCCTGAAGAGTTCGCACGTCGCTACCAGCTGCTGCCGATCGCCTTCGAGGAAACCAGCAAGGTGCTGGTGGTCGCGATGGCCGACATGTTTAACGTGGTGGCCCTGGACCAACTGCGCGCCATGCTGGGCGGGCAGATTCAGGTCAAGCCGGCCTTGGCGGGCGAGGCGCAACTCGAAGAGCATATCGACCAGTTCTACGGCTATGAGCTTTCGGTCGATGGCATCCTGCGCGAGATCGAGACCGGCGAAATCGACTACAAGAGCCTGCAGGGCGGCGGCGAGGAATACACGCAGCCGGTGGTGCGCTTGGTTGGCGCCCTACTGATGGACGCCGTCAAGCGAGGAGCGTCGGATATCCACTTCGAGCCGGAATATGCGTTTCTGCGTATCCGTTACCGGATCGACGGCGTGTTGCAACAAATCCGCAGCCTGCACAAGAGCTACTGGCCGGGGATTGCGGTGCGCCTCAAAGTGGTCAGCGGCATGGATATTGCGGAAACGCGTGCACCGCAGGACGGGCGTCTTCAGATTACGCTGGTGGGGCGTCCCATCGACTTCCGTGTGGCCAGCCACCCGACCATTCATGGCGAAAACATCGTGCTGCGGGTGCTGGATCGTGAAAAATCGATCATCCCACTGGAGCGCATGGGCTTGCGCGATCAAACGCTGGAACAGCTCAAGCTGATGATGACTCGGCCGGAGGGTATCCTGGTTGTCACAGGGCCGACCGGGAGCGGGAAAACCACGACCCTCTACTCGTTGTTGTCGTTCGTCAATACCGAAGCCGTCAACATCATGACGCTGGAAGATCCGGTGGAATATCCGGTGACCATGATGCGTCAGACCTCGGTGAGCGAGGTCAACAAGGTCGACTTCGCCAACGGGATCCGTTCCATCATGCGTCAGGACCCGGACGTGATTCTGGTCGGGGAAGTGCGGGATAACGATACGGCAGAAATGGCGTTCCGTGCCGCGATGACCGGCCACCAAGTGTTCACGACGCTGCATACCAACTCGGCATTAGGGACTTTCCCACGCTTGCTGGATATTGGCATCGCCCCTGAAATCATGGCCGGTAACATTATCGGCGTGATCGCCCAGCGTCTGGTGCGTGTGCTTTGTGTGCACTGCAAAGAAGAGTACGAGCCTAACGAGGAGGAGTGTCGTTTGCTCGGCCTCAAAACTAGCAATCACCAAAATATCTTCCGCCAGAAGGGCTGCAAGCGTTGCAGTTATACCGGCTATCGCGGGCGCATGGCGATCATGGAGTTGCTGCGTATCGACACCGATCTTGACTCGATGATCGCGCGTCGTGCGCATCTGGATGAGTTACGCGATGTGGCGCGCCAGAAAGGATTCGTGACGCTGGCGGAAGATGGCATCCGCCGTGTGCTCGAAGGGGTGACCAGCCTTGGCGAAGTCTCGCGCGTGGTCGACCTGACCGGGCGTATCGATTAGGTCGCCGGACCATGCCGACGTTCCGGTACAGAGCGGTCGACCAGACGGGAAAGCCGGCGCAAGGGCGCATGGACGCCGTCAACGATGTCGATCTCGAGTTGCGTCTGCAGCGCATGGGGCTGGACCTCGTGGCGTTCGACGAGGTGGCGCAGGACAGCGGCATGTTCCATCGCCATTCCGTCTCCATGCAGGATCTGGTGATGTTCTGTTTCCAGATGGAGCAACTGACCCGCGCCGGGGTCCCCCTGCTGGAAGGCCTGATGGACCTGCGTGATAGCACGACCAACCCGCACCTGCGCGAAGTGATCGGCGCCGTGGTGTCAGAGGTGGAAGGGGGCAAGCAACTTTCCCAGGCGCTTGCCTCGCATCCCAAGGTGTTCGGCGATGTGTTCATCAGCCTGATCCGTGCCGGTGAGCAGACCGGCAAACTGCCCGAAGTATTCGACAACCTGGCCAGCACGCTCAAATGGCAGGACGAGTTGATCTCCCAGACCAAGCGCCTGTTGGCCTACCCGGCTTTCGTGATGGTGGTGGTGCTGGGGGCCATCACGTTCCTGATGATGTATCTGGTGCCGCAGATGGTGTCTTTCCTGCGCAACATGGGGCAGGAGTTGCCGCTTTCCACAGAAATCCTGATCTGGGTCTCGGAAGCCTTCGTCAATTACTGGTGGCTGATCTTTTCGATGCCCGTGGCCCTAGTGGCGCTGGGGGCGATGATGATTCGCCAGAATGCGCAGACGCGCTACCAGTTCGATTACCTGAAGTTGAATCTCCCCGTGACAGGCGAGATCTTGCAGAAGATCATCATGGCCCGGTTTGCGCGTTATTTTGCGTTGATGTACCAAACCGGCGTACCGATTCTGGACGCTATCAAGACCTGTCAGGATATCGCGGCCAACCGTGTCGTGGCGGATGCCCTGGAGCGTGTCTGCCAGCAGATTAACGCGGGTGACAGCATGAGCGAAAGTTTCCATAATGTAGGTCTGTTCCCGCCGCTGGTGGTACGCATGATCCGGGTGGGGGAGACGACCGGTTCGCTGGACAGGTCGTTGCTGAATATCAGCTATTTTTATGATCGTGACGTGAAAGAGTCCGTGGAAAAGATGCTGAAAATGCTGGAGCCAGCCTTGACGGTGATCCTCGGGCTGTTGCTCGCGGCGATCATGTTCTCTGTGCTGGGACCGGTGTACGACACCATGGGCAAGCTGAAATTTTAGAATCGGGATTCGATGGTTTCCAAAATCGTTCTGTGCGTATTCCCTGACCGACTCACCGCCGGCTACTGGCGCATGGGGCGACTGGTTGCGTGCACTGCTTTCACGAACGATGAACAAGGTCACGCCGATTTTCGAGATTTTCTTACTGCGTATCCCGCAACGCCCGTTTACCTGATCGTTGACGCGGTAGAAGAGGATTATCGCGTCGAGACTTTCCCGCACACTGCGGGCAGCGCCCAGAAGGCCTTGCTCGACCGCAAACTCAACCAGCTTTACCGGACTTCCACTTATCGCGCGGCGCAGTTCCTCGGTCGCGAGCCTGACCAGCGACGTGATGATATTTTTCTGCTAGTGGCACTCAGCAACAGCGAAAGCCTCCTGCCCTGGATCGCGGTGGTGGACGAGTTGCAGGCCCCGATGGCGGGCGTCTACCTGCTGCCCATGGTCAGCCAGTTTCTGGTCGACAAACTCAAACTCGGGGCGCCACACCTGCTGCTGGCTGACTGGCTGGTATCCGGGTTGCGGCAGACATATTTCCAGAACGGCAAACTGCGCGTCAGCCGATTGGCCCCTGATCAGGGCATCGCAGACCAGTACCGCAATGCGGTGTATTTATCCGAGACTGAAAAAACGCGCCTATATCTGTTGAGCCAGCGACTGATCGCGCCCGACACCCGACTCAGTTTGCTGGTGCTGGCGGATGGCCATACAGGAGACGACGTTTGTCTGAAGATCGGCAGTTCGCTGGATATCGAGTGCATGGCGCTCGATGCCAAGATGCTTGCCAAGCGGATCGGCCTGCAAGAGGCCCAATTACAAGAATACCCCGAACTGCTGTACATGCAGACCGTGGCGGGTGGTGGCGTGCCGGTCAACCTGGCACCTCTCGAGCAAACGCAGGTTTTCCAGGTATACCAGTTGAAGCGCGGGATCAGCTTTGCCGCGCTGGGCGTGCTGGTGGCAGGCTTGGCGTTCTCGATGCTGAATGTGCGCGATGTTTTCAGGGATCGCGAGCAGCACCGTCTCGATAGTGCCCAGACCAGGGATTTCGAGCAAAGCTACACGATCGTGTCCCGCGATTTTCCCGCAACACCCTTGCCAGGGAATGACCTGAAGACAGTGTACGATCTGTCACAGGTGATTGCCGCCAACCAGCACACGCCGGATCGCTTGATGCAGGTGGCATCGGCGGCGCTGGACGTCTCGAACGACATTGTGCTGCAGCGCTTGCGCTGGAAGTCGACGGATGACCTCAACGTCAAGGATAACGAAAGCGAAGCTGGCCCCTCCACGGCGACCGCGCAGCCGCAGATGGCGGCGACCGGCATGCTGCGCGAGGTCGGTTTTCTGGATGGCGAAATCAGAAACTTTGCTGGCGACTATCGTGCCGCCCTGGATAGCGTGAACGGGTTCGCAGCATTGTTGCAAAAGCATCCGCAGGTTGAAGCCGTCACGGTGGTGCAGCAGCCTGTGAACGTGAGCGCCTACACCAGTCTGCAGGGCAGCACGCTGGACGCGGAGGCGCAACAGATGCCAGCCGCCAGATTCAAGATCAAGGTGATCCTCAAGCCGGTGGTGACACCATGAAACTGACGCAACAGGACTGGAAAATTCTACAAATGCCGCTGGTGATGCTGGCAGCCGTGATCGTGGCGATGGGGTTGCTGGTCGCCTATACGCACCACCTGAAGGAGCAGGCCGCCAAAGATCTGCAGGCACAACAAAGCCAACTCAGTCAGGCGAGAACGCGCCTGGAAGCTTCCGGGGCAGAAAAAAGCATGATTGCGCAGTACATGCCGCTTTACCTCGACCTCGTCAGACGAGGCTTTATCGGGGAGGAGCGGCGCATCGAATGGATCGACAATCTGCGCACCATCAACCAGAACTACAAACTGTTCGGCATCAATTACAGCATCGGCGCACAAGAACCTTACAAAGCCCCTTTCAGTGTCATGACCGGGCCGTTCGTGCTGAACAGCTCGAAGATGAAACTCGAAACTCCACTCCTGCATGAGGGGGATCTGGCAACCATCCTGAAAGCCATGTCCGATGCCGGGCATGCCCCATTTCTGGTGCGTGATTGCGTCTTGACCAGAAGTGGCAGCGGGGCGCGCAACAAATTCCTGCCAAATCTGAACGCGACCTGCGAGATCGAGTGGCTGACGGTCACGGAGCCATCCCGCATGGGGAGCAAGCCATGATGCGCTGGCTGATCTTGCTGACACTGTTGCTGCCTGCCTCGACGCAGGCAGAAGACCGCATGGGGCGATTGTTCATGACGCCGGCCGAACGCAGCAATCTGGATTACCTGCGTAAAAGCAGCAAACCGCCAGAAAAAATCCTGCCTGCAGGAAACGAAGAGCCGTCTGCGGGAGTGACAGAGGAGGCCGTCGTTGTAGCGCCGCCGCCTGTGGTTACCGTGCAGGGGTTCGTGAAACGCAGTGACGGCAAGGGCACCGTGTGGGTGAACCGCCAGCCGGTGCAGGAAAAAACCGCCACGGGCGAGTTTGCCGTGGGTAAGCTCTCTTCCAAGGGAAATCGTGTCGATGTGAAGCTGACCGGCAGCAGCAAGCCTATCTCGCTCAAAGCTGGGCAGACCTATGACCCCGCCAGCAGGTTGGTAGTCGATGATCTACGACAACTGCCAGAGCCGACTGATCTGCCGCCACCTCCTCCCGCGCCACAGGGAAAATCCCCGGCTTCAACGCCGGCCACCGGTCAGCGCCAGACCCCTTAACCAAGACATTTTATGATCCAGCGAAAGATCGTTTCGCAATTACAGCACGGCATGGCTTTGATCATGTTGGTGTTCATCATTGGGTTGGCATTTACCGCGTGGATGCTTTATGCGATGGATGCGAACCAGATCAAGATTGAGCATGATAAGAGGACGGCATTTGCGCTGTCTGAGGCGAAGGCTGCACTTTTGGGTTACGCAAGTAGTTACAAACGGCCAGGGGCTTTTCCCTGCCCAGACACAAATAATGATGGATCAGCAAATCCAAACGGGGATATTTCCTGTTTCAGCAACATCGGTAGACTGCCGTGGAAGACACTTGGTCTTGACGATATACGTGATGGAAATGGCGAAAGACTCTGGTATGTGGTTTCAGCAAACTTTGCCAATGTGCCGTCCGCTGCATTAATAAACAGTGATAACACAAAAGGTACATTGTTCGTTTGTTCTGAGAATGGATGTGGTGACCCGAGTCCAGTCCCTTTAAATCCGCTAACACCACCTTTGCCAATTCTCAGTCAGTTGGTTGCGATTGTGTTTTCGCCAGGCCCCCCGTTGGCAGGTCAAAGTAGACAAGATGGGGTTGACGTAAACCCTAATCCAGCAGCGAATATCGATGATGCTAAGAAGCCACAGAACTATCTCGATACGATTGTTGCTGGTGCCAACCAGTTCAATAATGCAACGGGTAGTAATAACGGTAACGATTTTATTACTGGA
Source organism: uncultured Methylobacillus sp. (assembly GCA_964445115.1). GTDB lineage: Bacteria > Pseudomonadota > Gammaproteobacteria > Burkholderiales > Methylophilaceae > CAIJXJ01. Next base: position 8,620 of record CAYUJU010000044.1, on the reverse strand, counting down.
AAAATTACGGGTACATTTAACGACAGACTATTAGCTATCAGTAGCACTGAATTGTTTGGCAATATTGATAAGCGAATGCAGGCAACAACAACCCTCCAAGAAATAGCCGCCTGTTTAATTGAGTATAGTCAGAATAACTCTACAGTTAACGATAAACGGTTGCCTTGGCCAGCCCCGGTGATTTTGGGTGATTACAATGCCGATTTGTCTTTTGACGACGACGTGACCAAATATACTGGACGCATGCCGTATAAAATCGAAAGTTCGACCTCTGCTGTTCCGGTTCATAACTGGGATAGTGGGGCAGCATCAAAAAAACAAAAAATGAAATATTGTGCAGAATGGCCAGATTGGTGGAGCAGTTGGAAAAATGATGTATTTTATGCTGTGAGTAAGGACTTTGCCCCAGATGCGATATCAATACCTCAGGTGTGCGCAGGTAACTGTGTAACTGTGGATGGAATTGGTCCCTATGCGGCTATCTTGATATTCTCTGGTAAAAAGCTGGCTGGGCAGGTGCGTGAAACGGATCTTGAAAAGGCGAACCCGGAAAATTTTCTGGAGTCAGGAAATGCTGTTGAAGTTGCAAACAATACGGGGAAGGGCGATTTCACCAAATTGAATGTGAATGATGTCCTAGTTTGTATTCGACAGAATATGACGATTGATGCCACCTGTGCGGCGCCGTGAATTTATGGATATGCAATCCGTGAAGGGATGTTCTCAAGGTTTCACCCTGGTCGAGTTGGCCGTGGTGTTGGTCATCGTCGGCCTGATGCTGGGGGCCTTAATGGTGCCGTTGTCGGCCCAGATGGATCAGCAGCGACTCATCGAAACCAGAAAGAGTCTTGGAGATATTCAGGAAGCGCTGATTGGGTATGCCATCACATACGGGCGGTTACCTTGCCCGGCCAGTGCCGCTTCAAATGGTGTGGAAAGCTTTGACGTTGGGGGAAGTGCCGCAAACGGCCTATGTTCAAATTTCAATAATGGGTTTGTCCCGGCGGTGACATTGGGATTAAGCCGTGTGGATGCAAATGGCTACGCCGTGGACGGATGGGGCAACCGTATCCATTATGCGGTCACCCAGAGTAATACAAGATCCTACACCACGCAGAATGGCATGAAGAACACCGGTATCAGTGTTCTGAATCCGAATCTGCATGTCTGCAACACCAGCGCAGGGGTTAATGTGGCGAATTGTGGCGCTGCAATCCCCTTGACTGCCTCTGCGCCGGCAGTGATTTACTCGACGGGTAAAAACGGGGCTACTGGTGGAGCTGGCAATGATGAGGCACAAAATCCCAATCCCAATAGCGCCAACAACGATAGTGTGTTTGTTTATCATGAATCGGTATCTGCGGGCGCGGCAAACGGTGAGTTTGATGACCAGATGATCTGGCTCTCCAATTCCTTGCTTATCGGTCGCATGGTCGCAGCTAGCCAGCTGCCGTGAAGCATTTTAACAATGCGCTAATGCAGTCAGCAGCCTGCCCTAATTTTCGACAATAATTTTTTGAAGAAGCAAGTTATACTCACAAAATTATTTATTGAGTATAAAAATGGAATTTCTTCCCGAAACCACGCAAACCGCATATTCGACGCTGCTGCAGAAGCTGCGCGATAGCCGCTTGGCGCGGTTGGGCAAGGTCGGGTTTACGCAAAAGAGCGTGAACGGCAAGAGTTACTGGTATTGCCAGTACACGGATGTTTCCGGCGCGCGCCGGCAGCGTTACCTGGGGCCGGATTCTGCCGAGACGCTGGCGTTGGTAGATGAGGTCTCTCGCCAGCAGGAAAGTTATGCCGCGATCTTGTCGGAGAGAAAAAGGCTGGTGGCGATGATCACCTCGGGTGGCGGCAATATGGAAAAAGGGCGCCCGGCCAGGATTATCGAGAAGCTGACGGATGCCGGCGTATTCGAGGCGGGGGGCATGCTGGTGGGCTCTTATGCGTTTGCGTGTTACGGGAATTTGCTGGGTGTCGTGTTTGACAGTGCCATGCGGCGAACCGAGGATATGGACGTGGCATATGACCGATCCATCGAAATCGGGTTCGTCCGTGACATTCGTGGGGACATTGCCGAGGCCGCACCGGATATGGTCGAACCTCGCCAGATCAATCCGTGGGTGCCCCCTTACGAAATGATTGCCCCGGATGGATTCAAGATCGAATTTCTCACGTCAAAGCTGAATGCGCTGGACAAGTCGCCTGTGCCACTGGAGCGATTCGGCATCCATGCGCAGCCGCTGGAGTTCATGGATTATTTGATCGAGGGTGGCGGGGTCGAGGCGGCGGTCCTGTACGGCGCGGGTATGTTGGTCAACGTGCCCGACCCGGCAAGGTTTGTGGTGCACAAACTGGCAGTTTCGCAACTGCGTGCCGTTGGTCAGGCCGAAAAGGGGCGCAAGGATTTGCAGCAGGCAGGCGCGCTGGCCGAGTATCTGCTGGAACAGAATCCGGGGACATTGATCCTGGCTGCCGAGGCTGCGAAAGCGCGGGATGACATGCTGTATTCCGTCGTCCGACAGGGCATGCGTCATCTGCCGAACCGCGACTTGGCCGCAACACTGAAGCAAGAATGCGGGATTGATTAGAGATTTTGCAACCTAACCCATGCCATGTGAATCATGAACGACCAGCAACTTCTTCGGTATAGCCGCCATATCCTCCTGCCGCAAATCGCGTATGAAGGTCAGGAGAAACTCGCCCAGTCCCACGCGCTGATCGTGGGGGCGGGTGGCTTGGGGTCGCCGGTGGCCCTGTACCTCGGCGCGGGGGGGGTAGGAAAACTCACGATCTGCGATTTCGATCAGGTGGAACTCACCAATCTGCAGCGGCAGGTGATCCACAGTACGGCATCGCTGGGGGTGAACAAGGCAGTATCTGCGCAGCGCGCACTTGCCGCGATCAACCCGGAAGTCACGGTGGTACCTATCCAGCAGAAATCCAGTGTCGAAGAATTCACCGCGCTGGCCCGTGAGGCCGACGTAGTGATCGATTGCAGCGACAATTTTGCGACGCGTTACGCGCTCAACCAGATTTGTGTTTCGCTGAAAAAGCCGCTGGTGTCAGGCGCGGCGATTGGGTTCGAAGGGCAGGTCTCCGTCTTTGATATGCGGCATGAGGTGAGTCCTTGCTATCACTGCCTGTTCCCGGACTCTTCCGCTGAAGACGGGGTGGGTGAAATGCGTTGCGCCGAATTCGGGGTTTTCGCCCCGCTGGTGGGCATGATCGGGACAACGCAGGCGGCCGAAGCGATGAAGGTGCTGCTGGGTATCGGTCAGACGTTACAGGGGCGACTGCTGTTGCTGGATGTGCTCGCGATGGAGTGGCGCACGATCAGATTGACGCGTGACGCCTCGTGCAAGGTGTGCGGCACCCGCGCCTGAGTGCCGCGCCGCCGCTTCGCGTTACTTCCCACCCAACATCGTCTTGACCGCGCCGACCAAGTCGCCCGGCAGGACCACGACCTTGCTGTTCTCGGATTCGGATAGCTTCTGCATCGCCTGGATGTAGCGATCTCCCAGCAGGAAGGTGGCTGACGAATTGCTGTCCTTGACCGCATCACCGATCAAGCGCATGGCTTCTGCAGAGGCTTTTGCAGCGACTTCCTGTGCTTCAGCATCCTTGCGGGCGGCTTCCAGCCGGGCTTCGGCGTTCAGGATGATGGCCTGCTTTTCCCCTTCCGAGCGGGTCACCAGTGCCACGCGTTCGCGCTCGGCGGAGGCTTGCATTTCCATGGCCTTCTGCATGTTGGGGGAGGGCTTGATATCCTGAATTTCGACCGACTTCACCGTCAGGCCCCAATCGACCGCCTCATCGGCGATGGCGCTCTTGAGGGCGGCCTTGATCTGCTCGCGGGAGGACAGGGCGCTGTTCAGCTCCATGCCACCAATAATCGAACGCAGGCTGGTCTGGACCATGTTGCGCATGGCCTCACGGAAATTTTCAATGCCATACACGGCGCGCTCGATGTTGCTGACCTTGATGAAGGCGATGGCGTTGGCCAGGATGACGGCGTTGTCCTTGGTGATCACTTCCTGCTCTGGCACGTCGAGGATGATGTCCTTGGTGGTGACCTTGTAACGCACCTGGTCCATGAACGGGATGATGATGTTGAGGCCGGGCAGCAATACGCTGCTGAAGCGGCCGAGGCGCTCTACGACCCATTCTTCGCCTTGCGGCACGATGCGGATGCCGAGCCAAAGGGCAACGGCCAGCGGGAAGAGCAATACGATCAGAAACGATGGCATGGTGATTTCCTGTGTGAAAGGTTAGGAGTGTTGGGCGCGTTTGACGCGCAGGTAGTTACCTTCGATGCCGATGACCTCGGCATCTTCGTCGACGGCGATAGCATCGTCCGCGAGGATTATCCACTCGCGGCTGCTCATGACGGGAACGGTGAAGCGGATCATGCCTTGCTGGCTCGCCGAGACGGCTTGCGTCACTTTGCCGACTTTGCCGATAGTGTCATCACGCGATTGACCGACCTGGGAACCAGGCCGCGCCTGGCGATAGCGGGTCCGCCAGATCGCCAAGGTAGTGAGAGAGAGGACCGAGAAGGCCAGCAGTTGTACCGACAACGAGGCATCCGGGTGCAGGCCCAGCATCAGCGCGACGCACAGCGCTGCAATTCCGAACCACAGGATGTAGAAGGTGCCGGTCAAGAGTTCGATACTCAGTAACACCAGGCCAAGAATAGCCCACAGCCAGAGTGGAGAAGGCATACAAACCCCGAGGTCATTGATACAAAGTCATGCTAGCAGAAAAAGCGTATACCGGCATTGCCGTAGCGATTTCTCTAACTTACACTTGGTTCAATTCTTCATGTGGGGCTACGCATTATGATTAGCATGCTGGGACTTGCCGTCATCGGTATCGTGGCCATTTATGTGATCATGACTTACAACAGTCTGGTCAGCATTCGGCATAACGTCGAGAAAGCCTGGTCGAACATCGATGTGCTTCTGAAGCAGCGGCACGATGAACTGCCCAAGCTGGTGGATACCTGTAAACAGTACATGAAACATGAGCAGGCGACTTTGGAGAAAGTGATTCAGGCGCGGGCCGGGGTGCAGTCGGCGCAGGCCGCACACGACGTGGCTGCCCTTGGGCTGCCGAAGGGATGTTGAGAACGGGCCTAGGGCACATTTTTGCCGTGGCCGAGAGTTATCCTGAACTGAAAGCCGATCAGCACTTCAAGGATATCCAGCAGCGTATCAGTCATCTCGAAAACCAGATTGCCGACCGACGTGAATTTTATAATGACAGTGTGAATATCAATAACGTCCGGGTGAATGAGTTTCCTGATCTGATCGTGGCGCGCCTCTTGGGGTTTCTCGAAATGGACTTGCTGAAGTTTTCGGCTGAAGAACTCAAGGATGTGGATATTTCTGCCCGGTTCGGGCAGTCTTGAATTCTCTTATCCCTGATCCTGATTGCTGTAAGGATGCGTCGACTGACGACTTATTACGTCAATCCCGGGGCCTTGTGTCTGTACGTCGGCTTGGCTGTTTCGCTTCACTTTCTGGCGCGTGAGTATTGGATATTCTGTTTTTCCATCATGTGCCTGACGGCCTTGATGGCGTGGGTATTCAACCTCGGGCGCATGCAGGCGATTTCAGAAGTGCCGGTTTCCAACATCGATTCTGCGGCGCAGGGTTACGTCGAGCTGCTGGGGAAATCGGTGAGCCTGCTGGCCCTGAACAGCCCTATCCGCAAAATTCCGTCTGTCTGGTACCGCTATTGGGTGTACGCGCGCACCGAAGGGGGGATCTGGAACTTGCAGGATTATCGTTGCAGTTTTCACCGGTTTGGATTGCAGGATACTTCGGGATATTGCGAAGTCGATCCCGAAGGGGCGGAGGTTATTGCTGCAGAGCGCCATGTGATGGAGCAGAACGGGCATCGATATATTGAGGATGTGCTGCGGGCCGGGCAGCAGGTGTATGTGCTGGGTGAGTTGGATGTGCATCACGATGTGCACTTGCCGTCACGGATCAAAAGCGATGTAGGGGATTTGCTGGCTGAATGGAAGGGTAATTTTGCACGGCATCTTTCCAGATTCGACTTCGACCGGAATGGCAGGATAGACCTGCAGGAGTGGGAGTCGGCACGGCAGGCTGCGCATGTCGAGGTGACCGCCAGGCATGATACTATCGGTAAGCAAGTGCACGTGATCCGCCAGCCCTCGGGGAATCGAAAGTTTCTGATTTCCGGTATCGCCCCGCAGGAACTGCGGAATCACTACCAATTCTGGCTGAGGGTGCATTTCGCCCTCATGGTCGCCACCCTGATGGGTGCGGTCGCGACTGCCGCAAGCTAGTACGCAAGCGGATATCTCAAGGTGGGGCTGTGATAAAATCCCGCCCCATGAGCGAACTCGATAAATCATTTGAACCCAAGAACATAGAAGCCCGCTGGTACTCCTTCTGGGAGGACAAGGGCTACTTTGCCGCCGGTCTCGATACCGACAAATCCGACAACTTCTGCATCCTGCTGCCACCTCCCAACGTGACCGGTACGCTGCACATGGGCCATGGTTTCAACCAGACCATCATGGATGCGCTGACCCGTTACCACCGGATGCGCGGTGCCAACACGCTGTGGCAGCCGGGCACCGACCACGCCGGTATCGCGACGCAGATCGTGGTTGAGCGCCAGCTGGATGCGCAGGGCCTCTCGCGCCACGACCTCGGCCGCGAGAAATTCCTGGAAAAGGTCTGGGAGTGGAAAGAGCATTCCGGTTCCACCATTACCCGCCAGATGCGCCGCCTCGGTACGTCGCCGGACTGGAGTCGAGAGCGCTTCACCATGGATGCTGGCCTGAACAAGGTCGTCACCGAGACCTTCGTTCGCCTTTACCGCGAAGGCTTGATTTACCGTGGCAAGCGTCTGGTGAACTGGGACCCGAAGCTGCACACCGCGGTATCCGACCTGGAGGTGGTGAGCGAGGAAGAAGACGGTTCCATGTGGCACATCCGCTATAGCTTGGCGGATGGCTCGGACAGCCTGGTGGTGGCGACCACCCGCCCGGAAACCATGCTGGGCGATACCGCCGTCATGGTGCACCCGGAAGACGAGCGCTATGCGCACCTGATCGGCAAGATGGTCAGCCTGCCGCTGACGGATCGTGAGATCCCGATCATCGCCGATGACTATGTCGATCGCGAGTTCGGCACCGGCGTGGTCAAGGTGACCCCGGCGCACGACTTCAACGACTATGCCGTGGGCCAGCGCCACCAATTGCCGCTGATTTCCATCCTCACGCTGGATGCCAAGATCAACCACCATGCCCCGGAAAAATACCAGGGCATGGACCGTTTCGAGGCACGCAAGGCGATTGTCGCCGACCTCGAGGCGCAGGGCCTGCTGGTCAAGATCGACAAGCACAATCTCAAGGTGCCGCGCGGTGACCGCACCGGCGTGGTGATCGAACCGATGCTGACTGACCAGTGGTTCGTGGCCATGAGCAAGCCGGGCAAAGATGGCAAGAGCATCACCGAGCAGGCACTGGAAGTGGTCGCCAACGGCGAGATCAAGTTCCATCCGGAAAACTGGGTGAACACCTATAACCAATGGCTGAACAACATCCAGGACTGGTGTATTTCCCGCCAGTTGTGGTGGGGCCACCAGATTCCTGCCTGGTACGGCGTCAACGGTGAGGTGTTCGTTGCGCACAGCGAGGAAGAAGCCCGCAATCTGGCCGACGAAGAAGGCTATGCCGGCCCGCTGACCCGCGACGAGGACGTGCTCGACACCTGGTATTCCTCAGCGCTGTGGCCGTTCTCCACGCTGGACTGGACGCCGGAATGGCCGGCCAAGTCGAATCCTGCATTGGATCTGTTCCTGCCCTCCACCGTGCTGGTGACCGGCTTTGACATCATCTTCTTCTGGGTGGCGCGCATGGTCATGATGACCAAGCACATTACCGGCAAGATCCCGTTCAAGGACGTGTACGTGCACGGCCTGATCCGCGATGCCGAAGGCCAGAAGATGTCCAAGTCCAAGGGCAACGTGCTGGACCCGATCGACCTGATCGACGGCATCGACCTCGAATTGCTGGTGCAGAAGCGCACCACCGGCCTGATGAACCCGAAGCAGGCCGAGCAGATCGAGAAGCGCACGCGCAAGGAATTCCCGGAAGGTATTCCGGCGTTCGGCACCGATGCCTTGCGTTTTACCTTCGCCAGCCTCGCTAGTCCCGGCCGCGACATCAAGTTCGACATGCACCGTTGCGAGGGCTATCGCAACTTCTGCAACAAGCTGTGGAACGCCACCCGCTTCGTGCTGATGAACTGCGAAGGCCAGGATACCGGCCTCGACGAGGCGCTGCCGCTGGAATACAGCTTTGTCGACCGCTGGATCCTGTCGCGCCTGGAAACCGCCAAGGCGGCCGTGCACGACGGCTTCAACCAGTACCGCTTCGACCAGATCGCCCGCGCCATCTACGAATTCGTCTGGGACGAGTATTGCGACTGGTATGTCGAATTGGCCAAGACCCAGATCGCCAATGGCTCCGATGCGGCGAAGCGCGCCACCCGCCGCACCCTGGTCCGGGTGCTGGAGGAAACCCTGCGTCTCGCTCATCCGGTCATCCCCTTCATTACCGAGGAGCTGT